>NZ_LMPH01000008.1:0-7110 GCF_001423785.1 Microbacterium sp. Leaf179 | reverse complement strand
CCTCGATCAACGACCACTGAGCATCCGAGAGCACCTGAAACCGCGACATGAACACAGCATCTCAGCACACCACCGAACTATTTATCAGACACGCCCTAGTTGAATACCGTTGTCGGGTGGCCGCAACTTGGGGGCTTCAACCGCGTAGGTCTAAGGCTCGTAGATATGTAGGACTCGTCGATCGGACGGCAAGCCGGGTGGGGACGCTCGGGTTGAGTAGCCGAGGACGAGCCCCATGCTACTGATGTGCAACGTCGGAGGAATCTCTAGGTGGGCCAGCCGCCGCCGAGTTCGCGCGAAATGTTCCGGGCTGCTTCGAGCACGCTGCTGGTGGTCTCAGCGGATACGGGCCACTCCGCGGATGGAACAACGATGGCAACGGCCGCGACGACGTCTCCTGACTCGCTGAACACGGGAGCCGCGAGGGAGCATTCGCCGATGAGTGCTTCTTCTGCTTCGACGCCGAGTTTGGTGCGCCGCACTTCAGTGAACTGATTACGGAGAACCGTAGGGTCAGTGATGGTGTCGCTGGAAAACGCTTGCAGGTCCTGCGCGAGGACGGCCTTCTCGTGCTCCGCGCTGTAGGCGAGGAGCACCTTTCCGAGAGCTGATGCGTGGCTGGGGATCGTGACGCCCGTTTCAGGCATCTGCTCGCTGCCATCGGGACGACGATCGTGGTGGATGACGATGACGTCGCCGTACAGCTCGACTCCGAGGCGGGAGGCGAAGCCTGTCTTCTTCGACAGCTCGTGCATCCACCGGACAGATCTGGATCTCACGTCCAGGGTGTCGAGGTAAACGCTCGAGAGCCGCAGCAGCGCCGGCCCGAGCACGTATCGATTGCCGCTGGGTTCTTGTGCTACGAGCCGGTGTGCCTGCAGTGATTTGACGAGGCCGTGAACGGTCGACGGTGGCAGCTCGAGTGCTGTTGCGAGGTCTGTGATTCCGAGACGCCGCGCTCCGCCAAGGAGCTCGAGGATGCGCGCGGCACGGTCGATGGACTGGATCACCGCAGGCTCCTTCGCGATCTGGTGTCAGGGACGTCAACGTCCATCTTGTCGGATATTCCCTCTTGACAGCGCCATTGAAGCTCCGGCAGGATTCGACACTGTCGAACACAATTCGACATTATCGAATTTATCAAGAGCGTTCAAGGGAGAACAGCAATGGACGAGAATAAGTTTTGGCAGCGTTTCGCGGCCGAAGCGATCGGTACGGCGTTCCTGGTGTTCGTCGGCGTGGGCTCGGTCCCCGCATTGAATATGGCAAGTGGAGGCGCGCCCTTCACCGGCGCCGACCTCGGGTTTATCTCATTGGCGTTCGCCACGATCGTGATCGCGACGGTGTACGTCTTCGGATACATCTCCGGCAACCACATCAACCCAGCCGTCACTGTTGCGCTGGCTGCGACCGGAAAGTTCCCGTGGCGCGAGGTCCCTGGTTATCTGGCAGCACAACTGATCGGGGCGATTGTCGGCTCTTTCGCCATCGTCGGAACTCTTGGCATGACGGCCAGTGACCTGGGCTTGGGCGTCGCCTCGTACGGCGACATTCCATGGTGGCAGGCGTTCACGGCGGAGTTCATCGGCACTTTCATCCTCGTCTTCACCGTCTTCGGAGTCATCCACCGTAAGGCTGCTCCCGGTTTCGCTGGAATCGTCATCGGCCTCGTCGTCTTCGCCGCCATCATCCCGGTCGCTCCAGCCACCGGTGCCTCCATCAACCCGGCCCGAACCACCGGACCGATGCTCGTGCAGCAGTTGCTCGGCGGCGACATCAAATGGGAACAGTGGCCCGTCTACATCGCCGCCGAACTCCTCGCCGGAATTCTCGCCGGCTTCGCCTTCACCGCGATCTCCCGCACTCGCGCGGACCGGACGACCCTCAGCGAAGCGCTCACCGAGGAGCCCGAACGCGCATGACCAGCGACGTCGCCGAGTCGAGCGATCCAGCGGACTGCCTCACCGGTGAGCACGCCGCCTCCTGGCTGCACCACTTCCACGTGCTTGTCGCTAGCCGAGAAGAGTGGCTTACCGAACTGGATACGGCCATCGGAGATGCAGATCACGGGGTCATCATGCGCCAGGGCGCTGCAGCGGTCAGTCGAGCCATCCTTGATCAGCGCCCCACCGGCGTCGGGGCCACTTTGAGCACTGCGGGATCGGCGTTTGCATCGACAGCCGGAGGCGCCGGCGGAATCCTCTTCGCGACGTTCTTCCAAGGCCTTGCCGCCGCACTGACCGACCGCACCACCGTCAGCCTGGTCGACTTCGCCAATGCGTTCAGCGCCGGGGTGACCTGCGTCCAGGCGCGAGGGCGGGCCGACTTCGACGACAAGACGATGATTGACGCTCTCCTGCCCGCCGCCCACACCCTCCAAGTCGCCGCCGCAGACGAACTATCCCTCCCGGAGGCCTTCACCCAAACGGCGGCGGCGGCCGCAGCTGGACGAGACGCGACCTTCGCTCTCGTCGCCCGCCGCGGCCGCGCCAGCTACCTCGGCGACCGCAGCGCGAATCATCTTGACCCCGGCGCCGCGACCGCAGCACTCCTGCTGGAAGCGCTCGCATCCACCAACCGCACCTCCATCGATCCCCACCAGAAAAGGAAGACGACGATGTCCAACAACCGACAGTTCATCAACCAGCCCGACGACGTGATCGGCGAAGCCCTCGAAGGGCTCGTCGCCACCCACCCCACCCTCCTCACCCTCGACTCCGCCTCCCAGCTCATCAGCCGAGCACAGAAGGCGACAGGCAAGGTGGGACTTCTCTCCGGGGGAGGTTCCGGACACGAACCTCTCCATGCCGGGTTCGTTGGCACCGGGATGCTCGATGTCGCCGTCGCTGGCGCCGTCTTCGCTAGCCCCACCGCCCAGCAGGTCCAGGCCGGCACCCGTCTGGCCGACAACGGTGCCGGTGTTCTCCACATCGTGAAGAACTACACCGGTGACGTCCTCAACTTCGAGATCGCTGCGGAACTCGCCGCCGACGAGGGAGTGGAGGTAGAGAGCGTCCTCGTGGACGACGACCTCGCCTCTGACTCCGACAATGATGGCCCCGGACGACGTGGAACCGCCGCCGTCATCACGGTTGAGAAGGTTTGCGGCGCTCTCGCCGAGCAGGGCGCTGACCTTGCTACCATCGCCGCCGCCGGCCGCGACGTCGTCAACCGCTCGCGAACCCTCGCCCTCTCTCTCGACGGCTGCACTCACCCCGGCGACACCGACCCCGCCTTCACGCTCACCCCCACTGAGGTTGAGTTCGGTGTCGGCATTCACGGTGAACGAGGCACCGCACGCATTCCATTCGCCGATGCCGACACCCTCACCGAGCGGCTCGTGCTGCCGCTCATCGACTCCCTCGGTCTGACCTCCGGACAGCCCGTCATCGCGATCGTCAACGGCCTCGGCGGCACCTACCCGTTGGAACTGTCCATCGTCGCAAGGAACATGCACCGCATCTTGTCCTCCCGCGGCATCCCTGTCGCCCGCTCCCTGGTGGGCTCTTACGTCACGAGCCTTGACATGCACGGTGTCTCCATCACCTTCACCGTCGCCACTGACGGGATCATCACAGCCTGGGACGCTCCCGTCCGCACCCCAAACCTCACCTGGTGAGAAAGGAAACCATGACCACCCACCTCGACGGCGCAACCGCCCACGCCTGGATCAGCACCTTCTGCGACACGTTCCACGAGTCCCAGCAGCAGCTCACGAACCTCGATCGTCTCGCCGGTGACGGCGACTTCGGCACCAACATCGCCTCCGCGCTGCGCCGCGTCGACGACGCCCTCCCGTCAGCTGACGCCGCCACGTTCACTACCGTGTTCGCTGCGACGTCAAAAGGGTTCCTCGCCACCGGAGGTACCAGCGGTCCGCTCTTCGGTATGTGGTTCCGCACCATCTCCAAAGCCGCAGACGACGCCGCATCCGTCCCCGAGCTCGCCTCCGGCATCCAGGAAGGACTCGCCACCATCCAGAAGCTCGGCGGCGCCAAGGTTGGTGACAACACGATGATCGACGCACTCGCCCCGGCATCCGCCGCTCTCACCGGGGCCGCAGAGAACGGCGCGGACCTCGTCACCGCCCTGACGGCAGCCGCGGAAGCCGCTCGCGTCGGCGCCGAATCTACTGGAGCTCTCGTCGCCGCTCGCGGCCGCGCGAGCTACGTCGGCAAGCTTGCCCTCGGAGTTCTCGACCCCGGTGCCGTCACCATCGCGCTGCTGTTCGAGGCCGGGGCCACAGCGGCGGGTAGCCAGCAGGACTGGCCCTCCCTGCTGAGCATCCCCGCACACTCCTGACCGCACACGGCTGGCCCTCTGATGCCGTGGTGGCCCTCTGGGCTACCACGGCATCACTCATCCGAGAGAACCCATGACCGACGGCCTCGCGAGTTGTTCACGGACATACTCTCACGGGGGCCGTCGCAGATGGTGTGGCGTACATGAGTCGACTCGAAGGCCCCGGTTTGACCATAAGCGCAGCCGAGATTGCCTGGGAGAATGGCGAACGCGAAGTCCGCGGATGGGACCGGCATGGTTCTTCGCCCATGCTTGAAGACGTAGTTGGTCGCCTGCGCATCGGCATCCACTGGGCGGACCGGTATGAATCGCAGTCATCAATGGAACTGCGCGTTGCCGTCGAGAAAAGCGAGGTCCAGGCCAGCGTTCTGAGAATCAGTGATGGAGATCTGTCTAAGCCGGTTGGTTTTGATGTCGTAGGCGCCTTTGACCGGCTCACCGAATCAGTTGTGGGAACCCGAGAGGTACTGGTGAAGGATTCGGGCCCTCGACGAGGCCAGCTCTGCGTTGTATTCGATAGCACAGATCGCGTGTCGCCGGTACTTGCATGGGCTTTTACTCGTCCTTCGGCGCTTCTCTTGGTCGATCTAAAGAGATCGCGGCCAACCTCCCCGATCGTGCAGCGCAAACCGCCTCGACTCGAGGAAATGCAGGTAGACCATAGCTCGCTGGACGAGCGAGGTCTCAACTTCTGAGTTATGGGCATGGCCAGCATCTGACGCGGCCATGCCCTTTACGCGTTTTTCCAGCTGCTTGACCAAACCCTCTGCAGTCCCCAGGGCTGGTAGTTGCCATATGGCCGAGCACAGGCCAAAGGCCATGAATCTCAGCCCAATCATGCTGCCGGGTGGGCGCCGCCCCCGGGCGGTCAATTGTATGGGCGAGGATTTCTTCAGCTCGCATTGATAGCCTCCAAACGACGTATCGTCCGCGGGGTGCGGGCTCCATCTAATCGCGACAAAGGACGGCTCCATCGAATGACCACTCCTCAGCCACGGATCGCTCTCACTCGATCAAGTGATCCGGACACCGACTGGGCGGCCCGATCCATGCCGCTTCTGACCAGCACGATGAACCGAGTTGGACCCGCATTCTCCGGCCTGCGCGTCGGCATCTGCCTCCACCTTGAACCAAAGACCGCCGTTCTCTGTCGTTGGCTGCTCGAATACGGCGCAAAGGTGACCATCACCGGCAATCTTGGGACTACCAACCCTCGCACAGCTGACCTGCTCGCAGCCCAGGGTGCGCAAGTCATCGGGAGCCGGGAAGACGACCTGACCGCACATGCCATCAATCTCGACGCCGTGATCGAGGCTCGTCCCGAGCTAATCCTCGACAACGGCGGCGAACTCATCCAAAGACTCACCGAGGGCGCCGTGCGCTCCGCCACGTTTCGGGGAGCCACAGAGGAGACGACGACCGGCGGCACTCGGGTGAGGAACCTGCCCGTACAGCCAGATTTTCCGGTGATCGTCATCAACGACAGCCCACTTAAGCTACTGGTCGAAAATGAATACGGCGTGGGGCAGAGCATCGTTCAGGGGTTCATGAACGCCACGAATCGGATGCTTCCGGCCCTTCGCGCGGTCGTCATCGGCTTCGGGCCCTGTGGCAAAGGAGTTGCTGACACCCTTCGGGCATTGGGTGCTCGAGTGACTGTGGTTGAGATCAACCCTTTTCGAGCGCTCGAAGCGCTGATGGGCGGACACCACGTCGCCTCTGTCGCCGAATCGCTGCCCCAGGCCGAGGCGCTCTTCTTGTCGACCGGTCGAGCTCGAGCACTCTCACTTGATGAGATTCGCTTGCTCCCCGACGGAGCCATCATTGCCGGCGTGGGCCACCAGCCCGACGAAGCAGACATTGCCGGCCTGACCGCGGCCGCCGTCGAAACGGTGAACCTCGCCACGTCGAGCGACATCGACGCCCGAATCGCCTACCACCTCGAGTCCGGGAAAGAAATCGTCGTCCTTCACGGCACCAAGATGATCAACCTCACGGCGGCCAGAGGAAATCCCATTGAAGCCATGGACCTCGGCCTCTCGCTGCAGGCAGCCAGCCTCGCGGCGATCGCGCTCGGCGACGCAGCGTTTCAAGGCGTCGAGCCTGTGCCGTCCGACATCAACGATTCCCTGGCAGCCGCCCTCGTCGACATTCTGCAGTGAGTCGACATGTACGTGCGGTCGCTGGCAAACTCGGTTGAGAGCTCGACCGCGCCGGTGTTTCTATCGCAAGGGCGTCCTCGGGCAAGCGAGCGGCGGTTCGCTTCTGCGGGCTATCAGGCGATCGCCCGCCCCAGGGCTTCAACTCGAGAACAGTCTTCGTGGGTGGGCCCCGTCCTCTTGAGCGCAGAGCCCTCAGCCGAAAGGACGGAAACGTTCTCTGACAGACAAGAAGCCGGTGGTTCGCAAGCAACACGCGCCCCACTTCGAGGATCACGCATCGAACCGGACGGAGGCGTCTTGCGGAAACGAGCGCACTATTGGACGCGAATCCGCCAAACCTCATATCGCAACCGAGCTCGTAATGGAAACGGGTCGCCCGCCTGTGTGCTACTGCTCAATCGCGACTCACAACGGCAGATCATTGACGGACGCGCCCAGTCGAAGTGAGTAATCGTCCCTTCCGTATCGCAACGCTGATAATGAACCTTATGTCAAGTAGAACGAGCATTATTGCAACAGATGCACGATGACGCCCTCGACACGACCGCTAGGGCGTGTCTGATAAATAGTTCGGTGGTGTGCTGAGATGCTGTGTTCATGTCGCGGTTTCAGGTGCTCTCGGATGCTCAGTGGTCGTTGATCGAGG
>NZ_LMPH01000007.1:0-87778 GCF_001423785.1 Microbacterium sp. Leaf179 | reverse complement strand
CGACACGCCGATCACCCCACCCCCACGACGGCGCGCCGCCAGCCGGCCCCGCCGTCGTGCACGCCGCCCCGACCCGGCCGTGCCGCGCGACCTCAGCCCCGAGGCGCCGCCGGAGCGCGCACAACCGCGGACGACACAGCCGACACGCCGATCACCCCACCCCCACGACGGCGCGCCGCCAGCCGGCCCCGCCGTCGTGCACGCCGCCCCGACCCGGCCGTGCCGCGCGACCTCAGCCCCCGCTCGACGCGATCATCCAGTCCAACGGCACCGCAGTATCGCGGCCCCGAGGCGCCGCCGGAGCGCGCACAACCGCGGACGACACAGCCGACACGCCGATCACCCCACCCCCACGACGGCGCGCCGCCAGCCGGCCCCGCCGTTGTGCACGCCGGGGCGTCAGTACCGCCGCAGCAGCGCCGCCAGCGCCTGGCCGCCGCCGATGCACATCGTCACGACCGCGTACTCGAGGTCGCGGCGCTGCAGGTCGAGGGCCGCCCGCACCGTCAAGATGGCGCCCGTCGCGCCCACCGGGTGACCCAGGGCGATCGCGCCTCCGTACGGGTTCACCTTCTCGGGGTCGAGTCCGGCGTCGCGGATCACGGCGACCGCTTGAGCGGCGAAGGCCTCGTTCAGCTCGATCACGTCGACGTCGGCGGGGGTGAGCCCGGTCTGCTCCCACAGCCGCTGCAGCGCGAGCACGGGGGCGTAGCCCATGATCTCGGGGTCGACGCCCGCGGTCGTCACGGCCTCCAGGGTGACGAGGCCCGTCAAGCCGCGCTCGCGCACGTCGTCCTCGCGCATGAGCACGGTCGCGGCGGCGCCGTCGTTGATGCCCGACGAGTTGCCCGCCGTCACCGACCCGTCCTTCTCGAATGCCGGGCGGAGCCCCGCGAGCGCCTCCCTCGTGGTGCCGGGTCGCGGATGCTCGTCGACCGAGACCTCGACCGGCCGCTTACCGCCGGTGGTCACGGGCACGATCTCCTCGGCGAAGGCAGCGCGCGCGGCATCCGTCGCCGCCCTGCGCTGGCTCTCGACCGCGAAGGCGTCCTGCTCCTCGCGCGAGACGGAGTACCGGGATGCCACGACCTCGGCCGTCGTTCCCATGTGCCGGCCGCTGAAGGGGTCGGTGAGGATCGCGAGCGTGCCGTCGAGCAGCGTGCGGTCGCCGAGCCGGGCGTTTCCGCGAGCACCGTAATCGAGGAAGGGGGTGCGCGACATGCTCTCGTCGCCGCCGGCCACCGCGACGTCGATGCCACCCCAGCGCAGTTCCTGCGCCGCCGACCAGATCGCCTGCAGGCCCGAACCGCAGAGGCGGTTCACCGTGAAGGCGGGGACGCGGGTCGGCAGCCCCGCAGCGAGCGCGACGCGGCGGGCGTTGTAGGCGTCGGGGCCGTTCTGGGCGATGCAGCCCATCACGACCTCGTCGACGGCATCCTTGTCGACGCCCGCTCGCCGGAGCGCCTCGGTCACGGCCACGGCGCCGAGCTCGAAGGCATCGACGCCCGACAGCGCCCCGCCGAAGGAGCCGATGGGCGTGCGCGCCCCCGACACGACCACGATGCGCGGTGCGGTCATCAGCCCGCCGCCTCTTCGGGGCGCTCCTGGGCGTCGATCACGGCTTCGTCGGGGACGTACCCCGCGATGTGCCGCTCATCGGGGCCGACGTACTCCGACAGGGGCCGGATGAGGGCGTTCGACGCCTGCTGCTCGCGGATGTGCGCCGTCCAGCCGGTGATGCGCGCGGCCACGAACAGGGGCGTGAAGGTGAGCGTGTCGAAGCCCAACAGCGCATACGCCGGACCCGAGGGGTAGTCGAGGTTGGGGTAGATGCCCTTCCGCTCCACGAACTGGCTCTCGAGCGCGTCGTACAGCGCGGCGACGTCGGGGCGGTCGTAGTGGGCGACGAGGGTGTCCAGCGCGGCCTTCATCGTGGGCACACGCGAGTCGCCGCGCTTGTACACGCGGTGACCGAAGCCCATGATCTTGCGCTTCTCGCCCAGGGCGGTGTCGAGCCAGGGGCCGACGTTCTCGGCCGAACCGATCTCGTCGAACACGTGCAGCACGGCCTCGTTGGCGCCGCCGTGCAGCGGCCCCTTGAGCGCGCCGATCGCCCCGACGACGGCGGAGTACAGGTCGCTGAGCGTCGACGCGATCACGCGCGCGGTGAACGTCGAGGCATTGAAGGAGTGCTCGGCGTACAGGATCATCGAGCGATTGAAGGCGTCGACGACGACGGGGTCGGACTCCTCGCCGAACGTCATCCACAGGAAGTTGGCCGAGTACTCCAGGTCGTCGCGGGGCTCGATGAGCTCCTCGCCCCGCCGGCGGCGCTGACCGTACGCGACCACGGCGGGCAGCTGCGCCCACAGGCGGATGCTGCGCTCGAGGTTCTCTTCGGGGGTGCCCACGGCATCCATCACGTTCGCGATGCCCGCGGTCTCGCGCGCGCCGATCACGCTCACGGCGGTGCGCACCTCATCCATCGGGTGCGCCGAGGTGGGCAGCAGGTCGATCGCGGCGCGGACGTCGTCAGGAAGCGCCCGATGCTGACGCTCGACCTGGCGCAGGGCGTCGAGCTGCGCGGCATCCGGAAGCTCACCGTTCCACAGCAGGTACGCCACCGCCTCGAACGGCTGCGTCGCGGCGAGCTCCTGCACGGGGTACCCGCGGTACAGCAGGCTGTTGGTGTCGGGGTTGACCTTGCTGATGGCGGTCTCGTCGACCGTGACGCCGGCGAGGCCCTTCTTGATGTCGGTCATCGTCTCTCCCTCGAGTCGTGCTCGGTTCTACTCTGTCTCACCTCGGCCGCCTACCGGCAACCCACCCGTGTCCCACTTGGTGCAGAAAACAGGCGCATAACCTGCACGGAGTGGGACACCTCGCCGTCGCGAACCCGCCGTGTCCCACTTCGAGCAGAAAACAGGCGCATAACCTGCACGGAGTGGGACACGCTGGCCTGCCGCCGCCTCAGCGCTCGACGGTGAAGTCGAACACGTCGGCGTCGAAGCGCGTGTAGCCCTCGTAGTCGATGAGGTCGTACAGGTCGGCGCGGTGCTGCATCTCGCCGAGCTGCTCGCGCAGGTGCCCCTCGGATGCCAGGGCATCCAGGCCCCGACCGGCGGCGCCCATCGCGAGGCGCAGCAGCGACACCGGCCAGATGACCAGGTTCACCCCGGCGTCCTGCAGCTGGGCGGTGGAGAACAGCTCGCTCTTGCCGAACTCGGTCATGTTGGCCAGGATCGGCACGTCCAGCGCGGTGCTCATCGCCTCGAACTCGCCGAGGTCGCGCATCGCCTCGGGGAAGATCGCGTCGGCGCCGGCGTCGACCAGGGCCTTCGCGCGGTCGATCGCGGCATCCAGTCCCTCGACGGCCCGCACGTCGGTGCGCGCCATGATGAGGAAGTCAGGGTCGCGCCGGGCGTCGACGGCCGCGCGGATGCGCTTGATCGCGGTGTCGGCATCTACGACGCTCTTCCCGTCGAGGTGCCCGCAGCGCTTCGGATTCACCTGGTCCTCGATGTGCGTGCCGGCGAGCCCCGCGTCTTCGAGCGTCTGGATCGTGCGGGCGACGTTCATCGGCTCGCCGAACCCGGTGTCGGCGTCGATGATCGCCGGCAGCTCCGTCATGCGCGCGATCTGCTGCCCGCGTCCGGCGACCTCGGTGAGCGTCGTCAGGCCGATGTCGGGCAGGCCCAGGTCGGCCGAGATGACGGCCCCCGAGATGTACACGCCCTCAAAGCCCTTGCGCTCGATGAGCCGAGCCGACAGCGGGTTGAAGGCTCCCGGCATCCGCACGAGTTCTCCGGATGCCAGCTTCTCGCGCAGCGCGCGACGCTTCTGCTGCGGGGTGGTCTGGGCGTACAGCATCAGCGGGCTCCCTCGGGGGTGTGGAGCTCGCGCACCGGCGGCTCGGGCTTCTCGGGCGCGCATCCGCCGCCGCGCATCAGAACAGCCCCTTCGGGGCGGGGGCCAGGGCCAGCACGCCGGGCTTCGCCACGATCGTGAGCTGCATGACCTCGGCGGGAGTCAGTTCGGGCAGACGCTGCACGAGCTCGAGGAAGCGCTCGATCTCCTCCGGCTGCAGCACGGGTTCGGCGAGCGTGCGGAACTTGCGGATGTAGTCCTCACGCGCGAACGGACGGGCGCCGAGCGGGTGGGCGTCGGCGACGGCGATCTCGTCCTGCACCGTCGAACCGTCGTTCAGCGTGATGACCACGCGGCCGCCGAACGCCTTCTCGTTCGGATCCTCCGAGTGGTAGCGGCGCGTCCACTCGGCATCCTCGGCCGTGGTGACCTTGTGCCAGAGGGCCACCGTGTCGTCCCGGCCCGCGCGCTCCGGCGCATAGGAGTCGACGTGGTGCCACGCGCCGTCCTGCAGGGCGACGGCGAAGATGTACGGGATCGAGTGGTCGAGCGTCTCGCGCGACGCGGTCGGGTCGTACTTCTGCGGGTCGTTCGCCCCCGAGCCGATCACGTAGTGCGTGTGGTGGCTGGTGTGCAGCACGATGGATGCCACGTTCGCGGGGTCGCGCAGGTCGGGACGCTCCGTGCCCAGGCGGCGGGCCAGGTCGATCCAGGCCTGCGCCTGGTACTCGGCCGAGTGCTCCTTCGTGTACGAGTCGAGGATGCCGCGCTTGCTCTCGCCCTCGGCGGGCAGCGGCACGTCGTACGAGGCCTGGGGGCCGTCGAGCATCCACGCGATGACGCCGTCCTCGCCCTCGTAGATCGGCGAGGGACTGGTCTCGCCGCGCATCGCCCGGTCGACGGCCTCGATCGCCATCTTCCCCGCGAAGGCGGGGGCGTGCGCCTTCCAGGTCGAGATCTCGCCCTTGCGCGACTGGCGCGTGGCGGTGGTGGTGTGCAGGGCCTGACCGATGGCCTGGTAGATCGTCTCCTGGTCGAGGTCGAGCAGGGTGCCGATACCGGCGGCCGCGGCGGGGCCGAGGTGGGCGACGTGGTCGATCTTGTGCTTGTGCAGCGAGATCGCGCGCACGAGGTCGATCTGGATCTCGTACGCCGTGGCCAGGGCGCGCACCACGGCGGCGCCGTCACGTCCCGTGTGCTGCGCGACGGCGAGCACGGGCGGGATGTTGTCGCCGGGGTGCGAGTAGTCGGCGGCGAGGAAGGTGTCGTGGTAGTCGAGCTCGCGCACGGCCACCCCGTTGGCCCACGCGGCCCACTCGGGGCTGGAGCGGCGTTCGAGCGCGCAGCCGAACACCGTGGCGCCGGATCCGCCGATCGACACGGCGTGATCGAGTGCCTGCTGGCGCGCGGCGCTGACCGGCTGCCGCGTGATCGACGCGGCGGCGACGGCGGCGTTGTCGATGAGGCGGTTCACGATCATGTCGATCACGTCGTCGTCGACCGCGACGGCGTCGGTGGCGACCCGGGCGAGCGCCCAGGCGAGCTGTCCCTCGCGAGCGAGGTTCTCGTCGCTGCGGTGTACGCGCACGTGGTGGGTGATCGTCATGAGGGGTCCTCCGTGAGGGCTTCGAGGATGGTGGTGAGGGCGTTGTGCAGGTGCACGTGGGTGGCGTGGGCGGCGAGTTCGGGATCGCCGGCGCCGATCGCTCGCGCGATCAGTTCATGCTCCCCGGCGGAGGCCGAGAGGCGGAGGGGGTTGTCGCGTGCCATGCGCCGCACGCGCACGAGGTGGGTGCGGACGCTGCGGAGGGCCGCCGAGAGGTAGGGGTTGGCGACGGCGTCGTCGATCCGGGCGTCGAAGCGCGCGATGAGGGAGTAGTACGCGTCGGCATCGGCGGTGTCGACGGCGGCGAACTCGCCCGCGAGCGCCGTGAAGAGGCGACCGTCGCCTCGAACCGTGGCGCTGCGCGCCGCCTGGGTCTCGAGGGCGCGGCGGAGTTCGAACAGCGCCCGGATGTCGTCGGCGTCGATCCCGGCCACGACGGTGACGCGCGGCGAGGCCTGGGCGACGAGACCATCGGATGCCAGCCGACGTAATGCCTCGCGCAGGGGGGTGCGACTGACACCGAGGCGGGTGGACTGCTCCACCTCGCCGAGGACGGTTCCGGGGGCGAGAGCGCCCGTCTGGATCTCGTCGAGGAGGGTCGCGTAGGCCCGTTCTCCTGCTCGCATACCGCACCCCCTCGTCGTGTATACATTACGCGCCGTTTGGACGGATGGCCAGCCGACAGGAGCCCCCTGGGTATACACACGGCGTCGCCAGCGGGCGGCATCGCGGCCGCCCTCTCGCTCACCGCCGCACCGCTCGGCATCCGCTCGACTCGCCGCCCCGCGTCGCGGATCCGCACTGGCGCGCCCGCCCGCCGCGCTGCCACACTGGGCGCATGCTCGTCACAACCATGAACGATGTCCCCGGCCGCCAGATCGTCGAGGTGTACGGCGAGGTGACCGGCCTCACCGTGCGCGCCCGCAACATCGGCGTGCAGTTCGGCGCCGGCCTCAAGTCGATCTTCGGCGGCGAGCTCGAGGGCCTCACGAAGCAGCTGCAGCAGAGCCGCGACGAAGCCAAGCAGCGCCTCGTCGAGCAGGCGCAGGCCCTGGGCGCCGACGCGGTCATCGCGATGCGATTCGACACGAGCGAGGTCGCGCAGAACTTCCAGGAGGTCGTCGCCTACGGCACGGCCGTGAAGCTGGCCTGATCCCGCCGCACCCGTCGCGCTCCTTACGCGCGAGGTGCCGGATTTCGTCGCTGAGGTGGTCGCGCGAGCGACGATCTTCGGCGACTCACGCGCTTCGTTGCCACCACTCCAGGGTCGTCGGAATGGATGCCAGGGTCGCCAGCGACGCGTCACGGTCGGCGCGCGCGAGGGTGAGCCCGGCCACCACGAGCGAGGCGCAGACCGCCGCGAGGGCGTCCACGGCATCCGGGGCCAGATCCGGGCGACGATCGGCGACCGCCGCGCGGATGGCGGTGCGCATCTCGGCCGCGTAGTCCGACACGAGGGTGCGCACCTCGGCGTCGTCGGTGGCGAGCGGCGACGACCCGGCGTTGAGCAGCAGGCAGCCGAGTCGAGCGCGCGGGGTGTCGGCCTCGATCGCCGCGCGCATCTCGTCGACGTACGCCTCGAGGGCGCCGGGGTCTCCCCCGCCCAGGGGGCGCAGGCGCGTGCGCACGACGTCGTCGAGATAGCCCGCGAGCACGGCATCGAACAGACCGCGTTTGCTGCCGAAGGCGTGGTACATGCTCGAGCGGGTGAGGCCGGTCGCCTCCTCGAGCTCGGCGATGCCCGCCTCGGCGTAGCCGCGCCGCCAGAACACGTCGCGCGCGGCGTCGATCACGACGGAGCGCTCGAAGCTCGGCATCCTGCCCATGGGTGTCCTTCTCTCGCGCCGCTCACGAACTCCCGGGTTGCGGTCTCAGACCCGAGGTCTATATTAGACCGGTCGTTACAAAATAACCACAGGAGGAATCATGCGCGCAGTCATCCACCACGAGTTCGGCGAGCCGGCCGACGTCGTCGGCGTCGAAGAGGTCGAGAACCCGACCCCCGGCCCCGGCCAGGTGCGCCTGCGCGTGCTCCTGTCGCCCATTCACAACCACGACCTGTGGACCATCCGCGGCACCTACGGCTTCAAGCCCGAGCTGCCCGCGCGCGCCGGCACCGAAGCCGTCGGCGTGATCGAAGAGCTCGGCGAGGGCGTCGAGGGCCTGACCGTCGGTCAGCGCGTCGCCACCGGCGGCACCTTCGGCGTATGGGCCGAGCAGGTCGTCGCCCAGGCCGCCGGGCTCATCCCCGTCGCCGAGGGTCTGTCCGACGAGGTCGCCTCGCAGCTCGTTTCGATGCCCTTCAGCGCCATCAGCCTGCTGCACTCGCTCGACCTGAAGCCCGGCGACTGGATCGTGCAGAACACCGCCAACGGCGCCGTCGGCCGCATGGTCGCGCAGATCGCCCGGGCGCGCGGCGTCAACGTCGTCGGTCTCGTGCGTCGCCAGAGCGCCGTCGACGAACTCGCCGAGCAGGGCATCGACAACGTCGTGTCGACCGACACCGACGACTGGCGCGACAAGGCCCTCGCCCTCGTCGGTGACGGAAAGGTCGTCGCGGGCGTCGACTCCGTCGGCGGATCCGCCGCGGGCCAGGTGCTGTCGCTGCTCAGCGAGAACGGCACCCTCGTGATCTTCGGCTCGATGGGCGCGGGCACGCTCGAGCTCGGCGCCGGCGACCTCATCTTCCGCCAGGCCACCGTGAAGGGCTTCTGGGGCAGCGTCGTCAGCAAGACGATGGATGCCGAGACCCGCGGCGCCCTGTTCGGCGAACTGTCGCGCTACCTCGCCGACGGCACCCTGACGCTCCCCGTCGCCGCCACCTTCGGCCTCGACGACATCGTCGAAGCCGTCACCGCGAGCGACGCCCCGCGCGTGGGAAAGGTGCTGCTGCGCCCGTGACCCGGTAGCGCCGCGGTGCCCGCCGTCGCGGGGGCACCGCGGCGCGCCCGCCGCGCGCCCCGCGCCCCGCGCCCCCACCCGACGTTGAGTGTCCAGGACACGCCGCAGCGCGCACCGGGGGCGCGGCGTGTCSTGGACACTCAACGGTTCTTGCCCGCCCGRRCGGCGGCGAGACGCCCCACCCCCCACGCCCCCACGCCCGCGCCCAAATACGCSGYCGAGCCCGCGCCCGCCCCCACGCCGCCCAAACCCGACGTTGAGTGTCCAGAACACGCCGCACCRCGCACCGAGGACACGGCGTGTCCTGGACACTCAACGGTTCTTGCCCGCCCGGGCGGCGGCGAGACGCCTCACGCGCCGCGCGAAGCCTCCAGCGCCGCGGCCAGCGCGTCGATCGCGGGACGTTGGCCCTTCACGAGGGCGTCGCGGGCGGCATCCAGGCCCATCCATTCGACGCGGTCGACCTCGGGGAACGCGGCCGTTCTTCCCGAGCGCGGTGGCCAGACCATCTCGAAGGTGCCGAACGTGAAGCCGGATGCCGTGAACCCGGCGCCGTCTCCCGCGAAGACGACGACCTTCTTCCCCGACGAGTACGCGAACGTGCCGAGCTCGGCCCACGGCGTCGCGGGCGGTTCGACGCCGAGCTCCTCGCGGAACTCGCGGTGGGCGGCATCCAGAGCGCCCTCGGTCTCGGGGTCGAACTCCCCCTTGGGGATCGACCACGCACCCGCGTCCTTCTTCGCCCAGAAGGGCCCGCCCATGTGCGCGACGAGCACCTCGGGCGCGGGGGTCAGCCGGTACAGCAGCAGTCCCGCGCTCCAGGCGACCATCAGGCCGTCGCCACCGGCACGCGGGCGGCCTCGTCGGCGATCACGTCGGCCCGTTTGCGGAACGTACGGGCGGTGACGCGGTCGAGGGCGATCTGCCCGCGCATCTTCTCGGCCTTCTCGTACAGCGACGGACCGCCGAAGCCGGTGAGCACCTTCACGAGCACCGGGAGCAGCTCGATCATGAAGAACAACGCCGCGATCAGGTAGTGCGCCCAGCGCAGGGCGGGCTCGCGGTCCGACAGGCGCTCGAGGGCCGTGATCTGGCTGAGCAGTCCGACGGCGCCCGCATTGCCGTCGGCGATCGACGACGCGCGCGCGTTGTACGCGGCCAACGCCGACTCGTACTGGGTGCGGGCAGCGGGCAGCTGGTCTTCGGCCTGCTGCTTGTTCTGGTCGGCCGACGATGCCGCAGCCTCGGCGCCCGAGGTGTTGGCGGCGGCGAGGGTGGACTGCGCCTGCTGCAGCTGCGTCGACAGCGCGTCGTACGACGACTGCGCCTGGGCGAGCTGGGCTTGGGCGGCCTCGGAGCTCGCGCCGGTGCCGGCGAGACCGGTGCAACCGGGCACGGTGCCCGCGCCCTGGCCGGTGAGCTCGCACTGGTACACCGCGCGCGCCTGGTCGATGACGCTCTGCTGAGCGGCGAGCTGCTGGGTGAGCTGGTCGACGGTCTGCTGCGCCGCGGCCGACTCGGCCGACGTCGACGAGGTTCCGCTGACGATGCCGGTGGCCGCCTGGTTCTCGAGGGCCGACACCTGGGCGCTCGCGGCGTCGAGGGCCTGCTTCTCGGGACCGCTGGTCACGGCATCCTGATCGGTCAACGCCTGGGTGACGTTCGTGGAGTTCACCTCACGGGCGATGTCGTTCTGGAACACCTGCAGCACGAGCGGCTCGGCGACGACGATGCCGATGAGCGCCGCCATGATGATGCGGGGGAACGCGAGGCCGAGCAGGCGGAAGACGTTCTTCGTCGAGCGCATCGTCGAGGTGAGGAAACGGTCGAGGTTGTAGATGATGAGGCCCCAGATCAGGGCCAGCGGGATCGCGAGGAAGATGCTGACGCGCACCCCGGTGAGTAGGGCGAACATCATCGACAGCGACGAGACGAGCGCCGTTCCCGCGAGCACCAGGAACATCTGCACGAAGCGCGGCACCTCTTCGGGAACCTCGTCGAGCACGTCGTTGTCGGCCCCGCCGAGCACCGCCATCCGTCGCACGAGCGACAGGCGCGGGCGCCGCGGGTCGTGTCGGCGCAGGCGCGGCGGGCGGGGATCGGATGCCACCGGGGCGGCGACGGCGTCGGGCTCGTCGTGCGCTGCGGGCTCGCCGTGCGCTGCGGGCACCGCGTCGGCCTCGCGATCGAGCACGACCGTCTCGTCGGCGCCGGCGTCTGCGGCCGGGAGCGGGGTGGTCTCGCTCTCGGCGCCGGCGCGATCGGCCCCACGCGGCTCGGCGGGGCGGCGCTCGATCGGGAGCGTCGGGTCGTCGTCGGCGGGCGGGGCTCCCCACGGCTCGGACGTGTGGTCGTGCGGCGCGGGACGGGCCGCCGCGGTCTGCGCGGCGAGGATGTCGTCGAGGTACTGCGCGCGTTCCTCGTCCGTCGTGAACTCGATGCGACCGCCGGAGCCGAAGCGGCCGGGTCGTGGATCGGAAAAGGACATTCGATGAGGGTAAAACGCGTTCCTGTCGATCAGATGAGCGAGGACGGGGGCGCGCGCGGGTCTCACAGCCCCGGAATGAGTCGGGCGGGCCGGACGCGAACGCCCGACCCGCCCGTACGGTCGTCAGACCAGGCGTTGCTTCGGCGAGACCTCGTACGTGTTCTCGGGGTCGGAGAACACCTCGTCGCCGAGCGCCGCGTCGATGGCGGCGAGCGTGTCGGCGTCGAGGGTGACGCCCGACGCCTTGACCGTGTCGGCGAGCTGCTCGGGACGGGAGGCTCCCACCAGGGCCGCGGCGATGTTGGGGTTCTGCAGCACCCACGCGATCGCGAGCTGCGGCATGGCGAGCCCGGCCTCGTCGGCGATGGGCTTGAGGCGCTGCACGGCCTCGAGCGTGTCGTCGTTCAAGAAGCGCTTGATGAAGGTGGCGCCGCTCTTCTCGTCGGTCGCGCGCGAGCCCTCGGGCGCCGGCTGGCCCGGCAGGTACTTGCCGCTCAGCACGCCCTGCGCCATGGGCGACCAGACGATCTGCGAGATGCCGAGCTCTTCGCTGGCGGGAACCACCTTGCCCTCGATCACGCGCCACAGCATGGAGTACTGCGGCTGGTTCGAGATGAGCTGGATGCCGAGCTGCTTCGCCAGCGCGTGTCCCTCGCGCAGCTGCTCGGCGGTCCACTCGGACACACCGATGTAGAGGGCCTTACCCTGCCGCACCACGTCGGCGAAGGCCTGGAAGGTCTCTTCGAGCGGGGTCTCGTAGTCGAACCGGTGGGCCTGGTACAGGTCGACG
Organism: Microbacterium sp. Leaf179; assembly: GCF_001423785.1. Lineage (NCBI taxonomy): Bacteria > Bacillati > Actinomycetota > Actinomycetes > Micrococcales > Microbacteriaceae > Microbacterium > Microbacterium sp. Leaf179. Next base: position 76,126 of record NZ_LMPH01000007.1, on the reverse strand, counting down.
TAGTCGGTGCCGAGGCGCTTCAGCGACCCGTTGATGGAGTCCATGATGTGCTTGCGGCTGAGCCCGGTGTCGTTCGGACCCGCGGGACCGGTGGGGAAGTACACCTTCGTGAAGATCTCGAGCGACTCGCGCCGCTGGCCCTCGAGGGCCTTTCCGAGAACCGTCTCGGCCGCTCCGTTGGCGTAGCCGTCGGCGGTGTCGAACGTCGTGATGCCCGCGTCGAGCGCGGCGTGCACCGTCTTGATGGCCGCATCGTCTGCGACCTGCGACCCGTGCGTCACCCAGTTGCCGAGGGTGATCTCCGAGATCTTGAATCCACTGTTTCCGAGATAGCGATAACCGACCATCACTCCACGCTAGCCGCGGCCTCCGACACCGGGGCCCGAATCCCCTGGTGGCGAAATCGGCCGCGCGCACCGCGTCACAGGATGCCGAGCTCCATCGCCCGCGTGACGGCGCGGGTGCGGTCGGCGACGTCGAGCTTGGCGAACGCCTTCAGCAGGTGCGTCTTGACCGTGGCCTCGCCGAGGTGCAGGCGCACCCCGATCTCGCGGTTGCTGAGTCCCTGCGCGACGTGACCGAGCACCTCGACCTCGCGGGCGGTGAGCGCAGGTCTCTCGGCGGGTCGCCCGGTCTGCGCGACGAGCACGCGCGCCACACTCGGCGCGAGGGCCACCTCGCCGGCGGCCACGGCGCGGATCCCCGCCCGCAGCTCCTGCTCGGGCGCGGCTTTCAGCAGGTACCCGCTCGCCCCGGCGGCGATGGCCCGCACGATGACGTCGTCGCTCTCGTAGGTCGTCAGCACGATGATCCGCGCCGTCGGCACGCTCTCGCGCAGCATCGCCGTCGCCTCATCGCCGTCGCGGCGCGGCATCCGCATGTCCATCAGCACCACGTCGGGGCGTTCGCGCTCCACGACGGTCACCGCCTCGATCCCGTCGGCGGCCACGCCCACCACGCACATGTCGTCGGCGGCATCCAGGATGCCGGTGAGCCCGGCCCGCACGATCGGATGATCGTCGACGACCACCACGCGGATCACACGGCCGGTCACGCGCGCACCGCCGAGCGCGGAACGCGGGCCGTGAGCACCGTGGCCCCGGGGCTGCCGTCGATCAGCAGGTCACCGTCGAGGTGCCCGAGCCGCGCGCGGAGCCCCTCGAGCCCGAACCCCTGCGCCCGGGCGGCGGGGTCGAAGCCGGCGCCGTCGTCGGCGATGCGCAGTTCCACGCCGTCGTCGAGCTCGGTCAGCGTCACCTCGACACGTCGTGCGCCCGAGTGCCGGCGGGCGTTCGACAGGCCCTCCTGGGCGCACCGCAGCAGCGCGACCTCGCTCTCGCGGTCGAGGCCCGTGACGGCGTCGGCGCGCAGGTCGATGCGCAGACCCGATTCTCGGCCGAGGCGATCGACGAGCACCGTCAGGGCGGCGACCAGCCCCTCGCCGTGCGACACGGGCGCCCCGCCCGCGACGAGGGTGCGCGTCTCGGTGAGGGCCTCGCGCGCGGCCTCTTCGACCAGGCCGAGGGTGGAGTCGGCCAAGACGCCCGCCGCGAGCTCCCGGCGCGAGCGCTGAACCAGCAGCACCGTCCCCGCCAGCGTCTGCGAGATGGTGTCGTGGAGTTCGGCGGCCAGACGTCCACGCTCTTCGACGACGCCCGTATCGCGGTGCAAGGCGGCGAGTTCGTCCTGCGCGGCGGTGAGTCGATCGAGCAGGCCCTGGGTCTCGGCTGCGTGCCGGTAGACGGCGGTGAACCACAGACCGAGGCCGATGTTGCCGGCGAACGACGTCGCCTGGATGATCGCGGCGCGCTCCCACGCGTCGCCGTCGCCGCCCCAGGCCAGCGCGACGAGCACGAGCACGCTCGACAGGGCGGTCCAGGCGATCGCCGCGCGCCGGCGCGACCAGATCACCCAGAGCAGGGGGTACGCCGCGAACTGCAGCATCGCGATCCACGGCACGCACGCGATGGCCAGGGGCAGCAGCAGCAGCGTCGACACCGCCAGCCCCGTGGCGACCCGTGGCGCTCCCTGCTCGCTCAGCACGCGAGGGAGGGCGACGAGCACGAGCGCGGCGTGCACGACGACGGCTCCCAGCGCCACGAGCGCCGGCCCCCAGGGGACCGCCCCGACAACCCCGGCCACGAGGGCGATCGCGATGCCCACGGCACCCGCGATGCCGTAGACCAGGGTCCATCCGCGCACGGCCGAGGCCACGGCATCCGCCCGCTCCCGCTCCCCGTGCGGGCCATCGGTCCCAGTCGCTACGGCGCCACCGGAGGCGACGGTTCCCGCGCCCCTCACGCGTCTTTCCGGATCCATCGGAACGTCGCCCGCACCACCGCGAGCCCCACGACGAGCCAGAGTCCCGTCACGAGCAGGATCAGCGGGTGCTCCCACGACCCCGACGGCTCGGCCGCGGCGAAGCCCTCGGGCAGGAAGACCGAGCGGAAGCCCTGCGCCAGCCACTTCAGCGGGAACACGCTCGCCACGTTCTGCAGCCACTCCGGCAGGGCGGCGAAGTTGATGTAGACCCCCGAGATGAACTGCAGCAGCAGCACGATCGGGATGACGACGCCCGTGGCGCTGCGACCGGTGCGCGGGAGGGCCGAGAGCCCGATGCCGAGGATCGCGCAGGTGGTGACGCCCAGCAGGAACACCCACGCGAAGGTCAGCCAGCGCTCCGGTTCGGTGGGCAGCGGCACGCCGAAGAAGACCGCCGCGACGACGATCAGCAGCACCGACTGCAGAAAGCCGGTCACCAGCACCTGCCCGAGCTTGCCGATGAAGTACGACACGGGGCTGAGCGGAGTGCCACCGAGGCGCTTGAGGGTGCCGTCGCTGCGTTCCATCGCGATGTCGATCGACATGTTCTGCAGACCCGACAGCAGCACGCCCGCGGCGAGCATGGCGGGCAGGTAGAACTGCGCGGCCTTCACCTCGGCGCCCGGGGGACCGAAGGTCTGCGCGTCGAACGCGACGGCGAAGATGAGCAGGATCATCACGGGGAACAGGAAGGTGAAGAACACCGAATCGCCCTGGCGGAAGTACGCGCGCACCTCGAACCCCACGCGTGCGGCACCGAGCCGCAGGACCCGGCTCACGCGGCACCCCCCGCAGCCGCGGTGCGGCGCTCATCGGCACCGAGGAACGACAGGTACACGTCTTCGAGGCTCGGCCGCACGACCTCGAGCCGCTCGGGTTCGCCGGCTCGGGCGTAGAGGGCCGCGACGAACGCGCCCGGGTCGTCGGTGCGCTGCTCGCGCGTCACCCCGCCCTCGCGCCACCGCACGAACGGCACGCGGGCGTCGGGTCCGCCGAGTTCGTCGATGCGGCCCACGGATGCCACCTGCCCGGCCACGATGATCGCCGCGCGCTCCGAGAGCTCGGCGGCCTCGTCGAGGTAGTGGGTCGTGAGCAGGATGGTGGTGCCCTCGGCCTGGAGCAGGCGGATGAGGTCCCAGAACTGCCGCCGCACCTCGGGATCGAAGCCCGTGGTGGGCTCGTCGAGGAACAGCAGCTCGGGGCGACCGATGATCCCCAGCGCCACGTCGACGCGGCGACGCTGCCCACCCGAGAGCTTGCGCACGCTGACCGTGGCCTTCTCGGTGAGACCGACCGCGGCGATGACCTCGTCGACGTCCCGCGGGCGCGGGTAGAACGAGGCGAAGTGGGCGAGGAGCTCCCGCACGGTCGCGGTCGGCGCCTCGCCGGTGTTCTGCAGGACGATGCCGAGTCGCGCCTTCCAGTCGAGGCCCCCGCGGTGCGGGTCGACGCCGAGCACGCTCACCTCACCGCTCGTGCGGTCGCGGTAGCCCTCGAGGATCTCGATGACGGTGCTCTTGCCGGCGCCGTTGGGGCCGAGCACCGCGAACGTCTCGCCTCGTCGGATGTCGAAAGAGACTCCGCGCAGCGCTTCGACGCCTCCGCGGTAGGTCTTGCGCAGGTTCTGCACCCGCACGACGTGTTCGCTCATGCCCTCAGTCTGACCGCGCGCGGCCCCGGCCGGGAACGACGGACCGGTGGACTCGGCATCCACCGATCGGTGGACGCGCGGCCGCCACCCCCACGCAGAAACGCCGATCCTGCGCATGAACGCTCAGCGAGCGCGTTTCTGCGCAGGAGGAGCGTTTATGCCCGGGGCGGCGAGAGCGCTCGACGGGCACCGCCGAACGCACGGGCGGGCGTAAGCCGCCGAACGGACCGGCGGGCGTCAGCCGACGGGCGTCGCCGCGGCGGCCACCGCGTCGTCTTCGGTCGCCACGAGCTGACCGCAGGCGCCGTCGATCTCTTTACCGCGGGTGTCGCGGAGGGTCGTCGGAATGCCCGCGTCGTTCAACCGGCGCACGAACTCGTTCTGCACGGGCACCTCGGATGCCGTCCAGATCGACCCCGGAGTCGGGTTCAACGGGATCGGGTTCACGTGCACCCAGCCGCGACCTCGGGCGTTGAGCTTCTCGGCAAGAAGGTCGGCGCGCCAGGCGTGGTCGTTCATGTCCTTGATCAGGGCGTACTCGATCGAGACACGGCGGCCGGTCTTGTCGAAGTAGTTGCGCGCGGCATCCAGGGCCTCGTCGACCTTCCACTTGGAGTTCACCGGGATGAGCTCGTCGCGCAGGTGGTCGTCGGGAGCGTGCAGCGACAGGGCGAACGTCACCGGGATGTCTTCGTCGGCGAGCTTCTTGATCGCGGGCACGAGTCCGACGGTCGAGACGGTGATGCCGCGGGCGCTCATGCCCAGGCCGTGGTCCTTGTCGACCATCACGCGCACGGCCTGCATGACCCGCGCGTAGTTGGCGAGCGGCTCCCCCATGCCCATGAAGACGATGTTGCTGACGCGGTCGAGCGAGTGGTCGTCGTGCTTCTTGCCACCCAGTCCGCCGGCGGCGATGAGGGCGTTGGCGCGGACGATCTGCTCGATGATCTCGGCCGCCGACATGTTGCGGGTCAGACCCGCCTGACCGGTGGCGCAGAAGGGGCAGTTCATGCCGCACCCGGCCTGGCTCGACACGCAGAGCGTGATGCGGCCGGGGTAGCGCATGAGCACCGACTCGACGAGCGCGCCGTCGTGCAGCTTCCAGAGGAACTTGATCGTGTCGCCGCGGTCGGTCTCGAGCCGGCGCACCTCGGTGAGCAGCGGCGGCAGCATTCCCGCGACGAGCTCTTCGCGACCGGATGCCGGCAGGTCGGTCATGTCGGCGGGGTCCGACGTGTAGTGCGTGAAGTAGTGCTTCTCGAGCTGCTTCGCGCGGAAGCCGGGCAGGCCCAGCTCCTTGGCCTTCTCGACCCGCTCCGCGGGGGTGAGGTCGGCGAGGTGCACGGGGGGCTTGCCGCGCTTCGGGCTGGCGAACTGCAGCAGCGGACGACCGGTCTCGTCTGTCGCCTGCTTCCATCCCTCGGTCGCGGGGCGCACCTGGCGGACGCGCGTCGACGGCGCGGGGCGCGTCTCGCGGATGCCGGTGTTCGCCGGGGCCCCCTCGGGGCGCACCTGCCGGGGCGTGGTGGAGCGCACGGGGGGCTGATCGGTCATGGTTTCCAGGTTACCCGGCGCGCCTGCACCGCGGCTGGACGCCCCCGCCCGAGAGCCGCGTGAGTCGCCAGGAATCGTCGCAGCGGACCCTCACCGGGCGACGAATTCCGGCGACTCACGCAGCAGCGCAGCGGGGGTGCTCAGGCGGATTGCGCCCGCGCGATGTGCAGAGCGAGGTAACCGACCTCCTCGTCGGAGATCTCCACCTCGTGCTCCTTGCGCACGAAGGCGCGCACGCGCTCGGCCGTGGCGACCGCCCGCGGGTGCTTCTGCGTCATGGTCGCGAAGAGCAGGTCGTCGTCCTGCCCGGCCAGGCGGCCCGAGAACAACCGTTCGGCGAAGAACTGCAGGTGGGTGAGGAACCGCCGGGTGTGCAGATCGTCGCCGTCGAGCGCCACGCCCCCGGAGTGCGTGACGATCGTGGTGATGTCCGACACCAGCCCCACCACGCGGATCGAGTCGACAGCCGGACGCCCCACCTCGGAGTTGACGAGATGGAAGGCGATGTTGGCGGCCTCCTCGTCGGGCAGGGCGACGCCGGTGCGCTCGCGCAGCAGCGCCAGCGCCCGAAGGCCCACCTCGTACTCGCCGGGGTAGACCGTCCGCACCTCCCACGCCAGGCGGTTGGTCACCTGCAGCCCCCGCCGATGACGTTCCACGGCGAAGTGCAGGTGATCGGTGAGGGTCAGGTAGATGTGCGCATCGAGCTGGATGCCGGAGTTCTCGGCATCCAGCACGATGGCCCGGGTGAGCTCGACGAACTCCCCCGGAATCTGCGCCAGCAGCTCGACGAGGTTGCGCTGGTCGGCGTCGTCGAGGGCGACGAAGACCCGATCGGTCGCCTCGGGGGCGACGCTGTCGCCCTGCTTCGCGCCGAAACCGATGCCCTTGCCCAGCAGCACGCGCTCCACGCCGCGCTCGTCCTCGACGAGCACGACGCTGGAGTTCAGCACCTTCTTGATGATCTGCATGGGTGTCTCCGTCGACCCCGGGGAACGCGCATCGAGTGCGGCGGTCACCCCAGGTCGGCCCCGTTCGAGGAGATGACCTTCTGGTACCAGAAGAACGAGTCCTTGCGGCGCCGCTCCCCGGTCCCGTTGCCGAGGTCGTCCTGATCGACGTGGATGAAACCGTACCTCTTCGAGATCTGCGACGACGAGGCGCTGATGATGTCGATCGGGGCCCAGCTCGTGTAGCCGCGCAGGTCCACGCCCTCGTCGACGGCGCGGATCATCTCCGCGAAGTGCGAGCGGAAGTAGTCGATGCGGTACGGGTCGTGGATGCGCCCGTCGTCGGTCAGCTCGTCGCGCATGCCCAGACCGTTCTCGACGATGAACAGCGGCTTGCCGTAGCGGTCGTAGAGGTCGATGAGCGCGATGCGGAGCCCCACCGGATCGATCTGCCAGCCCCACTCGCTCGAGGCGAGGTACGGGTTCTTCACGCCCAGCACCGTGTTGCCGGGCGTGCGCTCGGCATCCGGACGCACCGACTCGGTGAGGGTCATGTAGTACGAGAACGAGATGTAGTCGACCGGGTGGTCGCGCAGCAGCTCGACGTCGCCGTCCTCGAAGGGGATGACGACACCCTGCCGCTCCAGCGCGTTCAGCGCGAGGCGCGGGTAGGCGCCGCCGGCCTGCACGTCGGTGCAGAGGTAGAGCATGCGCTCCTTCGCCTGGGTGGCGGCGACGTCGTCGGGGTGACAGGTGTTCGGGTAGGTGGTGAGCATGGTGAGCATGCACCCCATCTCCGACGCGGGCCACATCTCGTGCAGCATGCGGGTGACCGACGCCGACGCGACGAACTGGTGGTGCAGGGCGGTGTAGCAGGCCTGCTCCAGCGACCCCTCGACGGTCTCGTCGATGATGCCGCCCGAGGTGAACGGGTGCCGGATGATGCCGTCGATCTCGTTGAACGACAGCCACAGGTCGACGAGGTGGCCGAAGCGCTCGAAGCACGTGCGTGAGAAGCGCTCGAACAGCGCGATCGTGCTCCGGTCGACCCACGCGTTGTTCTTCAGCGCGAGGGCGAGCGGCGGGTCGTAGTGCGACAGCGTCACGAGCGGACGGATGCCGAGACGGCGCATCTCCGTGAACAGGTCGAGGTAGAAGGCGATGCCCTCCTCGTTCGGTTCGAGCTCTTCGCCGGTCGGGTACAGGCGCGACCACGCGATCGACACGCGCAGCACCGAGAAGCCCATCTCGGCGAACAGCGCCAGGTCGTCGCGGTACCGGTGGTAGAAATCGATGCCCCGGCGCTTCGGGTAGTACGCGATGTCGTCGTCGGCCATGGCCTCGCGGATGCTCTCCAGCGTGTGCTGGTGGTGCACCGCGTACTCACGCGGGTCGACGTGGGGCCGGTATTTCGCCACGTCGGAGACCGCGGGACCGCGACCCCCTTCGTTCCAGGCACCTTCGGCCTGATTGGCGGCGAGGGCGCCGCCCCAGAGGAATCCGTCAGGCAATCCCATTCGCGGTCTCCTTCTCTTCGGTCGACAGGAGCGCGGCGCCCGCGGCGACGCGTCCGGTCACGAGGGGGGCGACGTCGTAGGCGTCGCCGTTGAGCACGACGACGGGCGTCGTGATGTCGAGGCCCGCGGCTTCGATGGCCGCGAGGTCGGCTATGAGCACGGGCTGGCCCGCGGTCACATGATCGCCCTGCGCGATGAGGGCGGTGAAGGGGACGCCTTCGAGGCGCACGGTGTCCAGGCCCACGTGCACGAGCACTTCGAGGCCGTCGTCGCCGAGGATGCCGAGGGCGTGGCGCGAGGGCAGCAGGCTCGACACGGTGCCGGTGATGGGCGCGCGCACCTCGCCGTCGGTGGGGCGGATGGCCACGCCCGGTCCGAGGATGCCGCCCGAGAACACCGGGTCGTCGACCTGATCGAGCGGAACGACCTCGCCGGTCATCGGGGCGATGATCCCGGCGTTCGAGACCGGGCCGGCGTCGGCTGCGGGCGCTGCGACCCCCGCCTGCTCGTCGAGCAGGCGCACCGTGGCGGAGTCGGAGTCCTTCCAGATCACCAGCGACACCGCGAACGACACGATCATCGCCACGAGGGCGCCGATGACGGCGTGCAGCAGGTTCCAGGGGTTGGCCATGTCGATGAACATCGAGATGCTCGCCGCTCCCGGGCTCACCAGGGCGAAGGCCGAGATGGCCGCGATGCCGAGGTACGCGCCGCCCACGAACGATCCGATGACGACCGAGATGATCGCGCGGCGGTTCTGCAGCGTCACGCCGTACAGCGCGGGCTCCGTGATGCCGAAGAACGCCGAGATGCCCGACGAGATGGCGGTGCCGCGCAGCGTCTTGTTCTTCGTGCGTACGGCGATGGCGAGGCTCGAGCCCGACTCGGCGAGGTTGTGGGCGAGCGAGGCGACGAGGTAGAAGCTCTCGCGACCGCTCGCGGCCATCGTGGCCACGGTGGGCGGGATGAAGGCCTTGTGCATGCCGACCGAGACGATGAAGGGCAGGGCTGCGGCCATGAGGGCGACGGCCACCCAGCCGAGGGTGCCGTACAGCCACAGCATCGCGCCGGTCAGGAGCGAGCCGAGCCAGAACCCGAGCGGGCCGAGCAGGAAGATCATGGCCGGGGCGACCACGACGAAGCAGATCAGCGGCACGAGGAACGTGCTGATGACGCTCGGGCTGATGCGGCGGGCGAAGCGCTCGACGACGGCGAGCAGCAGCACGGCCAGGATCGGGGGGAAGACCTGGGCGTTGTAGGCGATGGCGGGGACGGCGATGCCGAAGAGGGCGACGCCGCCTTCCTGCGTCAGCAGACCCGCGAAGGTCGGGAAGACGAGCAGTCCGACGATGCCGAGGGCCAGCGGGATGTTGGTGTCGAGCTTCTTCGCCGCGGTGTAGGTCACGAGCAGGGGCAGGAAGAAGAACACCGCATCGGGGATCGCGGTGAGCACCTGATAGGTCTGGTCGCTGGTCTGCAGCCACCCGAGGGCGACCGCGAGGATCAGGAACGACTTGAAGATTCCGGCGCCCGCGACGGCCGGGATGATCGGGGTGAAGACGCCGACCACGAAGTCCATCGCGATCGATCCGGCGCCCTTCCACGTGAGCTTCGGCTTCGCGGCATCCACGCGGGCCGCGGAGCGGGTTCCGCCCCCGCGCACCTTCTCGATCTCGCGGAAGTAGTCGGCCACGTTCGAGCCGATGATGACCTGGGTCTGGGTGCCGCGCACGACGCCGATCACGCCGGGGGTCGCCTTCAGCGCCGCCTCGTCGGCTTTCGTCTCGTCGGTCAGGGTGAAGCGCAGACGGGTCGAGCAGTGGTGCAGAGCGGCCACATTGGCGGCTCCACCGACGTGCTCGAGAATGCTGCGCGCGCTGTCTGAGGTGGTCATCGACGTCCTTCCTTGGATCGACGGACACATCGACCGGGCGTCGGCGCCGCGGTCGCCGGGCACAAAAAAAGGACCCGAAGGCGGCGCTCTCGCACTGCTTTCGGATCCTGCCTGCATGACCAGTCACATGTCCGTCGGCGACTCTACACGAGTCCGCCGCCCGGCGCCCCGCGCGTGAGTCGCCCGAATTCGTCGCCCGGCACCGCCTCGCGGCGACGAATTCTGGCGACTCGCGCGCGACGCGCCGCTCTAAACTGCATCCCATGCCCGGTGCCGGTGATGCCCCCCTCCCGCCCGGCGGCGTGCAGAAACTTCTGAACAACAACGTCGTCGTGGCGATCGACGCCGACGGCCGCGAGCGCGTGCTCATGGGACGCGGCATCGGCTTCCAGCTCAAGCACGAGGGGCACGTCGACCCCGCCAAGGTCGAGAAGACGTTCGTGCTCGACCAGGCCACCGACACCGCACACGCGCAGAAGCTCCTCACCGACGCGCCATACGCCCTGGTGCAGGCGGTGCTGCGCGCGGTCGACGAAGCCGAGCGCGAACTGGGCCGCGACCTCGGGCGTCGGTTGCCGCTCGCCGTCATCGACCACGTCAACTACGTCATCGAGCGCCTCGACCAGGGCATCCGCATCCCCGTCACCTCGATGCCCGAGCTGCGGATCCTCCACCCCGACGAATCGCGTGTCGCCGAGCGCATGGCGGCCTCGATCGCGGCATCCCTCGATCGCGGCCTCCCGCCCGAAGAGGGCGTGTTCCTCACGATGCACCTGCTCAACGCGACGCGCGACGAGCCCAACGGCACCGCGGCCCTGCTGTTCCGGCGCGTGCAGCACGTCGTGCGCACGGTCGAGACGGGCCTCGGCGTCACCCTCGACACCGCCGGCCCCGACTACGCGCGGTTCATCCTGCACGTGCGGTTCCTGCTGCAGCGCCTCGTGGACCGCTCGATGCTCACGAGCGGCGACTCGTCGTTCTTCGAGTTCGCGAAGCACCGCTACCCCCGCGCCTTCGGCATCGCCGAGGCTGTGAAGGCCTACGTGCTCGCGGCGACGAGCTCGACCCTCACCGACGAGGAAGTGCTCTACCTGACCGTGCACGTCGAGCGATTGGCGACGAGCATGGGGCGCGCCGACACCTCTGGCGCACCCGACGCGCCGGTGCTATAGTCGCGGACGCAGGTTCACACCTGCCGACGATTTCCGGATTGTTACCGCGCGAGCGGGCAAGACCTGAATCCACATCGCTGACGAGCGATGAACGGATTCGGGTCTTTTTTATTGCCCGAAAACAATCCGGGTCGTCGCCACAGAACATTCGACGGGCCGCATGGATGCGGCGAAAGGCAGGCGGATTCCGATGGCGGATTACGCGAAGACAGCGGCGGCGGTTCTCACCGGCGTCGGCGGAGAAGGCAACGTCACCTCGCTCGTGCACTGCGCGACGAGGCTCCGATTCGTACTGAAAGACGAGAGCAAGGCGAACGCCGCAGCCCTCCGCGCCACCCCCGGCGTGATCACCACCGCCCAGGCGGGCGGGCAGTACCAGGTCGTCATCGGCAACGACGTGCCCGAGGTGTTCGCGGCGATCCAGTCGCAGACGAAGCTCGGCGCGGGCTCCGACGACACCGGCGAGAAGGGCCCGAAGGGCAACCTCTTCAACCGATTCATCTCGATGATCTCGGCCATCTTCACGCCGATCCTCTGGGCGCTGGCCGGCACCGGTCTGCTCAAGGCGTTCCTCGCCGCGGCCGTCACCTTCGGGTGGATGGATGCCACGACCACCACCTACACGATCCTCAACGCCCTCTCCGACGCGCTGATCAACTTCCTCCCCCTCGCCCTGGCGATCACCGCGGCCCGCTACTTCAAGGCCGCCGAGTTCACCTCGCTCGCCATCGCGGGAGCGCTCGTCTACCCCTCGATCACGGCCCTCACCGGCGTTCCCGACGTGACGTTCTTCGGCATCCCGGTGACGATGGTCAGCTACGTCTCGAGCGTCATCCCGGTCATCATCATCGTGTGGCTGCAGAGCCACGCCGAGCGTTTCCTCTACGCGAAGCTGCCCGGTGCCATTCGTCGCTTCGTCACCCCGATGCTCGTCGTGCTCGTGGCCGTGCCGCTGATCTTCGTCGTCATCGGTCCGCTGTCGGCGCTCGTGGGCGGCGGACTCGCCTCGGCCATCGGCTGGGTGTTCCAGACCGTGCCGTGGGCCGGTGGCGCCATCATGGGCGGCCTCTGGCAGGTCTTCGTGATCTTCGGCCTGCACTGGGGCCTCGTGCCGCTCTTCCAGCTCGAGTACCAGACCACGGGCATGATCCTGCTCATCGGACCCGTCTTCGCCGCCGTGCTCGCCCAGGCCGCCGCGGTCGCCGGTGTGCTCGTTCGCACCCGCAACAAGAGCCTCCGCTCGCTCGCCGCCCCGGCGACGCTGTCGGGCTTCCTCGCCGGCATCACCGAGCCCGCGATCTACGGCATCAACCTGCCACTCAAGCGCCCCTTCGCCTTCGGCATCGTCGGCGGCGCCGTCGGTGGCGCGCTCATCGCGATGGGCGGGGTCTTCTCGAAGGCGTTCGTCGTCCCCTCGGGTCTCGCGCTCCCCGCCCTGCTGGGCAACGGCAACATGGTCATGCTCGCGATCGGCCTCGGCGCCGCGATCGTCATCCCGTTCCTGCTGGTCGTGCTCATCGGCTTCGCCGACCCCGTCGACACCGCCGCCCCCGCGACCCCGGCCGCGGCGACCGACACCGAGGTCTCGAACCCCGTCGACGGCACCGTCGTCGCCCTCAGCGAGGTTCCGGATGCCGCCTTCGCCGACGGCTCGCTCGGCAAGGGCGTCGCGATCCGGCCCACCTCGGGCGCGGTCTACGCCCCGTTCGACGCCACCGTGGTCGCCGCCTTCCCCACCGGTCACGCGATCGGCCTGCGCGGCGTCGACGGCGTGGAGCTGCTGATCCACGTCGGCCTCGACACCGTCAAGCTCGGCGGCCAGCACTTCACCCTGAAGGTGCAGTCCGGCGCCGAGGTGAAGGCCGGCGACCTGCTGCTCGAATTCGACGGCGCCGCCATCGAGAAGGCCGGGTACGACCTGATCACCCCGGTCATCGTGACCAACGGCGACCTGTATCCCGACGTCGCCGACGTGGCATCCGGACCCCTCTCGCACGGCGAGACGCTGTTCCGCGCCATCTCGGTCGACTCCCTCTCCACCGCCCGCTGACCCCCTGGAGGCACAGACCATGACGACCACTTCCTTCCCCGACGGCTTCCTCTGGGGCGGCGCGACCGCCGCGAACCAGATCGAGGGCGCGTACGACGCAGACGGCAAGGGGTACTCGGTGCAGGACGTGATGCCCCGCGGCATCTCGGGCCCTCGCAGCGACCAGCCCACGCCCGACAACCTCAAGCTCATCGGCATCGACCACTACCACCGCTACGCGGAGGACATCGCGCTGTTCGCCGAGATGGGCTTCGGCGTCTACCGGTTCTCGATCGCGTGGAGCCGCATCTTCCCGAAGGGCGACGAGACCGAGCCCAACGAAGAGGGCCTGGCGTTCTACGACCGCGTGCTCGACGAACTCGAGAAGCACGGCATCGAGCCGCTCGTGACGATCTCGCACTACGAGACGCCGCTGCACCTGGCCGAGGCCTACGGCGGCTGGACGAACCGCGAGCTCATCGGGTTCTACGAGCGCTACGCCCGCACGCTCCTCGAGCGCTTCGGCTCGCGTGTGAAGTACTGGCTGACGTTCAACGAGATCAACTCGCTGCTGCACGCCCCGTTCATGAGCGGCGGCATCCCGATCCCCGAGGGCGGCGTTCCCGAGCAGCAGCTGTACCAGGCGATGCACCACGAGCTCGTGGCATCCGCCCGGGCCACCCGCATCGCCCGCGAGGTCGCCCCCGAGGCGAAGGTCGGCTGCATGGTGCTGTCGATGCCGATCTACCCCCTCACCCCGTCGCCCGACGACGCCCGCGCCGTCATGGACGCCGACCACGGCAACCTCGTCTACGGCGACGTGCACACCCGCGGCGAGTACCCCGGGTACTTCCTGCGGACGCTGCGCGAGAAGGGAATCGAGCTCGACATCACCGATCAGGACCGCGACGACCTGACGAACACCGTCGACTTCGTCTCGTTCAGCTACTACATGTCGATCGCCGAGACCGCCGACCCCGCGAAGCGCGCCGAGGGCGAGGGCAACATCATGGGCGGCGTCTCGAACCCCACGCTCGAAGCGAGCGAGTGGGGCTGGCAGATCGACCCCGTGGGCCTGCGCCTCGTGCTGAACCAGTTCTGGGACCGGTGGCAGAAGCCGCTGTTCATCGTCGAGAACGGCCTGGGCGCGCGCGACCAGCTCGTCGAGGTCGACGGTGAGAAGACGGTCGTCGACGACTACCGCATCGCCTACCTCAACGACCACCTCGTGCAGGTCGGCGAGGCGCTCGAAGACGGCGTCGACGTGCTCGGCTACACCTCGTGGGGCTGCATCGACATCGTCAGCGCCAGCACCGCTCAGCTCAGCAAGCGATACGGTTTCATCTACGTCGACCGCAACGACGACGGCACCGGAACGCTCGATCGCTACCGGAAGAAGTCGTTCGGCTGGTACGCCGACGTCATCCGCACCAATGGCGCGTCGCTGACGCGCTGACCCCCCTGATCGGATCGGCCCCGGGTCCTCACGGCCCGGGGCCGACCTCTTGGAGTACATCTATGACCCGCATCGCCTTCCTCGACGTCGACGGCACGATCCTCGAGCACGGTTCGGTGATGGCGCCCTCGACGGCGACCGCCATCCGACAGGCGCGAGAGAACGGGAACCTCGTGTGGCTCAGTACCGGCCGCTCCGCCGGCGACATCCACCCCGACGTGCTCGCCATCGGCTTCGACGGCGCGATCACCAACGGCGGAGCGTATGCGACCCAGGCCGATCGGACGCTGGTGGAACGCCCCCTCCCCCGCGCCGACGTCGACACCCTCGAGCGGTACTTCGAGGCCCACGGCATCCACTACTTCCTGCAGACCCACGGCGGCGTCTTCGCCAGCCCCGGCATGGGCGCCGTGATGAACGAGTACCGGCGCGAGCGTCACGCCCAGCGCGCGGCCGAGCTCGAGGCCCAGGGCCTGCCCCCCGAGCAGCCGCTGTGGCGCGAGCCCCGACCGGTGTCGGAGGTCGACCGCGACGCCGTCGCCAAGGCTGTCTTCGTCAGCCCCTCGACCGACACCGTCGCCCACGCCGCCGCCGAGCTCGGCGACGGGTTCCACGTCATCCCGGGCTCGATCCCGCTGCCCGGCGGCTCGAACGGCGAGATCGGCCAGGCCGGCGTCACCAAGGGCTCCGCGATCACCGACGTGCTCGCCGAACTGGGCCTGTCGGCGACGGACGCCATCGGCATCGGCGACAGCTGGAACGACGTCGAGATGTTCGAGGTCGTCGGCACCCCCGTCGCGATGGGCAACGCTGTGCCCGAACTGCAGCGCCTCGCCGGCCGGGTGACCACCGCCGTGCTCGACGACGGCGTGCACAACGCGTTCGCGGAGCTGGGCCTGATCTGACGGGTCGTGGGCCCACGCGGTCCACATGCAGGAGCGTTGGTTCGTGCGGCGCCTCACACGCCGCGCGACAGCACATGCGCCACACCGGTCATGCAGATGGACCCGCGGATCGCGTTAATCGCAGCCGGGTGGGGCAGCGCGGGCGCCCTTTCGGCGCGGTCAGGCCCCCGACGTCACCCGGCGCGACCGCCGGCGACGCTCCGCCCGCTCGACGGGGGGAAGCCGCTCGACCAGGCCCGGCATCGACTCCACGCGGGCCCGCTCGACGTGCGCGGCGGCGAGTGTCTGCGCGAGCGAGACGTGCCCGCCCACGATCGCCTCCACCATCTCGGCGTGCTCATCCCATCGACCGGGGGTGTCGCGTTCGGGCGTCAGACGGAAGAGCCATCGCGTGCGCCCCGTGAGCAGACCACTCATCCGCGAGAGCAGCGCGTGACCGGCGAGGGCGAAGATCTCGTCGTGCAGATCGGAGTTGCGCGACGAGGCCGACGCTGCGGCGACCGACGCGACGTGCGCCACGTCGAGCGCGGCCCGCAGCGCTGCGGTGTCGGCGCCCGCGGCGGCGCGCTCCGCGGCGAGCGCCGCGGCGAAGGGCTCGAGGTGCATGCGCATGTCGAACAGCTCCCTCGCGTCGTCGACCGTGAAGCGGTGCACGACGGCCGCACGGCGATGGGCCGACGACACGAACCCCTCGGCCTCGAGCACGTGCAGCGCCTCTCTGACGGGCACCCGCGAAACGCCGAGCTCCTCGGCGATGTCGCGTTCGCCGAGCTTGTCGCCCATGTCGATCTCGCCGGTGATGATGCGCTCGCGCAGGATGTGCGCGATGCGCCGGCCGGTCGCGTCGATGTCGTCGTCCACGCCTCCATCCTGACAGGGGCGGGACGTGGGAGGAAACCGTCGTTTGGTATTCCAAACATGGCTATCAGGGTTGCCTCGAGCGCCTGAGGCGTCGTTTGGTACTCCAAAGTGACGCCCGCGTAAGGATCACATTGCGTGTTCGTTACATCGCCTTGGTATACCCGTTGCGCGCCGTAGCGTCACCTCCGTGCTCGCCTTCCTCCTCCGCCGCCTCGCCCTGGCCGGCGCCACGGTCTTCCTCGTGGTCACGATCGGCTTCGTCCTCGGTCGCCTCACCGGCGCCCCCGGCGCACTCCTGCTCCCCGACAACGCCAGCAGTGCCGACGTCGACGCGCTCAACGCCAGCCTCGGCTTCGACCGCCCGGTCATCGTGCAGTACCTCGACTTCCTCCGCGGAGTCGTCGTCGGCGACCTCGGCGACTCGTACCGCCTGCACGAGTCCGCGCTCGGGCTCGTGTGGGAACGCCTCCCCGCCACGGTCGAACTCGCCTTCTGGGCGTTCCTGGCCGGCTTCGCCCTCGCGCTCGTGGCAACCGTCGTCATCCACCTCAGCGGCAGCCGGATCCTGCGCGCCGTCGTCGGCTGGCTCGGCGCCACCCGGCAGGCGGTGCCCGACTTCTTCTTCGCTCTGCTGCTCGTGCTGATCTTCTCGGTCACGCTCGGCCTGCTGCCGTCCTTGGGCCGCACGAGTCCGGCGAGCCTCGTACTCCCGGTCGTGACCCTCGCCACCGGCCAGTTCGTGATGTATCTCCGCCTGCTCGACGCCGCGCTGAGCGATCAAGCCGAGCAGGACTATGTGCGCACGGCCTTCGCGATCGGCCAGTCGCGACCGACCATCCTGTTCACGCAGATGCTCCCCAACGCCCTGCCGCCGGTGCTCGGCATGGCCGGCCTCAACCTCGGCGGTCTGCTCGGCGGCACCGTCGTGGTCGAGGTGGTGTTCGCCTGGCCGGGGCTCGGCAGCCTGCTGACGGCCGCCGTGAGTCAGCGCGACTTCCCGATCGTCCAGGCGGGGCTCCTCTTCGTCGCCGTCGCCTTCGTCGTCGTCAACACCCTCGTCGACCTGCTCGTCGCCCGCATCGACCCCCGAACGGCCACCTCATGACCACCGTCGCCCTGCCCCCGCTCCCCGAGGCCGCGACCTCGGCACCGCCCCCTCGCCCCCGTCGTCGGCGCCTGCGCCCCTCGGCCGTCGTCGGCATCGTGATGCTCGCCGTCGTGGTCGGCGCGACCGCGCTGCGTCCCGTGCTGCCCGGCTTCGACCCGTTCGGACAGGACCTGTCGCGCGTCCTTCTCCCGCCCTTCGTCGACCCGGCGCACCCGCTGGGCACCGACCCGCTCGGGCGCGACCTGTTCAGCAGGATCGCCCTCGCCTCCGCCGTCACCCTCGGCATCACCGTGGCCATCGTGTGCCTCAACGCGGTGATCGGCACCACGGTCGGCATCCTGGCCGGCTTCTTCGGAGGGCGGATCGAGTCCGCTCTGTCGGTGCTGTCGAACACCGTGCTGGCGATGCCCGTCGTGCTGCTGCTCATCGCCGTCTGCGCCGTCGTCCCGCCCAGCGCGGGGCTTACGATCCTCGTCGTCGGCTGCACCTGGTGGGTGGGCTACGCCCGGGTCACCCGCAACGTCGCCGCGGCCCTTCGGGCGCAGGACTTCGTCGTGGCACCGCGCACACAGGGTGCCGATCGCTTCTGGTCTCTCACCCGACACGTGCTGCCGAACGTCTGGCCGCACACGCTCATCATCGCCGCGACCGACATCGCCACGATCGTGCTCGTCGAGGCGTCTCTGGAATACCTCGGTCTCGGCGTGCAACCGCCCACGCCCAGCTGGGGCGCCATGATCTACGACGGCCAGAAGTACCTGGCCACCGATCCGTGGCTGGTGATCCTGCCCGGGATCGCGATGTTCCTCGCCGTGGGCGGCGTGCAGTTCCTCAGCCAGCAGTTCACCGCCGAGGCGCGTGGCGCCTTCCTGCGCAAGGGAGCCCGACGATGACCCGCCCCGTCCTGTCCGTCGAGAACCTGCGTCTGGATGCCACGACCGACGAGGGCCACCGCACCGTGGTTCACGACGTCTCGTTCGAGGTGGCGCCCTCGTCCGCGCTCGGCGTCGTCGGCGAGTCCGGCTCCGGCAAGAGCCTCACGATGCTCGCCGCCCTCGGCCTGCTGCCCCCGGGCGTGCGCGTCGCCTCGGGGAGCGTCTGCATCGACGGCCGCGACGTGACGTCGATGAGCGAGCGGGAGCTCCGCAGCATGCGCGGCCGGGTGACCGGGATGGTGTTCCAAGACCCGATGTCGGCGCTCAACCCGCTGCGCTCGGTGGGGGCGCAGGTCGCCGCCGCGGTGCGCGCCCACTCCCCCGCCACCTCGCGCACCGCCGCCCGCCGACGCGCGGTCGAGCTGCTGCAATCGGTGGGCGTCCGCGACGCCGCCGACCGCGCGGCGTCGCGGCCCCACCAGTGGTCGGGCGGCATGCGCCAGCGCGCGGTCATCGCCATGGCCATCGCCAACGACCCGCTGCTGCTCATCGCCGACGAGCCCACCACGGCGCTCGACGTCACGGTCCAGGCGCAGGTCATGGCCCTGCTCGACGAGGTGCGCGAACGCACCGGGTCGGCGTTGGCGCTCATCAGCCACGACCTGGGCCTCGTGGCCCAGCACACCGACGCCCTCGTCGTCATGCGGTCGGGACGAGTCGTCGAGCACGGTGAGACCCGCGCGGTGCTGTCGGCCCCCGCTCACGAGTACACGCGGCGGCTGCTCGCGGCGGCGCCGTCGACCCGCACCGGGGCGGACCGCCCGGCGCTGGTCGAGACCGCAGAGGAGCCCGCCCTGGAGGTGACCGACCTCGTCGTCGAGTACCCCGGTCGTCGAGGCCGGCGCACCCGGGCGGTCGACGGCGTGTCCCTGCGCATCCGCGCCGGAGAGACCGTCGCCGTCGTCGGGGAGTCCGGATGCGGCAAGTCGTCGCTGCTGCGCGCCATCCTGGGCCTCACCCCGGCGAGCGCGGGCACCATCCGCTTCGAGGGGCGCACCGTGTCCCCCGACATCGCCGGACGCAGCGCCGAGATCCGCTCGCGCGCCCAGGTGGTGTTCCAAGACCCGTCGTCGGCGCTGGACCCGCGCATGAGCGTCTCCCGCTCCGTCGGCGAACCGCTGAAGATCCGCCGGAGCTTCACGTCGGCACGCGTGCGGACGCTGCTCGACGGGGTCGGCCTCGACAGCTCGTTCGACGACCGTCTTCCCACCCGTCTGTCGGGCGGGCAGCGCCAGCGCGTCGGCATCGCCCGCGCGCTCGCCCTCGACCCGGCGATCGTGCTGCTCGACGAGCCCGTCTCGGCGCTCGACGTCTCGATCCAGGCGCAGGTGCTCGACCTGCTGGGCGGCCTGCAGCGCGAGCAGCGACTCGCCTACCTCTTCGTCTCGCACGACCTCGGCGTCGTCCGCGGCATCGCGGACCGCGTCGTCGTGATGCAGGCCGGACGCATCGTCGAAGAGGGCCCGACCGAGCGCGTCTTCGCCGAGCCCCGGCATCCGTACACCCGCACCCTGCTCGACGCCATCCCGCACCTCTTCTCCGACTCACCCACCCGCCCCGCGTCCCCCGCCCTCACCGACTCACCCACCCTCTCTGACTCGCCCACCCGAAAGGCCCTCTCATGACCCGCTCGACAGCCCGCCGCGCCCTCGCAGGCGCCGCCGCCCTCACCCTCGGCAGCGTGATCCTCGCCGGATGCGCCGGCGGATTCGACTCCCCCACCGGCTCGGGCGAGACCGCCCGTACGAGCCTGACCGCGGCCCTGCCCACCGATCCGAGCTCCATGGACCCCATCCGCTCGGGCGCGCTGGTGGTGCTGTCGGTCTTCTTCCACACCCACGATCAGCTGGTGAAGATCGCCGCCGACGGCACCCTCGAGCCGAAGCTCGCGACGGACTGGAAAGCCAACGACGACCTGACCCAGTGGGAGTTCACGCTCACCCCCGACGTGACCGCCAGCAACGGCGAGGCCATCGACGCCGACGACGTGGTCTTCACGTACGAGACGATCCTGGGCGATCCGAGCGGTGAGAACTACGCCTACCTCTCGTCCCTCGACAGCGTCGAGGCGGTGGATGCCACCACCGTGCGCTTCACCCTCAAGCAGCCGTTCTCGGCCTTCCCCCGCAACACCTCGCTCATCTCGATCGTGCCCGCCGACACCTACCAGCAGATGGGGGCCGACGCCTACGCCCGGGAGCCGATCGGATCGGGGCCCTACGTCTTCGACAGCATCACGACGGGCGTGTCGTACGACCTGAAGCGCAACGACGACTACCGGGGTCCGGCCCCGGTCATCGAGGAGATCTCGCTGCAGCCGGTGTCGTCCACCGAGTCCCGCGCGAACGGCGTGCTCTCGGGCAGCCTCGACGTCGCCCAGATCGGACCGACGCAGGTGGCCTCGGTGCAGGCCGCGCCGTCGGCGCAGACCTTCTCGGCCGCCTCGAACGGGGTCGTCTTCCTCGGCGTGAACTCCACCGCCGGCCCCCTGCAGGACGTGCGCGTGCGCCAGGCGGTGGCCAAGGCCGTCGACACCCAGGCGATCGTCGACTCGCTGCTGTCGGGGCTCGCCGAGCCCGCGAAGGCCATGATCGCACCGGCGGTGGAGGGCTTCTCCGACTCCGTCCAGCCCGTCGGCTACGACCCCGACGGCGCGCGTGCGCTGCTGACCGAGGCCGGCTACGACGGCACGCCGATCCCGTTCGACTACGCCACCGACGGTCGCATCCCGCTCTCGAGCGAGGTGGCCCAGAGCATCCAGGGCTACCTGCAGGCCGTCGGCATCGCCGTCGACATGCGCGGCGCCGACCAGCAGAGCCACACGCTGAAGGTGCGCGGCCGCGAGATGCAGGGCGTCTACCTCAACACCTGGGCCCCCTCCACGCTCGACGGCGACCTGCCCCTCACCGACTTCTACGAGACGGCCGGCAACAACAACTACGCGCAGGATCCCGCCACCGCCGCCTGGGCGGCGGAGCAGCGCGGGGTCGAGGGCGACGCACGCCAGCAGGTCTTCGAGGAGCTGCTGGATTACAGCAACACGCAGGCATACTTCGTTCCGCTGTACGTGCCCTTCAACAACTTCGCCGCCGTCAGCGGACTGCGCTGGACCCCGCGCGCCGACGGCCTGTACGACTTCACCGGAACGAGCTTCGAATGACCTCCACCGTCCTCACCGACGTCCGCCCCTGGGGCGGCGCCCTCTCCGACGTCGTCCTCGAAGACGGCCTCATCGCCGGCATCCATCCGGCGGGCACGGAACCCATCGACCCCGCGACCGAGACGGTGTCGGGCCGCGGACGCATCCTGCTGCCGTCGTTCGCCGACGTGCACGTGCACCTCGACTCGACCCGCATCGGCCTGCCGTTCCGGCCTCACACCGGGGTGCCCGGGGTGTGGGGCATGATGCTGAACGACCGCGACAACTGGCGCCACGCCGAGCGGAGCATGGAGTACCGCGTGGCGACGACGCTCGAGAGCGCGATCGCGCGCGGCACGACCCAGGTGCGCACCTACGCCCAGGTCGACGTCGACGCGGATCTCGAGAGATTGGATGCCGTGCTCGCGGCGCGCGAAGCGAACCTCGACCGGTGCGAGGTCGAGGTCATCGCTTTCCCGCAGGCGGGTCTGCTGCGCGAGGCGGGATCGATCGAGGTGCTCGATCGGGCGATGGCCCGCGGCGCCGACGTGGTCGGGGGAATCGACCCGTGCGCGCTGGACCGCGACCCGGTGCGTCACCTCGACGCCGTCTTCGACATCGCGGAGCGCTACGGCGCCCCCGTCGACATCCACCTGCACGAACCGGATCAGCTGGCGAAGTTCTCGGCCGAGCTGATCATCGAGCGCACCCGCGCCCTCGACATGCGAGGTCGCGTGACGATCTCGCATGGTTACGGTCTGGGCCGGCTTCCCGAGGCGGAGCTGCGGACGCTGCTCGAGCAGTTCCGCGACCTCGGCATCTCGATGGCGACAGTGGCGCCGCAGACGCCGCTGCCCACGCGCCTGCTCGACGAGTACGGCATCGCACTGGGCCTGGGCCAGGACGGCCAGCGCGACTACTGGTCGCCCTACGGCAACACCGACATGCTCGACCGCACCTGGCAGCTGGCCTTCACCAACGGCTTCCGCCGCGACGACGACATCGAGCACTGCGTCGCGATCGCCACGGTGGGGGGTCGCGCGGTGATGGGCCGGGCGGCCATGCCGGCCCACGGCGCCGAGCACCCCGGCGTCGGGATCGGCGACCCCGCCGACCTCGTGCTGGTCGCCGGCGAGACCGTGACGGCGGCCGTGATGGACCGCCCGATCGACCGCACCGTGCTCTTCCGCGGTGTCGTCGTCGCCGACGCCCTCGAGCTGACCGATGGGAGCCGCGCCTGATGCTGCTTCTGAGCACGCCCCAGTTGGAGGGTCTCGTCGACCGCGAGGCCATCGCCGAGGCCGTCTCCCGCGGGTTCGCCGAGATCGCCGAGGGCCGCGCCGATCAGCCCGGCCCGACCTCGATGTCGACGCCGGCGGACTCCAACCGCTTCATTCTGATGTCGGCGGTGTCCGAGGCCTCCGACCTCGCGGGCGTCAAGCTCCTGGCCGACGTCCCCGACAACGCGGGGCGCCGGCTGCCGACCCAGCGCTCGATGATCCTCGTCGTCGATCGCGTCGACGGGTCGCCGGTCGCGCTGCTGCACGGCGCCGTGCCGACCCGGGTGCGCACCGCCGCCGCCAGCGCGGTGGCCACCCGCACGCTCTCGCGCTCCGACAGCCGGACCCTCGGGCTGATCGGCGCCGGGGCGTTGGCCCGCGAGCACGCCCTGGCGCTGCGCGACGTGCGGCCCTTCGACCGCGTCGTGGTGTGGTCGCGCACGCGCGAGCGCGCCGAGGGCCTCGCCGCCGAGCTTCGAGACGAGGGATGGCCCACGACGATCGACGTCGTGGCATCCCCTCGCGAGGTGCTCGAGGAGGCCGACGTCGTCTGCACCCTGACCCCGTCGGTGGAAGCCATCGTCGAGGGGGCGTGGCTGCGCCCGGGGCAGCACCTCAACGTCGTCGGAGCCCGGCCGCGCGCGGATGAGCGCGAGGTCGACGGTGCGGCCATGGCCCGGTCCTCGATCTGGGTCGACGACCGGGCGACGGCGCGCACGAAGTCGGGCGACCTGCTGCGGGCGATCGCCGAGGGCGCGATCTCCGAGGCCGACGTCGTCGGCACGATCGGAGAGGTCGTCGCCGGTCTCGCGTGGGGCCGCCGGTCGCCCGACGAGATCACGCTGTTCGACTCGGTGGGGATCGGTGCGCAGGACGTCGCGGTCGCCGACGTCTTCATCCGCGCCGCCCGCGCGCAGGGCCTCGGCACGACGGTCGACCTGAGCGCCTGAGCATCGGTCGCTCGCCGGCTGCGCCCACGCGCGGCGGCGCCCGCTCGGCATCCGCGATGCCGATAAACGCTGTTCGCGCGCATAAACGCGGTGACGGGGCGTTTATGCGCACGAATCGCGTTTATGGATGCACCACACCACCGCGACTCCTCCCCCGCTGGGGGCCGTGCGCCATTGCGGCACCGCGCACCTCTTGCGCGTCGGACTCGCCCGTCGGTCTGTCGTGCGAGCGGTGCACCCGCCCATTAACGCGATTCGTGCCGATAAACGCGGTGACAGAGCGTTTATGCGCACGAACAGCGTTTATGGATGCCGACCGCAGCGCCCCGCGCCGACGGAGGACGCCACGCCCACAGCGGGGCCCCACGACCCCACGCCCACCGCACGACCTCCACCGCCCGGCGAAAGGACCGGAACGCCGCGTCAGTCCAAGAAGATGTCGGGGTACATCGCGGCATCCGGCGTTCCGGGCACGGCGGCGTAGCCCGAGAAGTCCGTCACCCCGGCGGCCCGCAGCACGTCCTCGACGATCAGCGTCTGCCCGGTCCGCTCGCGCGACGGTGCGGTGAGCACCTCGTACGCCGCGTCGGCGTAGATCTCGGGCGTGCGCGACACGGCCATGAGCCGGTCGCCACCGATGACGTTCTGCACCGCCGCGGTCGCGATCGTCGTGCGCGGCCACAGGGTGTTGGCGGCGATCCCGTCGCCCGCGAACTCCTCGGCGAGGCCCAGTGTCGCCATCGTCATGCCGAACTTCGCGAGGCTGTACCCGGTGTGCGCCCCCAGCCAGCGAGGAGTGACGTTCAGCGGCGGCGAGAGCGACAGGATGTGGGGGTTCTCGGCATCCTTCAGCGAGGGGACCGCGGCACGCGAGAGCAGAAACGTGCCGCGGACGTTCACGTCCTGCATGAGGTCGTACTTCTTCGTCGCGAGCTCGAGCGAACCCGACAGGTCGATGACGCTGGCGTTGTTCACGACGATGTCGATGCCGCCGAACTCCCCCACGGTGCGCCGCACGGCCTCGGTGATCGACTCCTCGTCGCGCACGTCGCCGACGATGGGCAGCGCCTGACCGCCCGCCGCGCGGATCGCCTCGGCGGCGGTGTGCACCGTGCCCTCGAGCTTGGGGTGCGGGGTGTCGGTCTTGGCCAGCAGCGCGATGTTCGCCCCGTCGCGCGCGGCGCGCAGCGCGATGGCGAGGCCGATGCCGCGGCTGCCGCCCGACATCAGGATGGTCTTTCCGGCGAGCGTCACGAGCGTCCTTTCGCGGAGGCGGCGGCGAAGGCGGCGACCCGCGCTTTCGCCTCGGGGGTGTCGAAGGCGCCGCCGATCGTGGCGGCCTCGTCGGCGAGGTTCTCGGCCAGGGTGCGTCCGGCGCCCACGCGCACGAGGCGCGTCGCCTGCCCGAACGCCGCGGTCGCGCCATCGAGCCAGAACCGCGCGATCTCCTCGGCCCGCGACGCCAGATCGCCGGATGCCACGACCTCGGCCACCAGCCCCCAGTCCAGGGCCTCGGCGGCCGAGAGCATGCGGTCCTGCAGCAGCAGCTGCAGCGCACGCCGCTGACCGATCGCCGCGGGCAGCAGGGTGGAGACGCCGAGGTCGGGGGTGAGGCCGATGTTGGCGTAGCGACTGACGAAGCGGGCGTTCTCGCTCGCGACGACGTAGTCGGCGGTGAGCATGAGGCCGAGCCCGCCACCGGCGACGGCACCCTGGACGGCGGCGACCATCGGCAGCGGCGCCTCGGCGAAGGTGCGGATCCCGTCGTGGATCGCCTCGGCCGTCTCGGTCACCTCGCGCCCCGACGCCCCGGTCGTCGCCATGGCCACGACGTCGCCGCCCGCGCAGAACGCGGGGCCGGTGGCATCCAGGATCACCGCTCCGACGGACGCGTCCGACGTCACCTCGTGAGCGACCTCGCGCCAGCGGCGCGCCATCGGGAAGTCCATCGCGTTCAGCGACGCGGCGCGGTCGAAGGTGACGCGCGCGAGCCCGTCCTCGACGTGGAGCAGGATGCCGTCGGTCATTTCGGCGCCATCCGGATCGCGCCGTCGAGGCGGATCGTCTCGCCGTTGAGGTAGCCGTTGTCGGCGATCGCGAGCACGAGACGCGCGTATTCGTCGGGGGTTCCGAGGCGGGAGGGGTAGGGCACCTGCTGGCCGAGCGAGTCCTGCGCCGCCTGCGGGAGCCCCTTCAGCATGGGGGTCTCCATGATGCCGGGGGCGATCGTGACCACCCGGATGCCGTAGCGGGCGAGCTCTCGCGCGAGGGGCAGCGTCATCGCGTGCACGCCGCCTTTGCTCGCCGCGTAGGCGGGCTGGCCGATCTGTCCGTCGAAGGCCGCGACGCTCGCCGTGTTCACGATGACGCCGCGATCACCGCTCTCGGTCGCTTCGGTCTTCGCCATGACGGCCGAGGTCTGCGCGACGACGTTGTAGGTGCCGATGAGGTTGACGCGCACGACGCGCTCGAAGTCCTGCAGCGAGGTGGGGGCACCCTCGCGGTCGAGCACCTTCGCCGGCGGGGCGATGCCCGCGCAGTTGACGACCACGCGCAGGGGGCCGGCTTCGGCGGCGCGGGCGGCGGCGTCCGCGATCTGATCGGCATCCGTCACGTCGGCGGCGACGAAGGAGCCACCGAGCCCCTCGGCGACGGCGGTGCCGTTCGAGGAGGGCAGGTCGACGATCGTGACGTTCGCGCCCGCCGCGGTGAGACGGCGGACAGTGGCCAGGCCCAGGCCCGAGGCACCGCCGGTGACGAGGGCGGAGGCTCCTGCGATATCCATGCGTTCTCCTTCGAAGCTGAAACCGGGTCCCACCCTAGTCGAGACTCAGGATCGCGACGAGCCCCGCCCGCGCGTGCGCCCGGGGTGGGTGCGGATGGCCGCGGTGGCCGCTCCGTCGACGAGCAGGATGACCTCTTCGGGATTCCAGTCGTACGCGGTGCGCAAGCGTTCACCGAGCGCCGTCGTCGCGTTCGGCACCGACATCTCCACCCCGCCCGCCACGTCCGCCGCCTCGGGATCGAGGTCGCGCGCGGCGGCGCGCAGGTCGACGAGAAGAGCGCGCATGCGGTCGGGCCCGTACGCCGCGGATGCCAGATCCCAATCGCCGATGACGACGACGGCGCCGGGTGCGCACCGCGTCGGGGGCTCGGCAACCCGGGGACCGAAGCGCAGACGCACCACCGACGCGCCGTTGAACAGCACGGCGAGCGCGCCCAGCACGGTGGCCGGAGCGAACGAGAAGGCCGTGAGATACAGCGGGGAGTCCCAGCCCGCGCCGAACCCGACCACGACGCGCGCGAGGCTGTACAGCGCGTAGACCGCAGTGACGACGGCGATGACCCGTAGCGGCCCCGACGGTTCCACGCGCGCGCGGATCGCCGCCCACGCGCAGGCCCCGCTGACCACCGTCAACGCCAACGCCTTCACCGCAAGCGACGTCGGCAACGGCACGGTCGCGGTGACCGTGGCCACCAGCAGCGCCAGGGCGAGCGTCGCCATCGAGGTGCGAATGGCCCGGGACCCGTCGAGCACGCGCACCGCCACCAGGAGCAGGGCGGGCGCGAGCACCATCGCCACGTCTCCCGCGACCAGGGCGATCATGCCGCCGCCCGCGCCGTAGATGAGGTACATCGCGCTCGACCCGACCGCGCACACTCCCGACACCGCGGCGAAGCGCAGGAAGAGGGTCATCGCCCCGGGGGTCGCGACCCGCGGCAACGCCACGAACAGCACGGCGGCCGCGACCGCGACGCTCACCGCCAACAATCCGATCGACAATTCCATGGCATCCCCCGTGCTCATTCTGCCGCGCTCCCAGCCGCCGCACGTACCCCTCGCCCCGCCCCGTCCAGCGCCCCGCTCTCTCCCCCGCCCGCGCCCCGCCCAGCGCCCCGCCCGCTCCCTCGTCGAGTGTCCAAGACGCGCCGCGCCGCGCGGGCCCACCCCGGCGTGTYCYGGACACTCAACGGGAATCGGTCACGTCCCCACGACGCGGAACGCCCCCGTCACCGCCGCCGCCGCCAGCGCGACGGCGATGAGCGCGACCGCGCCGGCGAGGGCCACGGCATCCCGACCCGACAACGTCGACGAGCGCGACCAGGTGCGCTCGACGTCGGCACCGAAGCCGCGGGCCTCCATGGCCGTGGCGAGGGTCGTGCCGCGGCGCACGGCGAAGACCAGCAGCACGAACGCCATCGACAAGAAGCGGCGCACGGCCCCGCGGTCGCCCAGACCGCGGGCACGGCGGGCCAGGGTCATCGTGCGCCAGTCGTCGACGAAGAGTCCGACCGTGCGGGCTCCGGCGAGCACGCCCAGCACGAAACGACTCGGCAGTTTGGCGATCTGGGCGAGGGCGTCGGCGACCTCGGTCGGGTCGGTGCGGGCGAACAGCAGCAGGGTCGGCAGAGCCAGGGCGAACACGCGCAGCAGCACGGCCACCGACAGCGAGAGGGAGTCGTCGCTGATCGTGGCGAAGAGGAACGAGCCGTACACCGTTCCCCCTGGGCGGGCGTACAGCAGCATGCTCACCGCAGCGACGGGGGCGAACAGCGCGATCGGCAGCAGGCGTTTCGCGAGCGTGCGGTAGCCGACGCCCGTCAGCGGCACGAGCAGCAGCTCGAGCACGATCGCGGTCGCCGCGCTCACCACGTCGATCGAGGCGAGCAGCGGAACCGACAGCACGAGGGCGATGGCGATCTTCGTGACGGGGTTCACGCCGTCGAGCCAGGCTGTCCTGCGCACCTCAACGGTCGCGCCGGTCACGCCGCGCCCCCGAGCGTGATGCGGTGCTGCCCGAGGTGGCGCACCACGTCGGCGTCGTGCGTGACGGCGACCACCGTGCGCCCGCGCGCGATCTCGCGCTGCAGCAGTCCCACCAGCTCGCTCCATCCGCGGCGGTCCTGCCCGAACGTCGGCTCGTCGAGCACGATCACCTCCGGAGACGCCGCGAGCACCGTCGCCACCGACAGCCGCCGCTTCTGCCCGCCCGACAGGGTGAAGGGGTTGGCCAGGGCGAGGGATGCCAGATCCAACCGCTCCAACAGCTCGTCGACGATCGCGTCGACCTGGGCCGCCGGCATCCGCAGGGCTCGCGGTCCGACGGCGAGCTCGTCGCGCAGGGTCGCCGCAAGGAACTGGTGCTCGGGCTCCTGGAAGACCGTGCCGATCCGCGTGAGCAACTCGGTCGACCGCCACCGCGAGGGCCGTCGCACCCCGCGGGCGGCGAGCGACTCGGCGGCGACGACCTCACCCGACAGCTCGGGCAGAAGTCCCGCGAGCGTCAGCGCGAGCGTCGACTTGCCCGCGCCGTTGGGGCCGGTCACGACCGTGCCCGCGCCACGAGGGACGACCACGTCGAGCCCGGATGCCACGACCGTGCGCTTCTCGCGCCCGATCGACAGCGCCGCGGCCGAGAGCACGGCATCCGGGGTCTCGATCGGAGCGAGCACGGGGAGGTCGACCGGGCGACCGGGCACCCAGACGCCCGCCGCGGCGAGCGTGTCACCGTGGTCGGCGAACACCCGCGCGGGCGGGCCGTCGGCCAGCACGCCGCCACCGGGGGCGAGCACCACCACCCGCGTCATCAGGTCGGCCCAGACGGCCGTGCGGTGCTCGATGAGCACGACGGTCGTCCCGTCGCTGCGCGCGATGTGCTCGACCGCCCGGCGCACCTCGGCCACGCCCTCGGGATCGAGGTTCGCGGTCGGCTCGTCGAGCAGCAGCAGTCCGGGGCGCATCGCGAGCACGCCCGCCAGCGCCAGACGTTGCTTCTGCCCGCCCGACAGCGCCTTGGTGGGGCGGTCGAGGGGAACGTCGAGACCCACGGATGCCACGGCCTCGGCCACCCGCGCGGGGATCTCGGCCGCGGGGAGGCCGAGGTTCTCGCACCCGAAGGCGACGTCGTCGCCCACCTTGGACAGCACGATCCCCGCCTCGGGGTCTTGCAGCACCAGGCCGATGCGGCCGCGCTGCGACTCGGGGGCGGCGCCGTCGACGAGGATGCGCCCCGTGCGCTCGCCCTCGTCACTGCCGCCGAGCAGGCCCGCGAGTCCCGCGAGCAGCGTCGACTTGCCGGCCCCCGAGGCACCGAGCAGCAGCACGCGTTCGCCGGGCTCGACGATCAGGTCGACGTCGCGGGTGGCGGGGAGCTTGCGGCCGGCGTAGCGCCAGCCCCATCGCTCGACGTCGACGCGGGCGGGGCCCGTCATCAGACGTCGCGGCGCAGTTCCCGCCCCACGGCGAATCGGCTGAGCGCCCCGGTGGCGGCGAGCGCACGCACGAGGAGCCAGCCGACGAGGCCCGCCAGCAGCGCGCCCGAGATCACCAGGGTGCCGAGGTAGAGCAGGTTGAACTCGAGGGACTTCACGATGTTGGGCGAGAGGAACAGCTCGAGGATCCAGGCGCCGACACCGGCGCCGACGCCCGCGAGCATCGCGACGGGGAGCGTGAAGCGCAGGTAGAGGAATGCGAGGAAGATCAGCTCGGCGCCGAGGCCCTGCGCGAGGCCCGAGAAGATCGTGCCGATGCCCCAGACGTTGCCGATCAGGGCCGACACGACCGCCGCGATCAGCTCGACGAGAAGGGCGGCGCCGGGCTTTCGAATGATGAGCCCGCCGATCACCCCGCCGATCAGCCAGATGCCGACGGCGATGCCGCCGAGGCCGGGGGTGAGGCCGTCCATGGCGGCGAACCACAGACCGCCGACGGTGTTCCAGCCCCAGAACACGAGACCGATCGCCACGCCCAGCACGGCGGCGACGACGATGTCGACGACGCGCCACTGGAAGCGGTTCGCCGGGGCGACCGCCGAGCGGTTCGCGGGGGCAGACGTAGACGTGTGCATTGTGCTCCTCCCTGCGCCGGCATGATCCGGATCAGGTTCGACGGTCGAAGCGTGGATTCGCTTCCTCTCAGCCCGGCTCACCGGACTCCCGTGGTTGTCGTGACGAGTATAGGGGTGCGCCCGGGGTAGCGTGGGCGGGTGCACGAGCAGACCCCGGAGACACGGCGCGCGCGGCGTGATCCGGCGGACCCCGCGCCCGAGGGTGAAGCGACACCGGATGCCGAGATCCCGCCCGTGACGGCGGACGGCACGGCCACCGCGGAGCCCGGTGCAGAGGCAGCTGCTCCCGGCGCGGACACATCTGCTGCCGTCGCGGCCGGGGCACCGCCCTCCGACGCACCGCCCTCCGACGCACCGCCCTCCGACGCACCGGCCGCGGAGCCCACCTCGGCCGCCTTCGCCGCCCTGGGCTGGGTCGATCCCGCCGAGGCCGGCGCCGCGCGACCCGCACCGGCGTTCGTAGTGTCGGGTGCGACCGCGCGCCCGGCCGACCTGCTCGCCGGCACCCGCCGCCGCATCCTGCGGCCGGCCACCGTCGTGCCGACGGTGCTGCTGATCCTGCTCGTCGCCGGCTACGCGGCGGCGACCCTGCTGTGGCCGCTGACCGCCGTCGCCCCCACCGTGCGCGCCGTGGCCGTGCAGCCCACGGCCGCTCCCTCCGCCGTGCCCGCCTGGCCCGCGCAGGGAGAAGCCGCGATCGCCATCGACGGCGTGCCCGAGACGCTGTCGTCGTCGGCGAGCGCGCCGGAGTCGATCGCGAGCATCACCAAGGTCGTCACCGCCCTCGTCGTGCTCGACCGACTCCCCCTGGCTCCCGGCGAGCAGGGCAAGTCGTACGCGTTCACGCAGGCCGACAGCGCCGATTACTGGCAGTACCGCGCCCGCGGCGAATCGTCGCTCGACGTTCCCGTCGACGGCAGTCTCACCGAGCTGCAGATGCTGCAGGGCATGCTCATCGCCTCGGCGAACAACTACGCCCAGCGGTTGGCATCCGACCTCTTCCCCTCGGATGCCGAGTTCGCGGCCGCCGCGAACGCGTACCTCGCCGAGCGCGACATCACCGGAGTCACCATCGTGAACCCGACGGGGATCGAGGCGGGCAACACCGCCACCCCCGCCGCCCTCATCGCGCTGGCGGAACGGGCACTGGCCAATCCCGTGATCGCCGAGATCGTGCGGACCCCCGAACTGACGCTCCCCGGTGCGGGCACGTTCAAGAACGGCAATGCGCTGTTGGCCGATCCGGGAATCGTCGGGGTGAAGACCGGCACCCTCGACGCGTGGAACCTGCTCACCGCCAAAGACATCGCGGTCGGCGGCACGACAGTGCGCGCCTACGCCGCGGTGCTCGGCCAGCCCGGACCCGACACGCGCAATCAGGCGGCGCGCGACCTGTTCACGAGGATCGAGCAGGAACTGCAGCCCCGCCCCTCGGTGACCGCCGGCACCGTCGTCGGCAAGGTCGGGACGCTGTGGGGCCCCGACATCGACGTCGTCACCGAGGCCGACGCGACCGTCGTGCTGTGGAACGGCGGCGCCGCGAAGCACACCGTCGACTTCGACCTGGGCGACGCGCGGGAGCCCGGCACCACGATCGGCACGCTGACCGTGACCGGCCCCGTCGACGCCGACACCGTCGACGCGCAGCTCACGGGCGAGATCGAACCGCCCGACCCGTGGTGGCGTCTCACCCACCCCCTCGACCTCTTCGGACTGAACGGCTGACGGTCATGGACTTTCGCCTGGATGCCGCCTCCCCCACCCCGCCGTTCGAGCAGGTGCGCGCGCAGATCATCGCCGCGATCGACGACGGAACGCTCGTCGCCGGTACCCGGCTGCCGCCGGTGCGCACTCTCGCGGGCGACCTGAACCTCGCGGCGAACACCGTCGCCCGCGCCTACAAGGAGCTGGAAGAGGCGGGGTACGTCGAGACGCGTGGCCGCGCCGGCACGCTCGTCAAGGGCACCGACGCCGCATCGTCGCGCGCCGCCCAGGCGGCACGGACGTACGCCGAGACGGTGCGCCGCCTCGGCGTGGATCCGGGCGACGCGGTGGAGCTCGTGCGCGCGGCCCTGCGCGACGACTGACGGGGTCGCGGCGCTCGGCCCCCGGCGCGGAGCGTGCGCTGCGCGGGGTCTGTCGCCCGGCTCGTTCGCGCGTGAGGACCTGTCGCCCCGCTCCCGCGTAGCGGGGGCTCTGCCGCGCGGCTCGTGTCGGCATGACGCCTCACCGGGGCCCGTGGAGGGACGCCCGGGCCGCTGGCAACGGGCGCTTCTCCTCGCCTCGCTCGCCGCGGCCGTCCTCGTCGTCGTCTGGCTCTGCTCTGACGGCCGCACGAGACGGACGACGTCCCAGCCCGGCCACGCACCTGTCCTCCACAGGCGAGGAAAGTGCAGATCCGTCCCCGGAACGCTCCTCGCGGACCGCCGAATGTCGGAGGTCCTCGCTAGCATGCACACATGCACATCGACACCTCACCGACAGGCCCGAAGGGCGGGGCGAAAGCCCTCTCCGCGGTGCTCGCCGAGGTGCTCCGTACCGGTGCCGATCTGGCCGCGGCCGAGGTTCAGCGCACCCGCGCGCTGGCCGAAGCGGGGCACCTCGCGCTCGGCGCCATGGCCGACCGGCCCCCGTCGGGGCGGGTGGCCGAGATGGCGTTGCGCGAAGTGGCGTCCGAGCTCGCCGCCGCCGAGAATCTCTCGGACCGCAGCATGCAGACGCAGATCAACGCGGCGGTGACGCTCGTCGACGACTACCCCGCCACCCTCGCGGCATGGGAGGCCGGCGCGATCGGTCGACCTCACGTCCGCACGATCCTCGACGCCGGCGACCCCCTCCCTCCCGACGTCCGCGGCGAGTTCGACGTGCTGGCCGTGGCGACCGCCGAGGGACTGAGCCCCGGGCGCCTGCGTTCGCGTCTTGCTGTTCTCGCCGAGCGGCTGCAGCCGACCACCCTCACCGAGCGCCACCAACGGGGTCGAGAGACGCGGGGAGTGCGCATCGTGACCGGCAGCGACGGCATGTCCGATCTGGTGGCGACCCTGCCGACCGTTCTGGCCGTGGGCGTCTACGACCGACTCACCCAGCAGAGTCGGGCGCTGATCGACGCGCGCGGCGAGACCGCGGTGTCGGTCGCCGACGAACGCACCATGGCGCAGGTGCGGGCCGACGTGCTGGCCGATCTGCTGCTGACCGCCGCACCCGAGGCCGATCCGACGCGGGGCGATGACGGCCCCGGTGTCCTGGGGGCGATTCGCGCTCGGGTGCAGGTCGTCGTGCCCGCGCTCACCATGATCGACACGGGCAACGAGAACCTCGAGCCCGCCGAACTCGTCGGGCACGGCCCCATCGACGCCGACACGGCGCGCAGCCTGGCCGAGTCGACGACCGTTCCGTGGGACCGCGTCATCACGCACCCCGTCACGGGCTCCGTGCTGTGCACCGATACCTACCAGCGCACCTCCGCGATCGACCGGTTCCTGCGGGCCCGCGACCGACACTGCCGCTGGCCCGGGTGCACCGTCCCCGCGGTCCGCTCCGAGGTCGATCACACCCACGACTACGCCCTCGGCGGCGCCACCGAGGTGGGCAACCTCAGCCACCTCTGCCAGCGACATCACACGCAGAAACAGTTCACCCGCTGGACGGTCAGACAACTGGCCGGTGGGGTGCTCGAATGGACGAGTCCGACCGGCCGGGTCTACAGCGACGAACCGCTCCCCTACTCGCCGGCGGTGAGGTTCCTGCCCGACGACCCCTCCCCGCCCGAACGAGAACGCGCCCCCTTCTGAGCACTCTGGGGTGCACGCCCTCTGCCCGCCGGTTTCCGCGCCCGAACCGACGAGTCGCACTTTGGCGCGCGGGAGTATCACGCGGGAGCAGGCCGCCGGGACGAGCCGCCGCTTCCGCCGCCTCGACTCCCGTCCTCGCTACCCGAGCAGGTCCACGATCGCGCTCCCCGAGCACCCGCTCTACGCTCGACTCCATGCCCCTCGCCCTCGTCACCGGCGCCGCGCGCGCGAACAGCATCGCCGCGGGCATCGTCCCGCGCCTCGAGGCCGACGGATGGGAGGTCGTCACGAGCGACCTCGCGACCGGCGACTACCCGTGCGATCTGTCGAGCCCCACCGCCCCGACCGATCTGATCGCCCGGATCTCGAGCGAACGCGGACCCCTCCATGCGCTCGTGCTCAGCCACGCGCACGACGTGGAGACCGGCATCCTCGACACCACCGCCGAGAGCTTCGACCACCACGTCGCCGTCAACGCCCGCGCCTCACTGCTGCTGATCGCCGCGTTCGCCCGCCAGGTCGATGCCGGCGGTGGCGCGATCGTCGCCTTCACGAGCGACCACACCACGGGCAACCTTCCCTACGGCGCATCGAAGGGCGCCCTGGATCGCATCGTCATCTCGGCCGCCCGCGAGCTCGGACCCCGCAACATCTCGGCCAACGTCGTGAACCCCGGCCCCATCGACACCGGATGGATGGATGCCGAGACCCGCGACGCCCTGACCGGGTACCACCCGCTCGGCCGCATGGGCACCCCGCGAGACGTCGCGGGTGTCACGGCCTTCCTGCTCTCGGAGCCGGGGCGCTGGATCAGCGGTCAGCTGCTGCAGACCGACGGCGGGTTCTCCGCGCGATACTGAGCGGCGCGGTACTGGCCGTCGCGGTACAGACCGTCGCGGTACTGGCCGTCGCGGTACCGACCGTCGCGGTACCGACCGTCGCGGTACCGACCGTCGCGCCTGTGCTAGCGTCACCGGCAGTGACACGGGGTGCCCTTCGGGGCTGAGAACACACCCGTCGAACCTGATCTAGTTCGTACTAGCGAAGGGATGTCGCGAATGGTCGTTCGCACGTCGTCGTCTCCGTCCGCCCCTCTCACCGCCCCCGCCCCCGCCGAGGCGCTCGCGGCGCTGCGCGAAGCCGCGCCGCTCACGCAATGCATCACCAACGCGGTGGTGACGGGCTTCACCGCCAACGCCCTGCTGGCCCTCGGCGCCGCCCCCGCGATGTGCGACATTCCGGGCGAGGCGGGCCTGTTCGCCGGGATCGCCGGCGGAGTGCTCGTGAACCTCGGCACCCCCACCGCCGAGCAGCGCGAAGCCGCCCGCGAGGCCGTTCGGGCGGGAACCCCGTGGGTGCTCGATCCGGTCGCGGTCGGTGCGCTGCCCGTGCGCACGGCGCTCGCGCACGAGCTGCTCGACGCACGCCCGGCGATCATCCGCGGCAACGCGTCCGAGATCCTCGCCCTCGCGGGATCCGGCGCCGGCGGGCGGGGCGTCGATGCGACCGACTCGACCGACGACGCCCTCGAGGCCGCTCGCGCGCTCGCCCTCCGCACCGGCGGCACGGTCGCCGTCTCGGGAGAGACCGACCTGATCGTGGATGCCGAGCGCACGGCGTCGGTGCCCGGCGGCAGCATCCTGTTGACCAGGGTCACCGGCGGCGGCTGCGCCCTGGGGGCGGCGATGGCGGCCTTCGTCGCCGTCGTGCCGCCCTTCGACGCGGCCGTGGCGGCGAGCGCGGTCTGGGCCGTCGCGTCGGAACGCGCGGCAGCGCACAGCCGGGGACCCGGGTCGTTCGCGGTGGCGTTCCTCGATGAGCTGGCCGCCGTGCGCCCCGCCGATCTCGACGGCCGGGTGCGACTCTCGTGAGCGACCTGTCGCTCCACCTCGTCACCGACCACCGCCTGCCCTTCGCTCGACTGCGCGACATCGTCGACGCGGCCGTCGACGCGGGCGTCACCGTCGTGCAGCTGCGCGACAAGGTCGCCTCGGGCCGCGGGCTGTTCGCCCGCACCCTCGACCTCGCCGATGTGGTGGCCGGTCGCTGCGCGTTCGTCGTCGACGATCGCCTCGACGTCGTGCTGGCCGCCCGCGACCGCGGCGCCCGGGTCGACGGCATCCACCTCGGCCAGGACGACGTGCCGATCGGTTCGGCGCGCGCCCTGCTGGGAGCCGACGCCCTGATCGGATGGACGGCTCACACCCCCGCGCACCTCACCGCCGCGGCGGCGTTGCCCGCGGGCACGGTCGACTATCTCGGCGTCGGCGTCATCCGCGCGACGACGACGAAGCCCGACCATCCGCGACCGCTGGGGGTCGACGGGTTCGCCGAGCTCGCGGCCTCGACCGCGTCGCCGTGCGTCGCGATCGGCGGGATCGACGTCGACGACGTCGCCGCCCTGCGCGCGGCGGGAGCGGCGGGGGTCGCGGTGGTGTCCGCCGTGTGCGCGGCCGACGACCCGGGCGCCGTCGTGCGCCGACTGCGTGCGGCGTGGGGAGCAGAAGGGTGAGCGGGTCGAGCCCGCGCGTGCTGAGCATCGCCGGCACCGACCCGACGGGCGGCGCCGGCATTCAGGCCGATCTCAAATCGATCGCCGCGTTCGGCGGCTACGGCATGGCGGCGGTGACGGCGCTCGTCGCGCAGAACACCTCGGGCGTCCGCGACGTGCACGTGCCCCCGACGGCGTTCCTCGACGCACAGCTCCGCGCCGTGAGCGACGACGTCGAGATCGACGCGGTCAAGATCGGCATGCTCGGCTCGGCCGAGGTGGTCGCGACGGTCGACGCGTGGCTCGCCGACGTGCGTCCGCCCGTCGTCGTGCTCGACCCCGTCATGATCGCCACCAGCGGCGACCGCCTGCTCGACACCGATGCCGAAGCGGCCGTCCGCGCCCTGTGCCGACGCGCCGACCTCGTCACCCCGAACCTCCCCGAGCTCGCGGTGCTGGTCGACGAGCCCGTCGCGACGACGTGGGAGGCCGCCGTCGTCCAGGCGCAGACGCTCGCCGCCCGCGCCGACACTGCCGTGCTGCTGAAGGGCGGGCACCTCGGCGGCGCGGAGAGCCCGGATGCCATCGTCGACGCCACCGGCGTGCACGTCGTGCCCGGCCCCCGCGTCGCCACCCGCCACACCCACGGCACGGGATGCTCCCTGTCATCGGCGATGGCGACCCTGGCCGCTCACGGGCTGAGCTGGCCCGAGGCCCTGACGCGGGCGAAGCGGTGGCTCACCGGCGCGCTCGAGCACGCCGAGGCGCTCCACGTCGGCGCGGGGAACGGCCCCATCGACCACCTGCACGAGCTCCGTCCGCACATCGACCTCGGCCGCTCGTGGAGCAGCGAGCGGTGGGAGGCCACGGCCTCGACCCGCGCCGACGTCGACGCGTGCGCGTTCGTGCGGGGCTTGGCATCCGGAGACCTCGACCGCGGCGCCTTCGAGTGGTACCTCGGCCAGGACCTGCTGTACCTGCGCGAGTACGCGCGGGTGCTCGCGCGCGCCGCGGCCCTCGCCCCCACGGTCGACGAGCAGCGCTTCTGGGCCACGGCGTCGGTGTCGTGCCTGGTCGAGGAGGCGGCGCTGCACCAGTCGCACGTCGACCCCGCGGGTCTCGTTCCCGCTCCCGCGACCTCGGCGTACACGGACCATCTGCACGCGGCATCCACCGCCGGGTCCTACGCGGTGCTGGTCGCCGCGATCCTGCCGTGTTTCGTGCTGTACACCGACATCGGCGTGCGTTGGCGTGGCACGTTCACGTCCGGGCATCCCTACGCCGACTGGCTCACGTCGTACGGCGACGAGACGTTCGAGACGTC
Source organism: Microbacterium sp. Leaf179 (assembly GCF_001423785.1). NCBI lineage: Bacteria > Bacillati > Actinomycetota > Actinomycetes > Micrococcales > Microbacteriaceae > Microbacterium > Microbacterium sp. Leaf179. The sequence goes on along the minus strand of NZ_LMPH01000007.1, from coordinate 37,949 downwards.
ATCGGCCGAGGCGTCGCTCATCGTGGATGCGGCCGCCCGAGAGGCCTCCGCCCGCACCCGTGCGGCGATGGCCACCGCGTACGACCGGTCGATGCTCCTCGAGCTGGCGTTCTTCGAGGCCCCGCTCGTGTGAGGGGCCGGGGCCCCTCACACGCCCGCGACGCGGGGTGGGATCATCCCCCGCTCTTGCGGCGGAACTCCCTCTTGGTGACGGCTCCGTGCGTTCCCTGCACGGCGGAGTTTCCGTCGAGGTGCGCCTGACCGGAACGGTGCTGGCCGTTCTTCTTCTCGAGCGCTTCTTTGAACTTGCGCTTCATGTCGTCGGATGCCGAGGCATCCGAGGTCTCGTCGGTACTCATGCCTCCACCCTAGGCACGTGCGCGCGGGGTGTCTCGCGGGCCGGGCGAGAACGCCGCGACCGGCGGAGCGGCGGGACAGCCCCGGGAGCCCCTCGGGAGACGCCCCTCAGACGTGACGCACGCGCTGCTGCAACCGCGTGCGGATGTCGAACAGCTCGGTACCGCCGACCTCGCGCGCCCCGGTGATGCCGCGCCGCAGCAGGGTGGTGAGGGCGCTGCGCGTCACCAGCGCGACGGGGGTTCCGCGCACCTTGCCGAGCTCGGTGATGGCGTCGAGCACGGCGTCGTCGGGCAGCACGACCATCGCGCCGCTGAAGCGCACACCGGCGGCCCGCGCGATCACGCGGGCGCGCGACACGAGCTCGGTCACGGGCGACCCGATGACGTGGGCCCCCGAGATCTCGCCGCGGCGCACCCCGACGGGGCCGCCGAAGTCCTCGCTCAGCAGGGCGTACAGGCCGCTCGGGCCGAGCACGAGATGGTCGAGCTTCTGCTCGGGATCACGCCCGTCACGATCGGCGAACACGTCGTGCCACACCGTGTAGCCCATGCCGAGCTCCGAGACGAGACGCGCGGTCTCTTCCTCGGCGAGCGCGTCGGCGAGGATGTGCCGGATCTCGGGCGGCGCCGAGCGCACGAGCGCCGGGTCGTACGGGTCGGCGATGTCGACGCCGCGGCCCACCCACTCGCGGATGAGGTCGAGGTACCTCTCGCGCCGCCACCCGCCGGGCTGGCCGTGCGATCGGGCGCGCGGGCGCGTGTCGGCGGGGCGGGAGGGACCGGATGCCGAGACCCCGCCGCCCCACTCCCCGGGCACCGTTCCGCGACCACGGTCGTAGGCGCTGCGGGCCTCGGGCGTTCCGATGAGCTCCCACGCGCGCTGCACCTGCACGAACAGGGCCGCGTCGCCGCCCGTGTCGGGGTGCGTCTCGCGCAGGCGCACGCGATACGCGCGACGCAGGCCTTCGTCGTCGACGTCGGGCGCCACGCGGAGCACCTCGTATGCCGAGGACGACATGGGGCTGTCGAACACGTCCGTCTTCCGTTCCGCCGCGGGCGAGCGGCACCTCTCAGGCTAACCCGCCGAGATCCCCCGGGGTCGCGAGCGCCACCCGGTAGCTCAGCGCCGGCGATCCTTCCGCCGCGCGTACGCCGCCGCATCGCGGCTCGACAGGGCCAGCAGCACGAGCACGTCGAGGCTCAGGGTCGCCAGCGTCGTGCGCACCGTGATCTCCTCCCCCAACTGCCACCAGCCGGTGAACGCCGCCGAGATCGACACCACCGAGATGAGCATCACGGCCACGCGGGCGAGGTTGCTCCCCCACAGCAGCAGGATGCCGAACACCACCTGCACCACGAAGATCGTCGCGAGCACACCGGCGAACAGACCGAAACCGACGTCGAGGTCGGACAGGGTCAGGGTGTCGGGCTCGATGGCGGAGCCGTTCGCCGCCCCCGCCACTGCCCGCATCCACGACGGGAGCCCGAACACGACGGTCGCCCCCCAGAGCACCCCGGCCACCGCCCGCAGCAGCACCAGCACCGCACCGGCGACCGTCGCGACGGGGCGACGCATGGCCGGATCGACGGGCACGGGGGCGGCGAGGGGTTCGAAGGCCGCGCGCTTGCGGGGATGCCGGGTGATCACGGTCGCACCTCCGCCGGCGCGGCGGGGGTCGCGGCATCCGGGATCTGCACGGCCCGCACGTCGATGATCGGCAGGTCGCCGTCGGTGGTGATGCTGTCGCCGCCGCCGTTGCGCGAGTGGTACCCGGTCGCGAAGTCGCGGATGACGTCGACGGCCACCGCGGGCACGGCGGTGACGCTGGCGACGATGTGGTCGCGCTCGATGTCGGTGTCGGCGTCGATGCGGTGGGTCACCTGCAGCGTGAACAGCGACAGGCCCACGGCCCGGTCGAACGTGCCGGCGGCGAGCCAATCGACCCGACGCCCTCCCGGCAGCAGCCACCCCTCGGGGCACCGCCACAGGCGCACGTGGTGGCGCTGGGCGGGAGAGCCCGCGACCTCCTGCTGGTAGGCCAGGTCCTGCATGCGTCCGAAGAGGAAGAGCGGGCTGACGGGGGCTCGCGGATAGCTGCGGCGCCGCAGCGTCGAGGCGATGATGCGCCACGACGAACCCAGGCTCACCGGGTCGGCGGCGATCCAGCCGGCCTCGGCCATGACCGCTTCGATGCGCGCCCGGTCGCCCTGGAACGCGAGGTTGACGGGGTCGCCGAGCAGACCGTCGGAGGTGCGGGTGCGGCCCATGAAATAGTCGGGCACGTAGATCGCGGTGAGGATCCGGTGCAGTCGCGGCAGCACCAGGTAGGCGAGCAGACCCCAGAACGCGATCGCCATGAGTACCCCGCCCCACCCGAGCCGGAACGACTGCGTGAAGCTCAGGTAGGCCAGCCAGATCGCGGCGAGACCGGCGAAGACGAAGAAGAACCCGTCGAGGGCGTGTCCGAACGACCAGCGTCGTCGCGGCGCGGTCATCTCGTCGCCGCCCGCGGGTCGCTCCCCGCGCCGGAGGCCGGGGACACGGCGATCACGGGAACAGAAGACGTCACGGCCGAGGGCACGGCGATCACGGGAGAAAGAGAGATCATGGCCGGGTCACCACAGCGCCGGGTTCGGCTCGTACGCGAAGGCCTCGGCCACGCGGTCGGCGGGGAGATCGTCGAGGCGGGCCGGCGACCACGACGGCGAGCGGTCCTTGTCGACGACCTGCGCGCGGATGCCCTCCACCAGGTCGGGCTGCGTCTGGGCGAACCACATCACGAGGCCGTATTCCTGGGCGAGGGCCGCGCGCAGCGACGGCAGGGCACGCGCCCGACGCACCGCCTCGAGCGTCACGGCGAGCGCGGTCGGCGCCGATGCGGCCAGCAGCTCGGCCGTCTCGCGGGCCTCGGGCTCGGGCCGCGCACGCAGACGGTCCACGATGGCGGGAACGTCGTCGGCCGCGAACGCGTCGTCGATCCATTCCCTCGCCGCGATCAGCCTCGACGGCTCGGGGCTCTCGTCGAACAGCAGCACGAGCTCCGTCGGACTCGACGGGTCGGCGCGGTTCTCGAGGGCTTCGTACAGGGCCTCGAGGTGGGCGGCGGGCACCATGTGGTCGGCGAAGCCGGCGTAGATCGCGTCGGCGGCATCCATCGACCCCCCGGTCAGCCCGAGGTACTCGCCCAGGCGACCGGGCGCGCGACCCAGCAACCAGGAGCCGCCCACGTCGGGAGTGAAGCCGATGCGCGTCTCGGGCATGGCGAGCCGCGAACGTTCGGTGACGACGCGGATGGCCGCGTGGCCGGCGAGGCCGATGCCGCCGCCCATGCACACGCCGTCGGCGATCGCGACGACGGGCTTGGCCGAGGTGGCGATGAGGTGGTCGAGCGCGTACTCCTCGCGGAAGAACGCGTGCACCTCGTCGCCGCGCCCTCCGACGACCATCTCGTGCAGAGCGCGCACGTCGCCGCCGGCGCAGAATCCGCGCTCGCCGGCCCCGTCGAGCAGCACGACGTCGACGTCGGTGTCGCGCTGCCACCGGTCGAGAGTGAGGGTCAACGCGCGGATCATGTCGAGGTCGAGCGCGTTGATCGCGCGCGGACGGTTCAGCGTCAGACGACCGAGGCCGCGCCTCGACCGCACGAGGACGCTGTCGTCATCGGTTCGCTGAGCGTGCACGGTGCCACGTTACACACGCCCCGAGATGGGTTTTCGGCCTCGGATCGGGGAAGATAGGCGGAACGCCCATCGAACGAGAGGTGCCCGATGCCCGACGGACAGGTGCTCGAGCTCAACGGGCTCACCAAACGCTTCGGAGCCGTCTCGGCGGTCGACGGTCTCGACGCCCGCATCGAGCCCGGCCAGGTCACCGGCTTCCTGGGCCCGAACGGCGCCGGCAAGACCACGTCGCTGCGCATGCTGCTGGGCCTCGTGCAGCCCACCGCGGGCACCGCCACCATCGGCGGCAAGCGCTACGCCGACCTCGCCTCTCCGCTGCAGAGCGTCGGCGCCGCCCTCGAGGCGTCGAGCTTCCACCCCGGCCGCTCGGCCGCCAACCACCTCAAGGTCTACGCGCGCGCGGCGTCGCTGCCCGTCTCACGCGTCGACGAGGTGCTGGGCCTGGTCGGTCTCGCCGACGTCGCCGGACGCCGCGTGGGCGGCTTCTCGCTCGGCATGCGCCAGCGCCTGGGCCTGGCCACCGCGCTGCTCGGCGACCCCGGTGTGCTCGTGCTCGACGAGCCGTCGAACGGCCTCGACCCCGAGGGCATCCGGTGGATGCGTTCGCTGCTGCGTCACCTCGCCGAAGAGGGACGCACGGTGCTCATCTCGTCCCACCTGCTCGCCGAGGTGCAGCAGACCGTCGACGCGCTGCTGATCATCTCGCGCGGTCGCCTGGTGTTCCAGGGCGGGGTCGAAGACCTCGCCGACCCCGAGGAGTACGCCACGGTCGTCGACTCCCCCGACCGCACCGCCCTGTCGAGAGTGCTCGACGAGCGCGGCATCGACTACCAGCTGCTGCGCAACGGCTACACGATCCGCCACCACGAGCCGGTCGAGATCGGCGCCCTCGCCGCGGGCGCCGGTATCGCCCTGTCGAACCTGCAGAGCAAGGGCGCCAGCCTCGAAGACATCTTCCTCGAGCTCGTCAGCGGCGTGCGCGTGCACGCGAGCGCTGCGGCGGGCGGCGCTGCGGCGGCTCCTGCTCCGACTCCGGATGCCGAGACCCCCGCGCCCACGCCGGCGCCCGAGCCCGTGCTCGCACCGGCGGCGGCCGCGACGGCGACGACTGCCACAGCCGACGAGATCTCCCCCCGACCCGACGAGTTCGACGACGACGATCCCCGTCCCTCGACCGCGATGGTCGCCGTCATGGCCCCGCCGCGATCCGCGCGCGTCACCGCGTCGGACGGGGCATCCTCGAGCGACGACTCACCCCGCCGCTCGTACTCCGTCGCCTCGACCGGCGTGATCGACATCGTGCCCACCGCCGACCTCGACCACACGGACCAGACGCACCACACGGGGGTGCAGCGGTGAGCCTCGTCGCAGCGACACGATCCGAGTACACCAAGCAGTTCACCACCGCCGGCTGGTGGGTGCTGGCGATCGTGCTCGTCGCCTACGTCGCCTTCACGGCCGGCGTGCTCGCCTTCGTCTTCGGCGGAGTCGCTTCGGGTCGCCTCGGCGGCGCCACCGGCCCCGCGATGTCGGCCGAGGGCGTTCCGGGCCTCGTCTACAGCTCGGCCAGCGCCGTCGGGTACGTGTTCCCCCTCCTCGTGGGCACGCTCATGGTCACGACCGAGTTCCGTCACAAGACGCTCACGCCGACGTTCCTCGCCACCCCGCGCCGCGGCGTGATCCTGGGCGGCAAGTTCGCCGTGGGCGTGCTGGTGGGCCTGCTCTACGGCATCCTCGGTTCGGCCGCCGCGATCGGGGCGGGCGCCGGAGTGCTGAGCATCTTCGGCATCGACACCGCCCTCGGCTCCGCCGACACCTGGGAGCTCGTGGGCCGGATGCTGCTGGCCTTCGCCCTGTGGGCGCTGGTGGGCATCGGAGTGGGCACGGTGGTGCGCAACCAGGTCGCCGCGATCGTCATCGTGCTCGCCATCACCCTCTTCATCGAGCCGATCGTGCGCACCATCGGCGGCGTGGTCGAGGGCTTCGACGACGTCGTGAAGTGGTTCCCCAGCGCCGCGAGCGACGCCCTGGTCGGCCAGACCATCTTCAGCTCGGTGTCGACCACCGGCGCGTCCACGCTCGACTGGTGGGTCGGCGGCCTCGTGCTGCTCGGGTACGCGGTGGTGCTGGTGGTCGTGGGGATGCTGACCACCTGGCGCCGCGACATCGACTGATCGGCGATCGCCCGGCGCGCACCGACGCCACTCGCCGACCGCCGCGCCCGTGACGGCGCACACCGCGCCACCCGTGACGGGCGACGCCGCGCATTTGGCGCCGCCGCCCACACCGGCGAGAATCAACCGTGCTCGATGGACCGGTGATCGCCGAATGGCTCCCCGTGTCGGTGGCATCCCTCCTGCTGCTGCTCGTCGCCGCGGGCGTCGCCGGATGGGTCGACGCGGTCGTCGGCGGCGGCGGACTGATCCAGTTGCCGGCCTTGGTCATCGCCGTGCCGAAAGACGTCGCGACCCCGTTCATCCTGGGCACGAACAAGCTGTCGTCGTTCTTCGGCACGCTCTCGGCGAGCGGGGTGTACCTGCGCAAGATCAGGGTGCAGCTCGTGCTCCTGCTGCCGCTGGTCGCCGGCGCGTACGCCGGTTCCACGGTCGGTGCCGCCCTCTCGCGCTTCGTTCCGCGCGAGGTGCTGACGCCCGTGGTGCTCGTCGCGGTGATCGCGGTGGCGCTGTACACGCTCTTCAAACCCCGCATGGGACTGCACCACGAGCCGCGGCACACCCGACCGGCGGCCATCGCCTGGCGGGCGGGCGTGATCGGTCTGCTGGTGGGTTTCTACGACGGCATCCTGGGTCCGGGGACGGGGTCGTTCTTCGTCATCCTGATCGTCGCCGTGCTGGGGTACGGCTTCCTGCAGGCGAGCGTGAACGCCAAGATCGCAAACCTCACCACCAACCTCGCCGCCCTGGCCGTCTACGGCGTGCACGGCGAGATCCTGCTCGCCCTGGGCTTCGCCATGGCCGCGATGAACATCACCGGCGGATTCATCGGCGCGCACATGGCCACCCGCAAGGGCAGCGGCTTCGTGCGGATCGTGTTCCTGGTGACCCTGTCGCTGCTCGTGGTGAAGCTCGCGTGGGACACCGTGGTGCAGTTCACGGCGTGAGCGCGACCGCCGGGCGCGTGTAGCGGGCGCGTGTTCCGGGCGCGTCAGCGGACGATGTCGGCGACGTCTTCGGGCTCGGATGCCACGTCGAGACGCAGCGCCCGAAGCAGCGCCACCCCGTGCTTGGTGGTGAGCACCAGACGCTCGTACTCGTCGTGACCCGTGAGGTCGACGACGACGCTGGGTTTGCGACCGCGGATGACGACGAAGTCGTTGCCGCTCGCCTACTTCCACGTGCCCATTCCGACGGCCACCGGCAGGTTGATGCCGGGATTCGGCACGCCGCGCAGCCACGTCCAGGCGTCGTCGGTCAGTTGCACGCGCTCGATGTGCTCGCGCGGCACGACGATGTTGGTCTTGCGGAAAGACATCGCTCGCTCGGTCGGCGACAGCACGACTTCGAGCTGCGTCGAGTCGAGCAGCAGGGTCACCATGCCTTCCATCCTGCCAGCGTCGACGGGGCGCGACGGGCTCGGCACCTCACGAGAGCGCAACGATCACCCGCCGCACGCACGCGCCGCGCGACGCCCCGTCTCACCGGCCCGGATGTCGGAGGCGAGGGATAGCCTGGGACGATGAGTACGGGCAGTGTTGCGCCGCGAGTCGCACCGGCCCGCGGCACGTCGATCGACGACCTCCTGGCGCGCATCCGCGCCGGGCACCGCCCCGACGTCGACGAGACCGACGCCCTTCTGCACGCACCGCTCGACAGCCTTCTGCCCGTCGCCGCCGCGCTCCGCGACGAGGGGCTCGTCGCCGCCGGCCGCCCCGGCGTGGTCACGTACTCGCGCAAGGTCTTCGTGCCGCTGACGACCCTGTGTCGCGACCGCTGCCACTACTGCGTCTTCGTCGACACCCCCGGCCAGCTGAACCTACTGCGCAAGCCCGCGTACATGAGCCCCGAGCAAGTGCTCACCGTCGTGCGGCAGGGACAGGCCCTCGGCTGCAAAGAGGCCCTGCTCACCCTCGGCGACCGCCCCGAAGAGCGGTGGCCGGAGGCCCGCGCCTGGCTCGACGCGCACGGCTTCGCCTCGACCATCGACTACGTCGCCCACATCGCGCGTCTCATCACCGCCGAGACCGGCATGCTGGTGCACGCCAACCCCGGCGTCATGCACCCCGACGAGCTGGCGGCGCTGCGGCCCGTCTCGCCCTCGATGGGCATGATGCTCGAGACCACGTCGCGACGCCTGTTCGAGGAGCCCGGCCAGGTGCACTTCGGCTCGCCCGACAAAGACCCCGACCTGCGCCTCGGCGTCATCGACGACGCCGGCGCCGCCGGCATCCCCTTCACCACCGGCATCCTGGTGGGTATCGGCGAGACGGTGCGCGACCGGGCCGAATCGCTCGTGGCGATGCGCGACCGGCACGACCGGCACGGGCACGTGCAAGAGGTCATCGTGCAGAACTTCCGCGCCAAGCCCCGCACGGCCATGCAGGGCGCGCCCGACGCCGACCTGGCCGAGTACGTCGCGGCGGTCGCCACCGCCCGGCTCGTGTTCGGTCCGCGCATGCGCATCCAGGTGCCGCCGAACCTGTCCGACCCGGGCGAGCTGGGTCTGCTGATCGCGGCGGGCATCGACGACTGGGGCGGCGTGTCGCCGCTCACCGCCGACCACGTCAATCCCGAGCGTCCCTGGCCGCAGATCGACGACCTCGCCGTCCAGACGGCCGCGCACGGCTACACACTGCGCGAACGCCTCACCGCTCATCCGGAGTTCGTGCGCGACGCGGCGCGCTGGATCGACCCCGCCCTGCACGCTCCCCTGCGGGCGCTGGCCGATGCCGAGGGACTCGCGGCCGACGTGACGCCGCACGCCAGCCTGCCCGGGAGCGCGCACGCCGTGACGAGCGGAGGGCGGGGGACAGAGGGAGGACTCCCTCGCGACGTCGCGTCCTCCGCCCGTCCCTCGTCCTCCGCCCATCCCGGCTCGACACCCTCAGCCCACCCCGGAGTGCCCGGCAGCGACCTGGGCGTCCGCCGTCTCGCCGAGCGGGCGGCATCCGATCCCCTGTCCCTCGACGACGCCGATTGGGTGCGCCTGCTGCGCACGACCGGCGCCGAGCTCGACGACCTCACCGGCGCCGCCGACGACGCGCGCCGCTACACCGTCGGCGAGCCGATCACCCTCGTGCAGAACCGCAACCTCACCTCGACGGGCTTGCGCCGCACCGGCCGCACCGCGCCGGGCGAGTTCGACCTCGACGACGCCACGGCCATCGCCGCCGACGCCGCCGCCCTCGGCGCGACCGAGATCTGCATCCAGGGCGCTCTGCGCGGCGACGAAGACCCCGCCGGCTACCTCGACCTCGTGCGGGCGGTGAAGCGCGGGGCTCCCGACATCCACGTGCACGCCTACCGTCCGCTCGACGTGCGCGACCTCGCCGACCGCGGCGGACTCGGTCTCGCGGGCGCCCTCGCGGCCCTGCGCGAGGCGGGCGTCGACACCGTGCCGGGCACCGGCGTGAAGGTGCTCAGCGAGCGGGTGCGCGCCCTCGTCGCGCCGGGCGACCTCGAGATCGACCACTGGGTCGAGGGCATCACCGCGGCTCACCGCGCCGGTTTCCGCTCGACCTCGGTGCTGTTCTACGGCCACGTCGAGACCGCCGACGAGCGCATCGCGCATCTGCGGCGCCTGCGCGAGATCCAGACCGAGACCCGCGGCTTCGCCGAGTTCGTGCCCATCCCCCTGCCCGGCGGCGACGTGCCGCTGGTCGCCGACCGCGCCCCGATCGACGAGCATCGCGCGATGGTCGCCGTGTCACGGCTGATGCTGTCGGGCAGCATCCCGCACGTGCAGATCCCCTGGACCCGCGTGGGCCGAGACACCGCCGCCGTGCTGCTGCGCTCCGGCGGCGACGACCTCGGCGGCACGCTGTACGACGGACGCGTGCGGCCCGACACGGGCATCGAGCAGGGAATCGAGCTCCCGGTCGCGGCGGCCGAGCGCATCGCCCGCAGCCTCATGCGACCGTTCCGCCTGCGCACGACCGACTACCGCGTCGCCGCAGAGGGCGGAGCCCGCGCGTGAGGGTCGTCGACGTCGCGATCGTCGGCGCAGGCTTCGCCGGCCTCGCGATGGCCGGGGCGCTCCGCCGGGCCGGGCGCGACGACTTCGTCGTGCTCGAGCGCGCCGACGACGTGGGCGGCACCTGGCGCGACAACACCTACCCCGGCGTCGCGTGCGACGTGCCCGCGCACCTCTACAGCCTCGCCGCGCACCCGAACGCCGGGTGGACGCGCACCTTCGCCCCCGGCGGCGAGATCCAGGCCTACCTGCGTGACGTCGCCGATCGCGAGGACCTCGGCGATCGGCTGCGGCTGCGCACGCCCCTGCTTGGAGCGGAATGGGATGCCGCCAACGCCGTCTGGCACCTCGACACGGGCGGCGAGACCCTCGCCGCGCGCTCCCTCGTCCTGGCCTGCGGACGCCTCACCGAGCCGCACGTGCCGGCCATCGACGGCCTCGAGTCGTTCGACGGGCCCCTTTTCCACTCCGCGCGGTGGGACCACGGCACCGACCTCGCCGGCATGCGGATCGCGGTCGTCGGCACCGGCGCCAGCGCCGTGCAGCTGGTTCCCGAACTGGCCCGCCGTGCCGCCCACGTGACGCTCTTCCAGCGCACCCCCGCGTGGATCGTGCCGCGCGGCGGAGGCGACATCGCGCCCGCCGAGCGCGCGCACCTCGCCGCGCACCCGGGGGATCTCGCGCGCCTGCGCGCCGAGCTGTACGCCGAGGGTGAGGCGCGCTTCGCGTCACGCTCGGGCGACGCCGCGGCCTCCGCCGACGCCCGCGCCCACGCGCTCGCGCACCTGCACGCCCAGGTCGCCGACCCGGCTCTGCGCGCAGCCCTCACCCCCGACTACGCCTTCGGCTGCAAACGCGTACTGCTGTCCGATGCGTTCTACCCCGCCGTCGCGTCCGAGGCCGTGAGCCTCGAGCCCACCGCCCTGGCCGCGGTCGACGGCTCGACGCTGACGGCGCAGAGCGGCGCGACGTACGAGGCCGACGTGCTGGTGCTGGCCACCGGGTTCACCGCCGCCGAGCAGCCCTACGCCGACCTCGTGCGCGGCGAAGACGGCACCCTCGCCGCGCACTGGGCCGAGGGCATGACCTCGTTCGGTTCCACGGTGGTCGCCGGCTTCCCCAACCTGTTCGTGCTGAACGGCCCGAACGCGAGTCTCGGGCACAACTCCTCGGTCCTCATGGCCGAGGAGCAGTCGGCGTACGTCGTGCGGGCCCTGGCCGAGCGCGACCGCCGACCCGAGCGGGTGCTGCGGGTACGCCCCGAGGTCGAGGCGGCGTACACCGACGAGATCGCCGCGGCCGCGGCATCCACCCCCTGGCTCACCGGCGGATGCCGCAACTGGTACGTCGACGACCGGTCGGGGCGGCTGACCCTGCTGTGGCCGGGCACCGTGCAGGCGTTCCACGAACGACTGGCCGGCACCGACGGGTCGGAGTTCGAACCCGCGCGCACCCCCGTGCGCGGTGGCGACGTTGAAGGAGAGAAATGACCGTTCCCCTGCGTTTCGGATACAAGGCTTCCAGCGAGCAGTTCGGACCCAACGAGCTCCTCGACTTCGGCGTGCTCGCCGAGAAGATGGGTTTCGACTCGGTCTTCCTCTCGGACCACCTCCAGCCGTGGATGCACGACGGCGGACACGCCCCCAACGCCCTGCCCTGGCTCGGCGCCCTCGGCGCGCGCACCGAGCGCGTCATCATCGGCACGAGCGTTCTCACCCCGACGTTCCGCTACCACCCCGGCGTCATCGCCCAGGTGTTCGCCACCCTCGGCGTGATGTACCCCGGCCGTGTCGTGCTGGGCGTCGGCACGGGCGAAGCCCTCAACGAGGTGACCCTCGGCCTCGACTGGCCCGAGGCGCCCGAGCGCTTCCAGCGCCTCAAAGAGGCCATCGCGATCATCAACGAGCTCTGGTCCGGCGAGCGGGTCACCTACGAGGGCACCTACTACTCGGTGAAGGATGCCACGATCTACGACCGCCCCGAGCAGAAGGTGCCGATCTACATCGGCGCCTCCGGCCCCGCGGCCACCCGCCTGGCCGGACGCATCGCCGAGGGCTACATCACCACGAGCGGCAAAGACCCCGCGCTGTACACCGACACGCTGCTGCCCGCGCTCGACGACGGCCTCGGCAAGGCCGGCCGCACGCGCGACGACGTCGACACGCTCATGGAGGTCAAGGTGTCGTACCACCCCGACCACGACACCGCGCTCGAGAAGACGCGGTTCTGGGCCCCCCTCGCGCTCAGCGCCGACGAGAAGATGAGCGTGCACGACCCCCTCGAGATGCAACGGCTCGCCGCCGAACTGCCGATCGAACGCGTCGCGTCGCGGTTCATCGTCTCGACCGACCCCGACGAGCACGTCGAACGCATCGCACGGTACGTCGACCTCGGCTTCCGTCACCTCGTGTTCCACGACCCCGGCCACGACCAGGAGGAGTTCCTGCGCATGTACGGCGAGGAGATCCTGCCGCGCCTGCGCAAGCGCTTCGCCTGAGCCGGATCGGCTGGCGCGGCGGGGCTGGCGGCTCAGCGGCGCCGCGGGGTCCGGCGGCGCCGCGGACGGGAGCCGCGCGAGCGGCCCGCTTGCGGGGCGCCGGTGGGCCACACTCCTGAGAAAAGGTCCCCACGCTGCCCCCCACCCTCCGAAAGCACGACCCCCAGCCAGATATCTCAGGAGTTCGGCACACAATGGAGGCGATGAACATGCCTGACGTCCCCGCCTGGACGATCATCGTGCCGGTCAAACCCGCCGCGGTGGGCAAGTCGCGCCTGACCGACGTCGGCGTCGACCGCGAGGCGCTCGCGCGCGCCATCGCGCTCGACACCGTGACCGCGGCAGCCGCGGCGGCCCGGGTCGCCCGCGTCCTCGTCGTGACCGACGACGCGGGGGTGCGCGCCGAGCTCCGCCGCACCCGCAAGGTCGAGGTCGTGCCCGAGGGCGACACCCGCGGCCTCGACGCCGCGATCGCCCTCGGCGCGGCCGCGGCCGGTGTCGCCACCGCGCGCGCCGCCCTGCTCGGCGATCTGCCGGCCCTGCGTCCCGCCGATCTCGACGCGGCCCTCGAGCTCGCGGCATCCGTCGAGCGGGGAGTGGTTCCGGATGCCGAGACCACCGGGTCCACCCTCGTCACCGCCCGAGCGGGGGCGGTGTGGGTCTCGGCGTTCGGCGAGGACTCCGCCGCCCGTCACCGCCTGCTCGGGTGCACTGACCTGACCGTCGAGCGTGCGTCGTCGCTCCGCCGCGACGTCGACACGGCCGAACAGCTCTCGCAGGCGGTCGCGCTGGGCGTGGGCCCGCGCACGTCGGCCGTGTTGGCGTCGGCGGCGGCCTGACCGCTCGCCCGCGCGCCCACGCGCCCGCCCACGCCCCGCGCCCACGCCCCGCGCGCAGCGCGCAGCGCTCGCGCGCAGCGCCCACCGCGAACGGCGGCTCAGGCCGCAGCGCCCACCGGCGAGGCGCATGCCCCGCGCAGAGCGCACCGGCGAAGCGCAAGTCCGCACGCAGCGCGCACAGCGAACGGCTCCTCAGGCGCGCAGCGCCGCCTCGGCGATCGCCGCCGAAGTCGTCTCGTCGCGCATCCACAGCGGCGCGACCACCGTGCGGATCCCCGCCGCCTCGACCTCGGGCGCGGCGGCGGCGTCTTCTTCCGCCAGCAGCCACGCGTCGAGCACACCGCCGGCCGACCGTGCCGCGTAGTGCCGCGCGACGGCCGATGCCGAGGTCTCGACGCCGATCGCCGTGAGGCAGACATCGGCCATGCCGCGCACGACCCGCCCGGCGATGATCGGCGAGACGCCCACCACCCGCGCCGAGGTCGCCCGCAGGGCCTCACGCATTCCGGGGACCGCGAGGATCGGACCGATCGACACCACCGGGTTCGACGGCGCCAGCAGCACCACGTCGGCCTGGGCTATGGCATCCACGACACCGGGGGCGGGCACGGCGTCGGCGATCCCGGGATTCTCGAAGGCGCGCGGAGTGAGCGTGGCGCGGTGCCGCGTCCACCACTCCTGGAAGTGCAGCCGTCCCCCGTCCTCGAGCAGCACGTGCGTGTCGACCTCGGTGTCGGTCATGGGCAGCAGCCGCACGCCGAGCGGCCAGCGCTGCGCCATGCGGGCCAGCACCTCGGTGGGGGTGAGGCCGTCGCGCAGCCAGCCGGTGCGGGCGAGGTGGGTGCCCAGGTCGAGGTCGCCGAGCGTGAACCACGGCCAGCCCGCCCCCCAGGCCTGGAGCTCTTCGTTGACCCGCTCCGTGTCGCCCGCGCGTCCCCACCCGCGCTCGGTGTCGTTGACCCCGGCGAGGGCGTAGGTGAGGGAGTCGACGTCGGGCTGCAGGCGCACACCCGACAGCCACAGGTCGTCGCCCGTGTTGACGACGACGGTCGCGTCGGGGGCGCCGAGGCGCCGCAGCGCCGCGCGGACGCCGAGCGTGAACTTCGACCCTCCGACTCCACCGGCGAGGACGACGACACGGGGCTGGGGAGAAGTCATGCGTCCAGTCTTCCACCGGGCCCGGGGACGAGCCCGTCGTCGAGCTCAACTCGGTCGGGCGCCGCCCCTCCGCGGGGGCAGGGCTGCCAGGTGGCGCGCCGACGCCGCGGGGCCATCGACGTGGGCCACCACGCCGAAAGTCGCGAGAGGAACGCCGAGAAGGAGGACGGGGCGGCGTGGGCGGGGAGCATGATCCCAGCCTCGTCGCCCGGGTCCGCCCGCACATCATCACGAAGGACGAAACCGCTCCCTCGCGAGGATGACCCCGGCGAGGGCGCCGTTACTGGGCGAGCAGCGTCGGGTCCAAGGCCTCCGCCGCCGCCTTCGCCGCGGCCGGCAGGGCGTCGACCACGTGCGCGAGGGCGTCGTCATCGTGCGCCGCGGTGAGGAACCACGCCTCGAACACGCTCGGGGGCAGCGAGATGCCGGCATCCAGCATCGAGTGGAAGAACGCGGCGTACCGCCACGACTGCTGGGTGAGCGCCGTGGCGTAGTCGAGGGGGATCTCGGGCAGGAACGCGACCCCGAACAGCGAGCCCGCGCGCGGGATCGCGTGCACGACCCCCTCGGCGCTCAGGGCGGCGTCGAGCGCGTCGGCGACCCGCTCGGCCGCGGCGTCGACGGTCGCGTAGACCTCGGGCGTCGCGAGGCGCAGCGTCGCCAGGCCCGCGGCGACCGACAACGGGTTCCCCGACAGCGTGCCCGCCTGGTACACCGGGCCGAGGGGCGCGAGGTGGTCCATGATCTCGGCGCGACCGGCCAGGGCGGCCAGCGGCATGCCCCCGCCGACGACTTTGCCGTAGGTGAGGATGTCGGGCAGGTACGTCTCGCCTCGCGAGGCCTGGAGCCCCCAGAAGCCGGCGGGGTGCACGCGGAAGCCCGTGAGCACCTCGTCCATGATGAGCAGCGAGCCGTGGCTGTGCGCGATCTCGGCGAGCGCGGCGTTGTAGCCCGGCAGCGGCGGCACCACGCCCATGTTGGCCGAGGCCGCCTCGACGATGATCGCGGCGATGTTCTCGCCGTGCACCGCGAACACCTCGCGCACGGCGTCGAGGTCGTTGTAGGGCAGCACGAGCGTCTGCGCGGCGATGGGCGCGGGAACGCCGGCCGAGCCGGGCAGGGCGAGCGTCGCGACTCCCGATCCGGCGGCCGCCAGCAGCCCGTCGGAGTGACCGTGGTAGTGCCCGGCGAACTTGATGAGCAGGTCACGGCCGGTGACTCCGCGCGCCAGTCGGATGGCGGTCATGGTCGCCTCGGTGCCGGTCGAGACCAGGCGTACCTTCTCGATCGGTGCCAGATCGCCGACCCGCACGCGGTGGGCGATCAGGTCGGCCAACTCGACCTCGGCCCCCGTCGGCGCGCCGAAGGACAGACCCCGGGATGCCGCCGACCGAACCGCCTCGACCACCTCGGGGTGCGCGTGGCCGAGAAGGGCCGGACCCCACGAGGCGACGAGGTCGACGTACTCGCGACCCGTGGCATCCGTGATGCGGGGCCCCGACGCCGACTGCATGAACCGCGGCGTTCCGCCGACGGACCCGTAGGCGCGAACGGGTGAGTTCACGCCGCCCGGGATGACGTCTTTGGCGCGGGCGAACCACTGGTCGTTGAGATCGGTCATGCGTCAATTCTCCCGGGTGCACGCGTGTGAGTCGCCAAGATCTGTCGCTTCCGCGGACAGCGAAGCGACGAATCGTGGCGACTCACGCGAAAAGAAGGGGGGCTCAGAGCTCGGCGCGCAGCCAGCGGGCCGCCTCGACGGCCCAATACGTCAGGATCGCGTCGGCGCCGGCGCGGCGGATGCCGAGCAGGCTCTCGAGGATGGCGCCGCGGCGGTCGATCCAGCCGTGCGCCGCAGCAGCCTCGACCATCGCGTACTCGCCCGACACCTGGTAGGCCCACACCGGCACGTCGACCGAGGCCTTCACGTCGGCGAGCACGTCGAGGTACGGCAGCGCGGGCTTGACCATGACCACATCGGCGCCCTCTTCGACGTCGAGCAGCGCCTCACGCACGCCCTCGCGGCCGTTGCCGGGGTCGAGCTGGTACGAGCGGCGGTCGCCCTTCAGCTGCGAGTCGACGGCCTCGCGGAAGGGGCCGTAGAAGGCTCCGGCGTACTTGGCCGAGTAGGCGAGGATCAGCGTGTCGGTGAAGCCCTCGGCATCCAGCGCCTCGCGCACCGCGCCGACCTGGCCGTCCATCATTCCCGACAGGCCCAGCATCGCCGAGCCCGCCCGCGCCTGCGCGAGACCCATGGCCGTGTACCGCTCGAGGGTCGCGTCGTTGTCGACGGCACCGTCGTCGCGGAGCACACCGCAGTGCCCGTGGTCGGTGAACTCGTCGAGGCACAGGTCGGTCTGCACGACCAGCGCGTCGCCCACCTCGGCCACGACGGCCTCGGTCGCGACGTTCAGGATGCCGCGGGGGTCGTCGGCTCCCGAGCCCACGGCGTCGCGCGTCTCGGGGACGCCGAACAGCATGACGCCGCCGATGCGCTGCTCGGCCGCCTCGGCCGCGGCGCGGCGGAGCGAATCGAGCGAGTGCTGCACGATGCCGGGCATCGAGCCGATCGGACTCGGCTCGGCGATGCCCTCGCGCACGAACATCGGCAGCACGAGCTGCGACGGCACGAGGTGGGTCTCTCGTGCGAGACGACGGACAGCGGGGGTGCGACGCAGGCGCCGCGGGCGGTGCTCGGGAAAGCTCATGAGGTCGATTCGTCGGGGGCGAGGGTGAAGCGGGCGACGGCCTCGATCAGCGACTCGACCGTCTGCGTGTCGGCCACGACGTCGACGCTGAGACCGGCGCGCTTGGCGTCTTTGGCCGTGCGCGGACCGATGGCCGCGATGACGGTGGATGCCGGGATCTCGGGGAACTGATCGACCACCTGCTCCGCGACCGAACCGCTGGTGACGAGGATGGCGTTGATGCGACCGGAGTGCACGTCGCCGGCGATCTTGTCGGACACCGGTACACCGACGGTGCGGTAGGCGACCACGCTGCGCACGTCGTGCCCGGCCTCGATCAGCAGGCGCGTGAGCACGGGCTTGGCGATCTCGCTGCGCAGGGTCAGCACCTTGCGCGGCTCGGACTCGAGGTCGATCATCTGCTCGGCCATGCCCTGGGCCGAGTTGTCGCGTTCGGGGACGAGGTCGACGTGGTAGCCCACGGCCTGCATCGCCGCGGCCGTGGTCTCGCCGACGACGGCGACCTTGGTGCCGGCGGGGATGACGGCCTTATAGGCGTAGAGGACGTCGACGGTGGTGGCGCTGGTGAGCGTCAGCCAGTCGAACACCCCGTCGGCCAGCTCGGCGAGCGCCTGCTCGAGGGTGGCCTGGTCGTTCGTGGGCGCGAAGTTGATCAGCGGCGCGATGACGGGAACGGCCCCGCGCTGACGCAGACTCGCCGCGACGCCGTCGCCCCAGGGACCACCGCGCGGCACGAGGACGCGCCGGCCCGCGAGGGGCTTGGGCGTGCTGCCCGTCGTGGGGTGCGGCGTGTGCCGGTGGCCTTCATTCATGTGGTCGACTCTCGTGGTACCAGGTCGGCCGCCCCACGTTCGAGCAACCGACGCGCGGCTTCTCGGCCCGCTCGCGTCGCTCGCGCGATCGGACCCCCGTCGTCGGCAGCATCCGCTCCATTGCCGCTGCCCGTTTCCCCACCATACCCCGGTGCGAGACGCACCGTTCGGTCTATGCCGATCCTTCGCGCACCGTCGAGGGCGTAGACCACCGCGCGCAGCCGCAGATCCCCGTCGGCGAGGGCGGCGTGCGTGCCGACGGGAGCACTGCACCCCGCGTCGAGCGCCGAGAGCACGGTGCGCTCCGCGGTGATCGCGACGCGGGTGTCCTCGTCGTCGAGCTGCACGAGCGCGGCCAGGATCTCGGGATCGATGTCGTCGCGCGTCTCGATGGCGAGCGAGCCCTGCCCCGGGGCCGTCGGCCACTCCGCGAGCCCGAGCGCCTCGGCGTGCAGTCCGCCCAGGTCGCCCCCGAGGCGCGAGATGCCCGCGGCGGCGAGGATGACGGCATCCAGTTCCCTGTCGCGCACGCGCCCCAGACGCGAGTCGACGTTGCCGCGGATGTCGCGGATGTCGAGACGGGGGTTGTGCCGCTTGGCCTGGGCGATGCGGCGGGGCGAACCGGTGCCCACCCGGGCACCCGCGGCCAGCGAGCCGAGGGGCGCGCCGTCGCGGGTCACGACCACATCGCGCGCGTCTTCGCGCGGGGGCGTGGCGGCGATGACGAGACCGTCGGGCTGCGCCGTCGGGAGGTCTTTGAGCGAGTGGACGAGGAAGTCGCAGCGGTCGGCGGCGAGAGCCTCGCGCAGACCGTTCGCGAAGACGCCGCGTCCGCCCAGCTGAGACAGCGAGGCGCGGTTGACGTCGCCCTCCGACACGATGGGCACGAGTTCGACGGGGCGACCGGATGCCGCGGCCACGGCGTCGGCGACCATCTGCGACTGCGCCATCGCCAGCGTGCTGCGACGAGTCCCCAGCCGCAGGGGCGCGCTCACTGCAGGATCTCGGGGATCTCGTCGAGCGCGACCAGACGGCCGGTGTAGAACGGCACCTCCTCGCGCACGTGGCGACGAGCCTCGGTGTAGCGGAGGTCGCGCATCATGTCGACGAGGTCGGTGAGCACGTCGGCCTCCATCGGCAGGAGCCACTCGTAGTCGCCGAGGGCGAACGAGGCCACCGTGTTGGCGATGACGCCGCGGTACTGCGACCCCTTCTTGCCGTGCTCGATGAGCATCTCGCGGCGCTCCTCCTCGGGGAGGAGGTACCACTCGTAGCTGCGCACGAAGGGGTACAGGCAGAGCCACTGCTGCGCCTCGATGCCGCGGAGGAAGCCGGGCACGTGCGAGCGGTTGAACTCCGCGTCGCGGTGCACGCCCATGGCGTTCCAGGTGGGAAGGAGGTTCTTCAGCAGCTCGGTGCGGCGCAGGCGCCGCAGGTCGCGCTGAAGGGCCTGGGGGTCTTCGCCGTGGAGCCAGACCATCAGGTCGGCGTCGGCGCGGAGGCCGCTGACGTCGTAGAAGCCGCGGACGGTGACGCCGTCGGCCTCGACGAGCGAGACGAGGTCGGCGAGCTCGGTCGCCTCGGTGGCGGTGACCGGGTTCTCGGGATCGCGGCGGAAGACCGCCCACAGCGTGTACACGGAGGAGGAGCTGTCGTGGGACATGCCTCCAGTTTCGTCCCGTCGGGGCGGGGGGCCAAACCGGTTGACTCGCCGCCGAAGCACACTCTTGCGTGCACGCGTCGACGCGCATTGATAATGTGCGTCGACGGCGTCGGGGGACGCCGCCCGCGAAAGGGTGCCCGATGTGGCTGTACGACCTCCCCATGGCTGTGGGGTTGCCGATGTTCATCCTGCTCGTGGTGGGAGGCTCGTGCGGAATCCTGCTGGTGCTGCGCAAGTGGGTCTTCAGAGTCGCCCCGCAGGGTGACGAGTGGGACCGCGTGCTCAGCTACGCGGTCGGCGCCTACGGCGTCTTCTACGGCGTGACGCTCGCCCTGATCGCGGCCGCCGCGTACGGCAACTTCACCGAGGTCGACGGCGTCGTGCTCGATGAGTCGTCGTCATTGGCCACGCTGTACCGCAGCGCCACGCTGCTGCCCGAGCCGCAGGCCGACGAGCTGCAGGAGCAGATCGTGCAGTACACGCGCAACGTCATCGACGAGGACTGGCCGATGCAGCGGCACCTGGAGATCCCGATGGAGACGGATGCCAACATCACCGCCATGCAGAGCGCCATCGAGGCCGTGGAGCCGACCTCGGCGGTCGAGGTGGTCTACGTGCAAGAGGCCCTCGAGCAGTTCCAGCAGTTGGTGCACGACCGGCGCGACCGCATCGCGCTGACCCACCTGGCCCTTCCGAGCGTGCTGTGGATCGTGCTCGGGGTGGGCGCGGTGCTCAACGCCATCCTCATCGGGCTGATCGAGGTGCGGAACCTGCGCGTGCACCTGCTGATGTCGGGGATGCTGGCGCTGTTCGTCGCCCTGCTGCTGTACGCCATCGCCGGGTTCGACCACGCGTACGCCGGTCCGATCGCGGTGACGCCGGAGTACTTCCAGGATCTTCTGGACGGGTTGTTCGCGAACGAGCCGTAGACGGACTCGGATCGGCGCTCGGGCCGGTCATCCTGCGAACGACGAAGCGGCCCGCCCCGACGGGGACGGGCCGCTTCGATGAGTGTCAGCGCGTGTAGGCGCGGACGATGCTCCAGACGGCCAGGCCGACGAGGCTCGCGACCCCCGCGACGACGGCGGCAGCCGCGGCGGGATTGCGCTGCGCGCTCTCGCGCACCTCACGGACCTTGTCGTCGACGGCCTCGCTCGCGCGGCGCGGGATGTTCGCCTTGTCTTCGAGGGCGGCCAGGGCGGCCTTCAACTCGGCGCGGGCCGACTGGACGGGATCGGTGATCCCCAGCGGCACGGCGGTGCGGGGCACGGGAACGGGACGATCAATACTCATCGCGGGCCTCCTTGACGATGCGGACGTCTTCGGCGATCGCTTCGCCGGGGTTCTCGCGCTTCGACAGCTTCTTGAAGCGCAGGTAACCCAGCAGAGCCAGGATCGCGGTGATGACGATCATCACGCCGAACACGACGATCGCCGAGAGCCAGACCGGCCACCACGACGACAGTCCCGCGATGACGAACGCGAAGAACACCGGCACGGCCCAGAACAGCACGATGAGCGCACCGACGAACCAGCCGGCGCCGATCCCGGCGTCTTTGGCCGTGCGCTGCGCCCACGCCTTGGCGCCGTTGATCTCGGCGACGACGAGGTTGCGCACGAGCTCGGGGATGTCGCCGACCAGCGTGAACAGGCTGTCGTCGGAACGATCGCGGAATCCGCGAGGAGTCGTCATGCCTCAGCTCCCGGAAGAGGTGGAGCCGCTCTTGGACGCGCGCGCACGTGTGGTCGCGGCCTTCTCGGCTTCTTTGGCGTCGTCGACGGAATCCTCGACGACGTCGGCGACCTCGGAGGCCGACTGCTTCGCCGCCCGCGTGGCGCGCTCCGCGCGCTCCTGGGCGGTGCCGGACTGGGTCGCGGCGCCGGTGACCGACTTCGCGCCCTTCCACACCACACCGGGGACGGACTTGAGGGCCGAGACGCCGAACGCCTTGACCTTCTCGACCTGTCCCTGGACGACGGGCTGGTCCCAGACCTTCTCGGCCTGCGTCTTGATCTGCTCGTACCGGTCGCGGCCTGCGCGTGCACCGAGCACGTAGCCCGCCACGAGTCCGACGACGAGTGCTGCTTTGCCCCTCATGGGGTCTCCTCACGCTCGAACGAGTGCTGGTCGACTCTCACAGTAGCCATGTATTCCCATTACGGCATCCACCCTTGACACACGGCGGCGGATGACGAAGAACGGCGCCCGTCAGTGTCGCCAGAGCGCGTCGCTGCGCACACGGTCGGCCTCGTCGCGCGCATCGGGGATCACCTGCGCCAGCCCGGTGCCCGAGATCCAGGCGCCCGTGGCCCCGAGCCCGGCGACGGAGCGGATCGCCCCGCGCGCGGCGGCCGTCTCGGCGGCCCGTCCGATGGTCGCCGCCGGCTGCGACTGCACGTAGCGCACCCGGTGCGCGGCACGCAGGGTCGAGCTCGGCAGCTCGACGCCGAGCAGGGCGGCGGCCTCCGAGAGGGCGAGGGCGGCCGCGGCATCGTCGTCGAGGGCGGAGGTGGCGGGCTCTTCGCCCTGAGCTCCGAACGAGACCCGCACGACGTGGACGCCGGGCTCGGTGGCATCCCGTACCCAGTCCCACTTCGCACTCGAGTGGGTGAGCGCTTTGGCGATGTGGCTGCCGGGCACGGTCAGCACGCCGGTGCCGCGCGGCGCGCGATCGAGTTCGGGCGCGTGCACGACGAGGGTGACGACCTCGACCACCGGCGCCACGGGGTCGCCCAGGTCGAGGCCCGGGACGACCGGGGCGAGCAGGGCGCGGGCGGCGCCCTCGGGGAGCGCCACGATCACGGCGTGCGCGTGGAGGGCCTCATCGTCGGCCGAGGTCGCCACGGTCCATTCGCCGCCGTCGCGCGGGTCGAGACGCTCGGCGGCGACGCCGGTGCGCAGCTCGACCCCGCGCTCGACGAGCTGATCGACGAGCGCGTCGACGAGGCGCGACATGCCGCCCGCGATCCCCTCGACCGCTCCGCCGGGTGCCGCGGTCTTCGACGCGGGACCGGTGGCGACGGGGACATCGGATGCCGGAGCATCGGCGGGCCGCGGAGCCGAACGACGCGCCCGCAGGTCGGCGACGGCGCCGGTGAGCGAGCCGACGCGGGTGAGGGCGGCGTTCAGGCCCGGGGCGGCCAGGTCGACGTCGATGTCGTCGGGACGGGCGGAGTACACCCCGCTCGTGACGGGGGCGACGAGGCGGTCGAGCACGCGTGCGCCGAGACGCGAGCGCACGAGCTTGCCGAGGCTGTGCTGGTGCCCGATGGTGAGCGGGGGCCGCAGGCGGTCGACGTAGGCACGCCACGCTCCCGACCATCCGATGACACGGCGCACGTCGGGCGCCCAGGGATTGTCGGGGATGCCGAGCACCCCGCCCTTCGGCAGCGGGGCCGCCCCGACGCCCGGCACGCCGACCACCCACGCACCGGCCGGATTCGGCGACACGATGTCGTCGGCGAGGCCGACGTCGTCGAGGAGCTCGCGCACGATGCCGCCGCGCGTCGCGAAGCTCTCGGCCCCCACGTCGAGGGTGATACCGCCGACCTCGGCGGAACGCACGACACCGCCCACCGCGTCGGACGCCTCGAGCACCGTGACCCGCAGGCCGACCTTGGCGCACTCCCGCGCCGCGACGAGACCCGACACTCCCCCGCCCACGACGACCACGTGCGTCTCGTGCGCGTGACGCGCCAGCCGCTCGAGGGGCTCGCTCACGCGTCTGCGCCGTGCGCGCGGGCGACGATGCGCGTCAGCACCTCGGGATCGGTGTCGGGGGGCACACCGTGGCCGAGGTTGAGTACGTGCGCGCGGGCCGCGCGGCCGCGGGCCAGCACGTCGTCGACGTGCGCGGCCAGCACCGGCCAGGGCGCGCCGAGCAGTGCCGGGTCGATGTTGCCCTGCAGGGTCACGTCGGGACCGACCAGGGCCGCCGCCTCGTCGAGCGGCATGCGCCAGTCGACGCCGACCGCGTCGGCGAGCCCGCCGAGGCGCATGTCGTCGAGGAAGGCTCCGGTGCCCACGCCGAAGTGGATGCGCGGCACGTCGATGCCCTCGAGCGCCGCGTGCGAGTGCGGGGCGATGAACTCGCGGAACGTGGCCGGCGAGAGCGATCCGGCCCACGAGTCGAACAGCTGCACGGCCTGCGCTCCCCCGTCGATCTGCGCGTCGAGGAAGGCGCGCGAGACTTTGGAGAGCCAGCCGGCCAGGCGGTGCCACGACGCCGGGTCGGCGTGCATCATCCCGCGGGCCCGCAGGTGCTCCTTCGACGGGCCGCCCTCGACCAGATAGGCGGCGAGGGTGAAGGGAGCCCCCGCGAAACCGATCAGGGGCACCGCGTCGCCGAGCTCGGCGGTGACCAGGCGCACGGCCTCGCGCACGGGCTCCGCCGCGGAGGCCACCTCGGCCGGGTCGATCGCGGTGATCCGCGCCACGTCGTCGGCCGTGCGCACGGGATCGGCGAACACCGGCCCCCGGCCCGGCTCGATGACGACGTCGACACCCGCGAGCCGCAGGGGCACGACGATGTCGCTGAAGAAGATGGCGGCGTCCACGTCGTGTCGGCGGATGGGCTGCAGCGTGATCTCGGCCGCGAGGTGCGGGGTGAGGCACGCGTCGAGCATGCGGGTGCCCACGCGCAGCTCGCGGTACTCGGGCAGGGAGCGCCCCGCCTGTCGCATGAACCACACCGGCTGCCGCTCGGGGCGGTCGCCGCGGAGGGCACGGAGCAGGGGCGCGTCGAGGGAGGCCATGGCATCCATCCTCCCACTGGGCGACGGCCGACCAGGGGGATGCCTCGACGTCGAGCGGCCCACCGGAATACCCCACGGGGCGCGGGCGTAGAATATGACCGTGCTGCTGTGCGTCAGCGCGAGTCATAAGACCGCGTCCTTCGAGCTCCTCGAGCGGCTCAGCGTACCCGCGACCCCGGTCGCGCCTCTGATCGCCGAGCACGACGAGTGCGTTCAGGGCGCCGTCGTGGTGGCGACCTGCAACCGCTTCGAGGCGTACGTCGACATGGACGAGCCCGTCACCGCGGGCGTCGCCCTCGGCATCGAGGCCACCCTCGCCGCCATCGAGACCGCCACCGGCGTTCCGGTCAGCGAACTCGAGGGCTCGTACACCGTGCTGGGCGGAAGCGACGTGGCCGAGCACCTGTTCTCGGTGGCATCCGGCCTCGAATCCGTCGTCGTCGGCGAGGGCGAGATCGCCGGTCAGGTGCGCCGCGCGCTCACCGAGTCCCGCGCCCTCGGCACCACCTCCGCCGAACTCGAGCGTCTGTTCCAGCGGGCCTCCGAAGCGCAGCGCGGCGTGAAGAACTCCACCGCCATCGGCCGCGCCGGCCGCTCGCTCGTGCGCCTGGGCCTCGAGCTCGCCGACAGCCGCATCGCCGACTGGGCGACGCAGCGAGTGCTGCTCGTCGGGACCGGTGCGTACGCCGCGGCCACGGTCGCCGCCCTCCGCGATCAGGGCGCCGTCGACATCTCGGTGCACTCCCCCTCGGGTCGGGCGACCAAGTTCGCGACGAAGCACGGCCTGCGCGCCGTCTCGGCCGAGACGTTCCCGATGGCGGTCGCCCACGCCGACCTCGTCATCACCTGCACCACCAGCGAGCACCACGTCGTCAGCGCCGCGACCTTCGCCGCGGGCCGCACCCGCGCCGAAGCCGCCGTCGAGGCGACCGCCGGCGGATGCCCCGTCGACCACACCGCGCGGCGCCTGGTGATCGACCTGGGCCTGCCCCGCAACGTCGACCCCGACGTCGCCACAGTGCCGGGCGTCGACCTGCTCGACCTCGAGACCATCCGCCTGCACGCCCCGCTCGAAGAACTGCAGGCCACCGACGCCGCCCGCGACCTCGTGCGCGACGCCGCCCGCCGCTTCGTCTCGGTCGGCGAGCGCAAGAACATCACCCCCGCCGTCGTCGCCCTGCGCGCCCACGTGTTCGGCGTGCTCGACGCCGAGGTGGCGCGCGTCCGCGCTCGCGGCGACGAGGGCGGGCAGACCGAGCAGGCGCTCCGCCACCTCGTCGGCGTGCTGCTGCACACCCCCACGACCCGCGCGCACCAGCTGGCCGAGACCGGGCGCGCCGACGAGTACGTCGACGCCCTGTCGGCGCTGTTCGGCATCGAGGTCACCGAGCCCCTCGTCGAGCGCGGCACCGCCCGCCCCGACGGCATCGCCGACGCGGGCTGAGGCACGCCGGCTCGCGATGAGGCGCGAGCGTCCGTCGGGCAGGATGGATGCCGTGAGCACACCGGCATCCGAGGTCTACGTCGTCGCGGGAGAGGATCGCGCCCGCAACGGGCTGCGGTGGGCGAGCACCGTGGTGCTCGGCCTGTTCGACGCGGGCAGCGTCGCGCCATCGGTGAGCGAGGTCGTGATCCGGCGCGTCGACGGGTCGATCGTGAAACGCCTGCCTCCCGGTGACGTCGACGACTTCACCGCGCAGCTGAACGAGATCACGGCCGACCTCGCGACGATGTCCGCCGTGCCCTTCGCCGAGAAGTGGATCGCCGAGCCGGCGTGAGCGGAGACCGACCGCGAGACCGCCCCCGCTGATACCTCGGGTGCACGATTCCCGGGCCGCACCCCTCGCGCGGGGAACGCGCGAGAATGAACGCATGAGTCTGCGCATCACCGACGACCCGGCCGCCGACGAGCTGCTGTCGAGCAACCCGCTCGCGCTGCTGATCGGCATGCTCCTCGACCAGCAGGTCGCGATGGAGACCGCGTTCGCCGGTCCGCTGAAGATCCAGGAGCGCGTCGGATCGATGGATGCCGCGACCCTCGCCCACGAAGACCCCGACGACTTCGCGGCCACCTTCTCTCAGTCGCCCGCCGTGCACCGCTATCCGGGTTCGATGGCGGGGCGCGTGCAAGCGCTGTGCGCGGCCCTCGAGGAGGACTGGGGCGGCGACGCCGAGAACCTCTGGACGCGCGACGACCCCGACGGCGCCACGGTGCTGAAGCGCCTGAAGGCGCTTCCCGGCTTCGGCGAGCAGAAGGCGAAGATCTTCCTCGCCCTGCTCGGCAAGCAATGCGGCTTCGACGGCGCCGGGTGGCGCGAGGCCTCAGCGCCCTACGGGGAGGACGGATCGTTCCGCTCGGTTGCCGACATCACGAGCCCGGAATCGCTCACCCGGGTGCGCGAGCACAAGCGCGCGGCGAAAGCCGCAGTCAAGGAAGCGAAGGCCTGAGGCTCGCACGCGGGCACCGAGGGGCAGTCTGCTGTTCCTCGCGTTCACCGCGTTCACGCGAACGAGCGCCTTTCGGGCACGGGCCTTTTGCGCTACTCGTCGCGCCCCGTGAAACTGCAGTCGACGGATCCGGCGCGTTCGTCGGAGACCAGGATGTTGCCGTCGCGGCGGATCTCGCACGAGATCACCGTGGTGGGGGTCGACGCCTGTGCTCCGATGCCGATGACCGTCGCGCTGGAGTCGAGAGTGATGGTCTCGCCCGAGTCCCACTTCTCGTTCGTGCGATCGGCGCCTTCCCTGATGACCACGTTCACGGGTTCCGGCGAGTCGACTGTGAGCGTGTACGTCGCGGACGGGGCCAAGGCTCCCCCGAGGAGTACTGCGCCGATGGTGACGGCGGGAGCGACGATCGCCAACGCGGACAGCACGATGGCGATGATCCGGCCGAAGCGAAGGGCGGCGACTCCGCGCGCCCGGACCGCGAGAACGAGCGCGACCGCACCGATGACCACGGGCACGATCAGCACGGCCACGCGCGACCAGGACAGGAGCATGCCGACCGCGAAGAAGGCGAGAGCGGCGACCGAGAGAGCCATACTCGCCACACGCATCCGCGACACCGCGAGCGTTCGACCTTCGGTCATTTGTTTCCCCCATTCACGACACGACGATCTTAGGTGGGGTCAGGCACTTTCACCCGCTGGGGTTCTCTTTCGCGACGCGATATGCAGAATAGGGGGAGGGGCGGCTTCGGTGGTGGAGATGATCAGCGGTCGCCCGTTCGCAAGCGACGGATGAGGACATTTCTGTGAGCTACGACGACTTGGACAGTTCAATCGGCGCGTTGAAGAAGGCGGCGATCGACGCCTTCATGGCTGACGACGGCTTCTACGAAGACAAGTTCGGCACCAACTACTACTACAAGTGGGGCTGGGCGCCGAACGGCTACGAGATGCCGAACGCCTCCGGCGAGGGCGGCGGCAAGGTCGACGGCATGCCCTGGAACGACGACATCTCTTACGACGGCGTCCGCTCGCGTGTCGACGACGTTGTCGACAAGTGGCGCGCCCTGCCGACCGGCGCCGACGCCGGGGTGTACAAGACGTCCACGTCGAGTGCGGCCGCCAGTCTCGGGGCGTCCGGGAGCGGTGCGTCCGTCGCAGACGACGGAGCGATCCTCACCTCGACGAACACCATGGGCGATCTGCTCACGCAGGAGCTGGTCGCGTCCTTCATCGGGCCGATGCTCGACAAGTACTACACCCAGTTCAAGGGTGTCTCGCAGAGTCTCGGAGCCGCTGCGGCGATCCTGCAGATGAATTACACGATGCAGTCGACCATGTGGGAGGGCGTGCGCGACGACGTGGCCACCATCGTGGAGAACGCCAAATCCGCGTGTGCCGAGTACGCCGAGAGCAAGGGTTCGGCCGACTTCCAGATCACGCTGGGAGTGGTGGCCACGGTCGCCGCAGCGGTGGCGACCGTGGCGACGGCCGGCGCCGCAGCACCCCTTGTCGGCGCGATGGTCACCCTTTCGTCTGCCGCCTCGACCGCGGTCGCCGCCATCAGTGCGGATGCCTCGATCACCGGCGGAAGCTACGACGAGATCATGTCGTCTTTCGAGGAAGCCCTCGAGACACTCCGCACGGCGGTCTCCGATCAGGAGTCCGAGGTTCGCACCATGCTCTCCGGCGCCGTCAATGCGATCATCGCGGACCCGGGCGGCTTCGATCTGAACCGCTACCGGATCGAGCCGCAGGATCAGAACTTCTCCGACGAGATCGTGATGGTACGCCAGCACACGAATACCGTGTCGAGCAATATGCAGCGTGTGATCGAGGGCCTCGATGCCGCGAAGACCGCGCTCGGATCTCCGCCCTATTCGGACCCGACGCCGCACGCCGCGATCTCGAGCGGAACGCACTCGAATGCGCTGAATCTGTTCGACTACACGGCCGATGCGATCAATTCGACCCTGCAGGAGTACTCGCGCGGCAAAGATCTCTTCGACGCCGAGGTGGAGAACTACTTCAACGCCGACGAAGAGAACCAGCGACTCGTCGAGCAGCTCGCTGCGTCGGAAGCCCTCACGCCCAACTGATGAGCCTCATCCGGCACCCGGACCACAGCAGAACGGATCACATCGCAATGGAAAGCCGTGTCTTCGGACCCGTGGAGCTCGTCGGCGGCGTCGGCGGCGCCGTGTTCGAAACGACGACCGAGCTCAGCGGCGCCACCGTGCCGTTCCGCCTCGAAGTGGACTACCCGTCTCGATTCGATGAGCGGCAGGTCGAGCAACTCGACGCCATCCTCCTGGGCTGGGAGCGGATCGACATGATGGCCCGTGACGCGCTGACCGCGGCTCTGGACGATCCCGATTCCGCTCCATCGGCACTCTTCCGGGAATGGGAAGAGGAGTTCGCGTCGGGGAACGGCGACACCCGCGATTTCCTCGCCGAGCTCAAGCCGGAGAGCGTCACGATGCTGTGGGACGCTCCGGGCTCCCATCAGGATCGCATCGTGATGCCCTGGGGCTATTCGCTGGCGGCCGGCTCGGTCGTTCTGCGCTTTCGCGAGCGCGTGGGTGTCGAGATCGATCCGGCCCGCAGCGCCGTCTAGGGCGTCGTGCTCTCCCTTCGCGAGTCAGTGAGCGATCCGGTGCAGCGGGCGATCACGCGCTCCGCGCTCTGGCGTGGCGTGATCGCCGCGGTTCTCGTTCCGATCACGCTCGTCATCCTGCTCGTGGCGCTCGACGTGTGGCGCGCCTCGGTCGGTGCGGCCTTCCTCGCCCTCCCCGGCAACCTGCTTCTCGCCGTGGTGGCGATTCGGGCGTTCCTCCTCGCCCGCCGAGGTGCGCAGACCGAGCGGGGGGCGTCCACCGATCGCGCGCTCGTGCTCGTCTGCCTGGTCGTCGGCGGCTTCATGCTGGTGCTTCCCGCCCTCACGGCGCTCGGTGCCCCCGGCGGTATCGCCGTGGCGATCTACGCCGTGGCGATCACCGCGGTCCTGGTCGTCCTCTGCCGCTCGAACTGGAGGACCCCCTCTTTCCGGGGCTCCGCTCGCCGCCCACGGCCCCGTGATCTGAACCCTCCGGGCGACTGGGGCGACCTGTCGGTCGCCCCGAAGCGCACTCAGCGCAGGGAGCGGATCGCCAGCGCCACCGCCTTCACCTCGCGGATGCGACGCTCGTACGTCGCGGCGACGACGATGAGCAGGACGCCGGCGATGCCGAGCCACAGCCACCAGAGACCCGTCGCGCTCTCGTAGAGCGCGGTGATCCCCGGCCACAGCTGGGCGACGGCGTGGACGATGAGCACCACCCCGCCGAACAGCACGGGGGCCTGCCAGCGCAACCGTGCGCCGATGAGGAGCACCGCGAGAGCGACGACGCCGAGCGCGAGGACGCGCCAGAGGGCGTTGTCGGCGCCGAAGTCGAACAGCAGCGAGGGGACGAGAAGCAGCCCGAGACCGATCCCCAGGGCGGGCCAGGTGCGCAGCTCGGGATGCCGACGCAGGGCCCGGATGCCGTGGAAGACAACGGCTGCGGCGAGAGGAGCGGTGGCCGCCTCGACGGGGTCGGCGCTCCCGAGGACCATCGCGGTGAGGGCGAGGACGGTGGACAGGGCGATCACGGCCCAGAACACGATCCGGCCGCGCCACCACAGCCCCAGGGTCAGGACGGCGACGAGCGTCACGACCAGGCGCACAGCGCCCTCCCCCGTCGCCGACAGACGCGCCGAGGTCAGCGCGACCGCGACCGAGGGGGCGGCGAGGGCGAGGACCACCGGCATCCACGAGGCGACGGCTGCGCGGCGCCGGAGCAGCAGCACGGCCACACCCGCCAGCGGGACGGTCGCGAGGAGCATCCAGACGTCGAAGAGCGGTGTGGCGAGTTCGCGCAGGGCGCGGAGCGACGCGGCGACGATCAGCGCCAGTCCCGCGACCGCGATGACGGACGTCAGGAGCGGGGCGAACGCGTGCCGCAGGAGGAGCACCGCCCCCACGAGCACGGCGATCGCCGCGACGGCGACGCCGATCGCCCGGGCCGGCGACGTGTCGGCGAGCACGGCGGAGGGCAGCAGTCCCACGGCCAGCCCCGCCGCGGCGAGCAGCACGAAGGGCGGCGTGATCGGGCGGCGGCGCTCGAGCAGGGCGGCGACGATCCAGGCCAGGGCGAGCGGGAGCGTCATCCACTCGATCGGGCGCACGTCGACTCCCACCCCGGCGACGGCGACCAGACCCGCGCCGCCGAGTCCGGCGATCGACAGAGGGATGCCGAGCAGCGTCGGTGCGGATCGGAGAGCGCCGACGCCGAGGGCACCGAGCACGACGATCGCTCCCACCGTGCGGACGATCGGCCCCCCGTCGGCGGCGACGAGCGCCGTCGAGCCCAGGGCGAGGATCGCGGCCGCCGTCACCGCGGCGATGCGCGCCGATGCCGGCGCCCACGGCGCAGGGCGACGGGCCACTCCCCGCGCGGCCACCCCGATCGCGGCCGCCGTGACCACCAGGACGAGATCGGCGAGACCGATGCCCCCGCGACCGGCCGCGTGCCCGAGCTGCGAGACCGTCAGCAGCACGAGGGCGAGCGCTCCCGAGGCACCGACGGCGACGGGCAGCTCGTCGGGAGTGCGCGCGGGGCGCACCCAGGCTCCGGCGACGAGCACCGTGGCCGAGACAGCGCCGACGACGAGAGTGCGGACGGTGTCGTCGGGGGTGGCCAGGGCGCTGGGGGCGAGAGCGACGGTGATTCCCGCGGCGGCGATGACCGCGGGACCGGCCACGGAACGACCGTCGACGAGACGTCGCGCACGCTCGTGACCGGCGGCCAGAGCGAGGAGCGCAACGCCGACGGGCACCGTGAACGCTTCGACGGCCTCGGTCTGCTGCCAGAACAGCCGGGTCCACAGGGCCAGCGTTCCCAGCAGGAGTGCGAGCCAGACGAGATGACGCCGCGGGCCACGGGAGCGGAAGAGGCCATCGACGTCGGTCGCCCAGATCATCGCGGTCACCGCGGCGAGCAGGAGGGGGATCCACCGCACGCCCTGCGACGGAGCATCGGCGATCGACAGGGCCACGACGATCGCCGTTCCGGCGTCGAGGAACGCGCGGGTGAGAGCGTCGGCGCGCAGCAGGCGGAGCGCCGCCGCAGCGGCCACGAGGGCGATCGCCGCGAGAACGACCACGCGCGCGAGAGGGGCCGCGTCGACGAGACGCAGTGCCGCCCCGGCCGCGCCCGCCACGAGCAGCGGGGCCAGGAGGGCCGCGGCCGGCCTCGCCACACGCCACGACCGGTAGGGCGCCGTGAGCACGGCTGCCGACGCCCCCGCCGAAACGGCCGCCGAAGCGAGTATCCAGACGTCGGCCGCCACCCCCGTGCGGAACAAGAGCGCCAGGGGTCCCACGGCAGCGATCACCGCGAGGGCCGAGACGATTCCGGATTGGCGTTGCGCCGCGGTGAGCCCCACCCCGCGGACGAGCGGGAGCACGAGGACGATCAGGCACAGGGAGGCCATGACGAGCGACGCGATGAAGAGGGAGAACCCCTCGATGACGACATCGGCGCCGATGCGCATCGCCGGGGGCACGAACGGAGCGCTCCCCGATACGAACAGCACGACCGACACCGTGGACGGCACGCGGAGCCCCGGGTGCACGCCCGCGGCGGCCGCGAAGACGGCGGCCACGACGATCGAAGCGAGCCCCCAGGCGAGCGGAGACGAGAACGACAGCAGCCAGCCGATGCCGAGGGCCATCGACCCGGCCACCGCGGCGAGCGCGATGTCGCCGCGCCGGCGCCGGAGGACGATGAGGGCGACGACAGCCAGCACGAGGTACCAGCCGACGACGAGCAGGAGCACCCGCAGCTGGGGCCCGACGAGCAGGGCGACGGTCGCCGCGGCGATGAGCGCGGGCGATCGGCGTTGCGGCCACGACCCCGAGAGGCGCCAGACGACGGCGGCGAGGGCGACGATGGCGGCGAGCGCGATGACGGCGGCGGTGCTCGTGGCATCCGGAGCTGTGGTGTCGACGGCGGACTGCCCGAACGTCGAGATGATCGAGCGCACCGGGGCGCCGAAGGCGGTCAGCGCCCAGAAGAACGGGACGACCGCGGCGAGCGCGGCGGCGAGGGCGGCCGCCCAGGCAGCGGTCACCACGGTGGTCCGACCCACGCCGGGGGTGGCGCGGCGCGCAGCCGTGTCGAGACCGAGCGCGAGAGCGGCGGCGATGAGCACGGGAACCGTCGCCGACAGCGCGGCGTCGGCCGTGCGGACGGCGGAGGCGGCGACGCCCACGCCCAGGACGAGGACCGACAGCACGGCCGCGGTGGGGGCGAGACGCGCGGCACCGCGCCGGGCGAGCGAGCGGGCGTGCAGCGCGAGAGCCACCGCGAGGGCGGCCGACAGCAGAGCGGGAGTGACGGTGCTGCGCGGGTCGACGAGCAGGGCGGCGGTCACCGCGACGGCCGCGCCGACGGCGGCGAGTCCCCGTACGACGGCGATCTCGACGGCGAGCGTCGGCGGCGGGCGGCGGGCGAGGAGCGGGGCCAACGGGGCCGCCAGAGCGACGACGAGGAGCGCGAGACCCCCGGCGTACCCGCCGAGGACGGCATCTCGCTCGACCGGACCGGTGACCAGCACCGCCGGGCCGATCGCGAGCGACACGACCGCGGTCGACAGCGGGG
The DNA here is from genome assembly GCF_001423785.1 of Microbacterium sp. Leaf179. Lineage (NCBI taxonomy): Bacteria > Bacillati > Actinomycetota > Actinomycetes > Micrococcales > Microbacteriaceae > Microbacterium > Microbacterium sp. Leaf179. Next base: position 4,194 of record NZ_LMPH01000007.1, on the reverse strand, counting down.
CACGGAGCCGCGAGAGCCGCGCCCACCCGACGAAGGCTCCGCCCGCGACGATCGAGGTGACTCCCCAGAACACGCGGGGCTCGACGTTCATCGCCCCGCCCAGGTCGTTGGCGCGCACGGCCCAGACGTCGAGGGCGACGAAGGCGATGCCGAGCAGAGCGATGCCCTCGGCGGTGGCTCCGAGACCGCGTCGGCGCAGGATCGACGCGGCGGCGATGATCGCGGCGGTCACCAGCCCGATGATGATCGACCGCAGCACAAGGCCACCGCTGATCCACGCGACGGTGAGGAAGAAGGCCGCCGCGACCGCGAGCAGCACCACACCCACCGACAGCAGGAACACCTGCACGCTCGAACGGCGCGGCTTCGCCGGCGGGGACGGGGGCGGCGGGGACCCGGCGGGCGGGGACCCCGTCGGCGCCGCCACGGCGGGGGGCGGGCCCCCGACGAACGGCGGGGACGGGGGCGGCGGGGACGCGGTCGGCGGGGACGCGGCGGAGGGCGGACCCCCGACGAACGGCGGGGCGGCGGCCGGGGCGGGGGGCACAGGAAGAACCGGCGCCCCCGACGGCGGCGCGAAGACCACCTCGGTCGCCGCGACCGGAGCCGAGGCCGCCGCGGAGGGCTCCGCCGCCACCGGGGCCGCAGCTGCGGCGTCGGTGGTGGCTGCGGCGTCAGTCTTGGCTGCAACGTTGGTCGCGGCAGGGGCACGGGGCACCTCGGTGGGGGCCGGCCCCGCCGGCGTCCGCTCCCCCGCAGCCGGAGCCGGAGCGGCCGCAGCCGCCGCTTCCGCGACCGCGGCGTCGCGGTGGACCCGCAGGAGCACGTCGGTGCGCTCGTCGACGAGCTCGACGATGCGTTGCGACAGCTCGAGCACGCGCGCGGTGCGTGAGTCGGCGAGGTTCAGTCCGCACGAGACGCACGGCGTCGCGGTGATCGGGGTGAAGCACGACGGGCAGCGCGAGGTGTCGACCAGCGCTCCCGGCCCCGGCGGCCAGGCAGGACCGGAGAACTCTCGTCCACCATCGACTTCCGTCATCGTGCCCCCTCGGCGTCGGTCGTCGACCCCAGGCTAACGAAGTCCTACCCGCGGTCCGTGTCATCCGCTCGCGCCCCTCCTCCCCAGGGGGCGGGTGCGGCCATCGACCGAACAGCCGATCCCCCCGCGCTCCGCGGGGACCGTCTCGCGCGACCTAGTCTGGACACCGTGCGGGTGAGGTTCTTCGGCGGCCTGGCCGTGACATCCGACGACGGCGAGGCCGTCGTCGTTCCCGGGCGTGCGCGACAGGCCCTGCTGCTGCGCCTCGCCATCGATGCCGGGACGACCGTGGGCACCCGCGCGCTGGCCGAGGACGTCTGGGTGCGCGACGCCCCCGACGATCCCCGCGCGGCCCTGCAGTCGCTCGTCTCGCGCCTGCGCGGGTCGCTGCCGGCGGGGCTCGTCACGTCGACCCCCGGCGGGTACCGGCTCGAGCTCACACGCGACGACGTCGACGTCACCCGCTTCGCAGACCTGGTCGCCGAGGCCCGAGCGGCGAACGACCCCGAGCGCGCTCGCGCGGCGCTGGCGCTGTGGACCGGCGACGTGTGGACCCCGCACGAGGGCTTCGACTGGCTGGTGCGCGACCTGCTCGAAGACCGCGCCCACGCCGAGGGCCTGATCGCCGCCGCCGCGAGAACATCGACGGCATCCCCGCCCGCCGCGTCCGCATCCCCGCCCACCGCGTCCGCACCGGCGGCGTCGCCCGTCGGAGCCGCGCTGACCGCCCTCGTCGGCCGCGGCGACGAGCTCGACGCGATCAGCGAGCGGCTCCGCACCGACCGTCTCGTGACCGTCATCGGTCCCGGCGGCGCCGGCAAGACCACGCTCGCCATCGAGACCGCCCGCGCGGTCGCCGATTCGATCGTCGTCGAGCTCGCCCCGGCCGCCGCCGGAGACGTGTGGACCGCGATCGCCGGCGCCGTCGGCCGTCGCATCCGCCTGCCCGAGACCGCGGCCACCCCGGTCTCTCCGCTCGACCGGGTCACCGAGGCCGTGGCCGGCCGCGACGTCGTGATCGTGCTCGACAACTGCGAGCACCTCGTGCGCGAAGCCGCGGAGGCCGCCCTGGCGCTGCTGCGCATGAGTCCCGGCGTGCGCGTAGTCACCACCAGCCGCGAGCCCCTCGGCATCCCGGGCGAGGCGTTCGTCGATCTCGGGCCGTTGCCGCCGACCGATGCCCGGATGCTCTTCGCCCAGCGCGTGCGCTCCGCACGCGGCCGCCTGCCCGACGACGACGAACGCGCCACGGCGGAGCGCATCGTGCAGCGCCTCGACGGCCTGCCGCTCGCGATCGAGCTCGCCGCCGCCCGCACTCGAACACTCACCCTCGCCGAGATCGACGCCGGCCTCGACGACCGGTTCGCGCTGCTGTCGCACGGTCCCCGCCTGAGCGTGGAGCGCCACCGCACCCTGCGCGCCCTCATCGACTGGAGCTGGGACACCCTCTCTGCGGGCGAACGCATCGCGCTGCAGGCCTCGGCCGTCTTCGCCGACGGCATCGGCGCCGGGGACGCGGCGGCCGTGGCTGCCGCCTTCGAGGTGGATGCCGAGGAATTCGACGCCCTCGTCGACCGCTCGCTGCTCGTGCGTCGCGACGCCCGCTTCCGCATGCTCGAGACCGTGCGCGAGTACGGGCTCGACCGCCTGCGCACCGACGGCGCCACCGAGACGTACCGCCTGCGCGCGGCCGTGGTGCTGACGGAGCTCGCCGCCGCCCGCGAGGCGCGCACCCGCGGACCGGGCCTGCGCGACGCCCTCGCCTGGTTCGACGCGAACGACGAGAACCTCACCGCGGCCCTGCGCGTCTGCGCCGAGGCGCACGACCGGCGCGCGGGGGTGCGCCTGCTGCGGAGTCTCGTGTGGCCGTGGGCCGTGCGCGAACGCACCGACGACCTGCGCCGCGCCGTCGCCGAGTTCGCCGATCCCACCGCCGCACTCGACGACGAGCCCCGCGTGGTGGTCGAGGCGGTCGCCCTGTTCGCCGCAGCGTTCCCCGCGCCGAGTCGGCCGTCGACGGTGACCCTCGAGAGCTACACCGCCCGCCGCGCCGAACTCGAGCAGGCGGCTCACCGGAATCGATCCGACGTCACCGCGCTGGTGCCGCCCCTGCTGCGCCTGGCCCAGACGGTGCTGCGCAGCGGCGCCGGCGACGCCGCGCGCACGTGGCACGTCGACGTCACCGACGAGGAGTTCGCCGCCGCCCCGGCGTGGACGCGCGCGATCCTGCACGCGCTGCGGGCGGGAGCGGCGCAGAACTCCGGCGACATGACCGCGTTGGACCGCGAGAGCGAACGCGCGCTCGCGATGTTCGAGACGATCGGCGACCCGTGGGGCACGGGCTTCGCGAGCCAGTTGCGCGCGGAATGGCTCACGCTCGCCGGCCGCCTCGACGATGCCCTGGCCGTCACTGACCGCTCGGCGGCGGCCGTGCAGGGCCTGTCGTCGGTCCCCGACGTTCTGCAGCAGCAGTCGCAGGCGGTGGGCATTCTGCTGCGACTCGGCCGCCTCGACGAGGCACGGGTCCGCGCGCGCGCGATCGACGACGCGGCCCAGGCCGACGGATCGGTGCGCTCGCTCGCCCAGGCGTACATGACCGCGGCCCAGGTCGAGGTCGCTGCGGGCGACGGCGAGGCCGCCCTGCGCGTCGTCGGCATGGTGGATCTGCGCGGGCAGCCCGGCATCCCCGAGCAGTTCTCGGCGTGGCTCGACGCGCAGCGCGCCCAGGCCCTGCTGCTGCTCGGCCGAGACGACGAGGCCCGCGTGACGCTGCGCACCGCGCTCTCGGCGGCGATCTCGTCGCAGGACCACCCGATCATCGCGTCGGTGCTGCTCGCCGTCGCGGGGTGGAACGCCGTCACCGGGCGCTCCGGCCGAGCGCGCGAGGCCCTCGCCCGGGCCACCGCGGTGCGCGGGGCCGCCGACGTGCACGACCCGTTCCACGTGTGGGTGAGCGCACGCACCGGAGCGGGCGCCGAGGAGACCTCGGCACCCGCTGGTGGCATCCGTACCGCCCTGTCGGACGTGGATGCCGAGACCCTCACGGCCCTGCTCGACTAGGGCGTGTCTGATAATTGCTGGGTCCAGGCGATGACGGCGTGGAGTAGGACCGCCGCGCGATAGATGGTGGCGTGTTTGTCGTAGCGAGTGGCGAG
>NZ_LMPH01000006.1:0-102618 GCF_001423785.1 Microbacterium sp. Leaf179 | reverse complement strand
GGCCGGCGGGGCGGGCGGGGCGGGGCGGGGCGGGGCGGGCGGGGCCGGCGGGGCGGGCGCGGCAGGCGCGGCGGTCGGTCACGCGGGCGGGGCGGGCGCGGCAGGCCCGGCGGGCGGGGCACGCGGGCGCGGCAGGCGGGTTCCGCGAGTTTGGGGCGCATTCCGTGCACCGGGGCGCACGGTGACCGCCCCGCTGCACCGATCGCGCCCCACACGCGACCCGGCCCCGGCCGCTGCCCGGCAGCCGGGGCGCGACGGGCGCGACGGTCTCAGCCCGCGACGCTGCTCTCGCGCACCACCAGCGAGGTCGGCACCGACTCCGCCACCGGCTCGCCGCCCTCGATCGCCGCGATCAGCGCGACGACGACACGCACGCCGAGGGCGTCGAAGTCCTGGCGCACGGTGCTCAACGGGGGCCTGTATTCGCCGGCATCCACGATGTCGTCGAATCCGATCACGGCGACGTCGTCGGGCACGCGCCGTCCCGCCTCGGCGAAGGCCCGCAGCGCCCCGAGGGCCATCTGGTCGTTCGCGACGAAGACGGCGGAGGCCTCGACGAGCGCACGCGCGGCGCGGTGGCCCGAGGCCGAGGTCCAATCGCCGCGGACCGGTTCGGGCACGGTGGCGCCGGCCTCGACGAGGGCCGCGCGCCACCCGCGCTCGCGCTCGGCGGCGGCGAAGGAGCGCACCGGACCGGCCAGGTGATGCACGGTGTCGTGGCCGAGCGACAGCAGATGCGCGGTGGCGGCGCGGGCCCCGGCGGCGTGGTCGGTCTGCACGATCGAGAAACGCGGGTCGGGCGGGGAGTCGACGACGACGAGGTGCAGGTCGGCCGGGGGCTCGACGTCGCGCGCCAACTCGGTCGCCTCGTTCAGCACGACGGCGCCGTCGACGCCCTGCGAGCGCAGCCGGGCGAAGGCGTCGCGGATGCCGCGTTCTTTGACCGTCACGACGGCGAGGGCGTAGTCGCGGGCCGCGGCCGCCTCGGAGATCGCCTGCAGCATGCGGGAGTTGCCGACCGAGGCGAGGGTCGACACGACGAGGCCGATGGTCGAGGTCTGGCCGGTGCGCAGGGCGCGCGCGGCGCGGTGCATGCGGTAGCCCAGGTCGGCCATGGCCTTCTCGACGCGGGCGCGGGTGGCCGGATCGACCCGGGGGCTGCCGTTCGCCACGCGCGACACCGTCTGCGCCGAGACCCCGGCCCGGACGGCCACGTCGGCCATGGATACGCGCATCATTCTCCCTCGATGTTGACGATAGCATGACCGCGTTGTAGCGTGTTATCGTGAACATGCACACCCCCTCCGCGGTGCGTCTCGGCGCCGGAGTCGTCAAGCGCCCGACGCTGCTCGCCGACGGCCGCGAGCTCATCTACTTCGACGATCCCGGCACCACGCTCGGCGCCGAGCGCTCGGTCGACGCCCGCACGCTCGACCCGCGGCCGACCACCGCCACCATGCGCCAGGACGTGCTGACCGGCGACTGGATCACCGTGGCATCCAACCGCCAGAACCGCGCGTTCCTGCCCCCCGCGCACCTCGACCCGCTGTCGCCGCAGACGCCGACGAACCCGTCGGAGATCCCGTCGCTCTACGACGTCGCGGTGTTCGAGAACAAGTCCCCGTCGTTCGGTCCCGCGCTCGACGTCGCGCTCGGCGACGTCCCCGCAGCCGTCGACCCGCCGCGCGGCGACGACGACCTCGAGCACCTCGGACTCGGTCGCACCCGCACCTCGGTCGGTCGCTGCGAGGTCGTCTGCTTCAGCCCCGCGCACGAGGGCTCGTTCGGTTCGCTCTCGCGCACCCGCGCCCGCACCGTGATCGAAGCGTGGGCCGACCGCACAGCGGCGTTGTCGGCTCTGCCCGGCATCCGCCAGGTGTTCCCGTTCGAGAACCGCGGGCAGGAGATCGGGGTCACCCTCGCCCACCCGCACGGGCAGATCTACGCCTACCCGTACGTCACCCCGCGCACGCACCGCCTGCTCGACACGATCTCGCGGAGCTCGAACGATCTGTTCCAGCGCATCCTCGAGTTCGAGTCGGCCGGCGACCGCGTCGTGCTGCGGGGCGAGCACTGGACGGCGTTCGTGCCGTTCGCCGCGCGCTGGCCCGTCGAGGTGCACGTGCTGCCGCACCGCCACGTCGCCGACCTGGCCGAGACCACCGACGCCGAGCGCGACGAGCTCGCCCCGTTCTACCTGCGGCTGCTGCGCGGCATCGATGCGCTGTACGACACCCCCACGCCCTACATCGCCGCGTGGCACCAGGCCCCGGTCGGGCGCGGACGCGGAGCCGCGCGCCTCAACCTGCAGATCACCTCGCCCCGCCGCGCCGCCGACAAGCTGAAGTACCTCGCCGGATCCGAGGCCGCCATGGGCGCCTGGATCGGCGACGTGACCCCCGAGTCGCAGGCCGAGCGTCTGCGCGCCGCCCTCGACACCGTTCCGGAGGTGACGGCATGACCGCCGTCGACGACGCCCGCATCCTTCTCGCCACGCTGACCGACCGCCCCCTCGCGGGAGTGTGGTCGGCCCCCGGTCGCGCCAACCTCATCGGCGAGCACACCGACTACAACGAGGGCTTCGTCTTCCCCTTCGCGATCGCCCAGCGCACCGCCGCCGCCGTGGCCCCGCGCGACGACGACCTGATCCGCGTGCGTTCGACCTTCTCCGACGACACCGTGGAGGTGTCGCTCGCCGACCTCGACGCGCGCATCGCCGCCGGCGGCCTCGACTGGGCGGGCTACCCGCTGGGCGTCGCGTGGGCGCTGCGGCGGGCGGCCCCGGATGCCGTGACCCGCGGCGTCGACCTCGCCCTGGCGTCGGAGGTCCCCGTCGGAGCCGGACTGTCGTCGTCGGCCGCGATCGAGGGAGCCGTGGCCTCCGCCCTCGACGACGTGTGGGGCGCCGGGCTCGACAAGGTCGCCCTCGCCCGGGTCGGCCGCGTGGCCGAGAACGACGCGGTCGGCGCACCGACGGGGATCATGGACCAGATGGCGTCGATGCTGGGCGTCGCGGATGCCGCGACCTTCCTCGACTGCCGCACGCTCGAGACCCGCCCCGTGGCGCTCGGGTTCGCCGAGGCGGGACTGTCGATCCTCGTCGTCGACACGCTGGTCGAGCACGCGCACTCCTCGGGCGGCTATCGCGAACGCCGCGCCTCGTGCGAGAAGGGCGCCGCCGCCTTCGGCGTGCCGGCACTGCGAGACCTCACGGTCGACGATCTGCCCCGCGCCGCAGAGATCCTGGATGACGTGACCTTCCGCCGCGTGCGGCACATCGTCACCGAGAACCAGCGCGTGCTCGACACCGTCGCCGCCCTCGACGCCGACGGGCCCTCCGCCATCGGCGACCTGCTCACCGCCTCGCACGTCTCGATGCGCGACGACTTCGAGATCTCGGTCCCCGAGCTCGACCTGGCCGTCGAGACGGCGCTGGCTTCGGGCGCCCTGGGCGCCCGCATGACCGGCGGAGGCTTCGGCGGAGCGGCGATCGCGCTGATCTCCACCGACCTCCTCCCGGCGGCGACCGAGGCCGTGCGCGCCGCGTTCGCGGCATCCGGGTTCCGCGCTCCGAACATCTTCACGGTGACCCCGTCGGAGGGCGCGCGCCGCGACGCGTGACGACCCTGCCGCGTCGGGGCTGCGGGTCGCCGCCGGGGCCTGTACGCACCCCGGGCCGCGGGCGTACCCTGCCGACAACCGGGAGGGACAATGACCGACGACGACGACGTGCTCGCCTGGCTGGCCGACAGCGACCCGAGCCTGCGATGGAAGGTCGAGCGCGATCTGCTGGACGCACCCGAGGAGCGATGGCGGGCCACCCGCGCCCGCGTCGCCCACGAGGGGTTCGGCGCACGCCTGCTCGCCGCCCAGGGCGAGGACGGGCTCTGGGCCGGTGGCGCGCACTTCCCGGCGGACTTCACCGGACAGGAGCCGCAGCCGTGGACGGCCACGTCGTGGTCGCTCATGAGCCTGCGCGAATGGGGGGTGGATGCCACGGCCCTGCGCACCGACACCGCCGGCCTCCTGGAGCGCAACGCCCGCTGGGAGTACGAGGACCGTCCTTTCTGGCACGGCGAGGTCGATGCGTGCATCAACGCGTTCACCCTCGCGAGCGGAGCGTGGCTGGGAGCCGACGTCGACGGCATCCGGGCCTGGTTCGTCGCCCACCGGCTGCCCGACGGCGGGTGGAACTGCGAGTGGGTCGAGGGGTCGACCCGGTCGTCGTTCCACTCGACGATCAACTCCGTCATCGGCATCCTCGACGACGAGTGGCGCACCGGCGGAACGCCCGAGCTGCACGCCGCGCGCAAGGCGGCCGAGGAGTACCTGCTCGAACGGCGTCTGCTCCACCGCCTGTCCACCGGCGAGCGGCACGTCTGGGCGCATCACCTGGGCTATCCCTTCCGTTTCCGCTACAGCGCGCTGCGCGCGCTCGACCACTTCCGCGCCGCGGCGCTGCACGACGGCGACGAGCCCGACCCCCGTCTCGCCGATGCGATCGACCGGGTGCGGGCCTCGCGCGACCCCGACGGCACCTGGCATCAGGCGTATCCGCCCGAGGGCCGGGAGTGGTTCCCCGTCGACGTGCCCGCCGGCGAGCCGTCACGGTGGCTGACGTTCTTCGCGCTGCGCGTGCTGCGGTGGTGGGACGGGACTTCGGGCACCTCGCGTGCGGGGGACGGGCGCGACGCGGCAGGATGAGGGGATGGATGCCGCTCCCCTCGCCGTGACCTCGAGAGGGGCGGTGCGCGGGTTCCGACGCGGGACCACCGCCGTGTTCCTCGGCATCCCGTTCGCCCAGGCGCCCGTCGGGGCCCTGCGATTCGCCGCGCCGACCCCGGTCGAGCCCTGGGAGGGTGAACGCGACGCGACGGCGTACGGCCCCACCGCCCAGCGCGGCGACGCGGGCATCACCCTCATCCCCGAGCCGAGCGTGCCCGGAGACGCGACGCTGAACGTCAACGTCTTCGCTCCGGTCGACGCGACCCCGGATGCCGCCCTCCCCGTGCTCGTGTGGATCCACGGCGGGGGCTACACCTCGGGGTCTCCCGCCAGCCGCTGGTACGACGGCGACGCGTTCGCGCGCGACGGGGTCGTCACGGTCGTGATCTCGTACCGCATCGGATTCGACGGATACGGACTCATCGACGGCGCTCCCGCGAACCGGGGCCTGCGCGATCAGATCGCCGCCCTCGAATGGGTGCGCGACGAGATCCGCACGTTCGGGGGCGACCCCTCCCGCGTGACGGTGGCGGGGCAGTCTGCGGGCGGCGGGTCGGTTCTCGCGCTGATGACGAGCCCCGCGGCATCCGGACTCTTCCACGCCGCCCTGGCCCTCTCGCCCGCCATCGGCGCGGTGCACGCCGACCAGGCGCGGCGCTTCGCCGACCGCGTCGCCGCGCTCGGCGGCGTCACGGCCGATCGGCGGGGATTCGCGTCACTCCCGGAAGAACGGCTCGTCGTCCTGCAGAAGGCGGCCGGCACCCCGGAGCGCGGGCATGTTCTGGCCTCGATCACCGCGCTGCTCGACGACGGGCTGCCGATCGGCCCGGTGATCGACGGCGACCTGGTGCCGCGGCATCCGCTCGACGCCCTCGCCGACGGGGTGGCCGCCGACGTGCCGCTCCTGATCGGATCGACCGACGACGAGTTCACGATGCTGACCGCGAGGTTCCGTCGCGTGCTGCGCCTCGTCCCGGTGCCGTTCGCCCTGGCCGTCCTGGGGCTCGGCCGTTCGAGGCGTCGAGCGTATCTCGCGCGCACACGGCGGCGCGGGGCCGCGGCGGTGCTCGGCGGCTACGCGACGGATCGGGTGATCCGCGCGACGGTGCTCCGTGTCGCGCGAGCGCGGAGCGGTGCGGCCACGTGGGTGTACCGCTTCGCCTGGCGGTCGCCGTCGCCGAAGCTCGGGGTCGCCTGCCACTGCCTCGACGTCCCATTCTGGTTCGACCACCTCGACGCCGACGGGGTCACGACCATCGCCGGGATCGCACCGCCCTCCGACCTGGCCGCCCAGCTGCACGGCGCCGCGATCTCGTTGGTGCGCGACGGCGATCCCGGGTGGCCGGCCTGGGATGCCGCGTCCCGACGCGCGCGCGTGTTCGACGCTCCGGCAGCCGTCCCACCCGTCGAGCTCGACGCCTACGCCGAGGTGGCTCCGCTGGTCTGACGTTCCGCTCGCCCGCAGGTGCGGGGTCGCGACGCGTCACTCGGGACGATGCGGGGCCGCGCTCGACCCGCCCGGGGCCTGCCGTCGGCTCAGAGGTGCGGGATGACCGCGCGCTCGAACAGCGAGATGCCCGAGGTGTCGTACGCCGCCTCGGGGAAGTAGTGGATCGCGTAGCCGAGGCCGTGGGCGGCGCGTTCGCGCAACCGCTCGACGATCTGCTCGGGCGTGCCGAAGCCGTCGGAGGAGCGGTAGTCGGCCTCGATGGCATCGGCCCGCTCGTCTCCCACGTGCGGGCGCAGCCGCGCGACGACCGCCGCGAGACGGTCGTTCGCCTCGGCCTCGGTCGCGGCGACGATCGTGTTGAAGTTGGTCGAGCGGGTGATCTCGCCGGCATCGCGACCGAGCGCCTCGCAGTGCCCGCGCAGGACCTCGGACTTGTGGTCGAACTCGTCGAGCGAGCCGCCGAAATTCGTGTACGAGGCGTACTTCGCCGCGATCTTGAGCGTGACCTTCTCGCCACCGCCGGCGATCCACAGCGGAATGCCGCCCGGCTGCAGCGGACGCGGCTGCACGATCGCGCCGTCGACCTCGTAGTACTTGCCCGACAGGGTGGCTTCACCGGTGGTCCACGCCTGGTGCATGATCTCGACGCCCTCGCGCAGGCGCCCGAGACGCTCGGCGATGGGCGGGAAGCCGTAGCCGTAGGCGCGCCATTCGTGCTCGTACCAGCCGCCGCCGATGCCCATCTCGGCGCGACCTCCCGAGATGATGTCGACGGTGGCGGCGACCTTGGCGAGGTACGCGGGATTGCGGTAGCCCATGCACGTGCACATCTGACCGAGGCGCACGCGGTCGGTCGCCGCGGCGAAGGCGGCCATGAGCGTCCAGGCCTCGTGCGTCGCCTCGGCGCTCGGCACCGGGGTGGTGTGGAAGTGGTCGTAGACCCACAGCGACGCCCAGGGCCCGTCGTCGGCGCTCTGCGCGAGCGAGTTCATCACCCGCCAGTGCTCGGCGGGGTCGATGCCCACCAGATCGAAGCGCCAGCCCTGCGGAACGAAGATGCCGAATTCCATGCGCTCACCCTAGGCGCGGCCGCCGACATCGCGCACCCCCCGGCCGGGTCCCGCCGCACCCCGATGCGAGGCGCCGCGGTGCCGCGGGCCGGAGCCCGCGGACCGGAGGCTCAGAGCCCGACCCGGCGCTGCTGCCAGGGGAGGCCGCCCATCATGCTCAGCACGGCGACGATCGCGATCCCCAGGGCCGCGGCGGCCCCCAGCAACGGCGCGACCACGGGCGGCAGGCCACCCCGTGCGGGCGGCACGAGACCGGCGGCCTGCGACTGGGTGGTCACCGGAGCGTTCATCGCGAGGAACGAGGCCGCGGACGCGGCGGCGGGGATGCTCGCCGGTGCGCGGCGCAACGGGTTCTCGGGCGTCGCCCCGGCGACCCCGCCGGCGCCCCCGCTCGAGGGGGGAGCCGCGACGGGCGCGGTGGCGTCGTAGATCACCGTGACCGGCGACGCCGGCTTCGCGGCATCCCGGACTCCCCCGGTGGTGAGCCAGTACCCCTGCTGCCCCGTCTGCCGGTGGAAGTCGACGAACGACTGCGGGAACGATCCCCAGTAGGCCTCGTTGATCCCGGAGCGAGCCACCTGGCCGGCTCCGACGCTCACCACTCCCCGGAACTCGGGCGTGACCGAGAAGCCCCGGTCGGCGCCCACGTCGGCGGAGCGGATGTCGGCGAGCACCACCTCTTGCTCGGCGATCGGATTCCACACCGTGACATCGTCCATCGACGTGCCGTACCCGCTCGCCGTCGCGACCAACCGGCCCGCGCCCGAGGCGTCGAGCGTGAGCCGGGGGTCGGTCACACTCCAGTACGTCATGCCGCCGTAGAAGGCCACCGTGAACGACCCCGACCACCGGATGTCGAGCGCTCCGTCGCGGCGCTGTCCGGTTCCGCCCCCGATGACGATCTGATTGCCCGTCGTGCTCGAGGTCGACGACACCGTCACGGCGGTTCCCGTCGGATCGAGGCACTTCGTCTCCCACGCCGCGGTGGTGAACCCGCCCTCGGCGGTGGGCTTCTCGACGCGCACCGCCCCCTCCTGCGCGCGGTAGAGCCCGTCGTCGCGCGTCCACACCCGGGATCCCCCCGCGTCGCCCGCGCGTCCGGCGCTGAGGAAGTTGCATCCGCCCGCGAAGGCTCCCCCGCCCGACTCGGCGTTCAGCCCCCACCGCAGCTGCGCGTTCGAGATCGCGCCGTCACCCCCGCCCGATCCCGTCGGCCCCGGCACCGTGACGATCACGTCGCCCGGGCCCGCGGCCGCCGCCGACAGGGGGACGCCCGCCACGAGGGCCACCGCGACGGCGATCCCCGCCCGCAGCATCGTCATCGACCTCATCGGGGTGCTCCCGCCGAGAGAGGCAGGGGTTCGGTCGGCGACGCCGCGGGCGCCCCCGAGCCCGCGGGCGGGGCAGACGCCCCCGCGGGCGCGACCCGAGCCGCGCGGCGGGCCCGACGGCGCGCGCGAGCGCGCACGAGGGCGGTGATGACGCTCGTGACCACCAGCGCCATCGACAGCACGATGCACGCCAGCAGCACCACGATCGCCCAGGTCGGAACGACCGGCGTCGTCTCGGCGGCGGTCGCGCTCGTTCCCCCCGTCACGCTCACCTCCGCCTCGGCGACACCGCCGGAGCCCGCCCCGCGCAGCGTGATCAGGTGGGTCCCGTCGCGGATGTCGCGCGGAACCGGGAGGGCGGCGGCCACCTCGCCCTGCGTTCCGGCGGTCAACGGCCCCACCGCCGTGAGCCCGCCGTCGAGGGCGGCGACGATCTGCTCGCCGGGGGTGAACCCCTGCCCCGTGAAGACGATCGAGGAGCCGGCGACGACGCTCCCCGCCTCGACGCCGACGCGCACCGCTCCCGCCGCCACCGGCGCCGACCCGGCCGGCGCCGATTCCGCGGGGGTCGACCCGGCGGGGGCCGACGCCTGGAAGGACAGCGGGGTGAAGGTCTCGTTGTTGGCGTTCTTCACGCCGTGCGCTCCGATGGTGATGATGCCGCACGTCACGCGCCGGCAGTCCACCTCGCTGACCCGCCCCTCGCGATCCTGACTCTCGAACACCGCCCCCGGGATGACCATGCCGATGGACCACGACCCGTCGGCGCCGAGCGTGCCGTTGGCGGAGCTCTCGGTCTGGCTGCCGGGGAAGGCGAGGAACCGCTGATACCCGTTGTTCTCGGCGGACTCCGCATCGGGGACGTATCGGTAGTCCTCACCGACGACACCGCCCGCGCTCGGTCGCCACGACCCGCCGCCGGCGTCGTCGACCCAGCCGAAGAGCACGTAGATGCCGCCGAAGCCGTTCGGGATCGACTGGAAGCCCGACCCCGACACCGTCACCTCGGTGGCGTAGTCCGCATCGACCGAGGCCGAGCCGGAGGGGCCGGTGACCGACACGGATCCGGCGGCCCACGCGGGGGCGTCGGTGACGGCGACGACGCTCGCCGCCACGACCAACGCGGTCGCGACGGCGACGAAGGAGCGGGTGAGGTTCTTCATGCGATGCGTTCTCCGGGCTCGGGGGGAAGGGCGAGGGAGGGGGCGACGACGACCAGCAGCGTGCCGCGAGGTCCGTCGATGACGTCGATCGGATGCCGATACACCCGCGTGAGCAGGGCCGGATCGAGCACCTCGCGCGGCGGCCCGGCGGCGACGACGCGACCGCCGTCGAGCAGGGCGATGCGATCGGCGTAGGCCGCGGCGAGTCCCAGATCGTGCAGCACCACGACGGCGGCTCCCCCGGCATCCACCCGCTCGCGTGTGCGCGCGAGCACCCGGTGCTGATGGCGGATGTCGAGGCTCGCGGTGGGCTCGTCGAGCAGCGCGATCGCGCACTCCTGGGCGAAGGAGCGGGCGAAGGCCGTGCGGGCGCGCTCGCCGCCCGAGAGCGCGGTGACGGGTCGTTCGGCGAACGCCTCGACCTCGCCGGCGGCCATCGCCTCAGCCACCGCGGCGTCATCCCGCGCCGCCTCGGGATGCCGACGCCAGGGCGCCCGCCCCATCCGCACCACGTCGTGGACGGCGAAGGGGAACGACACCTCGTTGCTCTGCGTGAGCACCGACCGTCGCCGCGCGCGCTCGGCGACCGGCCAGGCGTCGAGCGTCGCTCCGTCGAGCTCGACGGAGCCCTCCACCGGCGCCCGGTCTCCCGCCAGCACCGAGAGCAGCGTCGATTTGCCCGCGCCGTTCGGTCCGACCAGCGCGAGCAGCTCGCCCGCCGAGAGATCGAGGTCGACGCCGTCGAGGACCCGGCGTCCGCCCACCTCGACCGACACTCCGCGTGCGCGCAGCACCGGCGTCATCCCCATCCTCCCGATCGGCGACGCGCGCGCCGCAGCAGCCAGAAGAAGAAGGGGCCGCCGATGAGGGCGGTGAGCATGCCGATCGGAAGCTCGGACCCCGGTACGGCGGTACGCGCGACGAGGTCGCCCGCCACGAGCAGGACCGACCCGCCGAGCGCGCTGGCGGGGAGCAGCAGCCGGTGCCCGGGGCCGAGCACCATGCGCATGAGGTGCGGCACGACGAGGCCGACGAAGCCGATGATCCCGCAGAAGGCGACGGCCGCGCACGTGAGCAGCGCGATCACGACGATGGCGACGACCCGCAGCCGCTCGACGCGCACGCCGAGATGCTCGGCCTGACGCTCGCCGAGGGCGAGCAGATCGAGGCTGCCCGCCAGGAACAGGCACGCGGTGATCCCCACCGCGGCGATCGGCGCGACGATCGCCAGGTCGTCCCAGCGGGTGCCGTTCAGCGACCCGAGCTGCCAGAACACGATCTGCTCTCGCTGCTGCGTCGACCCGAGGTAGGTGAACAGGGCGATCGCGGCTCCCCCGACGGCGTTGACGGCGATGCCGGTGAGCACGAGCGTGACGACCTCGGTGCGCCCGTCGGCGCGGGCGGAGGCGTACACGATGACGATCGCGACCAGTCCGCCCGCGAAGGCGAGCACCGGAAGGGTGAGCGGCCCGAGGAACGTCAGCCCGAAGACGATGGATGCCGAGGCCCCCACCGCCGCTCCCGACGAGATGCCGATGACCCCGGGCTCCGCCAGGGGGTTTCGGAAGACGCCCTGCATGACCACACCGGCGGCGGCGAGCGTGGCCCCGACGAGCACCGCCATGATCAGGCGGGGCATGCGGATGAGCCACAGCGTCGCCTCGCCGTTGACGTGCGCGACCGCCGCCCCCGGGGCCACCGCGAGCGCATCCAGCCCGACCGCGCGCACACCGTCGTTCCAGGCACGCGCGAAGGCGCCCAGCACCTGGTCGGGTGGGATCGAGAGCTGACCGCTGCCGGCCGAGACGACGACGAGGACCACCAGCGCCGCGGACAGCGCGCCGAAGACCGCGGGGATCCGCAGGCGGGACCGCGCCGCGGGCGCGGCGACCCGCACCCGCTCGCGCGGGACGACGCCCGCGCTCACCCCTCGGCCTCCGGCGCGTACACGGCCACGGCGAGCGCGTCGAGCACGTCGGCGGCGGCGGGGCCGAAGCTCAGCACGGTGGTGTCGGACATGTCGACGATGCGGCGGTGGCGCCCGGCGTCGGTCTGCGCGACGGCGGGCAGATGCTCGACGAGCCCGTCGACGCCGTCGACCGACTCGAGGCCCTTCGTCATCATGATGAGCAGGTCGGGATTGGCGTCGACGAGCGCCTCGTCGGTGATGGGCCGCATCCCCGTCCACCCGATCTCGCCGGCGACGTCGATGCCGCCGAGCGCCTCGATCAGGCTGTCGGCGCCGGACTCCTCGCCGAAGAGGTAGTAGACGCCCGACTGCCCGCGCACGTAGAGGAACATCATCCGGAGCTTGCGGGCGGGGTCGGCCGGTGCCACCGCCGCGATCTGGGCGATCTTCGCCTCGACGTCGGCGGTGCTGCGGGCGGCGAGGGCCGCCGCGCGCTCGGGGACGCCCAGCGCGGTTCCCACCTGCGTGATGAGCGAGCCGATCGAGTCCAGCGAGCGGTGGGAGTCCACGACGACGACGGGGATGCCGGCATCCCTCATCTGAAGGATCGTGTCCCACGGCCCGAGGCTCGAGTCGGTGAGGATGACGGTGGGGGCGGCGTCGAGGATCGCCTCGGCGTTGAGGTCGTGCCCGTTCTCGGTGACCACGGGCAGGCGCGCCGCCTCGGGGAAGGCGCTGGACACGTCGCGCGCGACGACGTGATCGCCGAGGCCGAGTTCGAACACGATGCGCGAGAGCGAGCCGTAGATGTCGAGCGTGAGGATGCGCGTGGCGTCGGTGACGGTGACGGTGGTGCCCTGCGCGTCGGTGACCGTCGCCGGCAGCGTCTGCGCACCGTCGGTGACGGGGTCGATGGGGGCGGAGGCGGCGACCGCGGTCGATGGGCCCTCCCACGCGAGCGGGTCGCCGAGCGGCGTCACCTCGGCCAGCGGCGGCGTCGCGACGGCCTCGCCCCCGTGCGCCGATCCGGCGGCGTCGCATGCCGTCACGGCGAGGGTGACCACCATCGCCAGGGCAAGCGTGGCGAGGGCGCGGGTCGTTCGACGAGTCATGAAAAGACCTCCAAGTAAGGTGAGCCTATCCTTAACATTGCCCCGCCGCGCGCCTTCTGCTTAGGTAAGGCTAACCTGTCCTCTCGCACCCACCCTCGGGTGCATCGACGCACGCCGTCGGGCCGCACCGGGGACAGAGAAGGGAATGACCGTGGACTCCTCCACGCGCAGGCACCGGTTCGCACGCCTCTCGGCAGCGACCCTCGCCACCACCGCACTCGCCCTGGGGGGCGCTCTCGTCGCGGCCCCCGCGCACGCCGCCGAGACGAGCGTCGACGACGCCGTGTTCCGCTGGGGCATCAACGCCGAGTCGAACGCCGCCGCATTCGCCCCCGGCACGGTGAACCTGCTCTCGGCCGGGATCGTGACGGCCACCTCGGCGGCCGACCGCGTGACCTCGTCGAACTGGAAGCAGAGCGTCGGCACCACGTCGATCCTGAAGCGTCAGTCCGACGGAAGCTACGCCGCCGCCACCTTCGCGGGACTGCGGACGGATGCCGCCGGCACGACCATCACGACCGGCAACGGCCTGAACTCCGGACACGTCGCCGAGATCACCGGCGGAACCGGCACGGTCGACGTCGACGCCAACACGGCGGTCATCCAGTGGACCGGCTCGTTCACGTCGGCCTACTACTCGGGCATGACCCGTTCGTGGATCACCGACCCGAAGCTCACCGTCGCCTCCGACGGCACCGGCACCGTCACCGCCACGCTCGGCGGCTACGGCACCTCGATGGACGACCCCGACAAGTTCGAGACCCTGACCCCGGCGACGAACGTGGTCGTGGCCACCCTCACC
Organism: Microbacterium sp. Leaf179; assembly: GCF_001423785.1. Lineage (NCBI taxonomy): Bacteria > Bacillati > Actinomycetota > Actinomycetes > Micrococcales > Microbacteriaceae > Microbacterium > Microbacterium sp. Leaf179. The sequence continues at coordinate 89,056 of NZ_LMPH01000006.1, read as the reverse complement.
GGTGTCGACGTGACCCCCACCGGCTTCACCGTCACCCCCGACTACCTCGGCCGCACGATCACCGTGCCCGAGGGCTCGGTCGCCCAGGTCACCGGTGGTGCGAACGCCGGTGCGTTCCCGCAGTCGTTCGTCGACTTCCAGGGTAAGACCGGCCAGGGACCGTACTGGTACTCCTCGGGAGGCGCCGCCGACGCGCGCAAGCCCGCCAGCGCCCTTTCGGTCGCCTACACCGCAGCCCCGGTCGCCGCGACCCCCACGGTCACCGTGTCGAAGACCTCCGGCCTCGCGCAGGGCGAGACCGTCACCGTCAGCGGGAGCGGGTTCCTGCCCTCGGGCACCGCCACCAACGGCACGCGCCCGCCGCTCGCCGGGCAGTTCAGCGGCACGTACGTCGTCTTCGGCAAGTTCGCCGACACGTGGAAGCCCTCGGCCGGAGCCGCCTCGTCGGCGCGCTCGGTGATCGCCCAGAAGTGGGCCGTGCCCGCCGCGAGCATGGCGACCATCGGCGGCGTGAACGGCGGCGCCGTCGAGCTGAACGCCGACGGCACCTTCTCGGTCGACCTGGCGCTCACGACCACCGAGGCGCAGAACCTCGCCGCGGGCACGTTCGGCATCTACACCTACGCCGGCAGCGGCGCCGTGTACGCGCCCTTCGAGACCGCCACCCCCGTCACCTTCGCCTCGTCGTCCGACGTCATCGTCGAGGTTCCGGCGTGGGTCGAGAGCCCCACCGGTTCCTTCGGCTGGGCGTTCGAGGGCACCTCGCCCGCCAACCTCGGCACCGCCGTGCAGGACGGCGCGAACTTCGTGGCATCCGGATCGCTCACCAACCTCGTCGTGACCGACACGCGCGCCGGGGGCTCCTCGCCCTACACCTGGAGCATCTCGGGCCAGGTCGGCGACTTCGCGTCGTCGTCGGGCGGGTCGTTCTCGGGCGGACTGCTGGGGTGGAAACCCAAGGTGGTCTCCGCGGGCAGCAGCGTCGCCGGTGGCGCCGAGGTGACCTCGACGCGACTGGGCGGCACGGGCCTGGGCGCCTCGCGCGTGCTGGCCTCGTCGACCTCTGCCGTCAGCGCGACCGTGGGCGCCGACCTCTCGCTGGTCATCCCGGGCACCACCCCCGCGGGCGACTACACCAGCAAGCTCACCATCACCGCCCTGCAGTAAGACACTCCCCGGGGGTCCCGGCTTCGGCCGGGGCCCCCTTTCCCATCGACCCGGAAGACACCGTGACCGCCTCGCCCTCCCTTCGCGTCCTCGCCCTCGCCGGCACCCTCGTCCTCGGACTGTCGACCCTGCCGCTCCCCGCCGCGGCGGCCGACGGCGGTGTGGCGTGGAGCGTGCAGACCGCCGACAACGCCAACGGCACCGGACGCGCCAACTTCTCGTACGACGTCGAGCCCGGCGCGGTCGTGACCGACACCATGGTCGTCGTCAACACCGGCACCGAGCCGCTGCCCCTGGCCGTCTACGCGGCCGACGCGTTCACCGCGCCGAGCGGCGAGATCGACGTGCTCGTCGACGGGGCGCCCTCGCTCGGTGCCGGCACGTGGGTCGCCGTGCCCCCGACGGCCCTGCAGCTCGCACCGGGCGAGTCCGCCGACGTCGCGTTCACGATCAGCGTGCCCGCAGACGCACGCCCCGGCGACCACGCCGCCGGGATCGTCACGTCGCTGACGAGCCAGGACGCATCGAGCACGTTGTCGGTGGACCGCCGCCTCGGCACCCGCATCAACCTGCGCGTCGCCGGGGAGCTGACCCCCGCCGCGGCGGTGACGGGCGTGACCGCGAGCTACGAGGGCTCGTGGAACCCCTTCGATTCGGGCCGCCTGATCGTGCGGTACTCGCTCGAGAACACCGGGAACACCCGACTGACGGGCCTCGAGATGGTCACCACCTCGGGCCTGGCCGGGGTGCTGTCGACGACGACCCCGCCGACGCAGGTGACCGAGATCATCCCCGCCTCCACGATCGACATGGAGCGCGAGATGCCGGCCTTCTCGCTCGGCTGGATCACCGGCACGCTGACGATCGCCCCCGCGGGCGTCGGGCTCGGGGCCGGAGCCGTGAGCGAGGTGGTCACCGACTTCGCGATCCCGGCCGTGCCGTGGAGCCTGTACGGCCTGATCGCCCTCGTCGCGGGTGCGGCCGTCGCGATCGCCCTGGTCGTGCGACGGTCGATGCGCCGCCGCGACGCGGGTCGCCCCGCCGCGGACGCTCAGGCGGTCTGAGCGGCCTTGGCCCGCGCCAGGTCGACGAACAGCTCGGTGTTGAAGCGGTAGGCGACGAGCACCTCGGCGATGACGCGCTCCTTCTCGTCGTCGTCCCAGGGGGCGGCGTCGAGCTGCTCGCGGTAGACGCTCTTGAAGGCCTCCGGGTCGGCGATGTCGCCGAAGAGGTAGAACCCGATCCCGTTCGTGTCGAACCCGAAGCGACGCTGCATGAGACGACCGATGAACTGGCCCCCCGACAGGTCGCCGAGGTAGCGCGTGTAGTGGTGCGCGACGAAGCCGCCGGGCCAGGTCGCCGCGACCCGGCGGATGCGCGAGACGTAGGCCTGGGTGGTGGGCAGCGGCGTGACGAGGTCGCGCCAGTCGGCCCCGAGCAGGAACGCGAGGTCGGCCTCGAGGGCGGGGAGGCGCGTGAGCTTGTCGCTGAGGAACACGGATGCCACGGGGTCGCGGCGCATGCGATCGGTGGCCTCCTCGAGCGCCTCGTAGATGAACCAGTGCTGCACGACGAGGGCGACGTAGTCCTCCCGCGTGCCGGCACCGCTCATCAGGTCGTTCATGAACCCGGCGTGCTCACTCGTGGAGTGGGCGCTGCGCGAGCGCTCACGAAGAGCCGTGGAGAAGGAGATGAGGTCGCTCATGGGGCCATCATACGCAGGAAGTTAGGTTCACCTAACCTCCATTTTCCGATCAGTGGGGGCGTGGCGTCAGACCCAGTCGCGCGCAGGCCGCGTCGTACAGGGCCACCACCTCGCGGCGCACCTCCCGGCGCTCGGTGATCGACCCCGCCGGCCACGGAATCCGCACCGACGACGTCGCCCCCTCGACGGTGGTGACCGCCCAGTCGCCGCCGTCGCCGTCGAATCCGGTCATGACCGCGGTCGAGACCACCGGGTGCGGGCCGAACGCGCGGACGATCAACACGTTGTCGTCGAGGTGGTCGGCGTTCATGTGCGCGAGGACGGCGCGACGGGTGTCGGGGTCAAATTCGTGCGTCATTAGGCAAGCCTAACTTGGCACCCTCCCGCACGCAGAACGTCGCGTCGTCCCCGCCTCCGGCGGGTCGACATTCCACGACTGCAGGTCTCGCTCCCAGACATCGGGGCGCAAAACGTGCGCCGGGGCGGTCACCAAACGCCCCAGTGCACGAAACACGCCCCGCTTCCGCAGCACACCTCACCGCGAACGACAGGCGAGAACGCTCCCCACGGGCGGCGCCGTCGGCGCCCTCGCGCCTCAGTCGCGCACGGAGGCGTGGGGCAGACGCTTTCGCATCACGGCCACCGCGTCGGCGTTGTCGTCGATGAGCACCGCGTCGCGCCCGAGGGGGGCGGCGACGGCGCCGAGGGTGCCGCTGCCGGCGAACATGTCGAGCACGCGGTCGCCGGGGCGGCTCGACGCCTGCACCATGCGGCGCAGGACCCCCTCGGGCTTCTGCGTCGGGTAGCCGGTCTTCTCGCGTCCCGTCGTCGGCACGATCGTGTGCCACCAGACGTCGGTGGGCATCTTGCCGCGGGCGGCCTTCTCGGCCGTCACCAGCCCGGGGGCCATGTACGGCTCGCGGTCGACGGCGTCGGAGTCGAAGAAGTACCGCTGCGGGTTCTTCACGTAGACCAGGATCGTCTCGTGCTTCGTGGGCCAGCGGCGCTTGGTCTTCGCCCCGTAGTCGTAGGCCCAGATCAACTCGTTGAGGAACTTGTCGCGCCCGAACAGCGCGTCGCACATGACCTTTGCGTAATGCACCTCGCGGTAGTCGAGGTGCAGGTACAGCGTGCCGTCGTCGGCCAGCAGGCGCCAGGCCTCCACCAACCGGGGTTCGAGGAAGCCCCAGTAGTCGTCGAACCGGTCGTCGTAGGTGCGCAGGTCACCGCGCAACCGCGCGTACTCGCGCCCGTGGAAGCCGCGCTGCACCACGGGGGGCGGCGGCGGCTCCTCTTCGGGGAACACGAGCATGTTCGGGTCGTCGACCGATGCCGTCGCCTCGGGCTTCTCGGCATCCGGGGTCTCGTCGACCGGGGCCTTGCGCGTCGCCGACTCGACCGCTTTGGAGCGCGTGCGCCCGGTGTTGAAGGGCGGGTCGAGGTAGACGAGGGCGAAGGAGCCGTCGGGGTAGCCCGGGGTGACGGCCAGGTTGTCGGCGTGGTGGATCTCGACGCCGCCCGGCTCGGGGGCGTCGGTGGGGATCGGGGCGCTCACGGGACGCGCTGCAGCCACGCGTCGGTGGCGAACTTCGACTGCACGAGCGCCTCGGCCTCGGCGTACTCCTCGTCGGTGATGTGACCGGGGGTCGCGCCGTAGAGGGTCGTGAACGTCTGGATGAAACGCTCGATGACCTCGTCGCGCGGCAGGCCCGTCTGGCTGCGCAGCGGATCGACGCGCTTGGCGGCCGAGACCGTGCCCTTGTCGCTGAGCTTCTCGCGGCCGATACGCAGCACCTCGGTGAGCACCTGGCCGTCCATGTCGTAGCTCAGGGTCGCGTGGTGCAGCACCCCGCCGTTGGCGAGGCGCTTCTGCGCGGCCCCGCCGATCTTGCCGTGGGGGCCGGCGATGTCGTTGAGCGGCTGGTACACCGCGTCGATGCCCAGCGAGCGCAGCGCCTGCAGCACCCAGTCGTCGAGGAACGCGTACGAGTCGGCGAAGGTCATGCCCGCGACGAGGGAGGCCGGCACGTACAGCGAGTACGTGACGATCGAGTTCGCGGCCATCAGCATGGCGCCGCCGCCCGAGATGCGACGCACGACGTCGAAGCCGTGCTTCTCGGCGCCGGCGGGATCGACCTCGTTGCGCAGCGACTGGAACGAGCCGATGACGACGGCGCTCTCGTTCCACTCCCACAGGCGCAGCGTGGGCTTGCGCAGGCCCGCGCCCACCCGGGTGGTGAGCACCTCGTCGAGGGCGAGGTTCATGCGCGGCGAGACGGGGGCGTCGTGCACGACCTCCCACTCGAAGTCGGCCCAGCCGGGGGCGGTGACGAGGGCGCGGCGGATGGCCGTGGCGACCGACTCGGGGGTGAAGCCGAGCAGCTGCGCCCCCTCGGGCAGCGCGGCGCGAATGGCCGCCGCGATCGTGGGGACGTCGGACTCCACCGGCAGACCGGTGACGGCCGCGTCGATGTCGTCGAGGGCGTCGTCGGGCTCGAGGAAGAAGTCGCCCGCGAGGTGGAAGCCGTGGATGCGGCCCTCGCGCTCCTCGAGGTCGACGACGACCAGCTTCCCGCCGGGGACCTTGTACTCGCCGTGCATGCTCTCAGCCTACGGCGACGGCGGCGCGACGAGCACGGGGCCGTCCATCGCCCGGGGCTCCCGCTCGGCGAGCGCACGGCGGTGTCGGCGCTCGATGGCCTGACCCGCGTAGGACGCGGCGATCACCAGCGCGGCGCCCGCGAGGCCGGGGAACCCCACAGCCTCTCCCCCGATCGCCACCCCCACCGCCAGCGCCCACACCGGCTCGGTGCCCATGAGGATGCTCGCGCGCGTCGCCGAGGTGCGGCGCACGGCCCACAGCTGCACGACGAAGGCGAACACCGAGCACATCAGGCCGAGGAACAGCACGTGGGCCCATCCGGATGCCGTGAGCCGTCCGACCGCCGGCGGCAGGTCGGCGCCGGCCACCGCCGACGAGGTCGCGGCGCACACGACGAGTTGCACGAACACCACGGCGAGGGAGCTGTCGGAGCGTCCGCGGGTGAGGCGCGCGCTGGCGGTGACGTGCACCGCCCGCACGACGGCGGCCGCGATCACGAGGGCGTCGCCGATCGTCGGGGCGCGCAGGCCTCCCCCCGATACGAGCAGCGCCACCCCCACCACCGCGGCCACCGCCGCGACGAAGTACGACCGCGGCAGCCACGATCTCGCCGCGAGGCTCTCGAGCACGGGGGTGAAGACGAGGGCCAGGCTGATGAGCACGCCCGCGTTGGTCGCCGAGGTGAGGTGCACGCCCGCGGTCTCGAGGCCGATGACCGCCGCCTGCGAGCAGCCGAGCAGGGCGGCGACGGCGAGGCCCCGACCCCGCGGCATCCGCTCGCGCCGCGCGAGGCAGATCGCCCCCAGCGCCACCGCGGCCACGACGAAGCGCAGCGCCACGGCGGGGGCGACGCCCACCTCGTCGGTGAGCGCTTTGGCCGAGAGGAAGCTGGCCCCCCACACCGCCGCCACGGCGAGCAGCAACACGTCGACGACGATCTCGGCGGGGCGGCGGGTCATGTCTCCAGCGTCGTCGCGCCCACTCGGAAGAACAACGGCCAGTGTCTTCACCGTCACCTAAGTTGTGACTTATGGATGCCGCTCACCTGCGCCTGCTACGCGAACTCGGCGATCGGGGCAGCGTGGCCGCGGTCGCCGCCGCCCTGCACATCTCGGCCTCGGCGGTGTCGCAGCAGCTCGCGACCCTGCAGGCCCACACCCCGGTGCCGCTGACGGTGCGCCGGGGGCGCGTGCTCACCCTCACCCCCGCGGGCGAGGCCCTCGCCGCCGCGGGTACCCGGGTCGATGAGGCGCTCACGGCCGCGCGCGAGGCGGTCGGAGCATTCCTCGACGCCGCGGATCGCCCGGTGCGGGTCTCGGCCTTCCACAGTGCGGGGCTGGCCCTGTTCGGTCCGCTGCTGCGCGAGCTCGACGGCACCCCGCCCCTGCAGCTGGCCGACGCCGACGTCGCGCACCGCGACTTCCCGGGCCTCACCGCCGACCACGACCTCGTCATCGCGCACCGCCTCGCCCACGATGCGCCCTGGCCGCGCGACCGCGTCATCGCCACGGCGCTGCTCGCCGAGCCCCTCGACATCGCGCTGCCCGAGGCGCATCCCCTCGCCGCGCGCGATCGCCTGCGCGCGGTCGATCTGGTCGAGGAGACGTGGGTGTCGGTGCACCCGGGGTTCCCGCTCGCCGGGGTGCTCGACCACCTCGCGGCGCACGTCGGTCGGCCGCTGCGCATCGCCCATCGCATCAACGAGTTCTCGGTGACGGCCGAGGTGGTGCGCACGGGCGCGGCGATCGCGGTGCTCCCCCGCACGACCGCGCTCCCCCTCGCCGTCGACGGGCTCGTGCTGCGCCCCCTCGCCGACCTCGAGCTCGTGCGACACGTCGACGTCCTCGCCCGCCCCGACGCCCTGGCGTACGCCGCGGTGCGGCACGTGCTGCGTGCACTGCGCACGGTGGCGGAACGGGCGACGGCCGCCGCGGGCTGAGGCGCCGCGCGACGGTGGAAGCCGCGCGACGAGTTCGGCGGCACCCGTCGTCCGCTGTCGGGCCCGCCTCAGGCGGGAAGGAACGCGGCGGTGAACGACTCGGGCGAGAGGGCGTGCTCGATGGCCAGCATGCTCGCCCCCCGCACACCGGCGTGCTCGGCGGCGACCGACTGCACGATCGAGAGGTACTCCGTCGCCAGCGGCGTCGAACGCGAGTAGACCACTTCGCGCACCCCCGCGATGAGGTGCTCGCCCACGCGCGCCATCGACCCGCCGACGGCGATGACCGAGGGGTTCATCAGGCTGACGCAGGTCGTGAGCACCTCGCCGATGTCGCGGCCGGCCTGGCGCACCGCCTGGATCGCGTCGATGTTGCCGCGCTTGACGAGGTCGACCACGTCGGAGCCCGTGTGCGCCTCGATGCCCTGCGCGCGCAGAGCGCGGGCGATGGCGGGACCGGATGCCAGGGCCTCGAGGCATCCGCGATTGCCGCACTGGCACGGGATGTCGGCGCCGCGCGCGACCTGCACGTGCCCGATGTCGCCGGCGATGCCCTGCGCGCCGCGCTGCAGGCGGCCGTCGGAGATGATGCCGGTGCCGATACCGGTGGCGATCTTGACGAACATGAGGTGGTCGACCCCCGGCCAGGCGAGCCCGCGCTCGCCGAGCGCCATGATGTTCACGTCGTTGTCGACGAGCACGGGAACCGGCATGTGCTCGAAGATCCACGCGGGGATGTCGAAGTGGTCCCATCCGGGCATGATCGGCGGGTTCACCGGCTGACCGGTCGAGTGCTCGACGGGCCCGGGAACGCCGATGCCCATCGCGGCCACGTCGTCGACGGTGCGTTCCACCGAGGCGAGCAGTTCGCGCGCTCCGTCGACGAGCCACGTCAGCACGGGCTCGGGCCCGAGGGCGATGTCGAGCGACGCGCTCGTCTCGGCGAGCACGGTGCCGGCGAGATCGACGATCGCGACGGTCGCGTGCGAGGCGCCGAGGTCGGCGGCGACGACGACCTTGGCGGCCGGGTTGATCGCGAACTGCGACGGCGGGCGCCCGCCCGTCGACACGGCATCGGCCACGGGGGTGATCAGTCCCATGCGCATGAGCTCGTCGACGCGGACGGCGACGGTGGATCGCGCGAGACCCGTGGTCTTCGCCAACTCGGCCCGGGTGCGCGGGATCCCATCACGCAGCAACTGGAAGAGCTGACCGGCACCGTTGGCCGTCTGCACCGCATCTGTGCTCATCCGCTTCACGCCCTCAGTACACCATCACTTGCTATCGACACGATCCGCGAGCCGACGGCGACTGCACGGAAAGCGCAGTCACCGTCGGCAGGAGTCGCGCCTCAGCCCCGGCCCGGCGGGCGGGAGAAGCGCTGCTGCAGAAGGACTGCGACGACGATGATGACACCTTTCGCGACGGCCTGGACCGACGACGACAGATTGTTCTGGATGAACACGTTGGTCAGCGTCGCGAAGATCAGCACCCCGAACACCGTGCCGGTGATCGTTCCACGACCGCCCACGAGCAGGGTGCCGCCGACCACGACCGCGGCGATGACGTCGAGTTCGAGCAGCTGCCCGTTGGTCGAGCTGCCCGCGGTCGTCCGGCCCAGGAACATGACGCCGGCGATGCCCGACGCGAGCCCGACGAGCACGTAGAGCCACATGACGTGACGCCGCACGTCGATGCCGGCCAGTCGCGCGGCCTCGCGGTTGCCGCCGATGGCGACGGTGCGACGCCCGAACGTCGTGCGGTTGAGCAGCACCCACCCGAGCACGGCGACGATCGCGAAGATCCAGATGAGCATGTTCACCCCGAGGATGTCGGCGTTCATGAAGGTGATGAACCCGCGGTCCTGCACCACGAGGGTGCGCCGCTCGGCGAGGATCTCGGCCAACCCGCGGGCGCCGACGAGCATGGCCAGGGTGGCCATGAAGGCGACCACGTTCCCGTAGGCGATGACGATGCCGTTGATGAGGCCCGCCACCGCACCCACCGCGAGCGCGAAGAGCACGAAGACGATCCAGTGCATCGAGTCGGCGAGGTCCTGCACGACGGCGAGGGTGCCGACCACCGAGGCCAGCCCGGTGACCGAGCCGACCGAGAGGTCGATGCCCCCGGCGATGATCACGAGGGTCATCGCCACCGCGATCACCCCGGTGATCGAGGCCTGACGCAGGATCACGAAGACGTTGTCGACGGTGAGGAACGTGCCCGGCGCGGTGATCGCTCCGACGACGAACATCACCAGCAGCGCGATGACGAGTCCGATGTTGCGCCCGGCGGAACCGGACAGGACGCGCCGCCAGGCCGGGGTCGAGGTGGCCGACGGGGAGAGTCCCGCTTCGGCGGGGACCGTGCGTGCACGGGTCGGGGTGGTCGGCTCGCTCACGCGGCGGATCCTTTCATGACGAGGTCGAGCACGCCGTGCTCGTCGATCTGGTGGGAGGGGAGGGTGTCGAGGATCCGACCGTCGGCGACGACGAGCACGGTGTCGGCGAGGCCGAGCACCTCCTCGATCTCGCTCGAGACGATGACGACCGCGTTGCCGGCGGCGGCGAGGTCGCGGATGAGCGTGTAGATCTCGGCGCGGGCACCGACGTCGACACCGCGGGTGGGCTCGTCGAGCAGCAGCACGGTCGTGCCGTGCACGAGCCACCGCGCGAGCAGGATCTTCTGCTGGTTGCCGCCCGACAGGGTGCGGGCGGGGCGATCGGGGTCGGCGGGACGCAGTTCGAAGGCGTCGATCTGCTCGCGCGCCACGCGGCGGGCGGAGCGGTCGTCGAGGAACCCGCCCTTCGCGAACCGCTTCATCGAAGCGAGCGCGATGTTGACGAAGATCGGCTCGTCGAGCACGAGCCCCTGGCTCTTGCGCTCCTCGGGGGACAGGCCCATGCCCGCACCGACCGCGGCGCGCACCGATCCGCGGGGCAGCACCGCATCGCGCACGGCCACGCGTCCGGCCGAGGACTTGCGCGCCCCGTAGACCGTCTCGAGGATCTCGGAGCGCCCCGAGCCCACGAGGCCGGCGAGACCCACGACCTCGCCCGCGCGCACCGAGAACGACACGTCGGAGAAGACCCCGGCCAGAGCGAGTCCCTGGACGTCCAGCACGACGGGGGCGTCGGGTTCGATGGGCGCCCGCTCGGGGAAGACGTTGGCGATGTCGCGCCCCGTCATCAGGCGGATGAGTTCGGCGGTGGGGGTGTCGGCGGCCGCGAGACCCACGGCCGTGGTGCGTCCGTCCTTCAGGACCGTGATGCGGTCGCCGATCTCGCGGATCTCCTCGAGCCGGTGCGTGATGTAGACCACGGCGATCCCCTCCGCGGTGAGCTCGCGCACGACCGCGAACAGGTTCTTCACCTCTTCGGTGTCGAGGACGGCCGAGGGCTCGTCCATGATGATGAGCCGAATGTCGTGCGACAGCGCCCGCGCCATGCTCACGATCTGCTTGTTCGCGGCACTGAGGCTTCCCACCTCGGTGTGCGGCGACAGGTTCGCGTGCCCCAGGCGCCTCAGCAGTTCGGTGGTGCGCCGGGCGGCCTCGGAGCGATGGGTGAAACCGCCGCGCGAGAGCTCGTGCCCGAGGAAGACGTTCTCGGCGATGGTGAGCCCGTCGACGACGTCGAGTTCCTGGTACATCGTGGCGATGCCCAACTCGATGGCCGCGTCGGGGTCGGCGATCTCGACGGTCTCGCCTCGCCACACGAGTTCTCCCCCGTCGGGACGGTGCACGCCGGCGAGCGTCTTGATCAGCGTCGACTTGCCGGCGCCGTTCTGCCCCAGCACGCAGTGCACCTCGCCGGGGACGATGTCGAGATCGACGCCGCGCAGGGCCTGGACGCCCCCGAACGACTTGGTCACGCCCCGGGCGACGAGTAATGACTGTTCATGGTCAACTTTGATCACGCGGCGAACATAACACGGTCGCACGCCGGACGCGAGAGGCGTTCGATCCGCGCCGACGGCAGCACATCCGCCGGGCTGATGAACCGTATGGCCCCGGTATTGCGGTGCTCGGCCCGCGCATTTCGCTTTTGACGAGGCTCAAACAAAAGTTGACTATTCGAAGAACCATTCTGCTAGCGTGAGCCCCGTCAAAGTGGACTCCTCCTCGGATCGGGGCCGCATTGGCACCTGCCGCATCACATTCAAGGAGGAAAGACATGCGCTCACAGCTGACTTCGCGCTCCCGCCTCGTCCTGACGGGAACCGCCTTCGTGGCGGCCATCGGGCTGCTGGCCGGCTGCACCGGTTCGAGCGGCGACAACCAGAACGTCGTCGACCAGGGCACCACCACCGAAGAGAACGCCGCCAGCGGTGACACCGTCACCATCGGCTTCTCGGGCCCCGCCGCCGACCACGGCTGGCTCGGCGCCATCAACTCCGGTGCGCTCGCCGCCGCCGAGAGCTTCCCCGACGTCGACCTGCAGGTCGCCGAGGGCACCAACGACGTGAACGCGCAGATCGCCGCGGTCGAGACCTTCATCAACAACAAGGTGGATGCCATCGTGCTCCTGCCGAGCGACGGAGCCGCCCTCACCGAGGTCGCCACCCGCGCGATGGAGGCCGGTATCCCGGTCGTCAACGTCGACCGGGAGTTCTCGAGCCCCTTCGCCGCCCGCTCGACCGTGCTCGGCGACAACTACGGCATGGGCGTCAGCGCCGGCACCTACATCTGCGAGCAGCTGAGCGGCCAGAGCGACGCCGTCGTCGCCGAGATCGCCGGCATCGACTCGCTGCCGCTCACGCAGGACCGCTCGGCCGGGTTCAAGGACGCCCTGGCGGACTGCGGTCTCGACGTCGGCCCGCGCGTCGCGGCCGACTTCACGGTGGCCGGTGGCGAGGCCTCGACCTCGCAGCTGCTGTCGGCCAACCCGAAGATCGACGCCATCTGGAACCACGACGACGACCAGGGCATCGGCGTCCTCGCCGCCATCACGGCGGCCGGTCGCGACGAGTTCTTCATGGTCGGCGGCGCGGGCAGCCGCAACGCCATGGAGGCCATCCAGGCCGGGGACACCCCGCTGCAGGCGACGGTGATCTACCCGTCGACCCAGGCGGCCGACGGCATCGCCCTGGCCCGCCTGATCGCGCAGGGCAAGACCGCCGGCGACCTGATCACGCCGAGCGTCCCCAACCGCATCGTGCTCGACGCGCCGGTGGTGACGAAGGACAACGTGGACTCGTACATCGACCTGTCGTTCGAGTCCTGATCGATCGAACCACCACGGGGGCGTCTGCGATCGACGCGGGCGCCCCCTCCCCTTCCCCCATCGAAAGGCCGCGATCATGACCTCGCCCCTCCGCATCGCCATGATCGGCGCCGGATTCATGGGTGCCGCGCACTCCCAAGGGTGGCGCGTGGCCCCCCGCTTCTTCGACCTCCCCCTCGCCCCCGAGATGAGCGTGCTCGTCGGTCGCGACGCCGCACGCACCCGGGATGCCGCCGACACCTGGGGCTGGAACGAGAGCTCCACCGACTGGCGCGAGATCGTCGAACGCCCCGACATCGACGTCGTCGACATCGTCACCCCGGGCGACTCCCACGCCGAGATCGCCCTCGCCGCTCTGACTGCCGGAAAGCACGTTCTGTGCGAGAAGCCCCTCGCCAACACCGTCGACGAAGCCCGCCGCATGGCCGCGGCCGCCGACGACGCCGCCACCCGCGGCATCCGTTCGATGGTGGGGTTCACCTACCGACGCCTGCCGGCCACCACCTTCGCGCGCGACCTCGTCGCCGCGGGTCGCTTGGGCGCGATCCGCCAGGTGCGGGCCGAGTACCTGCAGGACTGGCTCAGCGACGCCGACGCGCCGCTCACCTGGCGCCTGCAGAAGGACCGGGCCGGCTCCGGCGCCCTGGGCGACATCGGCGCCCACGCCGTCGACCTCACCGAGTACATCACCGGTCAGCACCTCACCCGCGTGGCGGGAGTCCTCGAGACGATCGTCTCTGAGCGCCCGGTGCTCGCCGCGTCGTCGGGACTGTCGGGCACCGCGGGCGCGGACCGCGGACCCGTCACCGTCGACGACCTCGCCCTGTTCACCGGGCGTCTCGAGAACGGCGCCCTCGCCTCGTTCGAGGCGTCGCGCTTCCGCCTCGGCCGCAAGAACGCCCTGCGCGTCGAGATCTCGGGCAGCGACGGCGCGCTCTCGTTCGACCTCGAGAGCCCCAACGAGCTGCAGTTCTACGACGCCACCCTGCCGGCCTCCGAACAGGGCTTCCGCCGCATCCTCGTCACCGAACCCGAGCACCCCTATATGGGGGCGTGGTGGCCGACCGGTCACATGCTCGGGTACGAGCACGGGTTCACGCACCAGGCGAAGGACTTCGTCGAAGCCGTCGCCGACGGCCGCGATCCCCGCCCCTCCTTCGCCGACGGCCTGCACGTGCAGCGGGTGCTCGACGCCGTCGCGCAGAGCTCCGGCGCCGACGGCGTCTGGACCGGCGTGGACCGGGCGAGCGCCCCCGCCTCCGACAGCCGCGCGTTCGCGGCATCCTGAATCGACGAGAGGACTGACGCGATGACGCGACCGATCACGCTCTTCACCGGCCAGTGGGCCGATCTGCCCTTCGAGGAGGTGGCCCGCCTCGCCGGCGAGTGGGGGTACGACGGCCTCGAGATCGCCTGCTGGGGCGACCACCTCGACCCGTGGCGGTGGGACGACGACGCCTACGTGCAGGGCAAGCTCGACGTGCTCGAGCGCAACGGCCTGAAGGTCTGGACGATCTCGAACCACCTCAAGGGCCAGGTCGTGTGCGACGACCCCATCGACCAGCGCCACCGCGACATCGTGTCGGACCGCGTCTGGGGCGACGGCGACCCCGAGGGCGTGCGTCAGCGCGCCGCCGAGGAGCTGAAGAACACCGCGCGCCTGGCATCCAAGCTGGGGGTGAAGACCGTCACCGGCTTCACCGGGTCGAGCATCTGGAAGTACGTCGCGATGTTCCCGCCGGCCACCGAGGAGATGGTCGAGGCCGGGTACCGGGACTTCGCCGACCGGTGGAACCCCATCCTCGACGTGTTCGACGAGGTGGGCGTGCGCTTCGCCCACGAGGTGCATCCGTCCGAGATCGCATACGACTACTGGACGACGAAGCGGGCGCTCGAGGCCATCGGCCACCGCGAGGCATTCGGCCTGAACTGGGACCCCTCGCACATGGTGTGGCAGGACATCGACCCGGTCGCGTTCCTGTGGGACTTCCAGGACAAGATCATCCACGTGCACTGCAAGGACACGAAGAAGCGTCTGACCAACGGCCGGAACGGCCGGCTGTCGTCGCACCTGCCGTGGGCCGATCCGCGGCGCGGGTGGGACTTCATCTCGACCGGTCACGGCGACGTGCCGTGGGAAGACGCGTTCCGCATGCTGAACGCGATCGGCTACGACGGACCGCTGTCGGTCGAGTGGGAGGACGCCGGCATGGACCGGCTGGTCGGCGCACCCGAAGCGCTCGGATTCGTGCGACGACTGTCGTCGTACGAACCGTCGGGTGAGGCATTCGACGCGGCGTTCAGCCAGCGCTGAGACCCGAGGGGGCATTCGGGAGCAGGGGGGCGTGGGGCCGGGCGCGGGGGGCGTCCGGCCCCACCGTCGTTCCCGGGCCCCTTCCCGCCGCGCGAGATCACGCACCGTCGTCGAGACACCACGACACGACGGGTGATCTCGCCGACGCCGTGTGATCTCGGCATCCGATCACGCACGCCAGGTCAGGCGCGAGCGGGGAGGCGCGCGTCGAGCCAGGCGAGCAGATCGGCGCGCACGTGCGCCTGATCGATCTCGGCGAAGATCTCGTGGCGCGCGCCCGGGTAGACCAGCGTCGTGATGTCGGTGAGTCCCGATCGATCGCGGTAGGCGTCGGCCAGCAGGTGCACGCTCCGCGGGCCGCCGACGGTGTCGTCTCGACCCACCAGGAGCAGCAGCGCAAGGTCGACGCCGAGATCGCGGCGCGGGCGGCCGAACAACTTCGCGGCCTCGATCGGGCCGAAGAGCGTGAGCAGGGGCTTCGAGGTGGTCAGCGGGTCGGCGACGAAGTCGCGGCCCACCTGCTCGTCGCTCGAGAGCCACTCCATGCCCGACCCGCGCTGATGCTTCCATGGAGCGTTGAGGTCGCCGGCGTTCAGCGCCCCCGGCCACCGCAGGGCCGAGCCGCTCAGCACGACCGCGTCGTAGGCATCCGGATGCCGATCCACCAGCATCTGCGCGAGGAACGACCCCCACGAATGCCCGAGCAGCACCAGGGGCAGGTCGGGGTTCTCTTCGCGGATGCGCTGGCTCAGCGTCCACACCGCGTCGCGGGCGGCGCCGAGACCGCCGGGCCCCAGCCGGCCGAGCTTGCGGTGATCGCCGTCCCACTGGCGCAGTCCGGTGCGCCCGTGCCCGCGGTGGTCGTCGGCGTAGACGGTGTACCCGTCGGCGACGAGGGCCTCGATCAGGGCGCCGTACCGACCGGCGTGCTCTCCGACGCCGTGCAGCAGCTGCACGATCGCCCGCGGCGTCTCGGCGACGTGCACGTCGTAGACGATCGTGATCCCGTACGCGTCGACGAACTCCGGCATGGGGTGAGTCTAGGGGCGGGGTGAGGGTGATCGGCCGGCCGAGTCCGCCCGCCATCGGTGGGCCGGAGCACGCTCCCGGCGGGCCGGGTGACGTGACCGCCATACCGTTAGCAAGACTAATGAGCTAGACTAACGATCACGAACATGAATGACAGCGTCGACGAATCCCCCCTTCACGACCTGACTTCTGCCCGCGGCGCTGAGCCCTCGCACGATCTCAGCGCCGCGGCATCGCAACTGCGCATGGCGACGTTCCGGCTCGCCCGGCGCCTGCGGGCACAGCGGGCCGTCGACACCATGAGCGACGGGCAGTTCGCCGTGCTCGCCGCCCTCACCGTGCACGGCGCGCACACCCTCGGCCAACTCGCCGACCGCGAGCGCGTCACCGCCCCGTCGATGAATCGAACGGTGTCCCTGCTCGAAGAGGCCGGGTACGTGACCCGCACCCCCGACGAGGTCGACCGACGCAAGGTCACGATCGACCTCACCGACGACGGACGCACCGTCGTCGACGAGACCGTACGCCGCCGAGACGCCTGGCTCGAAGAAGCCCTGGCGGGGCTCTCGCCCGACGACCGTCGCACGCTGGCCCAGGCCGCGGAGATCATGAGAAAGGTGGCCGAGAGATGAGCACGTCGATGTTCCGGTCCCTGTCGATCTTCAACTACCGCGTCTGGTTCTTCGGCGCCCTCGTCTCCAACGTCGGCGCGTGGATGCAGGCGACGGCGCAGAACTGGGTCGTGCTCACGCAGCTGACCGACAACGACGCCGCCGCGATGGGCGTCACCATGGCGCTCCAGTTCGCCCCGCCCCTGCTGCTGGTGGGCGTGACCGGCTGGGTGGCCGACCGCTTCGATCGCCGCAAGCTCATCATGTGCACGCAGGCGTCGCTGCTGCTGCTCGCCCTCGCGCTGGGGACACTGCTGCTCACCGGCCTGATGACCCTGCCGATGATGTACGGCTTCGCCCTGGCGCTCGGCGTCGTCACCGCCTTCGACAACCCCGCGCGCCAGGCGTTCGTGTCCGACCTCGTCGCGCAGGAGAACGCCTCGAACGCGGTGGCCCTCAACGCCGCGTCGTTCAACACCGCCCGCCTCATCGGCCCCGCGGTGGCCGGCGTGATGATCGTCGTCGTCGGCACGGGATGGGTGTTCCTCGTCAACGCGGTGACGTTCCTCGCGATGATCGCCGCGCTGCTGCTCATGCGCCCCCACGAGCTCGTGGTGCACCACCGTCGTGGCGGACCCGCGCGTCTGGCCGACGGCTTCCGCTACGTCGCGCGCCGCCCCGACCTGATAGTCACGTTCGTGATGGTCTTCCTGCTCGGTGCGTTCGGCATGAACTTCCCGATCTTCGCCTCGACCATGGCGCTGGAGTTCGGTCGCGGGGCCGACGGCTTCGGGTTGCTGAGCTCGTTCGTGGCCATCGGCTCCCTCGCCGGAGCCCTGCTGTCCGCCCGCCGCGAGCGCGCGCGGATGCGCGTGGTGATCCTGGGCGCCGGCGGCTTCGCCGTGGCATCCACCCTCTCGGTCTTCGCCCCCAGCTACGGCGCGTACGCCGCCACGCTCGTGTTCACCGGCTTCGCCGTCGTGACCACCCTGACCACGGCCAACGGCTACGTGCAGACGACCACCGATCCGGCGCTGCGCGGACGCGTGCTGGCGCTGTACATGGCGATCCTGCTCGGCGGCACGCCGGTGGGCGCCCCGATCGTCGGTGCGATCGCGAGCGAGTACGGCCCGCGCGTGGCCATCGCCCTGGCCGCCGCCGTTGCGCTGATCGCGTGCGGCATCGGCGTCGTCTGGACGCTCGCCTCGGGGCGCGTGCACCGGCACGAGACCAAGCGCTTCCGCCTCACGCTGGATGAGACGCAGCCCCTGCACACCATCACGCCCGAGCCCGAGGACTTCAGCGACGAGGTGGCCGGCACGACGCCGCTGCCGCTTCCGCCGGCGGATCGCACGCCGCGCCTGACGTCGCGCCCGCGCCACGGCAGCTGAGTCACGGGGACGGGGTCACGGGGCCGAGGTCACGCCGCGGGTCGGCGCCCGGCGCGATGGGCCGTGCGCGAGAAACGGGCTAGATAGCTAGAAAAGCTAGCGATATACTCGTCGCATGGACACCGTCGGGAACCGCACCGGGCGCCGCTGGGCGGGGCTCGTCTTCATCAGCATCGCCGTCTCGCTGATCATCGTCGACTCGACGATCGTCAACGTCGCGGTGCCCTCGATCGTCGAGGACCTGGGGATCTCGTCGACCGAGGTGCAGTGGGTGCAAGAGGCCTACACCCTCGTGTTCGCCTCGCTCCTGCTCGTGTTCGGCAGCCTCGCCGACCGGTTCGGGCGACGCCGACTGATGCTCGTCGGCGTCGTCGTCTTCGCCGCGGCCTCGATCGCCGCCTCGTTCGCCCCCACGGGCGAGCTGCTCATCGCCGCGCGCCTCGTGCAGGGAATCGGCGGGGCGATGATCCTGCCCACCACCCTGTCGCTCATCAACGCCACCTTCCGCGGGCGGGAACGCGGCATCGCCTTCGCCGTGTGGGGCTCGACCATCGGGGGAATGGCGGCCGTCGGCCCCCTGCTCGGCGGCTGGCTGACCACCGCGTTCTCATGGCGGTGGGCGTTCGGCATCAATATCCCGCTCGGCGTGATCATCGTCGTCGGCGTGCTGCTCACCGTCGCCGAATCGCGCAGCGATCGCCCCGAGCGCATCGACGGGGTCGGTGCCCTGCTGTCGGTGCTGACCATGGCTCCCCTGGTCTTCGGCCTGATCGAGGGGCGCACCTACGGCTGGTGGACGGTCGACGCCGTTCCGCAGGTCGGCGGGTGGACCTGGCCGTTCGCCCTGTCGCCCGTTCCCCTCGCCTTCGCCCTCGCGCTCGTCGCCCTCGCCGCCTTCATCGCCTGGGGCCTGCACCGGCAGCGGCAGGGACGATCCACGCTGCTCGCGTTCGCCCTCTTCCGAATCTCGTCGTTCCGCAACGGCAACATCGCCGCCGCCGTGGTCTCGCTGGGGGAGTTCGGCATCATCCTGGCGCTCCCGCTCTGGCTGCAGTTCGTCGTGGGCTTCGACGCCCTGCAGACCGGCCTGCTGCTGCTGTCGCTGGCCGTGGGCTCGTTCGTCGCGAGCGGTGTCGCCGGAGCGCTCAGCGGCCGGGTCGCCCCGGTCTGGGTCGTGCGCGCCGGCCTGCTGGCCGAGATCGTCGGCGTCGCCGGCGTCGCCCTGACGATCGGTCCGGATGCCACGTGGGGACCGCTCATCCCGCTGCTGTTCGTCTACGGACTCGGGGTCGGCCTGGCCACCGCCCAGCTCACCGGGGTCGTCCTCGCCGAGGTCCCGCCCGCAGCCAGCGGACAGGCGTCGGGCACGCAGTCGACCTCGCGGCAGTTGGGTGCCGCTCTGGGCGTCGCGATCCTCGGCACGGTGCTGTTCTCGACGACGGCCGGGGTTCTCGCCTCGTCACTCGATCAGCGGGGAGTCCCCGCCGATCAGCGCGATCAGGTCGTGTCGCAGGTGGTCGACAGCGCCGGCGCCGCGATCGCCGGTCTCGCCCAGTCGCCCCAGACCCAGGGCGCCGCCGCCGACGCGCGCGCCGCCTTCAGCGACGGCACCCGGGCGGCGGCGTTCACTGCCGCGGGCTTCCTCACCCTGGGCCTGGCGTCGACGCTCGCGCTCGGCGCCGGCGGCTCTCGCCGGCATCCGAAGGACGCGCGGGTCCACGAAGCAGGCAAGACGGACGCGGCCTGACACCGCCCGGGCGAGATCGTCCCCGATCCCGCCGCCCCGGGCGGACTCGTCGGCCCGGTGCCGGTCACGGCGGCCCGTTCGGATCCGGGTGGCCGTTCTGCCGCCGAGCGCCCCGGCCGCCCGGAGGCGGCCGGGGTGCGACTCAGAGGGTGCGGGCGAACGGGTCGAAGTCGCGCGGAACCGCCGGCACGGGCCCGCTCAGCGAGCTCCGCACCGGCACGAAGCCCGCTCCCGCCACCGATTCCTCGGCCGAGAGCAGCACGTCGAGCACGTGGTGTCCGAGCTCGCCGGTCGCCACGTGGGGGCGCTCTTCGGCGATGGCCCGCACCATGTCGAGCACCCCGAGCCCGCGCCCGACGACGACGCCCTCCTGCGGCACCGCGATCCGCGGCTGCTCCGGCCGGTCGTCGTCGAGCAGCACCCCGAGCGGTTCGATGCGGGCGATCTCGCCCTCGAAGTGGTTCGGGTCGGGCAGCACCAGCGTGCCCTCGGTGCCGTGGATCTCGAGCACGCCCGCGCGCTCGAGCGCCGAGTCGAAGCTGAACTGCCCCTGCGCCTGCTGACCGCCCTCGAACGCGGCGATGAGCTGCACGGTGGTGGCGACCTCGACGTCGAACACGTCGCCGGCGGCGGGCCCGGTGTGGATGCGGCGCTGCCGCCGCGGGCGCGTGCCGACCGCGGCCACCCGGTCGACCGGTCCCAGCAGGCTGACCAGCGCGCTGACGTAGTACGGCCCCATGTCGAGCAGCGGTCCCGCGCCGCGCGCGAAGAGGAACTGCGGCCCCGGATGCCAGAGGTCGGGCCCCTGCGTCTGGAACGACGCCTGAGCGAACAGGGGTTCTCCGATCGCCCCCTCGAGGATGGCGCGCTTGGCCGACTGGAACCCCGGGCCCAGGAGGGTGTCGGGGGCGGAGCCGATGCGCAGCCCCGCAGCCTCGGCATCGCGGAGCAGCTGCGCGGTGCTCTCGCGGTCGAGCCCCAGCGGCTTCTCGGTCCACACGTGCTTGCCCGCGGCGATCGCGGCGGACGAGACCTCGACGTGCACGGCCGGGACGGTGAGGTTCACGACGAGCTGCACGTCGGGGTGGGCGAGCACGTCGTCGGCCGTGCCCCACGCGGGCACGCCGTACTGCTCGGCGCGCGACCGCGCGCGTTCCGGGTCCAGGTCGGCGACGATGAGCACCTCGACGTCGGGGAACGCCGTGAGGTTGCTCAGGTAGGTGTCGCTGATGACGCCGGCTCCGATGATGCCGACCCCCACGGGCCCGCTCATACCGCGAGGCCGTTCTCGAGCAGGAACGCGTGGCTGGCGGCGATGTCGTCGAACACGTCGCCGGGCGACTGGTCGTACTCGATGACGGCCCACCGCACGGCATCCGTCGCCCGTATCGCCTCGACGAGCGGAACCTCGCCCTCGCCCGGGCGGCGCTGGTCGAGGTGACGGGTGACGGCACGGTCGACGTCGGGGGCGAAGGGGTTCTCGGCCGGGACGAAGCCGTCCTTGACGTGCACGGCGAGCAGACGCGAACCGAGACGCTGCACGAGGGCGGGCACGTCCTGGCCGCCGGTGAGCGCCCAGAACAGATCGAGCTCCACGGCGACGCGCTCGTCGGTGTGCGCCACGACGTACTCGAGCGCGCTCGCGCCGTCGATGTCGATGAGGAACTCCTGCGCGTGGTTGTGGTACCCCACGGTGAGTCCGTAGCCGGCCGCCAGATCCGCGACGGCGTTGAGCCGATCGGCGATCTCGGCGACGCCGTCGACGGTCGCCCAGCGCGCGGGCTCGACGAAGGGGTCGATCACGGTGCTCAGCCCCAGGGTCGCCGCCGCCGCCAGCACGGCCTCGGGCTCGGGCGTGGGGATGGAACCGTGGGGAGTCCACAGCTCGGTCGACAGCAGGGGCGCGTGCCCGGTCGGGGCGGTGAGCCCGCTGGCATCCAGAGCCGCGCGGATCTCGGCGGGGCGGCTCACGAAATCGAAGGCCTCGACGTGGCGCAGGCCGATCGCAGCGAGGCGATCGAGCGAGCGAGCCGGATCGGCACGGAATTCGTCGACCAGCGTGTAGAGCTGGACGGAAGAGGTGGGGAGCGACATCGGGCCTTCCTTGTTCGTCGTCGAACGGCGCGGGTGTCCGGCGCCGGTGGGAACGCTACCACTAAACCATCCAGTGGTCACTTTTCAGCGGTCTACACTGACGGGATGCGGCGCGAAGACGAGACCCCCGACGTCGGCGACCCGGTCGACCCGGCGGGCGACGGCGCCGCCCACGCCGCCGACGATCGCCTCGGCCGCTCCGGCGCGTACTCGAAGGGCGTCGCACGGCGGCGGGAGATCCTCGACCGCGCCATCGGCGTCTTCGCCGAACGCGGCGCCGAGGGGGCGTCGCTGCGCAGCATCGCGCGCGCCCTGGGCGTCTCGCACGCGGCCCTGCTGCACTACTTCGACTCGCGCGAGCAACTGCTCGTCGCCGTGTACGACCACGCCAACCGCCAGACTCCCCCGGCACCCGACGCCACCGCGCTGTCATCGCTGACCGACGCCGCCGCCCACAACACCTCGGTGCCCGGCCTCGTCGAGCTGTACACCACGCTCGTCGCCGCCTCACTGAAGGACGACAGCGCGACGGCCCGCGCCTACTTCACCGAGCGCTTCGCGCGCCTGCGCGGGGAGCTCGCCGCGCGCCTCCGCAGCGAACAGGCCGAGGGACTCGTGCGCGCCGACCTCGACCCCGACCAGGTCGCCGCCCTGCTCATCGCCGCCTCCGACGGCCTGCAGGTGCAGTGGCTGCTCGAGCCGTCGATGCCCCTGGCCGACGTGCTCGGGGCGCTGGGCGGCCTGTTGGCGCCCGCCCGCTGACCCGGGCCCACGGGTCGCACCCGCGGATCACACCCGCGCGTCGGTCCCCTGACCGGCGACGGGCACCAGGCGCGTGAGCTGCGTGACGTGACGCGGCTCGAGCTCGTCGAGCGACGAGACGCCGAGCAGCGTCATCGTGCGCTCGATCTCGCTGCGCAGGATCTCGATCGTGCGATCGACGCCCTGGCGCCCCCCGGCCATGAGGCCGTACAGGTACGCGCGCCCGATGAGCGTGAACTTCGCGCCCAGGGCGATGGATGCCACGATGTCGGCGCCGTTCATGATGCCGGTGTCGACCATGACCGTGGCGTCCTTGCCCACCTCGCGCACCACCTGCGGCAGCAGGCGGAAGGGGATGGGCGCGCGGTCGAGCTGGCGTCCACCGTGGTTCGACAGCACGATGCCGTCGACGCCCAGGTCGACCAGGCGGGCGGCGTCGGTGACGTTCTGCACGCCCTTGACCACGAGCTTGCCCGGCCACATGGCGCGGATGATGTCGAGGTCGTCGTAGCTGATGGTCGGGTCCATGGCCGCGTTCAGCAGCTCGCCGACGGTGCCGCCGGTGGTGCTGAGCGAGGCGAACTCGAGCTTGGGCGTGGTGAGGAAGTCGACCCACCACCACGGCCGCGGAATGGCGTTGACGATCGTGCCCACCGTCAACTGCGGGGGGATCGAGAACCCGTTGCGCTTGTCGCGCAGGCGGGCGCCGGCGATCGGGGTGTCGACGGTGAACTGCAGCGTGTCGAAGCCCGCCGCCGCGGCCCGCTCGACGAGGCCGTACGAGATGGCGCGGTCCTTCATGACGTACAGCTGGAACCAGTTGCGCCCGACGGGGTTGGCCGCTTTGACACCCTCGATCGAGGTCGTGCCGAGCGTCGACAGGGTGAAGGGGATGCCGGCCGCCGCCGCCGCGGACGCACCGGCCGTCTCGCCCTCGGTCTGCATGAGACGCGTGAAGCCGGTGGGGGCGATGCCGAACGGCAGAGCCGACGGGCCGCCGAGGATCTGGCACGAGGTGTCGACGTGCGCGGCCGGGCGCAGGATGTCGGGGTGGAACTCCACGTCTTCGAAGGCGCGGCGCGCGCGGTCGAGCGAGAGCTCGCCCTCGGCCGCCCCGTCGGTGTAGTCGAAGGCCGCCTTGGGCGTGCGCCGCTTGGCGATCGAGCGCAGGTCGTCGATCGTCAGCGCCGCGTCGAGACGCCGTTTGCGCGCATCGAGCTCGGGCTTCTTGAACTGCATGAGCTCGAGGAGCTCGCCGACCTTCGGCAGCTGACGCTGAACCATGGGAATGCTCTCCTTCGTGTGGTCTGACCACATACTAGGGCCAACCGGACGTCGCCGGGAGGGGGGTCAGGAACGCGGATCGAAACGCCGCGGCGGGAACGCCTCGGCCACCCGCGCACGCAGGTCTTCGAGCGAGGCGCGGCGGCCGAAGACACCGAGCGCGCGGGCCTGCACGAGCACGTTGCCGAGGGCGGTCGCCTCGACCGGCCCCGCCAGCACGACGCGTCCCGAGCGGTCGGCCGTGGCCTGGCAGAGCAGGGCGTTCATGGCCCCGCCCCCGACCAGGTGCACGACGTCGACGCGCCGATCGGCGAGATCTCCCGCGATGCGCAGCGCCGCTGCGAAGGCCTCGGCGATGCTCTCGACGATCGCCCGCGCGAAGGCCGGTCGCCCCTCGATGCCCGGGACCTCGCCGCCGAGCAGAGCCGCGATGCGCGTCGGCATGTCGCCGGGGGCGGCCAACGACGGGTCGTTCGCGTCGAACAGGTGCGGGGGCTCCGGGGCCCCCGCCGCGGCCTCCAGCAGCGACGGCAGATCGACGGGAGCACCGTCGGCCTCCGACCACGCGCGCACCGTCTCGCTCAGCAGCCAGAGTCCGGTGACGTTGTGCAGGAACCGCACGCGCCCGTCGACCCCGCCCTCGTTGGTGAAGTTCGCCGCACGGGCGGCATCCGTCACGATCGGGGCGTCGAGCTCCAGGCCCACCAGGCCCCACGTGCCGCACGAGATGTAGGCCGCGTTCGGGCTCGACAGCGGCACCGCCACGATGGCCGAGGCCGTGTCGTGCGACCCGACGGCGATCACGGGCCGCGCGCCCAGGGCGTCGGAGGTCGTGCCGATCGTGTCGCCCGGATCGACGAGCGGCGGCAGCACGCGCACCGGGATGCCGAGAGCCTCGGCGAGCGCGGTGTCCCACTCCCCCGTGTGCACGTCGAGCAGTCCCGTGGTCGAGGCGTTCGTGCGCTCGGCGACGGCGTGCCCGGTCAGCCGGTGGGCGAGCAGGTCGGGGACGAGCAGGCTCGTCTCGGCCTCGGCGAGACGCGCGTCGGCGGCGTACTGGTACACGGTGTTGAAGGGCAGGAACTGCAGGCCGGCGCGGCGGTACAGCTCGTCGAACGGCACCGTGGCGTGCACGAGGTCGACGCCGCGCGCCGTGCGCTCGTCGCGGTAGTGGAACGGCTCGGCGAGCAGTTCGCCGTCGCGGAGCAGCCCGTAGTCGACCGCCCACGAATCGACGCCGATGCTCTCGATCGCGGGTTCGCGGCGCAGCGCCTCGGCGAGTCCCGCGCGCACGTGCTCCCAGAGCGCGTCGATGTCCCAGTGCCAGCCGTCGGCGCGTTGCACCGGGCCGTTGGCGAAGCGGGCGACCTGCTCGAGTGCGAGAGTGCCCTCGCCGACGCGGCCGATCATCACGCGGCCGCTGGTGGCGCCGAGGTCGACGGCCGCGACCGCGCGGGGGCGACTCATCGCAGGAACGCCGCGGCGACGCCGGAGTCGACCGGGACGTGCAGTCCGGTCGTGCGGGTGAGCTCGGGACCGGTGAGCACGTACACCGCGTCGGCGACGTTCTCGGGGACGACCTCGCGCTTGAGGATCGTGCGGTTGGCGTAGAACCGCCCGAGGTCCTTCTCGTCGACGCCGTAGGTCGCGGCGCGGTTGGCGCCCCAGCCCGCGGCGAAGATGCCGGAGCCGCGCACGACGCCGTCGGGGTTGATGCCGTTGACGCGCACGCCGTACTCGCCGAGCTCGACCGCGAGCAGGCGCACCTGGTGCGCCTGGTCGGCCTTCGTGGCCGAGTAGGCGATGTTGTTGGGGCCGGCGAACACGGAGTTCTTCGACGAGATGTAGATGACGTCGCCGCCCATCCCCTGAGCGATCAGGGCTCTCGCCGCCGCCTTCGACACGAGGAACGAGCCCTTCGCCATGACGTCGTGCTGCAGATCCCAGTCCTTCTCGGTGGTCTCCAGAAGCGGCTTCGACAGCGACAGCCCGGCGTTGTTGACGACGAGGTCGACACCGCCGAAGGCCAGCACGGTGGCGTCGATCGCGGCCTGCACGCCCTCGGCATCCGCCACGTTCGCCGCCACGCCGATGGCGACGTCGCTCGATCCGAGCTCCGCGGCGACCGCTCGCGCCTTCTCGAGGTCGAGGTCGGCGACGACGACGCACGCACCCTCGGCCGCCAGACGGGTCGCGATGGCCTTGCCGATCCCGGATGCCGCACCCGTGACGAACGCGACGCGACCCTGGTGGGTCTTGGGCTTGGGTGCGCGCAGCAGCTTGGCCTCTTCCAGCGCCCAGTACTCGATGCGGAACTTCTCGGCATCCGAGATCGGCGCGTACGTCGAGAGGGCCTCGGCCCCGCGCATGACGTTGATGGCGTTGACGTAGAACTCGCCCGCCACCCGCGCGGTCTGCTTGTTCGCGCCGTACGAGAACATGCCCACGCCCGGCACGAGCACGATGAGCGGGTCGGCGCCGCGGATCGCGGGGCTGTCGGCGTCGGCGTGGGCGTCGTAGTACGCCTGGTAGTCGGCGCGATAGGCGGCGTGCAGCTCACGCAGACGCGCGATCGAGTCCTCGACGGAGGCACCGGCGGGCACGTCGAGGATCAGCGGCTTGACCTTGGTGCGCAGGAAGTGGTCGGGGCAGCTCGTGCCGAGCGCGGCCAGGGCGGGAGCCTTCTCGGATGCCAGGAACTCGAGCACGACGTCGGCATCGGTGAAGTGGCCGACCATCGGCTTGTCGGTCGAGGCCAGACCGCGGATGGTCGGAGCCAGGGCCGCCGCCTTCGCGCGTCGTTCGGCCTCGGGGAGCGCCGAGAAGCCGTCGCGCACGCCGCCGAACGGTTCGGCGACCCCGTGCTGATCGATGTAGGCCTGGGCGGTGTCGATGATCCAGAGGCTGTTGCGCTCGGCCTCCTCCGACGTGTCGCCCCAGGCCGTGATGCCGTGCCCGCCGAGGATCGTGCCGATCGCCTGCGGGTTCTTCGCCTTGATGGCCGCGATGTCGAGTCCGAGCTGGAAGCCCGGGCGACGCCACGGCACCCACACGACCGCGTCGCCGAAGATCCGCGTGGTCAGTTCCTCGCCGTCGGCGGCGGTGGCGATCGCGATGCCGGCGTCGGGGTGCAGGTGGTCGACGTGCGCGGCATCCACGAGTCCGTGCATGGCGGTGTCGATCGAGGGCGCGGCCCCGCCCTTGCCGTGCAGGCAGTAGTCGAAGGCGGCGACCATCTCGTCTTCGCGCTCGACGCCGGGGTACACCTCGACGAGCGCACGCATGCGGTCGAGCCGCAGCACGGCCAGCCCCTTCTCGGTCAGGGTGCCGAGGTCGCCCCCCGAGCCCTTGACCCACAGCAGCTCCACCGGCTCACCCGTGACGGGGTCGATGTCGGTGCCCTTGGCGGAGGTGTTGCCGCCGGCGTAGTTGGTGACCTTCGGGTCGGAGCCGAGGCGGTTGCTGCGGGCGACGAGGTCGGCGGCGGTGGAGCGGGTCATGACGGTCCTCACGGGATTCGAAGGGGTGGGCGGCGGCACGACGGGCCGCGCGAGAAGAAGCGCCGGGGCGATGCGGGCGTCGCCCCGCGGGGCGGGGTCAGGCGCCCCAGCCGGCCTGGATTCCGCCCGCGCGCTCGTCGGCGAGGCGGGCGAGGTGGCCCGAGGCGGCGAAGGCCGCCATGGGGTCGGCGGGGAGGCCGCGCGATTCCCGCCACTCGGCGAGCGCCGGGCGCACGTCGGTGTAGAACGCGTCCATGAGCACGGCGTTGGCGCCGAGCACGTCGTTCGCCTGCTGCGCGGCGGCCAGAGCGTCACGGTCGACGAGCAGGGCGCGCGCCGTCATCTCCTGCACGTTGAGCACCGAGCGGATCTGGCCGGGGATCTTGTCCTCGATGTTGTGGCACTGATCGAGCATGAACGCCACGTCGGGGTTGTTCAGGCCCCCGCCGCGGACGACCTCGGTGAGGATGCGGAACAGCTGGAACGGGTCGGCCGATCCGACGATGAGGTCGTCGTCGGCGTAGAAGCGCGAGTTGAAGTCGAACGAGCCGAGCTTTCCGAGGCGCAGCAGCTGCATGACGATGAACTCGATGTTGGTGCCGGGCGCGTGATGCCCGGTGTCGAGGCAGACCATCGCCTTGTCTCCGAGCGACGCCACCTGCGCGTACGACGTTCCCCAGTCGGGGACGTCGGTGTGGTAGAACGACGGCTCGAAGAACTTGTACTCCAGCACCAGGCGCTGGTCGTCGCCGAGGCGGGCGTAGATCTGCTGCAGCGAGTCCTGCAGGCGGTCCTGGCGACCGCGCATGTCGTTCTGCCCGGGGTAGTTGGACCCCTCGGCGAGCCAGATCTTCAGATCGCGCGAGCCCGTGGCATCCATCACGTCGATGCACGCGAGGTGGTGGTCGATGGCCTTCCGGCGGATGACGTCGTCGTGGTGCGTGAGGGCGCCGAACTTGTAGTCCTCGTCCTGGAAGGTGTTCGAGTTGATCGTGCCGAGGCGCACGCCCAGGTCGTCGGCGTGGCGGCGCAGCGCCCCGAAGTCGTCGACCAGGTCCCACGGGATGTGCAGGGCCACACTCGGCGCGAGGGCGGTGAGGCGGTGGACCTCGGCGGCATCGGCGATCTTCTCGAACGCGTCGCGCGGGGTGCCCGGCGTCGGGAACACGCGGAAGCGGGTGCCGGAGTTGCCGAACGCCCAGGAGGGCAGCTCGATCGCCTGCTGTTCGAGGGCGGAGAGGATCTCGGGGCCGAGAGTGGTCATGACGGGTTCCTTCCCGCGTATGCGAGCTGGTCGGCGAGGTGGAAGACCTCGGTGAGGGCGGTGGCGGCCTGGTCGGGACGACCCTCGAGGCCGAGGAAGAACGGGGCCATCTCGGCCTCCCACGCGGCCGCGATCGGCGAGGCGGCCAGGTACGCCTGGGCGGCCGCGTCGTCGTCGGTCTCGTAGTAGCCGATGAGCCGCCCGTGCTCGCCGAGGAACAGCGAGTAGTTGCGTCGCCCGGCCGCGGCGATCTCGTCGAGCATCTCGGTCGGCACGGGCGTGTGCCGTGCGACGTACTCGTCGATCAGCTCGGGCCGGACGCGGAGTTCGAAGCAGACGCGCGTGGTCTGTGCGGACATGGGGCGGGTTCTCTTCCTCGAGAATGAATCGTTTCATCGCACGATAGCACAGCGGGTGTGCGCGTGCGATATCGTCGTCGGATCATGGCGGTCAAGATCACGGACGTCGCGGCGCGCGCGGGGGTCTCGGTGGGCACCGTGTCGAACGTCCTCAACGGTCGGGCCACCGTGTCGGCCGCCGCCGCCGAGCGCGTGCGCGCGGCCATCGACGCCCTCGGGTACGTGCGCAACGACGCCGCCCGCCAGCTGCGCGCCGGTCGCAGCCGCAGCATCGCGCTCATCGTGCTCGACGCCGGCAACCCCTTCTTCGCCGCCGTCGCCCGCGGCGCCGAAGCCCGCGCCGCCGACGACGGCTACGTCGTGCTGCTCGGCTCCAGCGGCGCCGACCCCGACCACGAGCGTCTCTACCTCGACCAGTTCCGAGAGCAACGGGTGGCCGGGGTGCTGCTCACCCCCGCCGACGCCGACGGCGACGTCGTCGAACGCCTGGCGGCCGCCGGCATCCCCGTCGTGCTCGTCGACGAGCAGATGCACGGCTCCGACGTCTGCGCCGTCTCGGTCGACGACGTCGAGGGCGGCCACCTGGCCGTCGCGCATCTGCTCGCACGGGGACGCCGCCGGATCGCCTTCGTCGCCGGTCCCCTGACCACGCGCCAGGTCGCCGATCGCCTCGCCGGAGCCCGCCGCGCGGTCGCCGAGGTCGACGGCGCCGGGCTCGAGGTGATCGAGGCCGATGCCATGACCGTGCTCGCCGGCCGCGCCGCGGGTGAGCGCGTGCGCGAGCGCGCCGACCGCCCCGACGCCGTCTTCGCCGCCAACGACCTGCTCGCCGTCGGCGTGCTGCAGGCCCTCACGATGCTCGGCGACATCCGCGTGCCCGACGACATCGCTCTCGTCGGCTACGACGACATCGACTTCGCCGCCGCCACCGTCGTGCCGCTCACCTCGGTGCGTCAGCCCGCCGAGGCCCTGGGTTCCACGGCCGTCGACCTGCTGCTGCGTCAGCTCGACGGCGACCTCGACCCCGCCGAGCGCCAGGTGAGGTTCCGTCCCGAGCTGATCGTGCGGGCGTCGAGCGGCTAGTCGCCGGCGGCCGCGGCCTTCTCGGCCGCCGGGCCCTCGGTGCCTCGACGCGCGTTCGCCCCTTCGCCGTACCGCGGGCGAGGGAATCGCCGGTGAGGGGTGTACTGACGGGGCGTCCCTGCCCGTCGGGTTCGGGCGTAGCGTCGACCGCATGGACGATAGGGCCGACGGGCGCGGGGTCGGCGTCGCCGCACCGGAGTCGAGCAGTTCCGGGCGGATGCGGCTGCGCGCCGCCTGTCCGTCGACGACCGACGCCGAGTCCCGGGGTGGACTCGCACACGATGCCGCCGCGGCGGCGCGGGAGGAGTGACAGCATGCACACACGGACTCTGGGACAGGGCCTCGAGGTATCGGCGGTCGGGCTCGGCTGCATGGGGATGTCGCAGTCGTACGGCCCGAACCCCGGCGACCGCGACGAGATGATCGCGGTGCTCCGGTCGGCTCTCGATGCGGGCGTCACCTTCTTCGACACGGCGGAGGTCTACGGCCCCTACGACAATGAGGAGCTGGTCGGCGAGGCACTGGAGCCGATCCGCGATCAGGTCGTCATCGCCACCAAGTTCGGGTGGGACATCCGCGAGGGGGCGATGGCCGGGCTCGACAGCCGCCCCGAGCAGATCCGACGGGTGGCGGACGCCTCGCTCACCCGCCTGCGCACCGACGTGATCGACCTCTTCTACCAGCACCGCGTCGACCCCGACGTCCCGATCGAAGACGTCGCGGGAACGGTCGGAGAACTCGTCGCCGCCGGCAAGGTCCGCCATTTCGGCTTGTCCGAAGCCTCGGCGGCCACCGTCCGCGCCGCCCACGAGACGTTCCCGGTGACGGCGCTGCAGAGCGAGTACTCGCTGTGGACGCGAGACCCCGAGGCCGAGATCCTCCCCACCCTCGCCGAGCTCGGCATCGGGTTCGTGCCCTTCAGCCCGCTGGGCAAGGGCTTCCTCACGGGCACCGTCGACACCTCGACGACGTTCAGCGACGGCGACATCCGTACGCGCGTCCCCCGCTTCGAGGCCGACAACCTCGCCGCGAACCAGGCGCTCGTCGCGCACGTGCGCGAGCTCGCCGCGCGGAAGGAGTGCACGCCCGGGCAGATCGCCCTCGCGTGGCTGCTCGCCCAGGGGGCGCACATCGCCCCCATCCCCGGAACGCGGCGCACCGAGCGGATCCACGAGAATGCCCGCTCGAGCGAGATCGCCCTCTCGGCGGACGACAGGGCCGACCTCGACGGCCTGGCCCGTCGCATCGGCGTGCACGGCGACCGCTACAACGCGCAGCATATGGGGTTCGTGGGTCGCTGAGGGCGAGGGGCCGACTCGTTCCCGCGCGCGCCGGAGACGGCCCGCGCGGGAACGGCGTGAAGACGTCAGTGCGCCGGCATCGCCTCGGCGTCATCGACCTGGGCCGGCGTTCGCACGAACGCCGCCAGCACGACGACCGCCAGCGACAGGCACGCCGCGACGAAGAACGCGGTGTGGATGCCGGATGCCGTGGCATCCACGGCCGATGCGCCCCGGTCGGCCACGGCCGACGCCGCGCCCACGGTCATGAGCGTGACGAACACCGCGGTGCCCGCCGCGCCCGCGAGCTGCTGCACGGTCGACACGATCGCGGAGCCGTGCGGGTACAGCCGGCGCGGGAGCGATCCGAGCGCCGCGGTCATGAGCGGCGTGAACATGAACGCCAGCCCCAGGCTCAGCAGGCAGTGCACGGCGATGACGAAGCCGACGGGGGTCGAGGTCGACAGGGTCGCAAAGCCCCAGAGCGCGACGCTGGCCACGATCGCGCCCGGCAGCACGAGCGGGCGCGCGCCGAACCGGTCGAACAGGTTGCCGACGAGCGGGGCCATGAGCCCCATCAGCAGACCGCCCGGCAGCAGCATGAGGCCGGTGGGCAGGGTCCCGAGGCCCAGCACGTTCTGCAGGTACAGCGGCAGCAGGATGAGCACGCCGAACAGCGTCGTCATCGCCACGACCACCAGCACCACGGCGACACTGAAGGTCGAGTGCCGGAAGACGCCGAGGTTCAGCAGCACGCGGTCGGTCGCGCCGAGGCGCAGCTGACGCACGATGAACGCCACGAGCGCGACGGCGCCCAGGACCAACGGCATCCAGACGGGGACGATCTCGTGACCGCCCGCCGCTTCGCCGATGCTCGACAGGCCGAAGATGATGCCGCCGAAGGCGAGGGCCGACAGCACGACCGAGAGCACGTCGAGGGTCACGCGGCGCGTGTCGGTGAGGTTCTGCACCCATCGGGCGCCGAGGGCGATCGCGACCAGCGCGATCGGGATCATGACGATGAACATCGCCCGCCACGGGAAGACCGACAGGATCAGACCCGAGACCGTGGGACCGACGGCCGGGGCCACCGAGATGACGATCGAGATGAGTCCCATCATGCGTCCGCGACGGTGGGCGGGCACGACGTTCAAAACGGTGGTGAACAGCAGCGGGATCATGATCGCGGTTCCCGAGGCCTGCACGATGCGGCCCAGCAGCAGCACGCCGAACCCGGGGGCGATCGCGGCGATCACGGTGCCCAGGGTGAACAGCCCCATCGCGGTGAAGAACAGGGTGCGAAGCGGGAAGCGCTGGATGAGGAACCCGGTCGTGGGAATGACGACGGCCATCGTCAGCAGGAAGGCCGTGGTCAGCCACTGCGCGGAGGCGGCGGTGATGTCGAGCTCGCGCATGAGCTCGGGAAGGGCGACGCCCATGATCGTCTCGTTCAGGATGACGACGAAGGCGGCGACGACGAGCAGCGCGATGACGGCGCCGGGGCGCACGGCGGGCTTGACGCCGGCGCCGGGCGGGGCGGTGGGGACGGTTCCGGTGGAGACCATGGAGGACCAATCTGAGCAGGAAGAGACAACTTGGCAGCTACTGCCAATAAGACATCGACTACTGTATCGGACATGAGCCCCCTGTCAGCCCCCGCGGGTGGAGGTCTGCGCGACCGACGCCGCCGCGAGACGGCGGTCGAGATCTGCGCGGCCGCCCTCGACCTGTTCGAGCAGAAGGGCGTCACCGGCACGACGGTCGACGAGATCGCCGCGCGCGCGGGCGTCTCGCCCCGCACGTTCTTCCGCCTGGCCGGCACGAAAGAAGACGCCGTCTTCATCGACGACGGCCGCTTCGCCGAGGCGCTCGCCGGCGTCGGCGCGCCGGGCGACGACATCGCCGCACTCACGACGGCGCTGCGTGCCGTCTTCGCGCGCGAGCTGCGCGGTCTGGATGCCGATCCTCAGGCGCGCGAGAGGTTCCTCCGCGTGCGCCGGCTCATCGGCCACGAGCCCGCGCTGCTGGGTGCGGCCGTGCGCCGCGAGGCCACGTCATCCGACCGCTTCATCCCCGAGATCGCCGAGCGCCTCGAACGCCCCGACCTCGATGTGCGGGCCGCGCTCGGCCTCGCCGGCCTCGAGATGCGCACGACCCTCGACGAGTGGGCACGCCGCCACGACCGCGGCCAGGCGAGCAGCCTGGTCGACCTGCACCGCGAGGTGCAGCAGCAGATGGGCCGAGCCGCCGGCGCCTGACCGCTCAGGTCTCGCGCGTGGGCGCCTCGGCTCCCCCGGCGGCGGATTCCAACGCCGCCTCGACGACAGCAACGGCCACGTCCGGCGTGACCCGCACGAGGCACTGATGCCCCAGAGCGCGAGTCCACTCCGTGTGCGTTGGCACATCCACGAAGCTGACCTTCGACGCACTGGTGAGGGGGCCGAGCCGTCGGAAGATGTCGAGCGCCTCGCCCGTGATCTTCGACGCTTCGGCGAGGGCCCAGAGGTCGTAGAGATCGCGAGCGGCACCGCGATCACTCCACGCTGCCAGCTTCGACGCCACGAACGACGCGGCCGTGAGAACGCGAAGGCGCGCCGGCGAAGCATCTCCGTAACGCTGCTCGATGGACACCACCTCGGTCGGCCAGGCAGGATAGCCGACCGCCGAAACCAACTGCACTTGGATTCGCGTCTCCCCCACCTGCAGAACGGAAGCATGAGGATGTCGCGACTCAGTGAGCCGCGGAGTGAACTGCACGGCGCCGAACAGGCGCCCCAGTCGCCGCGAGAGAATGCCCTCGATCTGTTGCGCGACGTGTCGCCGCTCACCCAGGGCGATGAGATCGATGTCTTCGGACAGCCGAGTCTGCGGGAGGTGCGTTCGAGAGAGCGCCGTTCCGCCGAAGAAGACGACATGGTCCGGACCCAGCTCGGCTATGGCCGCCAGCGCATGGGAGACGACATGATCTCGGGCCACCTGCTCTGCGGCGACACCGAAGAGCCGTTGAACCGCGCGCCGCTCTTCCTCGTCGAGGACACCGACCGTCGGTCCACGACCACCGAACGTCGGGCGCGCCTCACTCATACTTCTCTCGCAGGCGTTCGAGTGCGGCGCGAGCAGCTATGCCCGGGCGAGCAGAGCGTGCGAGGACATCCGCGTAATCGGGGACCTCGACCCGAGCGATCAGATTGTCGACTGCCCCATCGATCTCTTTCTCGAGGCCATCAGCGGGACGCCGCGAAAGCAGATCGAAAAGCGTCTGCGCCGGCGTCGTGACGAGCCCACGCCCAAGACTCGTGCGCTCCAAGACGAGATCGAGCAGATCAAAACGCCGCGGGACGAAGAGGACGGTTCCTCCGTGATCCAGTTCCAAGGCCGAGTGCTTCCCCCGGTCGACCGCGACGGTTGCTACACCGATCGCTCGGGGAAGGACTCCCCAGTAGCGGGCCGCGCTTGTTCCCATCAGTGCGGCCGACCGGCCGCCCACCCGTGCCACAGCGATAGCCAAGGCGGTGGACTCGAGCGACGGTCGCCAAGAACGCCCGTCTTCCCCATCGGGGGGAGCGGTATAGACACCATGAGACAGTCGCACCAGCGCGCCGCGGTCCGTCAACCTCTCAACGGTTCGCCACGTGTTCCGAACGAGCGGAGGGAGGTCTTTCAGGCGGACTGTGCGCAACGGTGACGCAGCGATCGACCGTGCGATGTCGACGTCGGCGCCCATGAACCCTCCTATACCCCTGGAACTATACGCTGCGCGTATATTTCCGGGGAACCTGCGTCAGGTCTCGCGCGTGATCGTGACCTTCACCTTGAGGTTGCTCTTGCCGGGGCCGGCGTACACGCCGCGCAGCGGCGGCACGTCGTTGTAGTCGCGACCGCGACCGACGAGCACGTGACGGTCGCCGATCTCGATGTTGTTGGTGGGGTCGAAGCCCTGCCAGTCACCGGCGAACCACTCCACCCACGCGTGCGACTCGCCCGTCACGGCCTCGCCGACCTCGGCGGACGGCTTCGGGTGCAGGTAGCCCGAGACGTACCGGGCCGGGATGCCGACTTCGCGCAGCGCCCCGATCGCGATGTGGGCGATGTCCTGGCAGACGCCCTTGCGGGCCTCCCACGCGTCGACCGCGGTGGAGTGCACTCCCGTGACGCCCTGCATGTAGTCGATCGCGTCACCCACGGCCTCGACGATGGCGTGCGCGGCCGGACCCGGGCGGTCGTGCTGCGCGGCGATGGCACGGGCGAGCTCGGCCACCTCGGCGTGCGGGGTCGTGCGGCGGGTCTGCGTCAGCTGTTCGACCGTGGTGATCGAGCGCGCCGACTCGGACGCCAACTGCTCCCACGTGATGTCGGCGTGCTCGATCGGGCGCGGCCGCACCTCGACGAGCGAGCGCGCCGTGATCGTGAGCGCCTGGTGCGGCGACAGCACGTCGAACGCCGCGACGCGCGTGCCGAAGTAGTCGACGTACTGGTTCACCGAGGTCGAGGGCTCGATGTCGAGCGACGAACTCAGCACGAACTGGCTGTCGGTGGAGTGCGGCAGCATGCGCGCCTCGTTGTACGAGGCCGACACGTCGCCCGGGTAGGCGAAGCCGGTCTGGTGTTCGATGCGGAGGCGTTTCACGAGATCTCTCCGATCCAGCTGGGCTCGGCCTGCGTCGGGAAGAACCGCGAGCGGATGGCCTCCGACGCCTCGCGCGAGACCGTCTGCACGCGCTGCATGTGTTCGGGCAACTCCGCGAGGATGTCGCTGACCGGGCGGTACTCGAGGTCGTTGCGGATCTGTCCGAGGGCGCGCAGCACCGTGTTGGAGTGTCCGACGCGGTCGGCGCGGGGGTCGATCGCGCTCATGCAGTCCTCTGCGCGTTGGATCGAGTAGATGATCGACCGCGGGAACAGACGGTCGAGCAGCAGGAACTCGGCGGCGTTGCGCGCACTCGGCATGCCGCGGTAGGTGCGCAGGTACGCCTCGTACGCCCCGCAGGAGCGCAGGATCGTCGTCCACGACGGACCCGACACCTCGGTGAGTGAGCGGGTGGCCAGCAGACGAGCCGTCATGTCGGTGCGCTCGATGCTGCGCCCGAGGGTGAAGAACTGCCACGCCTCGTCGCGGTTGGTCGAGGAGTCGACGATGCCGATCGCGAGGGCGGCGCGCTCGCGCACCCACTGGAAGAACTCGTGCACCTTGTCGGTCTGCAGGCGGCGGGGCATGCGGGAGTTCGTGGTGTTGAGGATCTCCCACAGCTCCGTCGACACGATCTCGCGCGCCCGGCGGGCGTTCTCGCGCGCCGCGGTGATCGAGTAGGCGATGCTCGACGGGTTCATGCGGTCGACGGCCAGACGCGCGAGCACGTCGTCGCGGCGCACGGTGTCGAGCTCTTCGGGCCAGGCCGACCCCATCACGCTGAGCAGCGACCGGCAGGCGGTGTCCTCGTCGATCCACGGATCCTCGAGCAGCAGTTGCAGGTGCACGTCGAGGATGCGCGCGGTCCCGTCGCTGCGCTCGATGTAGCGCCCGATCCAGAACAGGCTCTCGGCGATCCGACTCAGCATTCCGGCACCTCTCGCGCTTGCTGCTGCTGCTCGGCCTGGGGGCCGTGCTGCACACCGGCGTCCTGTTGCTGCTGCTCCTGCTGATCGCGGCCCGGGCGTTGGTCGCGGGGCGAGGTGGCGGGGGCGGGCTGGCCGTCGTAGATGATCGGGATCGACTCGGTGACCGCGGCCTGATCGGCCACGAGACCCGACACGCCCTGACCCTGGCCGTACTCGACGTGCGAGGGGGCCGCTCCGCCGACGATCCACGTGTCCTTCGACCCGCCTCCCTGGCTGGAGTTGACCACGAGCTGTCCCTCGGGAAGGGCGACGCGGGTCAGGCCGCCGGGCAGCACCCAGATGTCGTCGCCGTCGTTCACCGCGAAGGGACGCAGGTCGGCGTGCCTCGGGCGCATGCCGTCTTCGACCAGCGTGGGGATGGTCGACAGCATGACCACCGGCTGAGCGATCCACCCGCGCGGGTCGGCGAGCAGGCGCTTGCGCAACGTGTCGAGTTCGGCCGGCGAGGCGTCGGGGCCTACAACCAGGCCCTTGCCGCCCGAGCCGTCGACGGGCTTCACGACCAGTTCGGGCAGACGATCGAGCACCTCTTCGAGGGCGCCCGGATCTTCGAGCCGCCACGTGTCGACGTTCTTGAGGATGGGCTCCTCGGCCAGGTAGTACCGGATGAGCTCGGGCACGTAGGTGTAGAGCAGCTTGTCGTCGGCGACGCCGTTGCCGACGGCGTTGGCGATCGTGACGTTGCCCAACCGGGCGGCGAGCATGATCCCGGGGGCGCCGAGCATGGAGTCGGCGCGGAACTGCAGCGGGTCGAGGAACTCGTCGTCGACGCGGCGGTAGATCACGTCGACACGCTGGGGGCCGCGGGTGGTGCGCATGAAGACCTTGCCGCCGATGCACAGCAGGTCGCGCCCCTCGACCAGCTCCACGCCCATGAGGCGCGCGAGCAGCGTGTGCTCGAAGTAGGCGGAGTTGTAGACGCCCGGGGTGAGCACGACGATGTTCGGGTCGTCGATTCCGGGCGGGGCCGACGCGCGCAGCGCCGACAGCAGCTTGTTCGGGTAGTCGCCGACCGGGCGCACCCGCATCGAGACGAACAG
Organism: Microbacterium sp. Leaf179; assembly: GCF_001423785.1. Lineage (NCBI taxonomy): Bacteria > Bacillati > Actinomycetota > Actinomycetes > Micrococcales > Microbacteriaceae > Microbacterium > Microbacterium sp. Leaf179. Next base: position 51,044 of record NZ_LMPH01000006.1, on the reverse strand, counting down.
CTCGGGCAGGGTCTGCGCCATCACGCGACGGTTCGAGATGACGTACGAGACCCCCGAGGGAACGCGCACGTTGTCTTCGAGCACCCGCATCTCGCCGTGCTCGTCGCGGATCAGATCGATGCCCGACACCTGGATGCGCACGCCGTTGGCACTGCGGATGCCGGCAGCCTGGCGGTAGAAGTACTGCGACGACGCGATGAGACCGGCGGGGAGGATGCCGTCGCGCACGCAGTGCTGGTTGCCGTACGCGTCGTCGAGGAAGGCCTCCAGCGCACGGACGCGCTGTTTGACGCCGGCCTCGATGCGCGACCACTCGTCGTACGCGATGACCCGGGGCACGGCATCCAGGGGGAAGGGCCGTTCCTCACCCGCGAAGTCGAAGGTGACGCCCTGCGCCAGATACGAACTCGCGAGGGACTCGGTGCGACCGCGCAGCTCCTGCTGCGTCATCTTCGCGAGCGTCTGGTACAGCTCCCGGTACGCCTCGCGCGAGGGCACGGCGTCTCCGGGACCAGCCGGACCGCCGAACATCTCGTCGTACGCCGGAACGCCGGATGCGGTTTTGCGCGGCGCCAGCGTGGAGCCGTAACCGTCGAACAGGTCACCCATGCGATGACTCTACTCAGCGCCGTGTTGCCGACACGTTTCCTCCGCCGGTGACACGTGCGCGGACACGGGCGATCGATAGAGTGACGCCAACGTCCGCCGCCACGATAAGGGTGCCTCCATGCGCGTGCTCGTCACCAGTTCCCGCAACACGTTCGCTCTCGACCTGATCCGCAAGCTCGGCAGCGTCGGGCATACCGTCTTCGCCAGCGACACCTACGACGGGGCCGTGGGAAACCACTCGCGCTTCCTCGCCGGGCACCTCGCGACGCCCTCTCCGCGCTTCGAGACCGACGCGTTCATCGCCGCGGTCTCCGACTACGTCGAAAAGCACAGCATCGACCTGATCATCCCCACGTTCGAGGAGGTGTTCTACCTCGCCGCGCGCGTGGCCGACCTGCCCTCGAGCGTGCGCCTGTTCGCCGGGGACTTCGCCGACCTGGCCCGCCTGCACGACAAGGCCAGCTTCCAGCGCCTGGCTCAGGATGCCGGGGTGCCCATCCCCGAGACGGTCGTCGTCACCTCGCCCGACGAGTTGCGCGCCGCCATCGACAGCTTCCCCCGCTTCTTCGCCCGCGCGGCCTTCTCGCGCGGCGGCGTGGGCCTGCTGACCAACACGGGTCCGCTCGCGGGCAAGATCCCCGTCGAGGAGTGCGTGCCCACCCCCGAGCAGCCGTGGCTCGTGCAGCCCTTCGTCGACGGGCCCATGGTCTGCACGTACAGCGTCGTCGTCGACGGCAAGGTGCTCGCCCACACCACGTACAAGGCGGCCGAGCAGTGGGCGCACTCCACGGCCATCGCGTTCATCGCCGTCGACAGCACCGACACCCTGCGCTACACGCAGCAGCTCGTCGACGCGCTCGACCCCGGCTTCTCGGGCCAGATCTCGTTCGACTTCGTCGACCACGGCAGCGAGGCCGCGCCCGACTACAAGATCATCGAGTGCAACCCGCGTCCCACCAACGGCGTGATCCTGCTCGAGGCCGGCGACGTGTCGAAGGCGATCGAGGGCAAGCTCGACGAGCCCGTCGTCGCCATCGCCGGCACCGAGCGGCAGATCACCCTCGCGGTTCTCGCCGACGCCTTCACCGAGCCACTGTCGCACCTGTCGAAGACGCTGCACGACCTACTGCACGTGCGCGACGTGGGCGCGGGCTGGTGGGACGGTGCCGCGATGCTGTGGAGCCCCGCGACCATCGTGCACGGCGCGAAGATCTCGCACGGCGACCGCAAAGAGACCCTCGCCGCCCTCGGCGACGACATCGTGTGGAACGGCGAGCCGATCGAGGGCATGTCCGACGCCGACGCCTCGGCCCTCGAGGCCGTGCACGCCGGCCGCGCCTGACGCGCGCGAGTCGCCGAGATTCGTCGCTTCCGGCATCCGCCGGGCGACGAACCTCGGCGACTCACGCCACGGGTGCGGGTCAGGAACCGGGGCGCAGGACGACCTTGATGCAGCCGTCTTCCTTCTTCTGGAACGTCTCGTACAGGCCGGGGGCGTCTTCGAGCGGCGCGTGGTGCGTCACCAGGTCCATCACGCCGAGCGGGTCGGCGGAGTCCTCGACCAGGGGCAGCAGATCGTCGATCCACCGCTTGACGTTGCACTGGCCCATGCGGAAGCTGATCTGCTTGTCGAACATCGTCTTCATCGGCAGCACGTCGGCCTCACCGGCGTACACGCCGCTGAGCGAGACGGTGCCGCCGCGACGCACGAGGTCGATCGAGGCGTAGACCGCGGCGAGACGATCGAGACCCGCCTTGTCCATGAGCGTGCGCGCCAGGGGGTCCGGCAGCAGGCCGATGGCGCTCTGCGCCAGCTTGATGCCGCCGAGGCCATGGGCCTCCATGCCCACGGCATCCACGACACCGTCGACCCCGCGCCCCTCGGTGAGGTCGACGAGCTCGTCGACCACCGTGTCGGTGAGGTCGTAGGTGAGCACGCCGTGGCGTTCGGCCATGGCCCGGCGGTCGGCCTCGGGCTCGATCGCGAGCACGCGGTAGCCGAGGTGCACGCCGATGCGGGCGGCGAACTGTCCGACGGGGCCGAGACCCATCACCGCGAGCGTGCCCCCCTCGGGGACGTCGGCGTACTTCACGCCCTGCCAGGCGGTGGGCACGATGTCGCTGAGGAAGAGGTAGCGGTCATCGGGCAGGTCGTCGCCGACGCGGATGTGGTTGTAGTCGGCGAGCGGCACGCGCAGGTACTCGGCCTGTCCGCCCGGCACCTGGCCGTAGAGCTTGGTGTAGCCGAAGAGGGCGGCGCCGCTGCCGTACTCGCGCACCTGCGTGGTCTCGCACTGCGACTGCAGGCCGCGGCGGCACATGAAGCAGTGCCCGCACGAGATGTTGAACGGCACGACGATGCGGTCGCCGACGGCGAGGTTCGTCACGGCCGACCCCACCTCGACCACGACGCCCATCGGCTCGTGTCCGAGAACATCGCCCTTGTCGATGAACGGTCCGAAGAGCTCGTACAGGTGCAGGTCGGAGCCGCAGATCGCCGTCGAGGTGATCTTCACGATCGCGTCGGTGGGTTCGAGGATCTGCGGGTCGGGGACCTCCTCGACGCTCACGCTGCGCTTGCCCTGCCAGGTCAGTGCCTTCATCGTTGTGCCTTCCGTCGATTCCGGGGGACGCCCAGTCTGCGGCCTCGTGTCTCGCGCGACCGAGGTGGTTGACGAACCCCGGCGGATGGGTCACGCGCCCGGTGCCGCCAGCGGTGGAGCGTCGACCCACGCGTGCACCCGACGCAGGAACGCGGCGTATCCCGCGGGCGTGCGACCGGTGAAGCGACCCGAGGTCTCGACCTCGTGGGCGTCGCTCACCCGCACGACCGCACCCACGGCCCGCGCCGCCTGCACGAACGCCACGTCTTCGTGCTCGACGAGATCGCGGATGCCGCCCGCCGCGGCGTACACGCTCGCCCGCACCCCGAGATTGGCCCCGTGGACGTTGCCCGCGGGCTCGCCCCGGCGATGGGTCGAGCGCCAGTACGCCGCGTGTCGGGCGCTGAGGTCGGCGAAGTCGGGGCGCACCGTTCCCAGCACCAGATCGGCGCCGTCGCGCATCAGATCGAGCTGGTGGGTGATCCATTCGCGCGGCACGACGGTGTCGGCATCGGTCATCGCGATCCAGGTGTCGTCGGCGCGCACGTCGACGGAGGCCACCGCGTGCGCCGCGCCCACCCGGCGCGCGGTGCCGACGCTGCGCGCGTCGATCGCGATCGTGTCGACCGACCATCGCCGCACCTGCAGGGCGGTGGTGTCGCGGCACGCGTCGAGCACCACGACGACCCTCGCGGCCAGGTCGGTCTCGCGTTCCCGCGCGTGCGCCACCGCCCGCGTCACCGAGGCGAGGCAGCGTCCGATCAGCGCCTCTTCGTCGTGCGCGGGGATGACCACCGTCACCGCCCTCACGACACGAGCCCCGCCTCGGTCGCCACCGACGACGCCCCCGGGCGTCCGAACACCTCGAGCACGAAGTCCTCCTCCTCGTGCCGCACGAGACGGACGAGGTCGGACCGGACGGCGAGCGCGTCGTGCACGCTGTCTCCGCTGCGCGGGTACTCGGCGACCGGATGCCGCCAATGGCAGGCGACGAGGTGACCGTCGGCGCTCAACGACGCGACGCTCGCCGTGAGCCCGCGGTCGAGGTCGCCGGCACCCCAGTAGTACGCCACCTCCGACAGCACCACGAGGTCGAACGGACCCTCGGGCCATTCGGCGGGGAGCTTCGCCCGACGCAGTTCGACGTCGTCGCGCGGACCGAGCCGTTCTCGCGCCCGGTCGAGGGCGGCCGGGGCGAGGTCGACGGCGAGGACGTGGTCGCACCGGTCGGCGAGCGCGGCCGTCAGCGCGCCCGTGGAGCAGCCGGCCTCGAACGCCGAACGGTACCGGCGGCGCGGCAGCGCGGCGAGCAGCACGGAGCGCTTTCGCTCCTCGTACCAGCGCGAGTCGAAGCCCCACGGGTCGTCGTGCCGGGCGTACATGTCGTCGAAGTATTCCTGGCCGACCGTGGCCGCGGTGGGGTGCGGGTCGAGCGTTCCCGCGTCGGGTGCGACGAACACCTCCACCTCTCGCGCGAAGTGCGCGCGCATGCGGTCGTGCACCATCGGCTCATCGCCGGGGGCGGCCGACAGCGGGAGCAGCTGACTGGCGTGGGCGTCGACGGCGCGAGTCTTGGCATCCCGAGCCGCGGCGTCGAGGTCCAGACGCTCCGCGCGCGGCCAGGGCACGTCTCCCGGGCCGCCCCAGTGCCACAGCCAGATCGGAAAGGCGCGCGAGCGCACGCCCCGGGCAGCCGAGACCTGCTCGACGATCTCTCCGACGACGCGGTGGTCGCGGTGCCCGTCGCCGCGCCACGGGGACAGCACCAGCACGCGCTCATCGCCCGCGCGGTCGAGGGCGTCGTGCAGCGCGGCGGCGATGACCTCCCGGTGTTCGTCGGTGCCGCCGTCGGGAAGACCGAGGAAGAGCGGGTCGGTCGAGAGACCGACGATGTCCGACGCCTCGATCAGCTCCCGGCGGCGCCGCAGCGCGAGGGTGGCCGGGGTGTGCGTGGGCGATTCGGGATGGGAGCCCTCTCCGTCGGTCACGACGACGAGGTCGATCGCGATGCCGCGGGCGGCGGCCGTGGCGAGCAGGCCTGCGGCACCGAGGCTCTCGTCGTCGGGGTGCGCGGCCATCACGATCACCCGGTCCACGTCGAGGTCGATCGGGGCGAGGCGGCGCTCGGCGAGGGCCGCGGTCCAGACGATCTCGGCGGTGCCGGGGTCGCGGTGGTCGAAGCTCACCATCGTCCGCCCTCCGTCGCCGCGTCGCCGCCGATCCGGGCGAGGTCGCGTTCGGCGTGGTGCTGACGCACGTAGACCTGCAGGTCGGCGACGCGCCGCGCGTGGCTCTCGTCGGCGACGAGCGGCGACGGACCCAGCGCGTGCGCGGCCTCGGTGAGGGTCACCTCGACCGCGTCGGCGACCACGGCTCGCGCGCGGGCGGCCCGCAGACCCTCGGATGCCGAACCCCCCGCGCCGAAGACCGTCGCCGTCTCCACCAGCACGGCGCGCGCCGCCCACAGGGCCACGTCGGCCCGGCCGAGGTGCGCGCGGGCGAGCTGATCGGCACGCTCGCCGCGGGCGGCCGCGGCGAGCGCCGTGCGCAGCGGCATCGCCCCACCCCACCAGCAGGCGGCGACCCCGACGCCGCCGTGCGCGAAGCCGGGGCGACGCAGGTACCACCCGGGCTCCCCTACCGGCACGGCGACCGCGGCGTCGACGTCGATGGGGGCGCTGACCACCCGGTCGAGCCCGCGCGCGTGCCAGGGTCCCGGTCGCGCGGTCACGGCCGGGTCGCGCAGGTCGAGGGCGAACAGCTGGCGACGTTCGTCGTCGACCCAGGCCGTGACGAGCGCGTGGTCGAGGTCGGCGGCGAGCGAGCACCAGGGCTTGGTCCCGTGCAGCGTCCAGGTACCGGCGTCCTGCCGCGCCTCGAGCCGGACCCCCGGCCCCTCGGCGGCGAACACGCCCCACGAGCCGCTCGCGTCGAGATCGACGGCGATGCCGGCCGCGGCCGCTTCGTCGAGGATGCCGAGTGCATCGAGGTGCGGCTCCAGCACGCGCGCCGCGGCGATGTCGCGCGCGGCGACCGAGGCGAGAAGCTCCCACGACGCGGCGAGCGACCGCGGCCGCGGCACGGCGACGACCCAGGCGAGCGTTGCGGCGAGATCGGTGCCGAGGTCGTCCACGGCATCCGCGCCCCGCAGCGCGGAGCGCACGTCGTCGAGGTCGGTGGAGTCCTCGGGAACCAGCAGGGGGAAGGGGGGATGGTCGCCGTCGTCGGTCACCCTGACAGCATTCGCCCGGGAGCGACATTCGGGCAGATCCTTGACACCGCGGCTCGTCCCGGGCAGTGCGCGGGGCGCCGCGGATCAGCGCTTCAGCACCCGCCGGCGCACCAGCGCATCGAAGCGGGCCAGGCCCACGAGCATCCCGGGGAACGACGCCGACAGCCCCTTGCGCGGCAGGCGCTCCAGGGCCGCCTCGTCTCGGGGAAGGCGGTCCTGCTGCCCGCGCACCACCCGACGCGTCGCGTTGAGAAGCGCCAGGGGGTGGGTGTCGAGGGCGCTGTGCCCGTTGTGGATGCGCACGAGCACGGCATCCGGAGCCGACGCGACCACGCGCTCGGCGATGGGCGGCGGGGTGCGCAGGTCGCGGTCGCCCGAGAGCACCACGAGGGGCCAGTCGAAGGTGCGCACCGCCTCGACCAGGTCGTAGGGCTCCCCCGCGAAGGCCGGGTAGCGGTGCGCGAGGGGCAGGTAGGTCAGAGCCGGGTCGAGCGGGTGCCCGTCGGGGGTGCCGGCGTAGTGCAGCTCCCGGAAGGCGATGGTGCCCACGAGGTCGAAGTCGTAGATGCCGGGGATCCGCGCGATCGAGCGACCGCGGGTGGCGTAGGCGCCCAGCGCCCGCCACGCGAAACCCGGTTCGTGGCGCACGAGCGGGTGCACGAGATCGGTGCCGCCGAGCTCGTACGCCGCGCGCACGATGTCGAGCACGACCCGCTCATCGACGCCGTCGGCCACGAGGCGTTTCACACCGCGGGCCATGTCGTCGTCGGCATCCCAGAACAGCTCCCGCAGGCGCGCGCGCTCGAGGCCGATGTCGTGGGTCGACTGCAGGGCCGAGTCGAGCAGCATCGAGGCCACGCGCTGCGGATGCCGCGCCCCGAACGCCATCGCCAGATAACTGCCGTATGAGGAGCCGACGATCGCGGCCCGGTCGATGCCCTCGGCGTCGAGGACCGCGGCGAGATCGTCGAGCACGGCGGTCACGCGCATCGCCTCGGGCGGAAGGGGGCGCCCGTCGAGATCGCTGCGCGAGCGGCCGATTCCGCGGTGCTCGACCATGATCAGATCGAGCCCGCCGCGGGCGGCCCAGCGCCGCAGCCCCGCGTACGGCAGCACCGACGCGAGGCCCGGTCCCCCCGGGACGACGACGACGGGCGTGGCACCGCGCGGACCGGAGCGGACGTAGGTCAGGTCGAACGCCGGCGCCTCGTCGGTGGCGGGGCGCCGGAGGGATCGCACACTCTCGCGCATGCCTGCACGCTACCCGCGCTCGCGACGGTGCGTGCCAGGCGGGACCGCGGGGCCGAGGCGGATGCCGGTTGGCTGTGAGTTCGGGCGGCGACGGCGCCGCGGTCGTCCACGCTCCTTAGGCTCCGTTCGTGACCCCCACGCGCTCTCGAGCCCAGGATGTCCCGGCCGCCGTCGCCGGGATCTCGGCCGCCGTCCTCGGTGCCGGGCTCGGCGAGCTCGCTGCCGCCGTCATCGCCCCCGCGGCGAGCCCGTTCGCGGTGATCGGCGGCGGGATGATCGACATCGCACCCGCGTGGGCGAAAGACCTGGCCATCAGCCTGTTCGGCACGGGCGACAAGCTGGCGCTGCTCGTCGGCATCGCGGTGCTGCTGCTCGTGGTCGCCGGCGCCGCGGGGGTCGTGGAGCACCGCAAGGCGCCCTGGGGCCGGGTCGTGTTCGGGGCGCTGGGCGTCGTGGGCGCGATCGTGGCGATGACGCGCGCCGACGCGGGGATGCTCTCGCCGGTGCCGTCGCTCGTCGCCGGTGCGGCGGCCGCGGTGGTCGCCGCCCTGCTCGTCGCCCGCCTGCGCCGGCCCGCGGTGGCCGCCGCTCCGGCGACCGGGGAGGCCCCCGCCGCCTCGCCTGCGGACGGCCCCACCCGCCGGGGCGTCCTCGCCCTCTCGGGCGTCGCCGTCCTGGCCGGCGCCCTCGCCGCCCTCGGCTCCGTCGCCCTGAGCGGCGGCGCACGGGCCGTGACCGCCGTACGCAGCGCGCTGCGCCTTCCGACACCCGTGACCACCACCGCGGTGCCCGCCGCCGCGGAACTCGGTATCGACGGGCTCGCTCCCGTCCTCACCCCCTCGGCCGACTTCTACCGCATCGACACCGCCCTCGTCGTCCCCCAGGTCGATCCCGCGACCTGGTCGCTGCGCGTCCACGGTCTCGTCGAGCAAGAGGTCGTGCTGCGGTGGGACGACCTGGTCGCGCTCCCCCAGAAAGAGACCGTCGCCACGCTCGTCTGCGTGTCGAACGGAGTGGGCGGCTCGCTCATCGGCACGGCGCGGTGGCTGGGTGTCCCGCTTCGCGACATCCTCGCCCGGGCTCGGCCCACCGCCGAGGCCGACATGGTGCTCTCGCGCTCCATCGACGGGTTCACGGCATCCTCTCCGATCGAAGCGCTGACCGACGAGCGCGACGCTCTGCTGGCCATCGGCATGAACGGCGAACCGTTGCCCATCGAGCACGGTTTCCCGGTGCGCATGGTGGTGCCCGGCCTGTACGGCTACGTGTCGGCGACGAAGTGGGTCACCGAGCTCGAGGTCACGCGATACGCCGACGACGAGGGGTACTGGACCTCGCGCGGCTGGTCGGCGCGCGGCCCGGTGAAGCTCGCGTCGCGCATCGACGTGCCGCGGGCCGGGGCGCGCGTCCCGGTGGGCGACACCGTCATCGCCGGTGTCGCCTGGCAGACGCACGTCGGCGTCGCGGGCGTCGAGGTGCAGATCGACGACGGCGCCTGGCAGCCGGCGACGCTGGCCACGGCCATCTCGTCCGACACCTGGGTGCAGTGGAGCCTGCCGTGGAACGCCACCGGCGGCGATCACACCGTGCGGTGCCGCGCCATCTCGGCCGACGGGCAGACGCAGACCCCGAACGTCGCCGCCCCCGCCCCCGACGGCGCGACCGGCTGGGACGAGCTCACGGTCTCGGTCACCTGACCCCCTCTCGACCGCGTGAGTCGCCAGGATCTGTCGCTCCCGGGTGGGCCCGGGCGACGAATCCCGGCGACTCGCGCGTGTTACGAGAGAACGTGCCGGAGCTGTTCGACCGCCCAGTCGAGCTCGGTCGCGCGGATCGTCAGCGGCGGAGCGATGCGGATCGTCTGCCCGTGCGTGTCCTTCACGAGCACACCGCGGGCGAGCAGCTTCTCGGCGATCTCGCGCCCGGTGCCCGCGGCGGGGTCGATGTCGACACCGGCCCAGAGGCCCGCGATGCGGACGGCCGTCACGCCGTGGCCGACGAGCGTGTCGAGGCGACCGGCGAGGTGCTCGCCGAGCGCCGCCGCGCGCGTCTGGAACTCACCGGATGCCAGGATCTCGACGACACGCAGTCCCACGGCCGCGGCCAGCGGGTTGCCGCCGAACGTCGATCCGTGCTCGCCGGCGCGGATGACACCGAGCACGTCCTCGTTCGCGACGACCGCCGACAGGGGCAGGATGCCGCCGCCGAGCGCCTTGCCGAGCAGGTAGACGTCGGGAACGACGCGCTCGCGGTCGCACGCGAAGGTCGTCCCCACCCGGCCGAGACCCGACTGGATCTCATCGGCGATGAAGAGCACATCGTTCGCGGTGCAGATCTCGCGCACCCGTCGCAGGAACCCCTCAGGCGGGATGACGACGCCGGCCTCGCCCTGGATGGGCTCGAGGAGCACCGCCGCGGTGTTCTCGTCGATCGCCGCCGCGATGGCCTCCGCGTCGCCGTACGGCACGTGCACGAAGCCCGGCGCGTAGGGGCCGAAGTCGTCGTGCGCCGTGGGGTCGTCGCTGAAGCCGACGATCGTGGTCGTGCGGCCGTGGAAGTTACCGTTCGCGACGATGATCGTCGCGGCATCCGCAGCGATGCCCTTGGTGCGGTAGCCCCAGGCGCGCGCGACCTTGATGCCGGTCTCGACGGCCTCGGCCCCGCTGTTCATCGGCAGCACGAGGTCTTTGCCGCAGAGCTGCGCGAGCGCCGTGGCGAAGGGACCCAGACGGTCGTTGTGGTACGCGCGGCTGGTCAGGGTGAGGCGTTCGAGCTGCTCGCGCGCCGCCGCGAGGATCGCGGGGTGACCGTGGCCGAAGTTGAGAGCCGAGTAGGCCGAGAGCAGGTCGAGGTAGCGCTTGCCCTCGACGTCGGTGACCCACACGCCCTCGGCGCGCGAGACGACGACGGGGAGCGGGTGGTAGTTGTGCGCGAGGTGCGCGCCCTCTTCGGCGATCAGGTGCGCGCCGAGGTCGTCGACGGCGGTGCTCATCGGGATCCGCCTCGCAGCTCCAGCGTGCAGCACTTGATGCCGCCACCACCGAGCAGCAGCTCGGAGAGGTCGACCTTCACGGGCGTGTAGCCGCGCTCGCGCAGCTGGGCCTCGAAGCCCACGGCGCGGGGCGAGATGATGACGTTCTTGCCGTCGCTGGCCGAGTTGAGGCCGAACACCGAGCCGTCGGCATCCGAGACCCGGATCGCGTCGGGGTAGCGCTCGCGCAGGGTCGCCTGGCTCTTCTCGTCGAAGGCGTTCGGCAGGTAGGCGATGTTGGCCTTCTCGGCGCCCCCCGGTCCTTCCACGGGGTCGAGCACCGCGATCGCGGTGTCGAGGTGGTAGAACCGCGGGTCGGTGAGCGTCAGCGACACGACCTCGCGCGAGAAGACCTCGCCCACCTCGCGGTGGCTGTCACCGGTCGAGCGGAAGCCCGTCCCGGCGAGGATGGTGTCGCCCACGAGCAGGAAGTCGCCCTCGCCCTCGTTGACCTCGACGGGCTCGGCGACCTCGAAGCCGTTCGCGGCGAACCAGTCGATGAAAGCGGGCGCCTCGGCGGCGCGCTCGCGGAAGCGGAACTTGGGGCCGTAGGCGACGCCGTCGATGACGAAGCCGCCGTTGGCGGTGTAGACCATGTCGGGCAGTCCCTCGACGGGGTCGATCAGCTCGATCTCGTGCCCGAGCGACACGTAGGTGTCGTACAGCGCCTGCCACTGCGTCAGGGCCAGGTTGGTGTCGGTGGGCCGCGAGGGCTCCATCCACGGGTTGATGCTGTAGCTCACCGTGAAGTGCTCGGGCCGGCACATCAGATAGCGACGGCGCTGCTGCACGCGCTCGGTTCCGGCCGCGGAGGCGGCGGTCGAGTCGGTGGCGGCGGTGGGGGTAGCGGACATCTCTGCTCCTCGGAGAAAAGGTGCGGCGGACGCTGTCCTGGGGCCTGGTGGCCCTTCAACTCGACGACGCCGGGGCGCCGTGCGGGGAAAGGTCGATCCGAGCACGCCGCGGCCATTCTCGCACGCGGGCGCGGAAGGGCGCGAGCGGCGCTGCGCGGGGGCGTGGCCACACGCTCCGCGATGTGCAGAACCTCCGCGGCATCCGACGCCGGACCACGGAGGTTGCGCGCATCGCGGAGGATGCGCCCCCGCGAACAACCCGGATGCCGCCTACACGGCGCCGCGTACGCCCTCGGCCCGCAGCCGCGCGACGTCGGCCGCACCATGCAGGCCCGCGTCGGACCCGAGGCCCGTCGCCACCAGGCTGCCGCACGCCAGCCCTCGCTCGGCGGCCTCGACGATGTCGGCGCCGTCGACCAGCCCCCAGATGAACCCCGCGCTGAACGCATCGCCGCAGCCCGTCGTGTCGACCACGTCGACCGCGTATGCCGCGAGACGCATATCGCGCCGCTCACGCGTGCTGATGCTGACCCCCGCGGCCCCGCGGGTGATCACGACGGTGGCGACACCGGCATCCAGGTAGAACGCGATCGCCTCGTCGAGCGTCGTCGCTCCCGCGAACGACAGCGCGTCCTCTTCGCTGGGGAAGAGGTAGTCGACGAACGGCAGACACGGCAGCACGGCGTGACGATCGGCGGGAGCGCCGGTGGGGATGAAGTCCATCGTCGTCACGACACCGGCCGCACGCGCACGGCGGAGCAGATCGACGCTCGGCGCCCCATCGATGCCGGGCAGCAGGCACGTGCCGCCCAGGTGCAGCACGGCGACCTCGTCGAGGTCGACGGCCGCCAGGTCATCGGCGCGGATCGCGGCGTTCGACCCGATGACGTGCAGCGCCGGTCGGCTGCCGTCGCGGCGGATCGGCAGCATCGTCGCCGAGGTGGGGTGCGCGGACCGCACCGCCAGGGCGTCGACGTCGACACCCTCGGCGGCCATCGTCGAACGCAGGAACACACCCAGCGCGTCGTCGCCGACCGCTCCCACCGTGGCCACGGGCACGCCCAGGCGCGCGAGGTCGACGGCGGTCGCGGCGGCGGTGCCCGCCACGGTGAGGCGGATCTCGTCGAGCAGGGCGAGTCCCTGACCGGCAGGGATGGCGTCGACGTAGCGACCGAGCACGTCGGCGACGTGGAGGCCCACGGTCAGGACGCGACGGCCGCCGAGCGCACGGGTGGACTGCGACATGGGTCTCCTCGGTGTCGGGAACGGCCGAAGCCTACTGACGCGGTCACCGGTGACGACTTCATTTCACCGTGTGACGCCCGAGTCGAACGTTGTCTCGCCCCCTCCCTACGCTTCGAGAGTCCGCTCCCCGGCGGCACCCCACACAGCATCAGCGGCGACGCGCACCCCGACGCGAGCGCCCTCCGGCCCACAGGAGCCCCACCGTGAGAAAGTCCCTCCTCGCCCTTCCGGCGCTCGTCGTCGCGGCGGGCATCGCCCTCAGCGGCTGTTCGACCGTCTCGTCCGACGGCGCGGCCCCCAACGGCGAGGGCGTCGACGCCAGCCAGCCGCTCGCGGGCAAGACCATCGGCATCGCGGTCGTCGGAACGCAGCACTTCTGGGACCGCGAGGCCTTCCAGGGCGCGGTCGACGAGGTCACCAAGCTCGGCGGCACGCCGCTGACCACCGACGGCAACCGCGACAACACCCTGCACGCGCAGAACCACGACATCTTCCTCGCGCAGAACGTCGACGCGGTCATCACGATCCTCGGTGACGCCTCGGTCGACCCGAAGCTGCAGCAGCTGCACGACGCCGGCATCCCCGTCTTCGGGGTGGACCACGCCTCGGAGTACGCCGTCAACAACGCGCAGTCCGACAACCAGGTCGGCGGCGAGGCCCTCGGCAAGATCACCGGCGACGCCCTCGGCGGTCAGGGCAACGTCGCCGTGTTCAACGCGTTCGGCCAGAGCCTGTCGTTCTGCGGCGAGCGCTACGACGCGTGGAAGAACGAGCTCTCGACGGACTACCCCGGCGTCAAGCTCATCGAGCCCGAGCTCGCCGAGCAGTTCGCCAACGCGCCCGACGACGCGCGTCAGCAGACGCTCGCGCTGCTCGAGAAGTACCCGGTCGGAACGATCCAGGGCATCCACGTGGCGTGCTGGGACCAGCCCGCCATCGGCGTGGTGCAGGCCATCGAGGACTCCGGCCGCACCGACGTGAAGGTCACGGCCTTCGACGCCGGCCCCGACACCCTCGAGATCATGAGCGAGCCGAACAGCCCGTTCGTCGGCAACATCGCACAGCTTCCGCGCAAGATCGCCACGATCTCGGCCGACAACGTCGGCAAGTACTTCCTGGGCGAGACGGTCGACAAGGTCAGCTACGTCGACACGATCCCCGTCGCCGGTCCCGACGAGGCGAAGAAGGTCTCGAAGGAGCTGGGCTACACCCAGTGATCGAAAGCTCCTCCCCCCTCGTGACGCCGGTGCTCCGCATGACCGGCGTCACGAAGGCGTTCGCGGGCGTTCCGGCTCTCCGGGGCGCCTCGATCGACGTGCGCCCGGGCGAGGTGCACGGCCTCGTCGGCGAGAACGGCGCGGGCAAGTCCACGCTCATCAAGATCCTCGCGGGGCTGTACGAGCGCGACGGCGGCACCGTCGTCATCGACGGCACCGAGACCGAGCGGCTCACCCCCTCCGATGCGCACGCCGCCGGCATCCGGTTCGTGCACCAGGAGCTGCAGCTCGTGCCCGACATGACGGTGGCCGAGAACGTGTGGCTCGGCAACGAGCGGAGCGCGGGCGGGGTGCTCCGCGGCCGCGCGATGCGGGCGCGGGTGACCGAGGTGCTGCACGACGTGCTCGGCATCGACCTCTCCCCCACCCGGCTCGTGCGCGACCTCGGGCCCGCCGAACGCAAGCTCGCGCAGGTGGCCCGCGCGCTCGTCGACGACAACGCGCGCGTCATCGTCTTCGACGAGCCGACCGCCCCTCTCGCGAGCGCCGAGGCCGAGCAGCTGCTCGGGATCATCGGGCGCCTGCGCGAACGCGGCATCTCGAGCCTGTACATCTCGCACTACCTCGGCGAGGTCACGCGCATCTGCGACCGCGTGACCGTGCTGCGCGGCGGCCTCGACGTGGGCCGTCTCGAGGCGGTCGGGCCCGACAGCGGCCGCGAGATGATCCGCCTCATGATCGGGCGCGAGATCGACGACCTCTACCCCGCCCGCCGTCCGCCGGTGACCGCGCCGGCCGTGCTGAGCGCCCGCGGCCTCGGTGTCGGCACCGTGGTGCACGGCGTCGACCTCGACGCGCGCCCGGGCGAGATCGTCGGGGTGACGGGGCTTCTCGGCTCCGGCGCCTCGGAGCTCGGCGAGGCGCTCGTGGGCCTTCACCGCCACACCGGCGAGCTGCGCCTCGGCGAGCGCCGCTTCCGCCCGTCGAGCCCGGCCGCCGCCCTCGAGGCCGGCGTCGTGCTCGTGCCCCGCGACCGTCGTCACGACGGTGTCGTGCTCGACTTCTCGGTGCAGCAGAACCTCACGCTCTCCACGCTCTCGACCGATTCCCGCGCGGGGCTCCTCGACGCCCCCGCCGCCCGCGCGCGCGCCGACGAGCTGTCGGAGCGCCTCGACATCCGCCCCCGCGACACGACCGCCCAGACGCGGCTGCTCAGCGGCGGCAACCAGCAGAAGGTCGTGCTGGGCCGCAGCCTCGCCGCCGGCGCGCGCGTCATCGTGCTCGACGAGCCCACCGTCGGCGTCGACATCGGCGCCAAGCAGGAGATCTACCGCCTGTTGGCCGAGCTCGCGGCATCCGGGACCGCGGTGGTGGTCGTCTCGACCGACCCCGCCGAGGTGCTCGGACTCGCCGACCGCATCGTGGTGCTCGAGCGCGGACGCGTCGCCTACGAGGTGTCGACCGACGGTCTCACCCTCGAACACCTCAGCGCCCTCGTCACCGGCAGCGGTGACGCACGATCAGAAGGGGATGCCGCGTGAGCGCCCTCGCCGTCGAGCGCCCCGCGCTCGCTCCCCGCATCCGCAGCCTGCTGGCCCGGCGCGGCCCCCTGCTCGTCGTCCTCGCGATGACCGTGTACCTCGCCGTGACGGCGAAGGGCTTCCTCGGCCTCGCCAACGTCACCGCGAGCCTCACCCAGGCGGCCCCGGTCGCGCTGGTCGCGATGGGGCTCGCGATCGTCGTCATCGGCGGCGGCGACGACGTCGTGGTGGGCGGCATCGACCTGTCGATCCCGGCCACCGCGGCGCTGGCCACCGCGATCGTCAGCGATCAGCTGACCTCGTACGGCACACCGTTCGCGGTCGCCTTCGCCCTCGGCATCCTGGTCACGACCCTGTTCGGCGTGCTGAACGCGATCCTCGTCGGCTGGGTGGGACTGTCGTCGATCCTGGCGACGCTGGCCGTGTACGTCGCGGTCGTGGGCATCACGCGCGTGGTCAGCGGCAACCGCCGCATCGACGTCACCGACCCGCTCGTCGTCGCCGTGCGCGATACGCGGATCGCCGGCATCCCCCTCGCCGCCGTGCTCATGCTGATCGTGGCCGCGGTGCTCGTGTTCGTGCTGGCCCGCACGCCCTACGGCCTGCGCCTGCAGGCGGTCGGCGGCAACCGGGATGCCGCGACCTTCGCCGGCATCCCCGCTCAGCGCTACATCATGTCGACGTTCGTCATCGCGGGCGTCGTGGCGGGGCTCAGCTCGCTGCTGCTCGTCGCGCGCGGCTCGGGCAGCAGCCCGGGGATCGACGAGCGCCTCATGGTCGACATGGTGCTGGCGACTTTCCTCGGCGCCGCCTTCACCCGCCGCGGCACGGTCACCGTGTTCGGCTCGGTGCTGGGTGCCCTGTTCGTGGCGCTGCTGTCGAACGGTCTGATCCTCTCGCGGGTCGCCAACGCGTGGGTCGACGGGTTCAAGGGCGTGCTGATCCTGCTCGTCGTGGCCGCGGCCGCGGCGCGCAAGAACGAGGAGTCCCGCGCATGAGCACGACCGCCCCCCGCGCCCGGTGGTCGGGCGTCGCCGGCTCGGCCGCCGCGACCGTCACCCGCTACGGCTTCGTCGCCGCGTTCGCCGTGCTCATCGTGTTCTTCTCGTTCGCGAGCGACGCGTTCCTGCGCCCGAGCAACCTGCTCAACGTGCTCGACGGCGTCGCGATCCTGCTGCTGGTCGCCCTGGCCCTCACCGTCGTGGTGTCGTCGGGCGGAATCGACCTGTCGGCGGCGGTCGCCGTGGACTTCGGCGCGTGGTTCGCGATCGTGTCGATGATGTCGTTCGGGATGCCGTGGCCCGTGGCCGTGCTGCTCGGACTCCTCGGCGGCGCGCTCATCGGCGCGCTCAACGCCTTCCTCATCGTGGGGCTCGGGGTCACCCCCTTCCTCGCCACGCTCGGCACCTTCTTCATCGGCCGCAGCGCCCAGCAGATCGGCACCAACGGCGGGGCCAGCGTGAGCTTCCGCGCCGCCCCCGAGGGCTTCACCTTCCTCGGCTCGGGCGACGTGCTGGGCATCGGCATCCCCGTGATCATCGCCGCCGTCGCGGCGGTGGGTGTCGGCATCCTGCTGCACCGCACCCCCGCGGGCGTGCGCATCCAGGCGATGGGCCTGCAGGACCGCGCGGCGGTCGTCGCGGGGCTGCGCACCCGCCGCATCCGCGTGCTCGTGTACGTCGGCGCGGGCGTGCTGTGCGCGGCGGGCGGCATCCTGCTGAGCGCGTCGCTGCGCCTGTACACCCCGCTCGCCGGGTTCAGCTACCTGCTCGACGCCATCGCCGCGGTGTTCATCGGCGCCTCGATGCACCCGCGGTCAAGGCCCAACGTCCCCGGCACCGTCGTGGGAGTACTGTTCCTCGGCGTGCTCGCGAACGGCCTCGACCTGCTCGGCCTCGACTTCAACGTCAAGGCCGCCGTGCAGGGCGTGGTGCTGCTCGTCGCCCTCGTGCTGGCGTACACCGTCGCGCAGCGCGCGCGGGCAGCGGCGGAGCGCCGGCCCGCCCCGGCGGCCCCCGCCGCCGGCACCGTGGGCTCGGCCCCGGCCGGCGAGCGCACCACGATCCCGCCCTCGACCACCGACACCACCTCGGGCGGCACGGCGTGACCCCCGCCGTCCTCGGCATCGACGCCGGCACCACCGCGGTCAAGGCCGTGCTGTACTCGCTCGAGGGCGAGACGCTCGCCGCCGGCCACCGGGCCGTGAGCGTCGTGCGCACCCCCGACGGCGGGGCCGAGAGCGACATCGACGCGGTCTGGGAGGCCGTCGTCGGCGCCGTCCGCCAGGCCCTGTCGCTCGCGCGGAGCGCCCAGCCCGATGTCGTCGCGATCGGCGTCACGGGCCAGGGCGACGGCGCCTGGTTGGTCGACGGCGAGGGACGCCCGGTGCGCCCCGCGGCCCTGTGGCTCGACGGCCGAGGCGCCGACCGCGTCGCGGCCTGGCAGCGCGACGGGCGCGACGCCGCCGTCGTCGCCGCAACCGGCTCGGCCAGCTTCCCCGGCACCCTGCCCGTGCTGCTCGACGGCTTCGCCGAGACCGAGCCCGAGACGCTCGCCCGCGCGGCCCACCACCTCAACTGCAAGGACGCGGTGCGCCACCGCCTCACCGGCGAGGTCGCCACCGATCCCTCCGAGGCCTCGCGCACCTACCTCGACCCGGCGACTCTGGCGTACTCCGACGAGATGATCGACGCGCTCGGTCACCGCCGGTTCGCGCACCTCCTCGCCCCGGTGCGCGCCCCGCACGAGGTCGCCGGACCGCTCACCGACGCGGCCGCCGACGAGCTCGGCCTCACCGCCGGGGTCGCGGTGGCCGTGGGGCTCGTCGACTCCGCCGCGTGCCCGGTGGGCCTGGGCGCCCTCGCCGATCAAGACGGCTGGGTCGTGCTCGGCACCACCGCCACCGTGGCCGTCAACCGGGCCGATCGGGCCGCCGCCGACAGCGGGATCGGCATCCTTCTTCCCACCGGCCGCGGCACGCAGGTGATCGAGGCCCTGTCGTCGATGGTGGGCACCCCCAACCTCGACTGGGTGCGGGACTCGCTCGGGCTGTCCGATCGCGGATGGAGCGAGCTGGAGCGCCTCGCCCGCACCGCGACCGACGGCAGCGGCGGCGTCGTCTACCTGCCCTACGGATCGCCGAGCGGCGAGCGCGCCCCCTTCGTCGACGCCGCGGCCTCGGCCTCGTGGGTGGGCATGAGCGTCACGACCACCCCGGCGCAGTTGCTGCGCAGCGTCTTCGAGGGGCTCGCGTTCACCGTGGCCGAGAGCCTCGACCTGCTGGATGCCGGTGACCGGGTGCCCGTGTGCGGCGGCGGCGCGCGCAGCGACCTGCTCTGCCAGTTGCTCGCCGACGTGTCGGGACGCACCATCGTGCGCACCGCCGACCCCGAGATCGGCGCGCGTGGAGCCGCGACCATCGCCCTCGTGGCGGCCGGGCTCGCCGACGACCTGGCGGCCGCGGTGCGGGTGTTCCCCGCCGACACGGTCGAGTTCACCCCCCACCTCTCCCTCGCCCTGGGGGCTGCGCGCGACGTGTTCGCGCGCGTGCGCGCGGCGCTGCGGCCGGAGTGGCCCGCGCTGCGCGTGCTGGGTCGACTGTCGCCCCCGGCGGAGACGGCCGCGTCCGATCCCGCGCGCGAGGGCACGCGCCCCGCCACCGACCCCGCCGAGACCGAGCGCGTCGACGCCGCGGCCCCCGCCGCCCACCTCGACGCGTCCCGCCCCGAATCCCCCACCCCCGAGAGGACACGCGCGTGACCCGCACCGTCATCACGGCCCCCTTCGACCCGCGCACCGCCGCCGAGATCGCGGGCGACGTGCTCGTGGCATCCGAGGCCGAGACCGGCCAGTCGCTCGGCGCCCGCACCGCCGCCGACCCCGCCTTCGCCGCCGCCCTGGCCGACGCCGACGTGGTGATCGCCGAGCTCGACCGCATCGACGATGCGGCTCTCGCGGCCGCCCCCCGCCTCGCGCTCGTCGTCGCGTGCCGCGCGAACCCCGCCAACGTCGATCTGGCCGCGTGCGCCGCGCGCGGGGTCGAGGTGCGCACGACCCCGGGCCGCAACGCCGACGTCACCGCCGACTTCACCCTCGCGCTGCTGCTCGCGACGGTGCGCCACGTGCCCGCCGCCTCGGCGTGGCTGCGCGAGGGCCACTGGAGCGCCCACGACGTGTTCGAGCCCTACGCGCGCTTCCGTGGCATCGGGCTCTCGGGTCGTCAGCTCGGCGTGGTCGGAGCCGGCGCCGTCGGCCGCCGCGTCGTCCGGCGCGCCCAGGGCTTCGACCTGCGCATCGCCGTGTACGACCCGTTCCTCGCCCCCGGCGCCCTCGGCGACGACGTACAGCACGTCGAGCTCGACGACCTGCTCGCCGAGAGCGACATCGTCACCCTGCACGTCCCGCTGACGCCCGAGACGACCGGGCTGCTGGGGGCGCGGGAACTGGCGCTCCTGCGCTCCGACGCCTACCTGATCAACGCCGGGCGCGCCGCCCTCGTCGATCGTGACGCGCTGCTCGCGGTGCTCCGCGACCGACGCATCGCCGGCGCCGGGTTCGACGTGTTCCACGACGAGCCCCTCGCGCCCGACGACGAGCTGCTCAGCCTGCCGAACGTCACCCTCACCCCGCACATCGCCGGGGCCTCCGACGACGTCGTCGTCGAGCACTCCCGCCTGGCGGCCGCGGCCGTGGCATCGTTCTTCTCCCGGAAAGAGACCTCATGACCGTCACCCCCACCGCCGACGTCGTCGTGCTCGACATCGAGGGCACGACCTCGGCCGCCGGCTTCATCCTGGGCGACCTCTACGACTACGCCCGCCCGCGCCTCGACGAGGTGCTCGGCCGCGACGACGACACGGTCCGCGCCGCCCGCGCCGACGCGATCGTCGAGACGGGCCTGGATGCCGATGCCTCCGACGCCGAGATCGCCGAGGCGCTGCGCGGACTCATGGCGAAGGACGTCAAGTCGACGCCCCTGAAGACGCTCCAGGGCATCATCTGGGCCGAGGGCTTCGCCGCGGGCGAGATCCACTCGCAGTTCTTCGACGACGTGCCGCCACGCCTGCACGCGTGGCACGAGGACGGCATCCGTCTCGCCGTGTACTCGTCGGGCTCGATCGCCTCGCAGGTGCCGTGGTTCCGCCACGCCCCGCAGGGCGACCTCACCCCCCTCGTCGAGGACTTCTTCGACACCGTGAAGGCCGGGCCGAAGAAGGAGCGCGCGTCGTTCGACGCCATCGCCGCGGCCCTCGACGTCTCGCCCGAGCGCGCCCTGTTCCTCACCGACCACCCCGACGAGGTGACCGCCGCCCTCGCCGCGGGCTGGCAGGTCGTCGCCCTCGACCGCGCGGGCGAGCCGTGGGCCGGCGCCGACTTCGCCGCGCCCGCCGTGGCGTCCTTCGACGAGATCGAGGTCACCCGATGAGTCTTCCCGCCGCCGACCGCGTGCAGGCCGCCGGGGCCGCCCTCGCCGCCGAGGCCTCGCGCTTCTCGGGCTACGGCTGGATGCGCGGGACCTCGGGCAACCTCTCGGTCGTCGTCGACCGCGACCCGCTCGTGCTCGCCGTCACCGCCTCGGGCCTCGACAAGTCGCTGCTCACCGACGCCGACGTCGTGCTCATCGACGCCGCCGGTCACGCCATCGACGCCGACGACCCCCGACCCCCGTCGGCCGAGTCGGGCCTGCACGCGCACATCGCCGCCCGCACGGGCGCGAACGCCGTGTTCCACGTGCACGCGTTCGACGCCGTCGTCGCCGGGCATCGGTGGCCGAGCGGCGTCGAGATCCGCGACATGGAGATGCTCAAGGGCATCGGCCACCTCGCCGACGACGAGACGGTCACCGTCCCCGTCATCCGCAACCACCAGGACATGACCGTCGAAGCCGGCTGGTTCGACGAGGTCTACCGACCCGCCACCGCCTCGGTGCCCGAGGTCCCCGCCCTGATCGTCGCGAACCACGGCATGTACGCCTGGGGTGCTGATGTGGCTGCGGCCCGTCGCCACCTCGAGATCACCGAGTGGCTCTTGCGCTTCGCCGTCGCGACGCGCTGAGCTTCGGCATCCCTCTTCCCCACCCCCAACGAAAGGAGCGGCCATGACCCTGCTGACCGTCTGGAAAGCGACCGACCCGAGCACGCCCGTGCTCGAGACCACCGAAGAGAGCGAGATCCGCGAGGCCCTCGCCGAACTCGGCGCCCGTTTCTCGCGCTGGGAGGTCAAGGACGTGCCCACCGGCGCCTCGCAGGACGAGGTGCTCGCGCTGTACGCCGACGAGATCGGCGAGGTGAAGGAGCGCGAGGGCTACACCCTCGTCGACGTCGTCGCCCTCGACCCCGCGCAGGACGACTACGACGAGGTCAAGACGCCGTTCCGCGAGAAGTTCCTGTCGGAGCACGCGCACGACGACGACGAGGACCGCTACTTCGCCAAGGGTGCCGGCGTGTTCTACCTGCACGCGAACGAGAAGGTGCACGCGGTGTACTGCGAGGCGGGCGACCTCATCTCGGTGCCGGCGAACACCACGCACTGGTTCGACATGGGCACCTCGCCCCACTACGTGAGCGTGCGCTTCTTCCACGACGACGACGGCTGGGTCGGCCACTTCACCGGCAGCCCGATCGCCGAGTCGTTCGCGTCGTTCGACCAGCTGGCGGAACGTCGCGCGCAGCTCGCCTGAGCTTCCGCTCGGGCCGGCCGGCCCCGGCCGGTCGCACCTCGCAGAAACGCCCGATCCCCGCAGTCTTCCCCACGGATTCTGCGGGGAACGGGCGTTTCTGCATGCCCGGGTCGCCGTGACGACCCGGGCACGGCGACCGAAGAGATCGCGCTGTCGCGACGAGCCCCTCGCGCTCGTCAGGCGATCATGCCCGCGCGAGCGAGAGCGCAGCCCACGCGATGGGCGGCAGGCTCACGTGCAGGATGCCGCCGTCCAGCCGAGCCGCGACGGTTCCCGGCTGCACGCGCTCGGGCTCGTCGAGCGTGTTGCGCGCGTACGGGTCGTCGTCGTGGAGCAGGTGTGTCTCGACGATCTCGACGTCGCCCAGCCCGCTGACGTCGATCGCGAGGTCGACGGCCTCTTCGCGACCGCGGTGCACCACGAAGATCGCGGTGGCACCGGTCTCGGCGTCGTGGGTGGCGACCGCGTCCACCGCCGGGACCGCGCCGAACTTCTCGGTACCGATGAGCGGTGCCTCGACCTGCAGGCGTACCGCGTCGCCCTGCGCGAGCCGCGAGGTGATCGCGAAGGGGAAGAACGTCGTCTGGCGCCAGGACGGTCCGCCGGGCTCGGTCATGATCGGGGCGATCACATTGACGAGCTGGGCCAGAGACGCCGATGCCACGCGGTCGGCGTGCTTGAGCAGCGAGATCATGAGGCTGCCGAAGACCACGGCATCCAGAGCCGAGTACACGTCCTCGAGCAGGCGCGGGGCGACCGGCCAGTTGTCGACGCCGGTGATCTGGTCGACGTCGTGGAAGCGGGTCTGGTACCAGATGTTCCACTCGTCGAACGAGATCTCGATTCTCTTCGCGCTGCCGCGCACGGCGCCGACGTGGTCGGCGGTCGCGACGACGGCCTCGATGAAGCGGTCGGTGTCGACGGACGAGGCGAGGAACGAGTCGATGTCGCCGTCGTGCTCCTGGTAATACGCGTGGCACGAGATCATGTCGACGTCGTCGTACGTGTGCTCCAGCACGACGCGCTCCCACTCGCCGAACGTCGGCATCGACGCTCCCGACGATCCGCACACCACGAGTTCGATCGAGGGGTCCAGCTGGCGCATGCCCTTCGCGGTCTGAGACGCGATCTTGCCGTAGTCATCGGCCGAACGGTGGCCGAGCTGCCAGGGCCCGTCCATCTCGTTGCCGAGGCACCACACGCGCACGGCGAACGGCTCCGCCCGACCGTTGTCGATGCGCTGCTGAGACAGGGTCGTGCCCCCGGGGACGTTGCTGTACTCGAGCAGGTCGAGGGCCTCGAGCGTGCCCCGGGTGCCGAGGTTGACGGCCAGCATGAGGTCGCTGCCGGCCTTGTCGAGCCAGTCCGCGAACTCGTGCAGGCCGATCTCGTTCGTCTCGGTCGAGTGCCACGCGAGGTCGAGGCGGCGCGGGCGCTGTGCGCGCGGTCCGACGCTGTCCTCCCACCGGAAGCCCGAGACGAAGTTGCCGCCGGGGTAACGGATCGTCGAGACCCCGAGCTCGCGCACGAGCTCCAGCACGTCGCGACGGAAGCCCTGCTCGTCGGCCTCGGGGTGGCCGGGTTCGTAGATGCCGTCGTAGACGTGGCGGCCGAGGTGCTCGACGAAACCGCCGAACAGACGGCGACGGACGGCCCCGATCGGGAAGCGGGGGTCGAGAGTCAGGCGGGCGGTGGTCATCGTGCTCCTCGGGATGCGTACTCGGCGAATCGGTCGGCGACGGGGTTGCGGCGGCGCGCGAGCCCGGTCTCGGTCTCCACGAGGTCGTGGAGCCCCATGGTCAGAAGATGGGCGGACCGCGTCTCGTCGCTGTGCCGGTAGGTCCACTCGTACATGTCGAACAGCGGCCACCACGTGTAGCCGACGACGTCGACCCCGTCGGCGCGAAGCCCCTGGACGGTGGCGACGGAATCGTCCAGCCATCGCAGGCGGGTGGCGACGTCGTCGGTCACGCACGTCTCGGCGAGCATCACCGGCGCGCCGTAGCGGGCGGCGTAGGTGCGCAGCATCTCGGCGAGCCCCTCGACCCCGTCGTCACGCGTGGGACGGGGGTCGGCGAAGCCGCCGGAGTGATGGATGCCGCTTTCGAACAGTTCCGTCGAGTGCCGGGGGTAGTAGTTGACGCCCATCACATCGGGCTGCACGGCGTTCTCGGCGAACCACGCGAGCGTCTCGTCGGAGGTGCCGTGCGCGCGCAGCAGAGGGAGGAGCGGATGGTCCGCCCCGACCGCACCGGTCACGAGATCCTCGACGAGGAAAGCCTGGTGGCGGTATCGCTCGGCCGTCTCGCGGTGTTCGGGAGCATCGATGTCACCGGCGTACCGCATCGACGCGTCGACGTGCACGAAGGTGGCGCGATCGCCGAGCACCTCGGCCACCGCCCGCTGGGTCTCGACGAAGCCGCGGGCGATCGCGGTCGAGATCTCGACGAGTCCGGCGAGGCCCCGACGGTACGGGGGCCAGTAGGCGTACTCGCCGCTGAACAGGGAGTGCAGCATCGGCTCGTTGACGGGGGTGTAGTCGGTGGCGAGGTCGCGATAACGATCCGCGGCGCGCGCGGCGTACTCGGCGACGAACGAGGCGTAGTCGGGGTGGGCGAACTCGCCCTCGATCCACGTCGGCGTGCCGTAGTGCAGCAGATCGACGATCGGCCGGATGCCGCGAGCGGCGAAGCCGTCGAGCACCCGGTCGGTCCACGACCAGTCCCACGTCCCGCGCTCGGGCGACACGACGTGCCACGGGATCCCCCAGCGCAAGAACTCGGCATCCACCGACACCGCCAGGTCGAGGTCGTCACCCCAGCGCTCGTAATGCTCGGTGAGGGCGTACTCGTCGATCGCGCGCTCGCCCGGGCGTTCTTGCGGCACGAAGGTGTTCTCGATGCCGGCACCGAAGTGCAGCCGGCCGTCGCGATACCAGGGGGTCGTCGACATGGGGGTCTCTCTCATTTCAGTCCCGACGTTCCGACGCTCTCGACGAACCGCCGCTGGATCAGAAGGAACAGGATCGCCAGCGGCAGCACCGCGATCAGCGAGCCCGCCATCATCACGCCCTGCGGGATGATCCCACCCGGCCCGGTCAGCAGCGTCAAGCCGGAGGTCACCGTGCCCATCTCGGAGTCGGTCGTGAAGACGAGCGGCCAGAGCAGGTCGTTCCAGTTGTTGACGAACGTGAAGATGCCGAGCGTCAGCAGCGCCGGCACCGCGTTGGGCAGAACGATGCTGCGGAAGATGCGCAATTCGCTCGCCCCGTCGATACGCGCAGCGTTGTCGAGGTCGCGGGGCAGCGACAGGAAGAACTGCCGCAGGAAGAAGATGCCGAACGCGTCCGCGGCGCGCGGGGCGATGAGCCCGGCGTAGGAGTTGACCCATCCCAGGTCAGAGACGAGTTGGTAGATCGGGATCAGGGTCGCCTGGAACGGGATCATGAGGCTCGCGATGATCGCGATCAGCAGGATCTTGTTGCCCCGGAAGTCCAGGCGGGCCAGCGCGTAGGCGGCGAGGGAGTCGAACACCAGCGCGAATAGGGTGACCCCGCCCGCGAAGACGAAGCTGTTGGCGATGAGGCGGGCGAAGGGCAGCTCGGTGAAGATCCGCGCGAAGTTGTCGAGCGTCCACTGACCCGGCAGCAGGGTCGGCGGATACGCATTCACCTCGGCCACGGGCTTGAAGGCCGTGAACACGATGATGAGGATCGGCAGCATCAGCACGAGGGTCGAGGCGGCGACCACGACGAGCAGGGTCGCCGACACGAGGCGGCGGCGACGGGCCTGCGGCGAGTTCCGACGGACGGGGATCGCGGATGCCGGGGCGGCGGGCGCGGGAGCGAGGGCGGTCATGCGGCATCCTGCTCTCGTCGTGAGAAGAAGAGGAACTGGGTCAGGCTCAGCACGAGGGTGATGAGCAGCAGGACGTACGACAGGGCGGACGCGAAGCCGAGCTCGAGCTTGCGGAAGCCGGACTGGTAGATCTCCATGACGATCGTCTGCGTGGTGCCGTAGGGGCCACCGCCGGTCATGACGTAGATCTGGTCGAATGCCTGCAGGGCCGCGATGAGCGCGACGATCACGACGAAGCCCATGGTGTTGCCGAGCATCGGGAACGTGATGCTGCGGAAGCGCTGCCACGCGCTCGCGCCGTCTACGCGGGCCGCCTCGTACAGGCTCGTCGGAATGTCCTGGAGCCCGGCGAGGAAGATGACCATGTAGAAGCCGAAGCTCTTCCACACCGCGACGAGCACGACGGCCGGCATGGCGAGGTTCGGGTCCTGCAGGACGTTTCCGAGCTGGATGCCGAGACCCCGCAGCCAGTAATTGAGCAGACCGATCTGCGGGTCGAGCAGGTACGACCACGCGAAGGCGGCGACCGCGAGAGACACGATGAACGGCGTGAACAGGGCGGTACGGAACAGGCCGCGCAGCGGCAGCAGCGGGTTGTTCAGCAGCAGCGCGAAGCCGAGGGCCAGCGCGATTGCGATCGGGGTGAACATCACGGCGTACAGAGCCGTGTTCCCCATCGCGCGCACGATGTCGGGGTCGGTGAAGACCCGCGCGTAGTTCTCGAGGCCGACGAATTTCTCGCGGCCGAAGCCGCTGGCATCCGTGAACGACAGACGCAGGGCCGAGACCATCGGCCAGGCCACGAAGACCGTCAGGATGACGATGGCCGGGGCGAGGAAGGCGACCACCGTGAGGCGGTGGCGGGGGCTGTGCCGGAGGGGTCCGCGGCCGCCGAGCGGAGCCGGTGGGCGGTAGGCCCCGCGCCGGCGGGGCGGCGCGCTCGGGGCGTGAGTGGTCATGGTCGTCCTGTTCGAGAAGCGGAGGCGAGGACACGGGAGGGGCGACGCGGGCGCCCCTCCCGTGCGTTGGTCACTCGATGGCCTGCTGGATCTTGGTCTGGGCCGTCGAGAGCAGCTCGGTGACGTCGCCACCCGCGACGGCCTTCTGGGTGAGCTCGTCGACGTCCGAGATGACGTCGGTGCTGTTGACCACACCGGGCAGCAGCGCTCGACCCGTCGGGGCGATCTCGCTGAGGGCGGCGACGACCAGGTTGGACGCGACGTCGCTGAGCGGGATGTCGGTGCGCAGCGGAGGCCAGCCCGAGGCGAGCGACCACTGCGTCGCCACGTCTTTCTGGAAGAAGTAGGTGAAGAACGCCTCGGCACCCGCACGCTGCGCGTCGTCGGCCGACTCGGTGACGCCCATCGCGACACCGATCGCCGAGGCCGCCTGCTCGGCGGGACCGGCGGGGAGGGCGGCGATGCCGTAGTCGATGTTGTTGTCCTTGGCGATGGATGCCATCCACGGTCCGCCGACGTGCATGGCGGCCTTGCCCGAGCTGAACAGTTGGTCGGCCGCGATGCCGTCGAGACCCGTGGGCGAGATCTTGTCCTTCGTGATCGCGTCGGTCCAGTACTGGATGGTCTCCGCATTCTCGGGCGAGTCGATGACGGCCTTGTCGCCGTCGACGATCTGACCACCGCCGCTGAGGAGCAGGCTCGGCCACAGGCCGTTGGCCACCGTGGCGTGATCGGGGATCGCGACGCCGTACTGCTCGGGCGTGCCGTCGGCGTTCTCGTCCACGGTGAGCTTCTTGGCATCCGCCACCCATTCGTCCCACGTCGTGGGGGCCTCGGTGATGCCGGCCGAGGCGAACAGGGTCTTGTTGTAGAACATCGCCAGCGGCACGAACCCGGTGGGGACGCCGTAGGGCGTGCCGCCGACCGTGATCATGTCGACGGCCTGGGGCACGAGGTCGGCGGTGTTGCTGTCGGACGACGCGTAGAAGTCGCTCAGGTCGGCGAAGGCGCCGCGATCGGCGTAGACGGGCATGCGCTCCGCCGGCATGGCGACGATCTGGGGGCCCTCTTCGGAACTGAGCGCGGGCAGCAGGGTGTCGTCGATGACCGCCCAGGTCTTGGTCTCGGTGGTGATCTTGTACTTCTGCTGCGAGGCGTTGAAGTCGGCGACGATCTGGTCGAGGACCTTGCCGTCGGCTTCGGTGTAGCCGTGCCAGAACGTGATCTCGGCGGGGCCGTCGGCCGCGGGGCTCGACGAGCCGGAACAACCCGCGAGGAGCAGGGCCGCGGCCCCCACCGTCGCGAGGACGGGCAAGCTGCGCTTCATCATCTTCGATGCCTTTCGTGTGACTGCGTCGTCTTCTCGGCTCGGGCGCCGAGTCTGGTGCAAAGCAATTTACAACGATGGAGGTAAACGTTGTAAATGGATGATCACCCCACCGTCGTGGGATGTCAAGGGCGGGATCTCAGCCCGCCGTGGATTCGCGCTCGACGAGGCGGAAGTCCGCGAGCACCTCGCGCGGTTCGGCGACCGCGTCACCCGTGATGCGCTGGACCAGCAGGTCGACCGCCACGCGCGCGATCTCGGAGCGGCCAGGATCGATCGTCGTCAGCGTCGGCAGTGAATAGCGGGTCTCGTCGAGGTCGTCGAAGCCGACGAGGGCGACCTCCTCGGGGATGCGGATACCCCGTTCGAGCATCACGCGCATCGCCCCGAGCGCGATCGAGTCGTTGAAAGCGACGACGCCGTCGAAATCGAGGCCCGTATCGAGCACCGCGCGCATCGCATCGGCACCGTCGACGCGATGCCAACGGTCGACGGGCACCACCAGGACGGGATCGACCTCGAGTCCCGCGTCGGCGAGAGCAGCCTCGTAGCCGCGCAGGCGGAGCCCCGCGGACCCGACGATCTCTCCCGGGTGCGAGCCGAGAGCCAGCACGCGCCGACGCCCCGCGGCAAGCAGGTGCGCCGTGGCCGCGCGAGCCGCCTCGGTGTTGCGCATCGTCACGTGGTCGTGGGCGGAGTGGAAGATCCGCTCCCCCAGCAGCACCATGGGCATGCCGACCTCGTCGAGCAGGGGCGCGTCGTCCTCCCCGAGGGAGAGCACCGAATACAGCACGCCGTCGAGACCCCGGCGACGCGCCCCACGCAGGGCCGCGAGCTCACTGTCGCGATCCGCGTCGAACTGCTCGATGAGCACCGAGAACCCGTGCGCGCGCGCCGCGCGCATGACATCGTCAGCGAGTTCGGCGAAGTACGGGTTGCGCAGATCCGGCACGATCAGGCCGATCATGTCGGTGCGCCCCGATCGCAGGGTGCGGGCGGCCTGGTTGGGTCGATACTGAAGCTCGTCGATCGCCGCTTCGACCCGCTCTCGTGTCGCGTCGCGCACGTGCGGATAGTTGTTGATCACGTTCGAGACCGTCTTGATCGACACCCCGGCCGCGCGGGCCACGTCGTGCAGCGTCGCCGTCATGGCATCCCCCTCGTTCTGGTCGAGACTCTACAACGTTGCACAAGAATGCCTTGACGACGAAGCTCGCGGCCGTTTACGGTCGTGCCGTCTCTACAACGTTGTAGTAGCGCGGTCGAGACTCCATTCGCACCGAGCGGGTCGCTGCGCCGACGCGGGCGCGCACCGGCAGCCGCCTCCACCCAGAGGAGCACAGAACATGCCACACCCTTCTTCCCTCGCGCGACGACGATCGCGCCTTCTCGCCGCGGCACTGACCGCCGCGGTCCTGGCCGTCGGCGGGATCGCCGCCTCGGCCCCCGCCTCAGCGGCGACGACCGGCAACGGCTCGGTGGTCTATTCGCCCCCGGCGGGGTCGTCGTTCAACCCCGAGGGCGGCACTCCCGCCGGCACGACGTACGCGAAGATCGTCGTCCTGAAGAACAACGGGTCGAACAACGGCACGCAGCTCGTCACCTTCGACAAGCTCGTCCTCCAGAACGGGCGACAGGTCTATCCCATCTATCGCAGCGCTGACGACGGGTCGTCGTGGACGAAGATCGCCGACGTCGACCCCAGCAGCACCTTCCCCGGATACACGCGCACGGCGCAGCCGTTCCTCTACGAGCTCCCGCAGGCTTCGGGCTCGCTCCCCGCGGGCACGCTCCTGCTGACCGGCATGATCATGCCCGAGGACCGCTCGAGCAGCCGGCTCGTCGTCTACAAGAGCGCGGATCGAGGCGCCACCTGGTCGTTCCTCAGCACCATCGACTCCGGCGGCCCCGCGGTGTACGACCCCAGCCCCTCCTCCACGACGACCACCGTCTGGGAGCCCTCCTTCGCGGTCGACGGCGGGGGCGGTCTCGTGGCGTACTACTCCGACGAGCGGCAGAAGGCATCCGGCGTCCTCCAGGCCGTGTCGTACCGCCGCTCCACCGACGGCGGGCAGACGTGGGGCGCGCTGTCGAACGTTTCGGCACCGCCGAACCAGAGCGACCGCCCGGGAATGATCACGGTCGCCAAGCTCCCCGACGGGCGCTACATCGCCACCTTCGAGGTCGTGAATCGCCCGAGCCAGTCGCAGAACACCGCGCCGGTCTACTTCAAGACGTCCGCCGACGGGCTGAACTGGGGCGACACGACCAGCATCGGCACCCCCATCCGTCTCGCCGACGGGCGCGGGATCGGCTCCTCGCCGTACGTGAAGTGGGTGCCGGGCGGGGGCCCGAAGGGCATGGTCATCGTGGCATCCAAGTGGTCGCTGACCTCGTCGGGGGCCATCGACGGCGGCCAGAACCTCTACGTCAACTACAACCTGGGCGCCGGCGCCTGGGAGCGCCTCCCGATGCCCGTGACGTACGACGCGAGCGACACGCAGGGCGGGAACTTCAGCGGCTTCGCGCAGGGTCTCGACGTCGGCACCGACGGGCGCACGCTCTACCAGGCGACCAACGTCGAGAACACCGCCACCGGACTCAACGACATCCGCGTCGGATCGATCCCGGTGGATGCCCAGCAGTACGAGGCGGAGAAGGCGACGATCACGGACGCCACGGTGGTCGCGCACGTGCAGGCGTCGAACGGTCTGAAGGTTGGCAACATCAACAACGCCGGGAGCTCGGTGCAGTTCACCGTCCGCGCCCCGGCCGCGGGTCAGTACACGCTGAACGTCCGGTACGACAACGGCAGCGGCAGCACGTCCACCCACGGTGTCAGCGTCAACGGCGGGACCAGTTCGGCGATCTCCTACCCGGCGACCGTCGACTGGGGCCGCTACGCCTGGGCGCAGAAGACGGTCACCCTGACCTCGGGCGTCAACACCATCCGGTTCACCAAGGGCACGGGCTTCGCCGAGATCGACACGCTGCACGTGTGGCGCTCGAGCACACTCGACCCGCAATTCCAGGTCGTCAACCGCAACAGCGGGAAGCTCCTCGAGGTCGGATCGGCCTCCCTCGCCGACGGCGCTGCTGTGGGGCAGTGGGGCCTGACGGAGAACGCGACACAGAGGTGGACGCTTCGCCCCACCGGAGCGACGACGCAGCTGGTGAACCTCAACAGCGGCAAGCTGCTCGAGATCCCGGGAGCCGCGACCGCTGACGGCGTCGACGCCGCGCAGTGGGGTCCCACGGGCAACGCGACGCAGAACTGGAACGCCGCGACGAGCGGCGGCTGGTGGACCTTCACCAACGCGAACAGCGGCAAGCTGCTCGAGATCGACGGCTGCTCGACCGCCGACGGCGCCGCCGCGCAGCAATGGACCGCCAACGGTCTCACGTGCCAGCAGTGGCGGCTCGTGCGCGAGGGCATCCAGTAGGACCCGAGCCCGCCCGGTGCGGCCTCGGCGGCGCCGGGCGGGCTCCCCGCGCCGCCGAGGCCGCACCGGATCGCCGAAGCCGCATGCCATGGCCCCGATCGGCTGCGTCCTCTACGAACGAGTGCGGTCTCGGCGCTCGGTTGCGCCGTTGGCCTCAGATGACCTCGGCGCTCCACGCGTCGCGCCGGCCGAAGCGGAACGCGCCGATCGACACCGACTGCTCGCGCAGGAACGGCAGCAGCTCCAGGCGCCCGGCCGTGGTCACCTCGTCGGCGTAGACCGTCAGCGACACGTCGCCCGCGACGGTCTCGGCGACGGCCGCCCGCAGCGTCGACACGGTCGCGGCGGGACCGACGAGTCGCACACGGGCGAGCCGCGGGGCGGCGATCAGGTCGGTGGCCTCGGTCTCGGCGGCCTCCGGGGTGCCCCCCGCCAACCGCTGCAACCACTCCGCGTCGCTCTCGACCGAGACGGCGACGTTGCTCTCGCTGAGCAGGTGGCGCACCGCCGCGGGAAGGCCGACGGGCGAGCTGAGGGTGAACGTCGACCCCGAGCGCACCGCCGCGACGAGCACGCGCAGCACCGCCTGCCACGCGGCATCGGCGGTGGCGCGGATGGCGACGTCGGCCGGGCGGTACCGCCAGAGGTTGCGCTCAACGCCGAGGCGCGAGACGTCCTTCACGCGACCGAACTCGCGGTCCCAGGCGACGGCGTCCGAGAGCGCTCCGCGCCGCAGCCAGTCGAAGGCCTCGTACGACAGGGTCGGCTGGGCCGCTTCGATGAGTCCGGTGATGCGACTGTCGAGCCCGCGCAGGTGCAGGGTCGACGACGCAGCCCCGCCCGAAGACGGACGCCACGATCCCAGCGTCACGAGGCGGTGCGGTCCGCCCGACATCGCGCCGGTGCCGACCGCCGCTTCACCCCAGCCGCCGAGGGGCTCGCGCTGCACGACGGCGCCCGAGGTCGGACGGTTCACCCGCAGCACGGCCGCCTCGGCCGTGTCGAGCCAGAGTTCGAGGTCGGCCGCGTCGCGGGTGTGAAGCCCGGCAATGAAGCCCGAGCCGATCGCGTTCTGCATCTCGATCGCGCGGGTGACGGTCGGCGCGTGCAGGATGCCGAGCACCGGGGCCGCGATCGCGGCACGGGTGAGGTGCGACCCGGCGGTGACACCGGTGCGCACGCCCGGCGTCCAGAAGCGTCCGGCCGTCTCGGGTCCGAGGTCGAGTTCGCGCGGCTGCACCAGCCACCGTTCGCCGTCGCCGAGCACGGTCAGCGCGCGGCGCACCTCGCCCGTGGGCTCTTCGACGAGCGGGCCGACGTCGGACAACGGATCGACCGCCGGCCCGACGCGCAGCGACGAGACGGCATCCTTCAGCTGGTCGGTGAAGCGCGACGAACGGGCCACGGCGCCCACGAGGATCACGAGCGAGGCGGCGGTGGCCGCTTGACCAGCGCGCGCGAAGGCGCTGCCCACGATGTCGGCGACGGCCTCGTCGAGATCGGCCGACGGCGCGACGATCACGGCGTTGCATCCGGCGGTGAACGCCTGCACCGGCAGGGCCGGGCGCCACGCGGCGAAGCGCTCGGCGGTCGAGCGGGCACCGGCCAGCAGCACGCGGTCGACACCGGGGTGCACGATCAGCGCGCGCCCCGAGGCGTCTTCGTTGAGGTCGACGAACGCCAGCAGGTCGCGCGGAACACCGGCTGCCCACAGGGCCTCGGCCACGACGGCGCCGCTGCGACGCGCCCGTGGTGACGGGGTGAGCAGCACCCCGGAGCCGGCGGCCAGCGCGGCGAGCGTCTCGGCGGCGCAGAGCCCCACGGGGGCGTTCCACCGCGGGGCGACGACGGTGACCCGATCGGGGACGAACACCGCTCCCGGCACCCGGTCGAGTTCCTTCACCGTCGAGGCGTAGTACCCGGCCGCGTCGACCGCCTGGCTCACCTCGACATCGGCCTCGGCGACGAGGGCCCCGCCCTCCGACGCCAGCACCTCGATGAGCTCGGCGCGGCGTTCCTCGAGCGCGCGCGCCGCCGACAGCAGCACGGCGGAGCGGTCCGCCGCCGCGAGCGCTCCCCAGGGCGCGGCGGCCGTGCGCACGCGCTCGATCACGGCGTCGAGGCCGGGTTCGTCGTCGATGCGTCCCGCCGCGGCGGTGGCGTCTCCGGCGGTCGACCCGTCGGCACGACCGAGGGCGGCGAGCGCCCAGGCACGGTCGTCGGGCACGGTGGGGTCGGTGTCGGCGACGTTGCGGAAACCGGGCGCGCCGCCCGCGAGCTCGGCGCTCTCGCGCGCCGAGAAGACGGCGGTGTCGACGAACGCCTGCCCGCCGAAGAGCATCTGCTGCACGTCGGGGCCGAGGGCCGAGGTGTCTCCGGATGCCGCGGCCTCCCGCGCGATACCGAGCACGGCCTGGGTGAGTCCGGGCTCGGCGGCGTCGTCGTCGGCGCGCTCGCGCAGGATCGCGGGGTCGGGCGCGAGGTCGCGGTGCGGTGCGCGCCCCGCGGGTGCCGGAGCGTCGGCGGCGGCGAGGGCGCGACGTGCGCGGGCCGCCACCGACGCGGTCTCGGGCGCGACCGCGTCGGGCCGTGACACGTCGTCGAGGGGGGCCGTGTCGGCTCCGTCGGAAGGGTCCCGCTCGGCGGACGAATCCGGCGCGTCGGCATCGCCCGCGTCGTCGGGGTCTTCGGCGCGCTCCGCTCCCGCGGCGGGGCGCGGGGCGGCGGGCGCCGTCACAGGCAGCGCGGGAGCGCTCGCCACGACGCGCGCGTATGCCGAGGCCAGGCGGGCAGCGACCGCGTCGAGGTCGTCGGGGTGCACGGCCGCGGCCGCGACGACGTGTGCGGCGTCGGGGAACCACGACGCCGAGGCGGGCAGCACCAGGGTCGGCTCGGCCCCCGCGCTCGCGGCGACGGCGAGCACCAGGGCGGCGCGTTCGGGATCGGCGGTCGCGAACTCGACGGTGAGACCCTCGCGGCCGCGCGCACTCACCGCGTCGCGGAGCGCCCGCACGGCGAGGGCGTCGATATCGTCGCGTCCGGTCGCCGCGGGGGCGGCCCATCCATGTCGGGCCGCGGTCACGGCATCCGGGCTCTGCGAGGGCGCATCGCTCAGCCGCACCGTGAGGCGGGCACCGCCGTCGGCGACGCGCACGCGCGCCCACGCGGCCAGCTCGCGCACCGCGTCGAGGCTCTCCACGACGGCGACCGGCAGCGCGATCCCCGCCGTGAGATCCCGCAGGCGGGGCTCTTCGAGCACGCGGGTCAGTACGGCGACGGTGAGGTCGAGGTCGTCTCGGCCCTCGACGACGAGCGTCAGGCGGGTGCCGGTCGCCGCGGCATCGAGGTACAGCGGCAGGAGTCGCTCGGCGGCGTGCTCGACGTCGGCGTCGAACGCCCAGGGCGAGAGCCCCGCCACCGCGTCGGCGACCGCGAGCGAGAGCCGTTCGACGTCGTCGCGGGCGGCGAGTGCCCGGATGCCGTCGAGTCGGCGCCGCGCCGAGGCCTCGCCGAGCACGGCGGGGCCGACGAGCCGCACGTCGACCGCGGCGTCGGGGGTACGGAGGGCGCCGATGCCGGCACCGAGGCGTTCGGGGCGGGCATCGAGCGCGAGGCCCGCGAGCAGATCGCGCAGCGCGCGGCGGGCGAGGGGAACGGCGGGCGTGGGCAGCACGGGCGCCACCGCCCCGCCCAGCTGGATCGCTCCCCGCACGAACCAGGGCAGGGTCGCGGGCACGTCTTCGGCGAGGCGGTGCAGCGCCGCGGCCGCGGCCGTCGTGCTCTCGGGGCGCAGCACGCCGTCGGCCACCGCGGCGGTGAACTCCGCGGCCTCGGCGTCGAGCGGCATCTCGCCACGGCGGGTCGGTGCGGCGGGAGCGGGGTGGCGCGGCACGAAGGTCGCCGCGCGCGCGGCTGCCCGGGCGGGAACGTCGGAGGAGAGCGCAAAACCGGTGGCGCGCGGGTCTTTCGTGCTCATGCGGCCAGCCTAGGGATCGCGCGCGTGGCATCCCGACGGCCCGCCGCGCAACCCGCGGATCGGCGCGGAGCGCGGGTCGCGGCGCGCCGGTCGCGGCGCACGGTTCGTTACGCGGCCGGTCGCGGCGCGGGGCGAGGCGCCGTCGGTTCGCTACTGTCGGGTCACCCCTTCACCGACGAAAGACCACGCATGGCTCAGACCTTCACCGACCTGCCGCTCGAGCTGCTGCGCGAGTACCGCCCGGCGCTCACCGCACCCGCCGACCTCGACGCGTTCTGGGGCGAGACTCTCGCCGCGGCCCGCGAGGCCGCCGGCCCCACGGTCCTGACCCCGGTCGACGGCCCCGTGCGCGCCCTGAGCGTGCACGACCTGACGTTCACCGGCTTCGGCGGCGACGAGATCCGCGGCTGGGTGGTGCGCCCGCACGGCGACGAGGTGCTGCCCGCCGTCATCGAGTACATCGGCTACGGCGGAGGCCGCGGCCTCCCCGGTGAGCGCACGAACTGGGCCGCCGCCGGGTACGTCCACGTCATCATGGACACCCGCGGCCAGGGATCGGCCTGGAGCGTGGGCGAGACCCCCGATCCCCACGGCTCGGCCGCCGCTTTCCCGGGCGTGATGACCCGCGGCATCCGCGATCCCCGCGACTACTACTACCGCCGCCTCTGCACCGACGCCGTGCGTCTCGTCGACGAGGTCGGGCGGATGCCGGGGGTCGACGCCTCACGCATCGCGGTGACCGGAGTGAGCCAGGGCGGCGGACTCTCGATCGCCGCCGCGGCCCTCGCCGGCGACGCCGTGGCCGCGGTGCTTCCCGACGTGCCGTTCCTGTGCGACTTCCCGAACGCGATCGTGCGCACGCCGTCGGCCCCCTTCACCGAGATCACGAGGTTCCTCTCGGTGCATCGCGACGACGCCGCCCGCGTGCTCGAGACCCTGTCGTACGTCGATGGCGCCATCCTCGCCCGGCGCATCACGGCGCCGGCGCTCTTCTCGGTCGCGTTGATGGACGACGTCGTGCTGCCCTCGGGCGTGTTTGCGGCGTTCCACGCCCTGGCATCGGAGGACGCGGCGATCGAGGTGTACCCGTACAACGGGCACGAGGGCGGCGGGTACCGCCACTGGATGCGGCAGGTCGCCTGGCTCGACGTGCGCTTCGCGCGCTGAGCCAGGCCGGGTCGGGTCGGGCCGCGGAACCGGCCTTGACGTCACTCCCAGACGCTGGGCGCCGGGCGCTTCGTCGACGGCAGCGATGAGCCGTCGGCCCACTCGTGCACCCACTCCTCGATGTCGGGCAGCCCCTCGGGCCGGCCGACCGCGGCGAAGAGCTCGTCGTGCGGCACCGTTCCGCCGGTGCGTCGCAGGATGCGGGCGCGGATGATCGCGCGCGCGTAGATCTCGCCCTTCACGAGCGCGCGGTGCTCGAGGTAGACCGCGCGGTCGTCATGGCCGATCAGACGCGTCTCGAGGTCGAAGCGCTGCCAGAGCTCGAGCGAGCGGCGGAACGTGATCGTCTCGGCCGCCACCACGGCGTACCAGCCCTGCGCGGTCATCGCCGAGACGAGGCCCGCGCGGGTCAGCAGGTCCCACCGTCCGAGGTCGAACAGCGAAAGGTACCGACCGTTGTTCAGGTGCCGCAGCAGGTCGATGTCGGTGGGCAGCACGCGGATGCGCAGCCGCGTCACCGTGTTCGGATCGAGGGGTCCCTCACGCCGCAGGCGACGGCGGGCACGGACGAGCACGAGAAGGGTGCGCCAGAGGACGTTCACGAGGGGCGAGCGTAGCGATTCGACGACGAACCGGCGATTGCTTTGTCGATTCACCACAGCACGCGCGGCGTGCCCCTCCGGCATCCGCGGCGCGTCCTCGCCCGATTTCCCGCGCGCCGAGCCCCCGCGTAGAGTCGCGCCATGACTGCGGAATCCCGAACCGACATCGTCGTCCGTCCGGTGCGAGACGTGGATGCCGAGGCCCTGGGCCGCGTGCACGCCACCTGCTGGCACGAGACCTACGATCACCTGATCAGCACCGCCGCCCTCGAAGCGGTCTCCCCCCGCCGCATGGCCGAGCTCTGGACCCACTGGGCTTCGCAGGGTGACGACTACCGCATGCACGCCGCCCTCGTCGACGGCGAGATCGTCGGCTTCGTCGGCTCGGGTCCCGCCCGCGACGACGACGCCCCGCGCGAGCGCGAGCTGTACTTCATCTACCTGCTCGACGCCTTCCATGGCACCGGGATCGGCCAGCAGCTCTTCGACGCCGCGATCGGCGACGGCGAAGGCGTGTACCTGTGGGTCGCCGACGACAACCCGCGCGCGCACCGTTTCTACGCCCGCAACGGGTTCTCGCTCGACGGCGCTTCGCAGGTGCAGCCGTTCCTCGGTGAGGAGCTCACCGAGGTGCGCTTCGTCCGCTGACGTGTTGCAGATCTGGGCCCTCGACGGCATCCGTGAGATCACCCCTGGCGACGACCTCGTCGGGGTGATCCTCGATGCCGTGACAGCGACACCCGGCGACGAGACGGCCCTGCGCGACGGCGACATCGTCGTGGTCACCAGCAAGATCGTGTCGAAGGCCGAGGGCCGCATCATCCACGCGTCGGATCGCGAAGACGCGATCACGCGCGAGACCGTGCGTCTGGTGGCCTCGCGCACCTCGCCGGCGGGACACGTGACGCGCATCGTCGAGAACCCGCTGGGCATCGTGTCGGCCGCAGCCGGCGTCGATGCGAGCAACACCCCCGAGGGCACGGTGCTGCTGCTGCCGGTCGACCCCGACGCCTCGGCGCGGGCGCTGGCGACCGGGCTGCGCACCGCCACCGGCGCCCACGTCGGCGTGATCATCACCGACACGCTCGGCCGCGCGTGGCGCGAGGGTCAAACCGACCACGCGATCGGGGCGGGTGGCATCCACGTCTTCGAGGATCTCCGCGGAACCACCGATGCCGAGGGCCGCCCGCTCGTGGTGACCCTGCCGTGCGTCGCCGACGAACTCGCCGCCGCCACCGACCTGGTCAAGGGCAAGGCCGCCCGCCGCCCCGTGGCCGTCGTGCGGGGTCGCGCCGACCTGGTCGGCGACCTCGACCTGCCCGGCGCCCGCTCGATCGTGCGCGACCCGGCGCGTGACATGTTCCGCCAGGGCGCCGACGAGGCCTACGCCGAGGGCTTCGCCGCGGGTCGAGCGACGGCGGTCTGACCGCCCGCCCGCGCGGCCGCCGCGCGGCGCCGGCACGGGCGGCGGGGACGGGCGAGGGGCGGTCGTCGCGAGACCGCAGTTGATCGTCGAAGACGCGCCCGTTCGTCGACGAACACATACGTCCTGGGCGATCGAGTGCGGCCTCGGCACCCCACCCCGGATCAGCGCTGCTTGACGTCGCCGAACAGGCGGGCGATCGGCACGAGCACGCGCGGGCGGGCGGCCACCCATCCGGCGGCCATCACCAGCAGCGATGCCGCGAAGATCATCAGACCGGTCGGATCGCTGGTGTACTCGCCCGGGTCGACGGACCCGCGGGCGGCGTACATGTGGTTCAGGTTGCGCAGGGCACCGGTGGCCAGCACGAGGCCGACGTGCACGACGATGAACGCCACGAAGAACAGCATCACCGGGAAGTGGATCTTGCGCGCCCACTCCACCGGGTAGAGCCGGTTGAGGCGCTCGGCGTCCTTCGGCCACACGCCCGACAGTCGCACACCGCTGATGATGGCCAGGGGCGCGGCGACGAACGTGATCGCGAAGTACGACAGCTGCTGCAGGCTGTTGTAGTTGACCCAACCGTTCTCGGTCGGCCAGTCGAGCGACACGTACTGCAGGGCCGCCGACAGCGCGTGGGGGAAGACCTCCCACGAGGTGGGGACGATGCGCATCCACTGCCCCGTGGTGAACAGCAGCACCACGAAGATCACACCGTTCGCGATCCACAGGATGTCGACCGCCTGATGGAACCACAGGCCCAGGCTGATGCGACGCCGCTTGTTCTTGCGCGGTGACCAGAACGCCGCGGGGCGCTTCTCGCGCCGCACCTGCCAGCCGGTGCGGATGATGAACAGCAGGAAGAAGCTGTTGAGGAAGTGCGACCAGTTCAGCCACACCGGCAGACCGACGGGCGCCCGCTCGGGCAGCGGGTACTCGCCCGGGAACGCCGCGAGGAACTCCCGCCCCGGCTCGAGCGCCAGGACGAAGCGGGCGAGCAGCACCACGATGGCCGCGAGCGCGAGCGCGAACACGCCCAGCACGGCAGCCGATCCGAGCCACTGCACCGCCGTGTACGGACCGAGCCGTTTCGGTTCCACGCCTTTCGACCGGTGTGCGGATGCCGCGGCCCCCGGCCAGACGGTTCGGGGCACGGTCAGCGGCGGTCGAGGCGCGGCGGGGGTGACGGCATCCGAAGACGGCATCGCCGCGTCGGCGGTAGCGGACGCGGGCGCCTGGTCGGCGGACGGGGTCGGCGTCGAGGGGGAATCGGAGCGCGATTGCTCCGCGGGCACCGCCGCGGCGGGCGGGGTCGGCGTCGAGACGGAACCGGAGCGCGATTGCTCCGCGGGCACCGCCGCCGCGGGCGATGGCTCCGACGGCGCGGACGACGGGCGCACGGATGCCGGCGGCCAGGGCTCGCCGCCCGGCTCGCGCGGCAGTCCCCGGCGCACGTCCGACGCGGCGTCACCCGACGCGGCTTCGCCCGACGCTGCTTCACCCGACGCCTTCGCGACGGTGTCGTCGCCGGCACCGGTCGACCCGGACGGAGGGACCGTCTCGGCCGCCGCGGCGCCCACGCGCGGACGCGCTCCGGCGATGGTGGGCTCCGCCGCGGTCTCGGGCGTGATGTCGGTCGGCGCCGGCGCGAGAGCCGGCGGCCAGGGCTCGCCGCCCGGCTCCCGCGGCAGCCCCCGCCGCACCTCGGGCGTGCTCGCACGCGCGGTATCCGCAACCGCGGGGCCGCCGGTGGCGGGGGGCGCGGTCGGGAGCGCGGCGTCGGACTGTGACTCCGGCTGGTGCGACGCGGCCTGCTCCGGCTCGGCCGATCCGGTGCCGAGCGGTGCCGCCGACGCGTCGGCGGAGTCCTGCCCGGGCGCGCCGGACGCCGCGGGCGGCCAGGGCTCCCCGCCGGGGATGCGCGGCAGCCCGCGACGCGGGGTGGGTGGTGTGGACGCCATCTACTTCGTGGGGCTACTTCTCGCGGGCTACTTCTTGCGCGCGGCGAGCGCGCTGAGGAGTTGCGGGACGACGGTGAACAGATCTCCGACGATACCGAAGTCGGCGATGGCGAAGATGGGCGCGTCGGGATCTTTGTCGATCGCGACGATCGTGCGCGCGGTCTGCATGCCCGCGCGGTGCTGGATCGCCCCCGAGATTCCGAGGGCGACGTACAGCCGCGGCGACACCGACACCCCCGTCTGCCCGACCTGGGCCGCCGCCGGCACGTATCCCGCGTCGACGGCCGCGCGCGAGGCGCCGACGGCCGCTCCGAGAGCGTCGGCGAGCTGCTCGACGAGAGCGAAGTCCTCGCGCGAGCCCACCCCGCGTCCGCCCGCGACGACGGCCGCGGCTCCGCGCAGTTCGGGGCGCGACGAGGGGGCGGCGGTCTCGGCGAAGCGCTCGATCCGGGCCGCGGGGGCACCGGATGCCGTCACCTCGAGCCGGTCGACGACGAGGGGCTGCGCGTCGAGGCGCCCGTCGACGGCGCCGGGGCGCAGCGTCGCGACGAGGGGGCCGAAGGTCGGGGCTCCCTCGACGGTGAAACCGCCGCCGAAGGCCGAGTGCCGCGCGACGACGCCGAGGTCGTCGCGGCCCAGGCCCACGATGTCGGTGGCGAGCGGGAGCCGCATGCGCGCCGCCAGTCGCGCGACGGCATCGCGCGCTTCGACGGCGTTCGAGGCCAGCACGAGGGCGACGTCTTCGCGCGCCACCGCCGCCGCCAGCGCATCGACGACCGGCACGGTGAGGGCGTCGGCGTCGGTGCCGGCGATGAGCACGCGCACGGCCCCGAGCTCGGCCGCCTCGGCGGCGGCGCCCTCGAGCGCCGCCTCGGGGGCGGCGATCAGGGCGACGGGATCCCCCACCGCGGCCGCCGCCGTCAGCAGCCCCGGCGCCGATGCGGCGAGCGCGCCCCCGGGAAGCACCTCCAGCAGAACCAGCGCCGCGCCCATCACGCCACGCCCTCGGCCACGAGGAACGCGGCGAGCTTCTCGCCCGCATCGCCCTCGTCGACGATCTTCGTGCCCGCCGTGCGGGGCGGACGTTCGGCGACCGAGAGCATGATGTAGCGCGGCACGGCGGGGTTCTCGGCCTCGACGCCGAGCGCTCCGGCATCGAGGGTCTCGTACGGCTTCTTCTTCGCCGCCATGATGCCCTTGAACGTGGTGAAACGCCCCTCGGGGAGCGCCTCGGTGATCGAGACGACCGCCGGCAACGCCGCCGACACCCGCATCGTCCCCGCGTCGCTCACGCGATCACCGGCCACCGCGGCCTCCGATACGTCGAGGCTCGACAGGGCGGTCAGCTGCGGCACCCCGAGCATCTCGGCGATCATCGCGGGAACGACCGCTCCGCCGCCGTCGGTCGACAGGTTGCCCGCGATGACGAGGTCGAACCCGGTGCGTCGGATCGCGGCGGCCAGCACCTCGGCGGTCAGCAGCAGGTCGGCGCCGCGCAGGGTGTCGTCGACCACGTGCACGGCCGACGTCGCCCCCATCGCGAGGGCCTTGCGCACGGTCGCGGTCGCCGAGGCGGGCGCCATCGTCAGCACCACCACCTCGGTCCCCTCGTGCGCGTCGGCGTAGGCGAGGGCGGCCTCGACGGCGCGTTCACCGATCTCGTCGAGCACCGGCGCCGACGCTCCCCGGTCGGTCAGACCGGTTTCGAGGTCGAGACGACGCTCCCCCCAGGTGTCGGGTACTTCCTTGATCGCGACCACGATCTTCATCGACGCGGCTCCTTCGGTCGGGGGACGGATGCCGCGGCCTCGCCGCGGTCGGAGAGTGGCGGCGCCGAATGCACGGTCCTCGCGCCCGCCGAGGGGGCGGGAACCCGCCGCGCGGCGCACCGCCGCCCGGCGCGGGCCGCGCGCGAGGGGTACCGTGAAGCGCGAGGAGGACCGATGACGCGACGACTGCCCGCCGACCCGATCGCCGAGGCCAAGCGCCAGTGGCTGGCGCACGGGTGGGACGACGCCGCCGACGGCATGACGGTCGTGACCTCGGTGATCCGTGCGCACCAGTTGTTGATGGCATCCATCGACCGGGCGCTGAAGCCCTTCGACCTGTCGTTCTCGCGGTTCGAGCTGCTGCGGCTGCTCGCCTTCACCCGCGAGGGACGGATGCCGATGGCCAGCGCCATCGCGCGTCTGCAGGTGCATCCGACGAGCGTGACGAACACGGTCGAGCGACTCGCGCGCGACGGATACGTGAC
Organism: Microbacterium sp. Leaf179; assembly: GCF_001423785.1. Taxonomy (NCBI): domain Bacteria; kingdom Bacillati; phylum Actinomycetota; class Actinomycetes; order Micrococcales; family Microbacteriaceae; genus Microbacterium; species Microbacterium sp. Leaf179. The sequence continues at coordinate 7,813 of NZ_LMPH01000006.1, read as the reverse complement.
CCGCGAACCGCACCCGACCGACGGCCGGGCCGCGCTGCTGTCCCTCACCGAGGCCGGTCGGCGGCGCGTCGACGAGGCGACCGACGCGCTGAACGCGGTGTTCGCCGACCTGGGGCTCGACGACGACGACGCGACGGCGCTGGTGCGGATCATCGCGCGCTTCCGCAAGGGTGCCGGCGACTTCGCCGACCCCGCGCCCGTGCCCGACCCGCTCTGAATCTCGCCGAGGCCCCGTGCCGCGGCCGTCCCGCGCGGCAGCCGCACGCGACGGACGCCCGCCGCGAGACCCCGCCGCGCCACGCCGTTCATCGGTGGGTGAACGACGGAGCCCGCTTCTCGCGGAACGCCGCCATCCCCTCTTTCTGGTCGGCGGTGTCGAAGAGGGCGGCGAACGCCCGTCCCTCGAAGCGCAGCCCCTCGGCGAGGGTCGACTCCATCGCCACGTCGAGGGCGGCCTTCGCCGCGTACAGCGCGGGCAGCGGCTTCTCGGCGATCGCCGTCGCGACCGCCTCGGCCTCGGTGAGCAGGTCGGCGGCCGGGACCACGCGCGACACCAGTCCCGCGCGTTCGGCCTCGGCGGCGTCGATCATGCGGCCCGTCAGCACGAGCTCGGCGGCCTTGTAGTAGCCGAGCGCCCGCACGAGCCGCTGCGTTCCGCCCATGCCCGGAATGACCCCCAACTGCACCTCGGGCTGACCGAACCTCGCGCGATCGGAGGCCAGGATCACGTCGCACATGAGCGCGAGCTCGCACCCGCCGCCCAGGGCGTACCCCGACACCGCGGCGATGACCGGGGTGCGGACGGCGGCGAACCGACTCCACGCCCCGAAGTGGTCGGTGAGCGTCATGTCGAGTCCCGACATCTGCTCCATCTCTTTGATGTCGGCGCCCGCGGCGAAGGCCTTCTCGCTGCCGGTGACGACGATCGCGCCGATACCCGTGTCGGCGTCGAAGGTTTCGGCGGCGGCGACCACGTCGCGCATCGTCTGGGTGTTCAGGGCGTTGAGCGCCTCGGGGCGGTCGAGCGTGATCCATCCCACGCGACCTCGCCGCTCGACTCGGATCGTCTCGTACCCGGCATCCTGCTCCGTCATGTCACTCCCGTCGTGTCGGCGCGGACGACCCCGCACCGGCATGCTCGCACGCTCCCCCGACATCGGGCGAGCCTCTGGCGTCAGGCGGCCAGCACGCTCCGGCCGACGATCAGACGCATGATCTCGTTGGTGCCCTCGAGGATCTGGTGCACGCGCAGGTCGCGCACGACCTTCTCGATGCCGTACTCCTGCAGATAGCCGTAGCCGCCGTGCAGTTGCAGGGCCTCGTTCGCGACGCGGAAGCCCACGTCGGTCGCGAAGCGTTTCGCCATCGCGCAGCGGGTCGCGGCATCGGGGGTCTTCGCGTCGAGGGCCCGCGCCGCGTCGCGTACGAGCAGCCGTGCGGCCTCGAGCTCGGTGGCCATGTCGGCGACGGCGAACACCACCGACTGCTTCTCGGCGAGCGCCTCGCCGAACGTGAAGCGCTCGTGCACGTACGCGACGGAGCGGTCGAGGGCCCAGCGGGCGCCACCGATCGAGCAGGTCGCGATGTTGAGTCGCCCGCCGTTCAGCGCGGTCATGGCGATCGAGAACCCCCGACCCTCGCCCCCGAGCAGGTTCTCGGCCGGCACGCGCACCTCGTCGAGGATCACGGGACGGGTGGGCTGGGCGTTCCAGCCCATCTTCTTCTCGTTCGCGCCGAACGAGAGGCCCTCGGCGTCGGCGGGCACGAGGAACGCGCTGATCCCGCGCGCCCCCGGCTCGCCCGTGCGAGCCATGACGACGTAGACCGAGGCCTCGCCGGCACCCGAGATGAACTGCTTGACGCCCGTGAGCACGTAGGTGTCGCCGTGACGGATGGCCGAGGTGGTGATCGCCGCGGCATCGGATCCTGCACCCGGCTCGGTGAGGCAGTAGGCACCCAGGTCGTCCATGGCGACGAGGCCGGGGAGCCACTGCGCTCGCTGCGCCTCGTCGCCGTAGGCGTCGATCATCCACGCGACCATGTTGTGGATCGTGATGTAGGCCGTCACCGTCGGGTCGCCGTAGGCCAGCTCCTCGAAGATCGCCACGGCGTCGGCCCGCGACAGCCCGGCGCCGCCCACGTCTTCGTTGACGTAGACGCCGCCGAGACCCAGCTCTCCCGCACGACGCAGCACATCGCGGGGGAAGTGCTTCTCGGCATCCCATTCGAGGGTGTGCGGGGCGAACTCCGTCGCGGCGAAGTCGCGGACGGCGTCGAGGATGGCGGTGCGCTCTTCTGCCGACAGCGCGCCCGCGGGTGCGGCGGCGAGCGCGGGAGCTGGGGTGGTGTCCATGCGGCTCTCCTTCGTGGAGCGACGGCGTCGTCGCTTTCCTCAGATTACCTGGACGTCCTTGTAATTGATAGGGGGGTCGACTTACTCCGCCAGGCCGCCGAACAGCGAGCCGACGAGGTACGTCGCCCCGAGCGCGAGCGCCCCGCCGACCACCATCCGCACCACCGCGCGCCCCCGGCGGGCCCCGCCGATCCAGGCGGCGACGTACCCGGTGACGGCCAGCGCGAGCAGCACCGCAGCGAAGGTCGCGATCACGCGCACCTCGACCGGCAGGAGCAGGATCGTCAGCAACGGCAGCAGCGCCCCAACCGTGAAGGCCACCGCCGAGGCGAACGCCGCCGTCCACGGGCTCACCACGTCGTCGGCGTCGATGTTCAGCTCGACCGAGAGGTGCGCCTTCAGGGCATCGGATGCCGTGAGCTCGGTCGCCACCCGCGTCGCCGTCTCGGTCGACAGTCCCCGGGCTTCGTACAGTCCCACGAGCTCGGCGAACTCGGCATCCGGGGCCTCCGCCAGTTCGCGGCGCTCCTTCTCGATGAGCGCGTGCTCGCTGTCGCGCTGACTCGAGACCGAGACGTACTCGCCGAGCGCCATGGACACCGCCCCACCGACCAGCGCCGCCATGCCCGCCACGAGCACGGGGGCGACCTCGCTCGTCGCCCCGGCCACGCCCACGACGACGGCCGCGGTCGACACGATGCCGTCGTTGGCCCCGAGCACCCCGGCGCGCAGGCCGTTGAGCCGCTGCGCGAGGCCCTGACGGTGCGGTTCGTCGGGATGGGCACCGGACGGCGTGGTCATGCGCTCAGGCTAGACCGGCTCGGCCACGACGGGAGCGCCGAGTCGCCGTTCGCCCCGCGTTCACCCGCGGGACACCGCCCCCGGGCAGACTCGCCCCGTTCGCCGCCCCCGCGGCGTGCCCGTGCCGCCCCACCGCACGCCACCCCTGCCCCGAGGACACAGCCATGCCTTCGCCCTTCCTTCGCCGTACCGTCGCGCTGACCGCGACCGCGGCGGCCGTGTGCGCGCTCGCCCTGTCGAGCGTCACCGCGGCGTCCGCCGCCATCGTCGCCGATCCGGTGCGCGACTCCCCCGCCGACAGCGCGGTGAGCCTGCGCCCGATCGGCACCTACGAGACCGGGGTGTTCGACCAGTCGGCCGCCGAGATCGTGCACGCGTACAAGAACCGCCTGTTCGTCGTCAACGCCCAGGCCGGGGCCGTCGACGTGCTCGACAGCAGCACCCCGACCGCTCCCGCCAAGCTGTACTCGATCACCGGGACCGGCGTCGCCAACTCGCTCGCCGTGCGCGCCGACGGACTCGGCGTGATCGCCCTCGAGAACGTCGACAAGACGGCCCCGGGTCGCCTGGTGTTCTTCGACGCCGACGCCGCCGAGCCCACCGTGCTCGGCGAGGTCACCGTCGGAGCCCTCCCCGACATGGTCACCCTCTCGGCCGACGGCACGGTCGCCGTCGTCGCCAACGAGGGCGAGCCCGCCGACGACTTCACGGTCGACCCCGAGGGGTCTGTCGGTATCGTCACCCTGCCCGCCGAGAAGGCGGCCCCGAGCCAGGATGCCGTGCGCACGGCCGGGTTCGGAGCCTTCGAGCAGGGCGGGTCGATGACCCTCGACCCCGCCGTCCGCGTCTTCGGCCCCGACGTCGCCGCCCCCGATCAGGGCGACACCCCGCTCGACGCGAACCGCGTGAGCCGCAACCTCGAGCCCGAGTACGTCGCCCTCGCCGGCGGCACCGCCTACGTCGCCCTGCAAGAGGCCAACGCCGTCGCGACCGTCGACCTGGCGTCGGCCTCGGTCACCGGCATCCGCCCCCTCGGGTTCAAGGACTACGGCGTCGAGACCCTCGACGCGAGCGACCGCGACCCCGAGGACGCGCCGACCTATACGCAGAAGACCTACCCCGGCCTGTTCGGCATGTACATGCCCGACGGCATCCAGGCCTACGAGGCGAACGGTGAGACCTTCCTCGTCACCGCCAACGAGGGCGACGGCCGCGAGTGGGGCGCGTACAACGACACCGCCCGGGTGAAGGACCTCGGCGACGACGGCCTCGCCCCCGTCTGCGCCGACAGCCCGCTCGCCGGCTCGCTCGGCGACGCCGACCTGGGCCGCCTCAACGTCGCCACCGACATGGGGCTGAACGCCGACGGCACCTGCTACTCCGAGCTGTACACGTTCGGCGGCCGCGGCTTCTCGGTGTGGACCACCGAGGGCACCCAGGTGTTCGACTCGGGCTCCGACTTCGAGCGGATCACGCACGACGCGAACCCGGAGTTCTTCAACTCGAACCACTCCGAGTCGAACCTCGAGGGCCGCAGCGACGACAAGGGCCCCGAGCCCGAGAACCTCGCCATCGGGCAGGTCGACGGACGCACCTACGCCTTCATCGGTCTCGAGCGGGTGGGCGGCGTGATGACCTACGACATCACCGACCCCGCCGCCGCGAGCTACGCCGGATACGTCAACAACCGCGACTTCTCGGTGTCGGTCGAAGACCAGCTGACCGGAGACGAGACCGCCGACCGCGCGCTGCTCTCGAACGCCGGCGACCTCGGCCCCGAGGGCATCGACTTCATCCCCGCCGACGCCTCGCCCACCGGTCGCCCCCTCGTCGCCGTCGGCAACGAGGTGTCGGGGACGACGACGCTGTTCGCGGTCGAGAACCCGAACGTGAAGAACATCGACATCCTCACGATCAACGACTTCCACGGTCGTCTGGAGGCAGGGTCCCAGGGCGAGGCCGGCGCCGCGGTCATCGCCGGAGCGGTGAAGGCCGCCGAGGCCGCCAACCCGAACACCGTGTTCGTCTCGGCCGGTGACAACATCGGAGCCTCGACGTTCACCTCGCTCATCCAGGACGACTCCCCCACGATCGACACCCTCGTCGCCTCCGGCCTCGACGTCTCGGCCGTCGGCAACCACGAGTTCGACCGCGGCTTCGCCGACCTGACCGACCGGGTGCTGCCCGAGTACGGCGGCGGCGAGTTCGGGCTCGGCGCGAACGTCTACAAGAAGGGTACGAAAGAGCCCGTGCTCGACGAGTACGCGATCAAGGTCGTCGACGGCGTGCGCGTGGCCTTCATCGGCACCGTCACCCCCGACACCGCCACCATGGTCGACCCGGCCGGCGTCGCCGACCTGGAGTTCGGCGACCAGCTCGAGGCCGCCGATCGCGTCGCCGACGAGATCACGGCCGCGGGCTCCGCCGACGTCATCGTGCTGCTCACCCACTCGGGCGCCGCGGTGTCGGACGACTGCGCCGCCATCGCGGCCGACCAGGCCGGCTTCGGCAACCTGGCCGTGAACGCCTCGCCCGAGATCGACGCGATCGTCTCGGCGCACACGCACCAGACGTACGCCTGCGACCTGCCCGTGGCCGGAACCGACCGCACGCGTCCGGTGATCCAGGCGTCGGAGTACGGCAAGGCGATGGGTCAGCTCTCGCTGAGCTGGGACACGCGCACCGGCTCGCTGGCATCCGTCACCGGCGCGACCTTCCCCCTCGAGGGCGCGTTCGCCCCGGATGCCGCGATCGAGGCGCGCGTGGCCGAGTACGTCGCGCAGGCCGACGTCATCGGCGCGAAGCCCGTCGGCGAGATCAGCGGCGACATCCTGCGCGGCGGCACCCCGTCGGGCAGCGACCGCGGCGTGGAGTCGTCGATGGGCAACTCCGTCGCCGACGTGTACCTCTGGGCGACGTCGCAGAACCCCGCCTTCGCCGGCACGAAGGCGCAGATCGCCCTGATGAACCCGGGCGGCCTCCGCGCCGACCTGCTCAAGGGCGATGACGGCGTGGTCACCTACAAGGAGGCGGCCTTGGTCCAGCCCTTCGCCAACACGCTCGTGACGGTGACGCTGACGGGTGCGCAGATCCGCGACATCCTCAACGAGCAGTGGAAGGCCGAGGGCGACCGCCCCAAGCTGCACCTGGGCGTGTCCGACGGCTTCACCTACGAGTACACGCAGGATGCCGCGAACCCCCGCGTGGGCTCGGTCGTCTCGATGGCGTACGAAGGTACGGCGATCGCCGACGGTGACACGTTCACCGTGGTGACGAACTCGTTCCTCGCGAACGGCGGCGACGGCTTCCCGACCTTCGCGGCCGGCACCGACCGCACCGACACCGGTCAGATCGACCTCGACGCGACGCTCGCGTACTTCGCCGCGACGCCGCTGGTCGACCCCGCGCCGCTCGGCCGCGCGATGGTCGCCTCGGGCGAGAACCCGGGCGGCGGTGACCCCGGCCAGCCCGGTGCCGAGCCGACTCCCGCGCCCGGTCAGCCGGCACCCGGTCAGCCCGCGCCGGGCCAGCCGTCGGGCGACCGCCCCGGCAGCGACCTCGCGAACACCGGCGCGCAGGCACCGTGGGGACTCGCCCTCGCCGGCGGATTCCTCGTGGTGGCCGGCGGCCTGGCCTTCGCCCTGCGGCGACGCACGGTCTGACGCACGGACGCCGGAACGGCCCTCACCCTCCGGGGTGGGGGCCGTTCTGGTCAGGGCTTGTCGACGCGGGGATCCCACGAGCCGGCCCTCGACGGGCCGACGAGCATCAGGCAGAACGCAGGGCGACGCGAACGCCGGGGGACGCCGCGGTGACGTGCCAGACGTGCCCCGAACCCGACACGGTGCTCGCGCCTTCGGCATCCACGATGAGCGCCGTGTGCTCGTCGATCGCCACGCCCTCCGTCACGAGTTCCGCATCGACCGCGGCCACGAGACGCGACAGGGTTCCCCACTGCGCCGCGTGCACGTCGACGGCGAACCGCACCAGGCCGAGGCCGTCGCGGATCTCGAGTTCGTCGAGCTCCTCACCCGCATCTTCGGACGCCACCTCGATTCCGCCCAGTCGGTAGCCGCCCACGAGCGCCGGTCCCGCCGCGATCGCCGCGCCCGCCGAGAACCCGGCGTAGGGCATGCCGTCGCGCACGCTGCCCGCCACGGCATCCCGGATCGGCGCGAGAGCGTCGAGGTACGCGGGCGTGAGGCCCCCGCCCACGAACACCGCATCGGCCCTCGACACCTCGGCGTCGAAGGTCCCACCCTCGACGATCGCCGCGACGCGCAGCTCGGCGGCCGCCGCCCCCGCCGCCTCGAGCACCGCTGCGAAGCGAGCGACCGAGGAGTCATCGTCGGCCTCGAGTACGAGCAGCACGGCGATCACGGGAGGGCGGTCGTCGGCCCGCGCCCGCGCCTCGACGACGAAGGGACGCAACAGCGCGCCGCAGCGCGCGACGTCGCGCCCGCCGCCGAGAAGGTGAACGCTCATGCGCCCCAGTATCGCGGCCCCGAGGCGCCGCCGGAGCGCGCACAACCGCGGACGACACAGCCGACACGCCGATCACCCCACCCCCACGACGGCGCGCCGCCAGCCGGCCCCGCCGTYGTGCACGCCGGGGCGTCAGTACCGCCGCAGCAGCGCCGCCAGCGCCTGGCCGCCGCC
>NZ_LMPH01000005.1:0-112564 GCF_001423785.1 Microbacterium sp. Leaf179 | reverse complement strand
CTCCGCTCTCCCCTGTGGGGCGAACAAGTAAAAGATTACGTGCGACACCCCGACTCAGCCAATCCAGCCACATCCCGGGCGTGTCGCACCCCCACACCCCCGGAAACACGCGGGTGTGGGCCGATCAGACGAAGCGGTCGACGCCGCCCCACCCGCCGACCCACGCCTCGAGGTGGGGCTCGTCCCTCGTCGGATGCACTCCGTCAGGGACCCGGGTGTCTCGGCGGAAGGCCGCCGACGCTCCCCATCGGTGGGTGCGCCGACGCGACCGACGCGACTCCGCGAGTCCGAATCGCACGCCCTCCGCGGTGACCAGGTCGAGCGAGCCGATCTCCCCGTGATCGAGCGATGCCACCGCGTCGATGAGGGTGGTGGCATCCAGAATCACCACCGCCCGGGTCAGGTGCAGGGTGATCCGCGCGTCGGGGGTGGAGGCGTCGCCGGAGAAGAGCACGCGGGGATCGGCCGTCCATGCGTACTCGCGCAGGGAAGAATCCACCGCCACGGACGCCTGCGGGAACGACGCGAGGAAGGAATCGACGCAGAGGAAGGCCGCCGACGGGGTGACCGCATCGGGCAGACGGACGAGGAGGTCGGGTACCGAGGGGAGAAGACCCCTCCCCCGTGACCCTTGCACCGGGATCTTCGCGGCGAGGACCTGCGTCTGGCGATTGCCCTCGGCCGCGCGGTCGCGGTCGTCGCGTCCGGCCCAGTCGGGACCGTCGTGCCAGGCCACGGCATCCGGAATGTGTGCGAGCACTCCGCCGGCCTGCCAGGCACGATGAGCCCACTCCCAGTCCTCACCGCCATAGGAGGAGAACGACTCGTCGAATCCCCCGATCTCGTCGAAGAACGCGCGGGAACACGCGACGACCGCGCTGATGACATACCGGTAGGAACGGTCGTCGGCGTGGAGGAGGTTCGCGCTGCGCGCATACGCCTCGACGAGCCACTCGGGTTCGGCCAGCTCCCGCGGCGGGGCGACCTCGGCGATCGGGAGGCCGGCGGGCACCTCGGACAGATCGGCGTGACGACGGCGTCCGACGGTCACCGCGTCGGGGAGCAGAGCCGGGAGGCGCGACATCCGTCGGATGTACTCGGGCTCGGGCGTCGTGTCGGCGTCGAGGAAGCAGAGGACCTCACCCGTGGCGGCGGCGGCCCCCAGGTTGCGTGCGGCCGCGGCACGGAAACCCCGATCGTCCTGGCGGACGAGCCGAACGCCGCGGGGGACGACGGGCGACTCGGGCGAGCCGTCGTCGGCCACGATGATCTCGAGCCGGTCGGCGGGGTGGTCCTGCTGCTGCAGCGCCGCGAGGGTGCGAGCCAACTCCTGCGGCTGCGCGTAGTGCGTGACGATCACGCTGACCCGCGGCGGATCCGGCTCGCGATGCGACACCAGGTCCCACCGGTTGCCCGGAACCCACGGCATCCGATCGTTCCATCCGCCGTCGTCCGCGTTCACCACGACACGTCCGACCACCATCGGCGGTAGGCCCGCGCGGCATCGGCGCGGCCGAACGGGACCGGGTCGACGCCGTGCCAGGTGCGGCCGGCATCGGCGCGCGCGGCCGCGACGGCCGAAGCGAGCTGCTCGGGTTCGACGACGCCGAGCGTTCCGGGCCGGAGGGCGGCCATCTCGTCGACGTAGCGGTTGCGCACGGCGACCGGCCGGCGGCCCCACCCGATCCACGAGGCGAGAGACCCCGACGCCGACACGTGACGGTGCGCGATCACCGGGACCGCGACCCGCCGCGCCCGCGCGATCATGTCGGCGTCGTCGAGCCACCCGGTCACCTCGACGGTGACGCCGGCGGCGGCCGCGGCGCGGACGAACGCGTCGAGGTCGGCCGCGTGGCCCTCGGACGCGCGCCCGAGCACGCTCAACCGCGTCAGGCCCGAGGCGGCGGTCGCGGCGAGTGCCTCGTCGTGCCCCTTGCCGGGGTAGAAGTAGCCGAGGACGCCGACCGCGCCATCGGAGGGAGCGGGGACCGAGGGCGGAACGCTCGCGACGGGGAGCGGCACGACCGTCACCGGGCCGTCCCACACCCCCTCTTCCCGCAGGAGCTCCCGCTCGTGCGCGCTGTTGACGGCGACGGCGCGCGCCGCCTCGGTCACGGAGCGATAGAACGCCCGACGCCGGGGACGGTTGCGCTCCCCGTCGGAGACCTGCGGCACGTCGTGCAGCGTCGCGGTCAGCGGATGCCGTCGGGCCAGCGCCTCGACGGTGCGCGTCGCCTCCTCGGGCGAAGCCCCCCAGAGCCGGTCGGTGATGTGCGCGTGCACGGGCGTGCCCGGGGGAAGGGAAGCCGCCTCGTCGGGCGTGATAACCCGCACCCCGGGGGCGCCGCTCACGACCTCGGCGGCCATCTCGCGCGCGTACACGGCGACGCCGTGCGGCCCCGGGTGGGCGAGCAGCACCGGGAGGGCGGCATCCGGGATCGACGTCGTCATGCGGCCTCCGCCCACGTGCGCAGCAGCGGAGCCAGACGTTCCGCGACGGCGGCGAGCAGCGCGGGGCGCTCGGCGTAGTACGCGAGATGCGCCTCGCGCACGAGGGCGGCCGGCACCGTCTCGCCGTCGACGATCCAATCGGGCCGCGGGGCGGTGTCGAGATCCCACGCGTCGACGACCCAGCTCTCGAGCGGCGCACGGACGGCGGCGAGGATCGGGCGGCCCGGGTCGACCACCCGGCCGGGCGCCCCGAGGGCGGCGACGATGCGCTCCCCCAGGGGGAGGAAGAGCGCGTTCCCGGGATGATTCACCGTGCGGGCGAGGTCGTCGACCACCGGAGCGAAGAGATCGGATGCCGCGACGTCGAGCCCCCGGGCCTCGCGGCGCCGCAGTTCCGCGATCGAGGCGTCGGCGATCGCGCGGACCGTGGCGGCCGGCACGCTCGACGCGACCGGAGCACCCAACGCCTCGGCGACGATCCGGACGTCGTGGTACGCGACGAGCGGCGGGTCTTCGGGGAAGTCGGGGAGGCGCAGAACAGCCTGGAACGGGTGCAGTCCGGCGAAGCGCACGGCCGGGACCGTGACGGTGCGGGCTGCGGCGGGAAGAGCGGCGCGCAACTGGGCGGTGCCCAGCGGAAGGCCGCGGTAGTCGTCGCGGATCGGCTGCGCGACCAGGAAGGCGGCATCGGCGAGGAGGGCGTGCAGGCGCCGGGCATCGTCGGCGGTGAGCTCGTGCACCGCGGGGACGCGCACGGCGGGAAGAACCTCGGACGAGATCACCAGCCGCAGTGACTCCGCCTGGCAATTGCCCACCACCAGGCCGAAACCGTCGGCCGGGGCCTTCTCGCCGTAGAACTCGGCGTAGTGGCGACGGCGCGCTATCACCGCGTCGCCGTGGTCCGCAAGGCTTCGCAGTCGCGCCCTCTCACCACCCATGATGTGAAGGTATCCGTCGGTGTCATCGTCGTCCCAACCGCCCCGTTGCATTGCGATGTGCCTGGCGATGCGGTACGCGCACCGTCACGCACGCAAGCACGAGGAGAACACGAGATCGTCGTCACCACCGTCCCCCCGGTCCGGGTCGCGGCCGTCCCCTCGGCCCACCCCTATGTCGCCGCCATCACCGACCGCGACCACGTGACGCTGCTGTCGGACCCGCCGCCGCCGGGAGCGCCCGCCGGCCAGTGGTGGCCGCCGCAGGTGCTGCTGCCCTCGTGGCTCGAAGCGCACGCCGACGACTTCGACCTGGTGCACGTGCACTTCGGCATCGAGTCGTACAGCCCGGACGAACTGCGCGCGACGGTCGAGACGCTCCGTCGGATCGGGCGACCCCTCGTCTACACGGTGCACGACCTCGAGAACCCGCAGCTGAGCGAGCAGGACGCGCACCGGGCGTCGCTCGCCGTCCTCGCCGCGGGCGCCGACGCCCTCGTCACCCTCACCGACACGGCCGACGCCGAGGTGCGCGGGATCGTCCACCGACCGACGACGGTGATCGCTCACCCCACGCTGCTCGGCGACGCACCACGCCCCACCGGTCACGTCCACGACGTCGCCCGCATCGGCGTGCACCTGCGCGATCTCCGCCCCAACATCGATGGGGTGGGTACCACCGCGACCCTCGTCCGCGCCGTCGCCGCCCTGCGCGCGGAGGGTGCGCGGATCGAAGCCGTCGTGCGGATGAACGAGCGGGTGCGCGACGCCGAGGCGGCGGCATCCATCGACCTCCTCGTCCGTGATGCCGACGGTGTCAGCGTCGAGCGCGGAGCCCGTCTCGACGACGACGCCCTCGCCGAGTGGCTTGCCGACCTCGACGCGTGCGTGCTGCCGTATCGGCACGGCACCCAGTCGGGCTGGGCGGAGCTCTGCTACGACCTCGCCGTTCCGGTCGTCGGCACCCGCATCGGCCACATCGCCGCCCAGCATCCCGGCGACTTCCACGCCTTCGACGTCGGGGACCCGCTCTCGCTCGCACGCGCGATGGTGCAGGCCACGGCTCCGGCCTGGTCGACGCCGGGATCGACGCCGCGCACGGCCGAGGTGGACCGGCGACGGGCCGAACGTCTCGCGGAACGGAGCGAGGTGCGTGCCGCGCACGTCGCCGTGTACCGCCATGCACTCGACACGGAGGTGGCCGCATGATCCGCGGCGCACGGTCGCTGCGGGTGCTCGTCGTCGCCCCGTCGCGCTACCCCCTGCGTCAGCCGCACGCCGGCGGACTGGAGGCGTGCGTCTGGGACCGCGTGCGCTGGCTGCGCGCGCGCGGGCACGAGGTGACCCTGTGCGCCGCCGAGGGCTCGGACTTCCTCGGTGACACGCCGGAGTTCTCTCTGCCCGCTCCCGCCTGGACACGGCCGGAAGCGGCATCCGACACCGAGTACCCGCACGGGTATGCGGCGGCCGTCGACACCGCCTTCGATGCGGCCCGCGACCGCCTCATCGCCGACCGCCACCTGTACGACGTCGTGGACAACCACAGCCTGCATCCCGCGCCCATCCGGTGGAGCCGCGAGGCGGACATCCCGGTCGTCACGACCCTGCACACGCCGCCCCTGGAACACATGCTGGAGGCCGCGGCCGACGTGCGCGACAGCCCGCACCGTTTCATCGCCGTGAGCCAGGCGACCGCGCGCGCGTGGTCGGTCGAGGGTGTCGACGCCTTCGTCTTCCCCAACGGCATCGACACCGACCAGTGGACGCGCGGCGCCGGTGGACCGTCGTGGGTCTGGTCGGGGCGCGTCGTGCCCGAGAAGGCGCCGCACCTGGCCATCGAGGCCGCCCGCTCGGCGAACGCCCACATCGTGCTCGCCGGCCGGATCGGGGACGTCGACTACTTCGAGCAGGAAGTCGTGCCCCGGCTCGGCGTGCACGCGCGCTACGTGGGCCCGCTGCATCAGCCCGACCTCTGCCGCCTCGTCGGATCGTCGGCCGTCGCCCTGGTCACGCCCATGTGGGAGGAGCCCTTCGGCCTCGTCATCGCCGAAGCGCTCGCCACCGGCACCCCCGTCGCGGCCTTCGACATCGGCGGGGTCTCCGAGGTGCTCGCGGGCATGCCCGGATCGGCGACGGTCATGCCCGGCGACGTCGTCGCGTTGGGCAAGGCCGCGGCCGAGCTCGCCGCACAGGGCGCGCGCGAACCCCTCACCCGCGTCTGGACCCGCCGGGCGGCCGTGCGACAGCACTCGCTCACGGAGCGCTACCGCGAAGTGGAGCGGGTGCTCACCCACACCGCTCAGCCCGTCGCCGCGCGACACGTGCCGGCGGTGTCGCGGTGATCGGCTGGTACGTCCACCACCACGGCTTCGGCCACGTCGCGCGTTTTCTCGCCGTGCACCCGCACCTGCGGACCCCCGTCGTGGCGTTCTCGTCGCTCGCCCGCCCCGCCGGACTCGCCCCCGAGACCCAGTGGGTCGTGCTCCCTCCGGATGCCGACGTGGTCGAGGCCGCCGACGGCACGGTGCTCGACCCGCGCGAGGCGGAACCGACCGCCCGGGGGAAGCTGCACTGGGCACCCCACGGGCATCCGGGACACCGCGCACGACTGGCCATGATCGCCTCCGCGGCGGTCGACCTCGATCTGGACGTCTTCGTCGTCGACGTCAGCGCGGAGGTCGTGGCCCTCGCACGACTCCTGGGGCTCCGCACCGTCGCGGTGACCCAACCCGGCGCGCGCACCGACGCGCCCCACGCCCTCGCCTACGCCCTGGCCGATCGCATCGTGGCCCCCTGGGCACACGGCGCGGTGCCCACCCCCGCCCTCGCCGAGCACGGCGACCGCGTGGTGTGGACCGGGGGCATCTCGCGCTACGACGGACGCACCCCGCCCGAGTCCGCGACCGAGCGGTCAGTGCTGCTGCTCGGCCGTGTGCTCGAGCCGGAGGTCCGCGACGAGGCCACCGCACGTCTTTCCGCTCGCGGCTGGCGGGTCACCGCGATCGGGCACGACGAGGCCTCCCGCGTCGACGACCCCTGGCCGTTGCTGGCCGGCAGCACGGTGGTCGTGAGCGCCGCGGGCCAGAACAGCGTCGCCGACCTCGCGGCATCCGGAGCCCGCGCCGTCGTCATCGCGCAGGACCGCCCCTTCGGCGAGCAGCGTGCGACCGCCGACGCCCTCGCCCGCTGGGGCCTCGCGCAGCGGGCGGACGACACCGTTTCGGCCTCCGACCTGGCCGATCTGGTCGAGCGGGCCGCTTCGACCGAACCGGACTGGTCGCGCTGGCAGGTCGCGGGCGCGGCCCACCGCATGGCCGCCGCCCTCGAGGCGGTGCGGCCGTGAGGACGGCGCTCATCACGGTCGCCTCGGCGGCGCGGCGCGAACACCTCGAGCGCCAGCGCCGCGTGATCGCCGAGCTCGCCGACGACATCGTGCGCGTCGAGGCGTGGCTGGACGAGACGCCACCGGACGGTGTCGCGGAGGCGGGGACGCTCACCGTGCTCGTGCCCCCGGGGCCGCATGGACTGCGGGTGGGCGTGGGGCGGAACCGCGCGGCGGACGCGGCGATCGCCGCCGGCGCCGAGCTGCTGGTGTTCCTCGACGTGGACTGCCTGCCCGGGCCCGACCTGCTGCCCGCCTATCGCGCCGCCACCCGCGCGCACCCCGACGCGGTGCTCTGCGGAGCGGTGACCTACCTGTCGAGCGTGCAACGGCCGGAGAACCTCGACGACCTGCCCTTTCTCACCCGCCCGCACCGCGCTCGCCCGGCGCTCGGACCCGGCGAGACGCGGCGGGCCACCGACGGGGAGTACGACCTGTTCTGGTCGCTGTCGTTCGCCGTGACCCCGGCGACGTGGGACCGCATCGGCGGCTTCCACCCCGGGTACGAGGGGTACGGGGCCGAAGACACCGACCTCGCCTGGTCGGCTCGCGCTGCGGGCGTCGAGATGCAGTGGGTCGGCGGGGCGGACGCGTACCACCAGTGGCATCCGGTCTCTTCTCCCCCGTGGCAGCACCTCGACGACATCCTGCGCAACGGGGGCACGTTCTGCGAGCGGTGGGGAGCGTGGCCGATGGGGGGATGGCTCGACGCCTTCGCCGCGGCCGGGGCCATCGAGCGCCGCGGCGACGGCTGGGTGCGCGTGCGCTGAGCCGGGGCGTGACGGCGTTGAGTGTCCGCGACACGCCGCCCTCGGGCGGGGCGTGACGGCGTGTTCTGGACACTCAACGGGTGTTTCGCCGACGCGGGGCGACGGGCGGACGACGGGCGTGCGGCCGGCGCGGGGCGGAGGGCGCGGGAAAGCCCCGGCGCGGACGCCGGGGCTTTCGGGGCGGGTCAGGCGCTGCGGAGCCAGACCGTGGTCTCGCCGGGCAGCGTGTCGCCGTCGAGCGCGACGCTGGCGAGCAGCACCTCGCCCGCGGGCAGCGCCGCGGGCTCGGTGCCGAAGTTCGTCACGACCGTCCAGCCGTTCGGGCGGACGAACGCCACCACGTCGTCGCGACACGTCTCGATCCACTCCATCTGCTCGTCGGTCTGCAGATCGTGCCGCAGGTCGAGCGCGCGGCGGTAGAGCGACAGCGTCGAGGCCGGGTCGCCGTCCTGCAGGTCGACCGCGTACGTGCCGAACCACTCCGGCTGCGGAAGGTGGGCGCCCGCCGAACCGAAGCCGAACGCCGGGCCGTGCTCGGTCCAGGGCAGGGGCACGCGGCATCCGTCACGGCCCTGATCGACGCCGGGGCTGCGGAAGAACGTCGGATCCTGACGGTCGGCGTCGGGGATCTCGGCGACCTCGTGCAAGCCCAGCTCCTCGCCCTGGTACAGGTACGCCGAGCCGGGAAGGCCCAGCACGAAGGCTGCGGCGGCGCGGGCGCGGCGCTCCCCGCGGCGCGAGTCGAGAGCCGGCGACTGCCCGCCGGAGAGCAACCACTCGTTGCCGTGCTTGAGGGTCGGGCGCCCGTCGGCGGCGCGCTCGGCGTCGGGGAGTCCGTACCGCGTGGCGTGGCGGACGACGTCGTGGTTCGACAGCACCCACGTGGTCGACGAGCCCGACTCCGCGGCCAGCGCGAGGTTGTCGGCGACGATGCGCCGGAACTGCGCGGGGTCGAAGTCGGCCTCGAGAAGGTCGAAGTTGAACGCCTGGCCGAGGCTGTCGGCGCTGGCGTACAGCGGCACGCGCGAGGGGTGCACCCATGCCTCGGCGACGGCGGTGCGCGGCGGGTCGTAGGAGTTGAAGACCGCGCGCCACTCGGCGTAGACCTCGTGCACGTCGTCGCGGTCGATCATCGGGTGGGTGCCGTCGTGCGGCAGGGCCTCGAGCTCGGCGCGCGAGCGCAGGGGCTCGCTGAGGTCCTTCGTGAGCATGTGCGCCACATCGATGCGGAACCCGTCGACCCCGCGGTCGCTCCAGAAGCGCAGCGTCGTGACGAAGTCGGCGCGCACCTCGGGGTTCGCCCAGTTCAGGTCGGGCTGCGAGACGTCGAAGTTGTGCAGGTACCACTGCCCGTCGGCGACCCGCTCCCACGCCGACCCGCCGAAGAGCGACACCCAGTCGGTGGGTGGCTCGGCGCCGTCGACGCCCGACCCCTCGCGGAAGACGTAACGCCCGCGCGCCGCCGAGCCCCGGCCCGCCGCCAGCGCCTCCTGGAACCAGACGTGCTTGTCGGAGGTGTGGTTGGGGACGATGTCGACGACCACCCGGATGCCGTGGGCGTGCAGCTGCGCGATGAGCTCGTCCATGTCGGCCAGGGTGCCCAGCCGCGGGTCGACGTCGCGGTAGTCGGCGACGTCGTACCCGCCGTCGGCGAGGTCGGAGGGGTAGAAGGGGCTCAGCCAGACGGCATCCACCCCCAGCTCGGCGAGGTACGGCACGCGCGAGGTGACGCCGCGGATGTCGCCGAGGCCGTCGCCGTCGCTGTCGGCGAAGCTGCGGGGGTATACCTGGTACACCACCGCCTGACGCCACCAGTCGGGGGCGTCGGACAGCTCGCGGGTACGGGCGGAGGGGGATGCGGTCGTCACGAGGAGGGTTCCTTTCGAGGGGAGGGGAGGGGAGGTGTCAGCCCTTGACGGCGCCCTGGGTCACGCCCGCCATCACCCAGCGCTGGGTGAAGAGATAGGCGACGATCGCGGGGGCCATGGCCATGAGGTAGGACGCGAAGGCGACGTTGTAGTTGTTGCTGAACTGCGTCTGGAAGAGGTTCTGCCGCACCGGAAGGGTCTGCAGCGTCGGGTCGCTGATGATGAGCGAGGGCATCATGAAGTCGTTCCACGCGTAGAGGAAGGCGAAGATGCCGACCGTGGCGCTCATGGGAGCCAGCAGCGGGAAGATGAGCTGCCAGAAGGTCTGCCAGGTCGTCGCGCCATCGATCCGCGCGCTCTCTTCGAGTTCGAGCGGGATGGAACGCAGGAACGCGGTGAACAGCAGCACGCTGAAGCTCAGTTGGAACATCGTGGCGAGGATGATCACCCCGAACGGGTTGTCGAGGCCCACCCGGCCGGTGAGCTGGATCTGCGGCAGGGCGACGACCGGGAACGGGATGAACATCGCCGCGAGCAGGTAGAAGAACGAGTAGCGGAAGAGCTTGCGCTCCCAGTTGCGGGCGATCGCGTAAGAGGCGAAGGCCGCGAGGACGATGGTCGCCACCACCGTGCCGGCCGTGACGAGGAGCGAGATCGCGAGGCCCACGGGGAACTTCGTCAGCGTCCACGCCTGCACGAAGCCGTCGAAGCTGATCGGCGAGGGGAACGAGAACGCGTTGCCGTCGACGATCTGCGTGCCGCTCTTCAGCGCCATCGAGACGGTGACGTACAGCGGCAGCAGGACGGTGAGGGAGCAGAGCACCAGGATGGTCGTCGTCGACCAGTTGATGCGCTCCATCCCGACGCGACGGATGCGGCGCTTCTGAGGCTGGTCGGCGAGGACGGCGAGTTCGGCCTGCTCGAACGCGAGCGCCGGCTGGTTGAGAGCGGTCATGAGAGGGTGTTCCTTCCCCGGGTCAGCGAGAGCTGCAGGAGCGAGATGACGATGGCCACGACGAAGAAGAGCGCCGCGTTCGCCATCTGGTACGCGTAGTCCCCGCCGTTGAAGCCGAGGATGATCGACATCGCGACGCTGCGGGTCGCGGTGCCGGGACCGCCGCCGGTGAGGCCGACGATGATGTCGTAGGCGTTCAGGAAGCCCTTGAAGCCCAGGATGATGTTGATGACGACGTACCCCGCCACCAGCGGGAGCGTGATGCGCAGCAGCTGCTGGGTCTTGCTCGCCCCGTCGAGGCCCGCGGCCTCGTAGACGTCACCGGGCACGGACAGCAGCCCCGCGATGTAGATCAGCAGCGTTCCGGGGATCGCCTGCCACGCGGTGACGATGACGATCGCGACCCACGCGAGGTCGGGGTTCGCAAGGAGCGAGGTCTCGAGCCACGGGATGCCGAGCGAGGCTCCGGCCTCGGGCACCGAGTTGCTGAAGAGGAAGTTGAAGACGTAGGCGATGATGATGCCCGAGATCACCATCGGGATGACGAAGACCGTGCGCAGCGCCTTCTTGAAGCGGATCTGCGAGGTCAGCCCCACCGCCAGCAGGAACGCCGCGATGTTGACGACGATCACCGTCGCGACCGAGAAACCGAAGGTGAACAGGTAGCTCTGCAGGATGGCCGGGTCGCTGAAGATCGCGATGTAGTTCGTCAGCCCGGTGAAGTTCCACTCGCCGAGGCCGATCGAGTCGGTGAAGCTGAAGAAGATGCCGATGATGCCCGGCACCGTGATGGCGAGGGTGAACAGCACGAGGGTCGGCAGCAGGAACAGGTAGTAGATCGGTTCGACGCGGCGACTGCTGCGCCGAGCGGTCGCCTTCCCGCCCGTCACGATCGTGGTGGTGGTGGTCATCGCGCGTCCTCCTCGACGGCTGCGTCGGTCGTGGACGCGGGCGGCTGACGGAACGCGAGGCGCGACCAGTCCTCGTCCATGGTGCGAAGC
The DNA here is from genome assembly GCF_001423785.1 of Microbacterium sp. Leaf179. NCBI lineage: Bacteria > Bacillati > Actinomycetota > Actinomycetes > Micrococcales > Microbacteriaceae > Microbacterium > Microbacterium sp. Leaf179. Next base: position 101,202 of record NZ_LMPH01000005.1, on the reverse strand, counting down.
GTGGCCTCGGGCGAGGCGCCGAAGATCATCGCCTGGGCGTAGTTGAAGGTGGGGATGGTCTTGGGCACGAGCACCGAGGCGCCCTGGTAGATGCGGCCCTCGTCGTAGTACGGGATCATCCCGGCGACGCGAGGGTCGCTCGGCGACGGAGCGTCCTTCGTCGGCGCGAAGCCGAGCTGCGACTCGTTGTAGGCCTCGATGATCTCGGGCTGGTACAGGTACTCGAGGAAGTCGCGTGCGGCATCCTGGTGCCGGGAGGCCTCGGGGATGATCGCCGCGAGATCCATGTTGACGCGGACGGCGAGGTCGTCGGGGTCGTCGGTCATCGGCAGCGGGAACGTGCCGACCGCCAGGTCGGGCGCGGTCTTCGCGATCTCACCCAGTGCCCACGGGCCCTGCAGGTACATCGCGGCCTCACCCTGGGCGAACGCGAGGTTGCCGTCTCCGTAGGCCCGGCTCTCGGCATCCGGGTTCGTGTAGTCCCGCGCGAGCTCGAGCATGCGATCCATCGGCTCGGTGAAGTCCTTGGCGAACGAGACCTGCGACTCGGGCCCCACCTCGGTGCCCTCCGCGGCGAGGCCGTCGAAGAAGTCGAGGACGTCGAGCGAGCCGCCGACGGAGTAGTCGTACCAGCCCTGCGCCACGGTCCAGTCGTCTTTGAAGGTGCCGTAGAACGGCGTGATGCCGTTGGCTTTCAGGGTGTCGGCGACGGCGAGGAGCTCATCGTAGGTGGTGGGGACCGACAGTCTCAGCTGCTCGAACATCTGCGTGTTGTAGATGACGGATGCCGCCATCACCGAGTACGGGAGCGCGCTGGTGCGCCCCGCGCAGGAACCGTACTGGTCGAGGAGCGGCTGCAGATCCTCACGCACGGTGCCCGCTGCCTCGGTGCCGCTGAGATCGCTCAGCGCACAGCGCTGCACGAACCGGGCGACCTCGTAGTTGTAGTTGGCCAGCATGATGTCGGGCGGATTGCCACGCACGAAGCTCGCCGACACGACGTCGACGCCGGAGCTGTCCATCTCGACGCGCACGCGATCCTGCGAGGCGTTGTACTCGGCGACCACGTCGTTCATGAACGACAGCGCCTCGCGCTTGCTGAAGGTGAATCGAATGGTCTCGCGGCCGTCGGAGGAGCAGCCGGCCAGCATCGCCATCCCGAGCACCCCCACCGTCGCCGCGGCGACCCATCGTCGGCCCGCTCTGGTCTTCGTCGACACGTGTTCCTCCTTCGCTGCACTGCGAATATGTTGTCCCGTCGAGTAAATCTACTCGTCAAATCAATGTCGTGCAGGCAGTATTGCAGCAGAACGAAAGGGGGTCAAGAGTGTCGATGGATGCCACCACGACGACGCCGTCGCTGCGTCGCCACAACCTCGATGCGGTCCTGGGCTACGTCTGGGACGCCGACGCCTTCACCGCGAGCGACGTCATTCAGGCCGTGGGGGTGACGCGCTCCACCGCCATCGACGTGCTCGACGAGCTGACCGCCCGCGGCCTGCTCACCGAGATGCCGAACGCCCGAGCGGTGGGCGAGTACTCCAAGGGCCGACCGGCCCGACGCTTCGCCTTCGACCCCGGCGCGGGTCTGGTCGTCGGCGTCGACGCCGGCCGGGGCCACCTCACCGCCACCGTGGCCGACCTGCGCGGACGAGCACTCGCCACCTCGCGGCTGACCGTCGACCCCGAGCTCGATTCGCCCGAGCGACGCCGGCGCGCGGCCGAGGCGACGGTGGACGCCGCCCTCACCCGCGCACGACGCGCGCGCACCGAGATCATCGGCCTGTGCGTCGGAGTGCCCGCCCCCGTCGCCCGCTCGGGGCGCTCGCCCGTGCACCACGACGGCTTCTGGGCGCGCATGAACCCCGACTTCATCGACAGCTTCGCCGCGTGGGCACCCGTGGTGCGCGTCGAGAACGACGCCACCCTGGCCGCCGTCGCCGAGCGCACGCACGGAGCCGCGGTCGGCAGCGACGACTTCGTCGCCCTGCTCGCCGGCGAGCGTTTCGGCGCCGGCATCAGCGTCGACGGACGCCTGCTGCGCGGCGCGCACGGCGGAGCGGGCGAGACCGTGGCATTCGATCGCGTGGACGGGGTCGGCAGCGCCTGGGGCCTCGCACCGCGGTGCGTCGACGCGGCGCGCGAGGCCCTGGCCTCGGGATCCCTCCCCCTCGACAGCGCGCTGCGCGACATCGACCCCGACACCCTCGACGCCAAGACCGTGCTCGACCTCGCCGCCGCCGGCGACGCGGGGGCCCTCGGCGTCGCCCGGGCGGTGGGTCCGGCGCTCGCCGGGGTCGCGGCGGTGTTCGGCAGCCTGTTCGACGTGGAGCGCGTGGTGGTCTCGGGCGCGATCGCCGCCGGAGCCGGACCCATCATCGACGCGGCCATCGGCGCCCTGCCCGCGTCGCTGCACCTGCCGGCCCCGCGCATCGTCGCCTCGACCCTCGGGGCGGACATCGTGTCGATCGGGGCCGTGGCCGCGGCCGTGGAGACGGCCCGCACGCACGCCCTCGACCTCGCCGCCTTCGCCCTGCCCGCCGATCGCGCGCGGGCGTGACAGGGAGACCCTCGGGCGAAGAGAGGGTGACGGGCCGCGGCATCTGAAGCCGACGCCGACCGCACGACGAGAGGTCGGGCGGCGGCAAGCCCCCTCGCCGGATCCGGCGCTGCGGATAGCGTCGGGACCGTCTCATCCCCGATCGAGAGGAAACCGGATGCCCGCGTGGCCCGAGCACGTCTTCTGGTGGCACGTCTACTCGCTGGGATTCGTCGGCGCTCCCATCCGCGACGACGTCGACCCGGATGCCGAACCCGCACACCGCCTCGACCGCTTCGAGCCGTGGCTCGACCACGTCATCGAGCTGGGACTGAACGGCCTGCTGCTCGGCCCGGTGTTCGCGTCGGAGACGCACGGCTACGACACCGTCGATCACTTCCGCATCGACCCCCGCCTCGGCGACGACGAGGACTTCGACCGTCTCGTGTCGGCGGCGCGGGAGCGCGGCATCCGGATCCTGCTCGACGGCGTCTTCAATCACGTCGGCCGCGGGCACCCGGCGTTCCGCGCCTTCGCCGACGGCGGCGACGACCCGGGGCTGTTCCGCGCTCGTCGCGTCGACGGCCGGGTCGAGGCCGACGTCTTCGAGGGGCACGACGCACTCGTGGCGCTGGACCACTCCTCGGAGGCCGTGGCCGACCTCGTCGTGGAGGTCATGTGCCATTGGCTGGAGCGGGGCATCGACGGCTGGCGATTGGATGCCGCCTACGCGGTACCCCCGGAGTTCTGGTCCCGGGTGCTCCCCCGCGTGCGTGAGCGGTTCCCGGAGGTGTGGGTCGTCGGCGAGGTCATCCACGGCGACGCCGCCGAGATCGTCCGCGCCTCGAGCATGGACGCGCTCACGCAGTACGAGTTGTGGCAGGGCATCTGGCACGGGATCTCGGACCGCAACCTGTTCGAGCTGAGCCACGCGATCGAGCGTCACGACGAGCTGCTGGCGACCTTCGTGCCGCAGACCTTCGTCGGCAACCACGACGTCACGCGCATCGCCTCGGCGGTGGGCCCCGACCTCGTGCCCCACGCCCTCGCGGTGCTGTTCACCGTCGCCGGCACGCCGTCGGTCTACGCCGGCGACGAGTTCGGGTGGACCGGGGTGAAAGAGCAACGCCTCGGGGGCGACGACGCGGTGCGGCCGGAGTTCCCCGCCGATCCGGGCGAGGTCGACGCCGAGGTGCGGATCCTGCGGGCGCACCAGGCGCTCATCGCCCTGCGGCGTCGGAAGCCGTGGCTCTGGCGCGCCCACACCGACGTCATCGAGGTGACGAACACCGCCGTCGCGCTGCGGACGGCCGTGGGCGACGACGCCGTGGTGGTGGCGCTGAACATCGGCGACGAGCCGGTGACCCTGCCGGTCGCCGACGGGCGGACGGTGGTCGCCGGGGAGGGCACCCCGGCCGACGGGCGGCTCGAGCTGGGCCCGCGCGGGTGGGCGGTGCTGGAGGCCTGATCAGCGGCATCCACCTCGTTCCCGCCGGGCATGTCCCGAAACGTGCGAGTTCGACGGGCTGGAGTTGCACGAAGTGGGACATGCAACGCCGCGGCGACGCGGCGGCGACGCAGCAGCAGCAGCGGCGACGACGTGGCAACGACGACGCAGCGGCGACGCAGCCGCTCAGGCGCCGACGCGGAAGCGGTGCTCGGGGCGGCCCGTCGAGCCGTACCGGAGGCTCACCTGCACCAGGCCGCGCTCGGCCAGGGCCGTCAGGTGCCGCTGCGCGGTCGCGCGGGAGACGCCGATGCGCTCGGCCACCTCGCTCGCCGAGGCCTCGTCGGCACCCAGAGCCGCCAGGACGGTCTGCTCGGTCGCCGAGCGGGCGAGCGACGGCCCCTCGCGCTCCCCGCGCATGACGGATGCCGCGCGGTCGATGTCGTCCTGCGACAGCGGCCGCGAGCTGGAGAGCAGGTTGCGGTACCGGGCGTAGCGGTCGAGACGCTCGGCCAGCACGCGCGTGTCGAAGGGTTTGACGAGGAAGGCCAGCGCCCCGGCGGTGAACGCGCGGCGGACGGTCGCGGCATCGGTCGCCGCGGACAGCACGAACGCGTCGACGCCGACCGAGCGCACGAGGTCGACACCGTCGCCGTCGGGCAGGTACACGTCGGCGAGCAGCAGGTCGGGCTGGTGCGCGGCGAGCGCGGCGCGGGCCTCGCCGACCGTCCGCGCCGGCTCCAGGGCGACGAAGCCCGGGCGGGCCGCGACGGCGTCGCGGTGCAACCCCGCCACACGGAAGTCGTCGTCGACGACCAGGACGCGGATGTCGGTCATTCGTTCTCTCCTCGCAGGACTCCCGGCAAGCGGGCGGCCACGACGGCACCGTGGCCGTCACCACCCGGGTCGACCACCCACACCTCGCCCTCGCGACGGCGGGCGAACTCGCGCGAGAGCGGCAGCCCGATCCCGAGGCCGTGCACCGCGGTCGGGTCGTCGTCGCGCTCGCGGGGGGCGAAGACGGCATCGACGTCGGCGATGCCCCCACCCGTGTCGGCCACGGTCATCACGATGGCGTCGCCGTCGCCCAGCACGGCGACCTCGACTCCGCGCGGCGCGGGGGCCGAGGCCGCGGCGGTCACCGCGTTGTCGACGAGGTTGCCGAGCACGGCCACGACGTCTTCGACGTCGTCGACGGTGCCCCGCAGGAACGTGTCGTCGGAGACCCTCAACGTCACCCCGCGTTCGCGCGCGGCGAGCGCCTTCGCCCCGAGGAAGGACTGCAGCATCGCGTCGCCGACGAGGTCGATCCCCGGCACCGCCCAGTCGACCGAACCGCGGTCGACGAGGTCGGCGAGGAAGGCGCGGGCCTCGGCCGTACGCTCCGCATCCAGCAGGCCCACCGCCGCGTGCAGACGGTTGGCATTCTCGTGCCGCTGCACGCGCAGGGCGTCGCCCATCGCCCGGACGCTGTCGAGACGCCCCGACAGCGCGGCGACGTCGGTGCGGTCGCGCAGCACCGCGACGCGGCCGAGCGTGCGCGCACCGCGGCGGACAGGGCGCACGTCGATGAAGACGACCCGGCCGCCGACGGGCAGCCCCGTGCTCGCGCCGGTGCCGGCCAGGGCGGTGGCGACGGCGGGCGCGAGGGCGAGGGCGGAGAGGGGGCGGCCGACGGCATCCGTGATCCCGAGCAGTCGTTCGGCCGCGGCGGTGCAGACCCGCACGATCCCCGCGTCGTCGAGCGCGAGCACCCCCTCGTCGGCGCCCTCGAGCACGGCGGTCTGGGTCTGCACGAGAGCGACGAGCTCCTCGGGCTGCACCCCGAGCGTCAGCCGTTCGAGCCGGCGGCGCATGAGCAGCGCGACGGCCGCGCCGATCGCGACGGCCAGCAGCACCGCGACCGCGATGCCGACGAGGAGGGCGGGGAGGTCGTCGAAGACGCTCGCGCGCTCGAACCCGACGCTCACCTCGCCGACCGGGGCACCGCCGGCGGGCGGATAGACGGGGACCTTGGCGCGGGCGGACTCCCCCAGGGTGCCGACCTCCCACGTCACGACCTCGCGGCCCGCGAGCGCGTCGGTGAAGCTCGTGCTCACCACCTCGCCGAGGCGGTCCGGATCGGGGTGGGCCAGACGGATGCCGTGATCGTCGGTGATCACGACGAACAGCCCTTCGGTGCGCGCGGTGACGTCGGCGGCGTACCGCTGGAGGACACCGTCGCGGAGTGTCGCGGCGACCGGCGTGCCGGGGTCGGCGGAGTACTCGGCGACGAGGTCGCGCACCTGGGGCGACTCGGCGACCGAACGCGCGATGTTCAGGGCCGAGGAGTCGGCCTCGGCCCTCAGCTGCTGCACGCCGAGCCACGCGAACACCGCGGTGCACACCGCGACCACGGCGACCTGCGTGGCGACCTGCACGACGAGCATCCGGGTGGCGAATCGCATACGCACCTCCGGGCTCGTGCTGCGCGAAATGCGCAGAACACACGGTACGCGCATAACCCGCCGCAATGCGAGCAAGCGCGCGCCCGGGGTCGCGGCATCCGTAGTGTCGCCGGATCGAGAGCGCGAGAGCCGCGCCCGTCACGACGAAGGAGTCGCGATGACCCCCCTGATCCTTGCGGCCGAAGCGGCCGAGTACCCGGTGGCCTATACGCCCGCCGACGGGGTGCTCGTGGCCCTCGGCTTCCTCATGGTCCTGTCGTTCATGGCGCTGATCATGACGCGGCGCCTGACCCCCATGGTCGCCCTCATCGTGGTTCCCACGGTCTTCGGCCTCATCGCCGGCGCGGGCCTGGGCCTCGGCGACATGGTCATCGACGCGATCAGCACGATGGCGCCCACCGCGGCCCTGCTGATGTTCGCGATCATGTATTTCGGCATCATGATCGACGTGGGGCTCTTCGACCCGCTGATCCGCGTGATCACGCGCGTGCTGGGCGACGACCCGGCCAAGATCGTGCTCGGCACCGCGATCCTCGCCGCCGCCGTGTCGCTCGACGGCGACGGGTCGACCACCTTCATCATCACCACCTCGGCGATGCTGCCGCTGTACCTGCGGCTGGGCATGAGCCCCGTCGTGCTCACCTGCGTCGCGGGACTCATGAACGGCACGATGAACATCGTGCCGTGGGGCGGCCCGACCGTGCGCGCCGCGACCGCCCTGGGCCTGCAGCCCACCGACGTGTTCGTGCCCATGATCCCCTCGTTGATCGCGGGCCTGGTCGTCGCGCTCGCCTTCGCCTGGTTCCTCGGTCTGTCCGAGCGCAAGCGTCTCGCGGGCTCGGTCGACACCTCGAAGCTCGACGCCCCCGGTGGATTCGGTCGCCTCGGCGCTCCCAAGATCTTCCGCGGCGCGGAGCACAAGCCCGGCGCGGTCGCGTCGCTGCGCACCGGCAACATCGTCACCGTCCGCGGCGGGCGCGACGCCGTCGCCGCGACCCAGCTCGTCGACACCGCCGACACCGCGATGGCCGACACGATGCTCGATCCGAACCGCGCGACCCTGCGCCCGAAGCTCATCTGGTTCAACCTCGCGCTGACGGCCGCCGTCATGGTGCTGCTGGTGATGGACCTGTTCCCGCTCGCGTTCGTCTTCATGGTCGGAGCCGCGGTCGCCCTGATCGTCAACTTCCCCAAGCTCCGCTCGCAGGCCGATGAGATCGTCGCCCACGCGCCCAGCATCGTCGGCGTCGTGTCGATGGTGCTCGCCGCCGGCGTGCTCGTCGGCGTGCTCAACGGCACGGGCATGGTCACCGCGATGGCATCGTGGATCACCGAGGTGATCCCGACGTCGATGGGCCCGTTCCTCGCCGTCATCACGGGGGTGCTGTCGATCCCGTTCACGTTCTTCATGTCGAACGACGCGTTCTACTTCGGCATTCTGCCCGTGCTCGCCGAGAGCGCCGCGAACTACGGCATCGCCCCGGTCGAGATGGCGCGCGCCTCGATCACCGGCCAGCCCGTGCACCTGCAGAGCCCGCTGGTTCCCGCCATCCTGCTGCTCGTCTCGCTCGCCGGCGTCAACCTCGGCGACCACCACAAGAAGGTGCTGTGGCGCGCGACGATCGTCTCGCTCGTCATGCTCGGCGTCGGCGTGCTGGTGGGCGCGGTGCCGCTGCTGGGCTGAGACCGCGTGCTCGAACGAAGACCCCGGATGCCTCGGCATCCGGGGTCTTCTCGGTCGACGGCGTCAGCGCGCGAGAGGCGCCGACGACCGCACGACGAGACGGGTCGGCAGGGGGGTGCTCTCGGTCGCGGTGTCGGGCTCCTCGACCAGCAGCAGGACCTTCTGCATGAGGATCTCGCCGAGGGCGGCGAAGTCCTGCCGCACGGTCGTCAGCGAGGGGTACACGAACGCGGCCTCGGGCACGTCGTCGAATCCGACCACCCCGATGTCTTCGGGCACGCGCAGCCCGCGCTCGCGCAGGGCCGAGAGCACGCCGATCGCCATGTGGTCGTTGGCGACGAAGATGCCCTCACCGGGAGACAGGTCGGCCTCGGACGCGATGCGGTACCCGCTCGCCGCCGACCAGTCGCCGTGCACCGCCGGCGTCGACTGCGCACGCGCGGCGGCGATCTCTTCGCGCCATCCGCGGATCCGCTCGACGGCGTCGGGGTTGCGGGCCGGACCCGCGATGTGGCGAACCGTCTCGTACCCGGCCTCGAGCAGGTGGCGCACCGCCCCGCGCGCGCCCCGGTACTGGTCGATCGCGACCAGGCGCGGGTGGGGGCGGGCGCTGGCGGCCGCGGCGACGATGGGGATGTCGAGGTCGAGGGCCTGCACGGCGGCGAGCACCTCGGTGTCGACGACGACGAGCACGATGGCGTCGACGCGCTGCTTCAGGAGCCCGTCGATCGCGGCCCGCACCGGGGCGACGTCGCTCTGGGGCGAGCTGATCGCGTCGACGTTGTACCTCGCGGCGCGGGCGGCGAAGTTGAAGTTCGTCGCGATCGACGAGGGGCCGTAGTCGACCGTGCCGGGGGTGACCAGACCGATCGTGCGGGTACGCCGCGTGACCAGCGCGCGCGCCGCGGGCGAGGGGCTGTACCGCAGCTGGGCGATGGCCTGCTCGACGCGCGCGCGGGTCGCCGGTCGCACGTTGGGCATGTTGTTCAGTACGCGCGACACCGTCTGATGCGACACCCCGGCCAGACGGGCGACGTCGAAGATGTTGGCGGTGCGCGAGGCCTTGTCGTCAGCCACCCAGGTCCTCGTCCCCGCTCGTGTGCCCCGCGACCAGGGCCAGCAGCGCGTCGGAGGTGAGATCGGCGGCCGGCACGATCTGCGCGAGCACGCCGTCGCGCATGACCGCCACCAGGTGCGCGACGCGCAGTACTTCGTCGAGCTCGGCCGAGATGTAGACGATCGACAGACCGTTGTCGCTGAGCTCGCCCACCAGCCGCTGGATCTCGGCCTTGGCCCCGACGTCGATGCCGCGGGTGGGTTCGTCGAGCACGATGAGGCGGGGGGACAGGGCCAGCAGCCGCGCGAGCAGCACCTTCTGCTGATTGCCGCCCGACAGCGTCGACACCCGCCGATCGATGTCGGTGGGGCGGATGTGCAGCGCCTCGACCCAGCTCATCGCGAGCTCGCGTCGACGCGCGGTGCTGAGGCGGTGCAGCACCCCGCGCTGCGCCTGCAGTGCGAGCGTGATGTTGTCGAGCACGCTGAGATCGCCGATGACGCCCTCGGTGCGCCGGTTCTCGGACGAGTACGCCACCCGGCGACGGATCGCCTCGCGCGGGTTGCCGAGCTGCGCGGTCTCGCCGTCAATGCGCAGGTCGCCGGCGTCGGGGCGGTCGACGCCGGTGAGGGCCCGAGCCAGCTCGCTGCGGCCCGAGCCGAGCAGTCCCGCCACCCCGATGACCTCGCCCTCGGCGATGTCGAGGTCGGCGGCGCGCAGACGGCTTCCGGATGCCAGACCGCGGGCGCTGAGCAGGCTCGGCCCGTCGGCGGCCTCGACCTCGCGCTGCCCGAGCGGGGCGAGGGTCTCGACGGTCGCGCCGAGCATCTTCTCGACCAGGTCGATGCGCAGCAGCTCGCGCGTGCCGTACTCGCCGACCAGGCGACCGCCGCGCAGCACGGTGACGCGGTCGCAGATCTCGTACACCTGGTCGAGGAAGTGCGACACGAAGACGATCGCGATGCCCTGCGACTTCAGATCGCGGATGACGCGGAACAGTTCGGCGACCTCGTCGGCATCCAGGCTCGAGGTGGGCTCGTCGAGAACGAGGACCTTCACCTCGGTCGACACCGCGCGGGCGATGGCCACCAGCTGCTGCACGGCGAGCGGGTGCGACGAGAGCACCGAGGCCGGGTCGACGTCGACCCCGAGAGCGGCGAGCGCCGACTCGGCCCGCGCGCGCATCTCGCGGTGATCGATCACTCCCCAGCGGCGGGGTTCGCGCCCGAGTGAGATGTTCTCGGCGACGGTGAGGTTGGGGAGCAGGTCGATCTCTTGGTAGACCGTCGAGATGCCCACCGCCTGCGCGTCGGCCGGAGACGCGAAGCGCATCTCGTGCCCCTCGAGCAGGATGGAGCCGGCGTCGAGACGCATCGCGCCCGTGAGGGCCTTGATCAGCGTGGATTTGCCCGCGCCGTTCTCGCCCATGAGCGAGTGCACTTCGCCGGGGAGGAGTCGGAAGTCGACGTCGGCGAGCGCGGATTCGACGCCGAAACGCACCGTCGCCCCGCGCACCTCGAGGAGGGGCGGGGCGACGGCGGACATGGGCTCAATCATGCCCGCGCCGACGCGGGAGTGCGAACACGACCCGGCTGATTCAGCGGCTGAGCGCGGAGCGCGAGACGATCACGCGCTGCACCACCACGAACAGCAGCAGAAGGCCTCCGACGGTGATGCGCGTCCACGACTGTTCGGCTCCCGAGAACGAGATGATGGTGCGGATCAGGCCGTACACGAAGACGCCGATCATCGAGCCGACGACGAACCCGCTGCCGCCGGTGAGGAGCGTGCCGCCGATGACGACCGCGGCGATCGTGTCGAGCTCGGTGCCGACGCCGTTGAGGGGGTAGCCGGCGCCCGAGTAGGCCGTCAGCACGATCCCCGCGAGTCCCGCGCACACGCCGCTGATGACGTAGACCGAGAGCTTCGCCCGCACCACCGGCAGACCCATGAGCCGCGCCGACTGCTCGTTGCCGCCCACGGCGTACACCGTGCGGCCGAAGCGGGTGTAGCGCAGCACGAACGCGGCGAGCGCGACCGTGAGCAGGGCGATGATCCCCGTGGGGGTGATGTACCAGCCCGCGAACGAGAAGCGCGTGGACTGCAGCCAGAGCAGGCCGTCGTTCTCGACCTTGATCGACTCGAGGCTCACCACGAAGGCGAGGCCGCGGGCGAGGAACATCCCCACGAGCGAGGCGATGAACGGCTGCACGTCGAAGAACTGCACGAGGATGCCGATGAGCAGGCCGATCGCCGCGCCGATGAGCACCATCGCCGGCAGCGCGACGGCGACGGGTACGCCGTCGCCGAGCATCTTGGCGCAGAGGATGCCGGTGAAGGCCATCACCGCACCGACCGACAGGTCGATGCCGCCGGTGAGGATGACGAAGGTCATGCCCACCGCGAGCACCAGCAGATAGGCGTTGTCGAGCAGGATCGACGACATGATGCGGTTCAGCTGGAAGTTCGGGAAGTACCACATCGACCCGGCGATCATCAGAACGAGGATGATCACCGCGGCGAACACCGGCACCCACGAGATGTGACGGCTGAGGAAGCGGCGGTACGTGCTCGCCGGTGCCGCCGAGCCGTGTCGTTCTTCGGTGAGAGTGGCCATCAGGACAGCACCTTTGCGTCGGGACGTCGGGTCAGGGAGCGGATCTGGAAGTAGGCGCGGAAGCGGCTCGACTGCAGCAGCACCACGATGAGCACGGCCGCGGCCATGAAGACCGGGCTGACCGCCGGCGGGACGCCGAGGAAGGTGATCGTGCTCTTCAGCGTCTGGATGGTGAACACGCCCACCACGGTTCCGGCGAGACTGAATTTGCCGCCGGCGAGGGAGGTGCCGCCGAGGACGACCGCGAGGATGGCATCGAGTTCGATGTACAGACCGGCCGCGTTGGCGTCGGCCGCCATGATGTTCGAGCTGTAGAGGATGCCGGCCATGCCCGCGAGCGCGCCGCTGGCGATGTAGGCCCCCCAGATGATGCCGCGGGAGCGGACGCCGGCCAGGCGGCTGGCCTCGGGATTGATGCCCACCGCCTCGGTCAGCATGCCGAGGGCCGTGCGGCGCTCGATCACGCCGATGAGGATCACCGCGACGATCGAGACGTAGAAGGCGAAGGGAAGGCCCAGTACGTACCCGCCGGCGATGAACTTGTAGGGGTCGCTGTTGATCGTGGTGATGAACCCGCCCGTGATGAGCAGGGCCACACCGCGACCGGCGAGCATGAGCACCAGGGTGGCGATGATCGGCTGGATGCCGAGGACCGAGACCAGGAAGCCGTTCCACACCCCCAGCAGCAGAGCGACGCCCACCGCGGCGGCGATCGCGGTGAACACGACACCGAGGTTGCCCGGTTCGGGCGAGGCCTCGATGACGGTCAGCGCGACGGCCCCCGACACCGCCATGATCGCTCCGACCGACAGGTCGATGCCGCGGGTGGCGATGACGAGGGTCATGCCGAGCGCGACGAGCATGAGCGGCGCGCTGTTGCGCAGGATGTCGATCAGCGAGCCGTAGAACTGACCGTTCTGCATGGTGATGCTGAGGAACGACGGCCGCGAGATGGTGTTGACGGCGATGAGCGCGACGAGAGCCGCGATCGGCCACACGAGGCGGTGCGAAAAGAATTTCTTCATGCGATCTTCTCCCGATCGGACGACGGTGTCTCGGGGGCGGTGGGGGATGCGGCGGTGGGCTGGCCCTCGGCGATGTAGGACACCAGCGCATCGAGATCGACGTCTCGGGTGGCCAGTTCGCCGATCTTACGACGGTCGCGAAGGACCGCCACGCGCTGAGCGAGACGCAGGACCTCTTCGAGCTCCGACGAGATGAAGACGACCGCGAGGCCCTTCGCGGCGAGCTCGGCGACCTTGCGCTGGATGTCGGCCTTGGCGCCGACGTCGATGCCTCGGGTCGGCTCGTCGAGCAGGAGGAGCTCGGGCGCGGTGGCCAGCCATCGTGCCAGGAGCACCTTCTGCTGGTTGCCGCCGGAGAGGTTGCGGATCAGAGCGTGGGGGTTGGCCGGGCGCACCCCGAGGGCGGTGATGTACTCGTCGACGATGGCCGCGGTCTCGGCGGCGCCGACCTTGCGCAGCGCACCTCGACGCGCTTGGATGCCCAGGACGATGTTCTCGGCGACGGTGAGGTCGCCGACGATGCCCTCGGCACGGCGGTCCTCGGACGAGAAGGCGATGCCGCGGTCGAGCGCGTGTCGCGGAGACCCGGTGCGGGTGGCGGTGCCACCGACCTCGATGGAGCCGCCGTCGGGCCGGTCGGCGCCGGCGATGAGGCGCGCGAGCTCCGTGCGCCCCGAGCCGAGCAGGCCCGCGAGCCCGACGATCTCGCCCCCGAAGACCTCGAGATCGACGGGCTCGAGGGCGTTCTTGCGCCCGAGCGACAGGGCGCGCAGCACCGGGGTGCCCGACCGGTCGATCGGGCGTTCGGCGCTGGCCGAGATGGCATCCAACTCGCCCAGTTCGCGGCCGATCATCTTGGCCACGAGCTGTTCGCGACCGAGTTCGGCGATGGGGTATTCGCCCACGAGCGCTCCGTTGCGCAGCACCGTGAGGCGGTCGGAGATCTCGTAGATCTGGTCGAGGAAGTGCGAGACGAAGAGGATCGCGACACCGCGGTCGCGCAGGTCGCGGACGACGCCGAAGAGCTGCTCGACTTCGCCGCGGTCGAGGCTCGAGGTGGGTTCGTCGAGAACGAGCACCTTGGTGTCGACCACCATCGCCCGGCTGATCGCGACGAGCTGCTGTACGGCGATCGAGTGGCTGGCGAGGATCGAGCGGGTGTCGATGTGCACCCCCAGGCCCGCCAGGTGCGTGGCCGCGGCGGCGTGCGTCGCCTTCCAGTCGACCATGCCGGCGCGGCGGATCTCGCCGCCGAGCATCACGTTCTCGCCGACCGTGAGGTTCTGGCAGAGGTTGACCTCTTGGTAGACGGTGGCGATGCCGGCGGACTGCGCATCGGCCGTGGAGCGGAACTGCCGCTCCTGGCCGTCGACGAGGATGGTGCCCTCGTCGATGCCGTAGACCCCGGTCAGGGCCTTGATGAGAGTGGACTTGCCGGCGCCGTTCTCTCCCATGAGGGAGTGGACTTCGCCCGCGTGGAGGGTGAAGTCGACGCCGTCGAGCGCCTTCACCCCGGGGAACTGGATGCTGATCCCGCGCATCGCGACGACGGGCGCACGTTCGGTTGTCATGCTCGATCGCTTTCTCGGATCGTGAGGCGTGCGGGGTCGGACTCGCCGACCCCGCACGCCGGGGAGGATGTTCCGTCGATGCCGGGGCGATCGGACGGGGTGCCGCCGAGGGGGAGCTCGGCGACGGGATCCGAACGGATCAGTAGGGGCGGCTGTCCAGGACCTTCTTGGCCTGCTCTTGGTCGAACGCCTGGTCCTCGACGACGTAGCTCTTGTCGACGGACTCGCCGGCGACGACCTTCTTGACGACCTCGGCGGTCTTCTCACCCAGGAGCGGGTTGCACTCGACGATGTAGTTGAACTCGCCCGCGGCCAGAGCGGTCATGCCGTCCTTCACCGCGTCGATCGTCACGATCTGGATGTCCTTGCCGGGCGTCATGCCGGCGGCCTTGATGGCCTCGAGCGCGCCGAGACCCATGTCGTCGTTGTGGGCGAAGAGCAGGTTGATCTCGGAGCCGTACTTCTGCAGGAAGCCCTCCATGACCGTCTTGCCGTCGGCGCGGGTGAAGTTGCCCGTCTGCGAGTCGAGCACCTTGATGTCGGTGCCGGCGATCGCGGAGTCGAAGCCTTCGGCGCGGTCGGTGGCGGCCGACGAGCCCGTGGTGCCCTCGAGCACGACGAGGTTGGTGGGCTTGTCCCCGAAGTTGTCGGCGGCCCACTTGCCGGCCGTCTCGCCTTCCTTCTTGAAGTCGAGGCCGATCCAGCTGGCGTAGAGGTCTTCGGATGCCGAGACGGTGCGGTCTTCGAGGACGACGGGGATGTTGGCATCCTTCGCCTCCTGCAGCACGTCGTCCCAGCCGTCGGTGACGATCGGCGCGAGCACGATCGCGTCGACGCCCTGGTTGATGAAGCTGCGGACCGCGGCGATCTGCGCCTCGGGCTTGTTGTCGGCCGCGTTGAAGATGAGGTTGAAGCCGTTGGCCTCGCTGAACGCCTCTTTCATCGACTCGGTGTTGGCGCTGCGCCATCCGCTCTCGGAGCCGGTCTGCGCGAAGCCGACCGTGATGGTGTCGCCGCTGCCGCCACCGGCACCGCCCGCCGCGCCCCCGCCGCCGGCACAGCCGGTCGCGGTGAATGCGATGGCGCCGACCAGGGCCACGCCCGCAATGATCTTGTTCGCCTTCATGATGAAACCTCCTCGTTTCGCCGGCTGCGATGCCGGTTCATGTGATGCAGCCCCTCGGGTGAGCCGTTGCTGAATGTTAGCGCTCACACAACCAGGAGTGTCAAGCGATTTCCTGCCGCGAAAAGTCACGGATTGATAAATGTGAAGCCTCACACTGAGCCGCCCGGCGGGGTGTCGACGGTTTCGCCGTGTTGCGCCGACGATGCCGACCCCCGCGTAAGCGCCTACCGTCGTAGTCATGACTTCGCTTCCGCACGGGGACCACGAGAGCACCCCCGCGATCGGCACCACCGTCTCGGCGGACGACTTCAAGCGCGCGTTCCGGGGCCACCCGGGCGGCATCGCGGTCATCACGGCCTACGGCGAGAACGGCCCCGTCGCCCTGACCGCTTCGTCGGTGTCATCGGTCAGCGCCGACCCGCCGCTGCTGATCTTCTCGGTCTCGGCGCTGTCGTCCGCGACGCCGACGATCATCGCGGCCGACACGATCGTGGTGCACCTGCTCGACGCCGAAGACATCGGGCTCGCGCGAACGGCCGCCACGAGCGGTCTCGACCGCTTCGCCGACACCTCCACCTGGTCGCGGCTGGCCACGGGCGAGCCCGTGTACCACGGGGTGCGCGCGTGGCTGCGGTGCCGGATCGTGAGCCGCATGGATGCCGGCGGCTCGACGGTCATCGCCGCTCAAGCCCTGCAGGTCGACGTCGAACGCGACCTCGAACCCGGCGAGTCCGGCGCCGCGCTGGTCTACCACAACCGCGCCTGGCACCGCCTCGGCGACCACTCCCGCCTGGACGACTGAGCCGGGGCGACGGTCGCGCGGTGCGCCGTCAGCCGCGAGAACACACGTTGTCGCCGAGCGCACACGCCGTCACGTGTGCGCTCGAGCGGAGCGTGTGAGCTCGCGAGTGCGGCGGGCGGCGCGGTCTGGCGGCCGGCGGGCGGCGCGGTCGCGCGAGCGTTAGGCGGCGCGGCGACGCGTCGATGACCCGCGTCAGGCCCAGGTCACCTCGGCCGTCGCGAGCACGACCTCGCCGGGGCCGAGGGCCACCACGCGAGAGGCGTCGGCGGTGCCGCACAGGCGGATCGCGGAGTCGACGAAGGCCGGCGCGGTCATACGCACGCGCAGCGCCGTGATGCGCCGATCGGGGGCATGACGGCGCGCGGCGTCGACGAGCAGGATGCGCAGCAGCGGACCGTGCACGAGCAGGTCGTCGAGCCCCTCCTCGTCGCGCGCCCAGCGGCGGTCGTAGTGCACGAGGTGGGTGTTGAACGTCAGCGCCGAGAAGCGGAAGAGCTGGCGGGCGTCGAGGGTGACCTCGTCGATCCACGCGGCCTCGGCGGCGGCCGCGGGGTCGGTCCGGGGCGGGCGGGCGGGGCCCGAGGCCGCTCCGAGGAAGACGTCGTGCCAGGTGCTGCGCACCACGACCTCGCCTCCCACGGCGATCGCGCGCTCGATGTCGGCGAAGACCAGTCGGCCACTTGCTCCCGTCTTCTCGACGAGCGAGCCCGCGGTCGCCGTCTGCGTCGCGACGTCGCCCACACGCAGGACGCCGGGGAACACGGTGTCCTCGCCCGCGTACATCCGCCGGGGCAGATCGATCTCGGGCAGGATGCCATCGCGCGCGGGCGTCCCGTCGGGGCGCAGGTCGTCGAGCGCGACGGCGAAGGGGAAGAAGACGCCCTCCCACCCGGGCGGGAGCGTCGCGCCCTCGGCACGCACCGGGTCGGCGGGGGCGAACGTGCCGCGGAAGGCCTCGACCGGCACGGCATCCAGGACCTGCGTGCGGGTGGTGCTCATGACAGCGCGCCCGAGGCGCGCAGCGCCGCGATCCGGTCGGCGTCGTACCCGGCGAGACCGGTCAGCACGGCATCGGAGTGTTCGGCGAAGCGGTTCGCGACGCGCGCCGGCGTGGCGGGGGTGGCGCTGAGCTTGATGGGCTGCCCGAACATGCGCAGCACCCCCAGGTCGCCGTAGTCGGCCTCGACGATCATGTCGCGCTCCGCGATGCCGGGGTCGTCGACCACCTCGCCGATCGTCTTGATCGCGGTGAGGGGGATGACGTCGCCGGCGAGGGCTTCGAGCTCGGCCTTGGTGCGGTCCCGGAGCCACCCCGCCACCACCGGCTTCACCCGGCGCGCGTACACCTCCGCGTCGAACCTCTTGCGCATCGTGTCGATCTCGGGATCGTCGGCCACCTCGGGCGACCCGAACAGCTCGCAGCTCGCGCGCCACAGCTTGTCGGTGTATGCGCCGAAGAACACCTGGCCGTCGGCGCAGTCGAACAGCTCGTACGGCCGCACCCACGCGTGCTCGTTCCCCGCCGGCGCGGCCTCGACCCCGCGCACGGTGTAGTCCACGACGGCGGTCTCGGTGAGCGCCAGGATGCTGTCGACCTGGGCGACGTCGACGAGCTGACCCTCGCCGGTGCGCTCCGCGTGCCGGAGGGCGGCGAGCGTGCCGATGACGGCGAACAACGTCGCCGACAGATCGCCGATCGTCACCCCCACGCGCACGGGCGGCTGCCCGGGGTAACCGTTCATCGACCACATGCCGCCGGCCGCCTGCGCGGTGTTGTCGAAGGCGGGGCGGCGGCTGCGCGACCCGGTCTGGCCGTAGCCCGAGACGGCGACATAGACGAGGCGCGGGTTGGCCGCGCGCAGCACGTCGTAGCCGACGCCGAGCTTGTCCATCGTGCCGGGCCGGAAGTTCTCGACCAGGATGTCGGCCCGTCGCACGAGGTCGAGGAGCGTCTCGGTGCCGCCCGGGGCGGCGAGGTCGAGGCCGACGCCGAGCTTGCCGCGGTTGTACTGCGCGTAATAGGCGCTGAACTCGTCGTCGCCGTGGGTGAGGTACGGCGGGAAGCCGCGGGACACGTCGGGGTCGCGGGGGTTCTCGATCTTGATGACCGTCGCGCCGAGGTCGGCGAGCGTCTGCGCGGCGTAGGGTCCGGCGAGCACGCGCGACAGGTCGAGCACGACCACGCCCGCGAGGGAACCGGATCCGGGGGCCAGGGGAATGCTCATGCGGGGGTCTCCTCCAGGGGGACGGGGGCGGTGCGGGTGAGCGCGGCCGCGACGCGGGAGACGTGCGGGCGCCCGCGGACGCCCGCGAGCCACGCGCTCGTGCGGGCGAGGGCGACGAGGTCGAGACCGGTGCGGATGCCGAGACCCTCGAGCATCCACACCAGGTCTTCGGTGGCGAGGTTGCCGGTGGCGCCGGGGGCGTAGGGGCAGCGGCCGAGGCCGCCGACCGAGGAGTCGAACTCGGTCACCCCGTTCTCCACCCCCGCGAGGACGTTCGCGAGGGCCTGACCGTAGGTGTCGTGCAGGTGCAGGGCGAGGGCGGAGCGCGCGATGCCGGTACCCGCCACCGCCTCGATGACCGCCTCGACGTGTCCCGCCGTGGCGACCCCGATCGTGTCGCCCAGGGCGAGGGTGCGGCATCCGGAATCGTGCAACGCGGAGGCCGCGTCGACCACGGCGGCGAGGTCGACGTCGCCCTCCCACGGGTCGCCGAACGCCATGGAGACGTAGCCGCGCACCGGGACCCCCTCGGCCCGGGCGGCCGCGACGACGTCGGTCGCCCGGGACACCGCCCCGGCGCGGTCGGTGTTGAGGTTGGCGCGGGCGAAGGACTCGGTGGCGCTCACGACGACGGCGACCTCGCGGATCCCGGCGGAGAGGGCGTCGTCGAGGCCGCGGCGATTGGGCACGAGGGCCACCGCGCGGCTCGCGGCGGGGACGGCGACCGACGCCACGAGGGGGCGCGCGTCGGCGAGTTGCGGGATCCACGCGGGCGGGACGAAGCTGGTCAGCTCCAGCGCCGTGACGCCCGCGGCGTAGAGGCGTCGGCAGAGCTCCGCCTTGACCGCCGTGGGAACGACGTCGGTCTCGGCCTGCAGACCGTCGCGGGGACCCACCTCGTAGACGGTGACCTCGGCCGGCATTCCCGCACGGGCGACGACGCGGGGGAACGAGCGGGGCGCGGGGCTCGTCACGACGAGGCTCCGCGCAGCTCGGCGAGCACCTCGCGCGCGTCCTCGACGCGGATGCGGCCCTCGGCGACGATGCGGGCGGCGACGGCCGCGACCTCGTCGACCGCCGCCCCCGCGCTGGCGGCGATCGTGCGGGCGTGCAGCGTCATATGACCGCGCTGGATGCCCTCGGCGGCGAGCGCGCGGCACGCGGCGAGGTTCTGGGCGAGCCCCACCGCCGCGATGGCGGCGGCGAGCTCGCGCGCCGAGCCGACGCCCAGCAGCTGCACGGCCGCACGGGCAGCGGGGTGCGCGCGCGTCGCTCCCCCGACGAGCCCCACCGCGAGCGGCACCTCGAGGGTGCCCACCAGGTCGCCGTCGGCGTTCTGCTCGAACCGCGAGAGGGCGCGGTACGCGCCACTGCGAGCGGCGTGCGAATGGCATCCGGCCTCGACCGCCCGGGTGTCGTTGCCGGTGGCGAGCACCACCGCCGAGATGCCGTTCATGATGCCCTTGTTGTGCGTGGCGGCGCGATACGCGTCGGCCTCGGCGAACGCGCTCGCCGCCACGATGTCGGCCACGACGCGCGGCCCGCCGAGCAGGTCGGCCGGGAAGACCGCGCGAGCGCGCGTGAGACGCAGCTCGGCCTTGTTGGTGAGGATGCGCAGCAGCGTGCGGGCTCCGGCGATCTCGGCGATCCGGGGGGCGAGGGCCTCGGCCATCGTGTTCACCGCGTTGGCGCCCATGGCGTCGCGCACGTCGACGTGCAGGTGCAGGATGACCTGCACCCCGGCGCGGGTGGCGAGGGTGCGCACCGACACGTCGACCGCTCCCCCGCCGAGCGAGACGAGCATCGGGTCTTGCGCGTCGGCCAGGGCGAGCAGCTCGTCGCGCGCCTCGAGCAGGCGCAGGCACGTCCCCTCGGGATCGACGGCGTCGAGCACCTGCACCTGGGCGATCATCACGTCGCCGGTGGACGAGGTGAAGAAACCGCCCGTCTCGCGGGCGATGCGCGCGGCGTTCGAGGCGGCCGCGACGACCGAGGGTTCTTCGGTGGCCATCGGTACGAGCCGGTCGACGCCGTCGACGCGGAAGTTCGTGGCGACTCCGACCGGGATGCCGATGAGCCCCACCACGTTCTCGACGAGGTGGTCGGCCTGCGACAGCGACAGACCGTCGCGGGGATCGAGGGCCGCGAGGTCGTCGGCCGACAGACCGGCGGCCTCGGCGACGCGCGCGCGTCGATCGAGCGGCTCGTGGTCGCGGAGGCCCGGGAGGCGGCTGTTCGTGGTCACGGGGGCTCCTTCGCGGGCGGGATGCCGCCGCGTCGACCGCGGCGTCCCTTCGACGCTAAGACGAGACCCGGTGGCGGCATATGGACCGCCGACACACCGGATGACTCCCCCACTGCGTCGATCACCCATCGCCGCGCGACCCCAGCCGCTCGCGCAGTTCGTCGAGGCGGACCGCCGTCGACAGGCGGAAGAAGCGCTCGTCGTCGCGCCACCCCTCGCCCAGCAGCGCGTCGAGCTTCTCGAGGCGCTGGAGGATCGTGTTCGTGTGGAAGGTGAGGGCCCGCGCCGTGCGCGTGGGGCTGGCGCCGTGGCGCACGAAGGCCCGCAGGGTCGCGAGCAGATCGCTGCCGCGGGACGCGTCGTGCCGCCGGACGGCGCCGAGCATCGTGTCGAGGAAGGCGTCGAGCACCCGCCGGTCGGCACCGATGGTCGCCGCGTACGGCAGCAGGTCGACGGCGGGGACCCGCGCGTCGTCGATACCCAGGGCCTGGGCGAGGGAGAGGGCGGAACGCACGTCGGCGGCCGCCCGCACGAGGGCTCC
This sequence comes from Microbacterium sp. Leaf179, assembly GCF_001423785.1. Lineage (NCBI taxonomy): Bacteria > Bacillati > Actinomycetota > Actinomycetes > Micrococcales > Microbacteriaceae > Microbacterium > Microbacterium sp. Leaf179. The sequence continues at coordinate 79,876 of NZ_LMPH01000005.1, read as the reverse complement.
CGACTCGACGCGCACGGTCACGGCCAGCACCTCGGTGTCGACGAGGGAGCGCACCGCCTCGTACGAGGCGGGGTCGAGGGGATCGCCGTGGGCGGCCAGCACCAGGCCGTCGAGCTCACCGACGAGGGCGGCGGGCCCCAGCCGGCGGGCCACCACGCGGGCGATCTCGGGACGACGCTCCGCCGGCACGGCGAACGCCGTCACCGCCCCCACGGCCGTCTCGTCGATCCCCGCGCGCCGCGCGGCCGCCGCGACGTCGGCGCGACGCTGCGGCGAGGCCGTGACCAGATCGAGCAGCAGGTCGGAGCGCTGCCGGTGCCCGGCCTCGGCGACGGCCTCCTCCGACAGGGCGAGCAGCGCCGCCACCTGCCCCGCCCGCTCGACGGTGCGCAGGTCGACCTCGTCGAGCGATCGTGCCGGAGGGCCCACGACGATCGCCCCGAACACCCGACCGCCGGCGACGACGGCGCTGACGATCCCGGCATCCGGGAGCCGGATGGGTCTTCCCTCGGCGCGGCTGTCGTCGAGCGCGCGCTGCACCGCCGCCGTCGGGGTCGCCGCGTCGTCGGCCCCCGCGCGCACGCCCCCCGCGGCGTCGACGATCGTCACGGCCGCCTGCAACGCCGTCGACAGCGTGGCGGCCACGGGCGCCAGTCCGCCGCCGGCCAGCACCGCGTCGACGAGCTCGCGATGCACGCGGTTGGCGCGGTCGCGCGCGGCGACGTGCGCGGTCAGCTCGGCCACCGCCGCCTCGGCGCGCAGCGCCTGCGTGCGGGCATCGGCGAGCGCCGCCGCCGTCTGCAGCACCACCGACGCGTGGGCGGCGAGGGCGGCCAGCAGCGCGATGTCGTCGGGGGTGTAAGCGCGCTCGTGCCGTTCGGCGACGAAGAGCACCCCCAGCACGGCGGAGTCCGAGAGCAGGGGAACGCCCAGAAGCGACACGATCCCCTCGGCCTCGACCGCGGCGTCGATGCCCGAGGCGTGCCGCTCGGGGGCGACGGCGTCGTACCGCCGCACCGCCCGGGGCAGCCGGGTCTCGGCGATCGCGCTCACCAGGCCGCGCCCCGGAGGGACCTCGAGGTCGCGCAGCGCGCCCGTCACCGCCCCGCGGGTCGCGCGCACGCGCAGCGCCCCATCGACGCCGTCGAACTCCGACAGGTAGGCGACGTCGGCGGCGAGCAGCTCCTGCGCCCGCTCGACGAGACGCTCGAGAACGGCGTCGGCGTCGCGCATCGCGGCCAGCTCGCGCGCGCTGGCGTAGAGGGCCGCGAGCTCGCCGGCCCGGCGGCGCAGTCCCTCGACCTCGCTGCCGACGGCGTCCGCGGACCGGTCGGGGTGGATCACGGGACCGCTCAGTCCGTCGTCATCCGCACGCCGAGCACCGGCACCGCGTCGAGCAGGTCGAGGGTGTACCTCTCGGTAGGCGCGGCCAGCAGCTGCTCGGTGGGGCCCGACTCGACGATGCGCCCGTGACGCATGACGGCGATCTCGTCGCTGACGTAGCGGACGACGGCCAGGTTGTGCGAGATGAAGAGCATCGACAGGCCGAAGCGTTCCTGCAGCTCGCGCAGCAGGTTGAGCACCGAGCCCTGTACCGACACGTCGAGGGCGCTGGTCACCTCGTCGGCGATGAGCACGCTCGGCTCGCCCGCGAGAGCGCGGGCGATCGTGACGCGCTGCCGCTGGCCGCCCGAGAACGCGGCGGGCAGGTCGCCGGCACGGTCGGGATCGAGGTGCACGAGCCCGAGCATCTCCCGCACCCGCGCGACGCGGGCATCGCGAGAGAAGGACTTCCCGCTCGCGCGGAGGGCCTCGGCGATCGACTCGCCGATGCTCATGCGCGGATCCAGCGCCGAGAACGGGTCCTGGAACACGAGCTGCAGACGGCGACGCGCCTCGCGTGCGTCTCTTCCCCGACCGGATGCCACGACCCCGCCGACCCGCACCTCTCCGGCGGCGGGCGGTACGAGGCCCACCGCGGCCGCGGCGATCGTGCTCTTGCCCGACCCCGATTCGCCCACGAGGCCCAGCGTCCGTCCCGCGGGGACGACGAGCGAGACGTCGTCGACGACGGTGGCACGGCCGTATCGGACGGACAGGCGGTCGATCTCGAGGGCGTTCACACCCCCACCTCCTCGGCGAGGGCAGCGGCGGCCAGTTCCGGCGGGATCACCGGAAGAGGGCGCCTGCGGTCGGACGTCATGTCGGGCAGGCACGCGATCAGCGCGCGCGAGTACGGGTGGGTGGCGTCGTCGCGGATGCGCTGGGCGTCGAGCTCCTCGACGATCAGGCCGTCCTTCATGACGAGGACGCGATCGCAGAACGCCGAGACGAGCGCGATGTCGTGCGAGATGAAGACGATCGCCGCGCCCGTGTCGCGCTGCGCCCGGCGGAGCACGCCCATCACCTGTCGCTGCACGGTGACGTCGAGGGCGGTGGTGGGCTCGTCGGCGATGATGAGCTTCGGTCGACCGGTGAGGGCCTGACCGATCATCGCGCGCTGGCGCATCCCGCCGCTGAACTGGTGCGGGTACTGCGACAGGCGCCGCTTCGCGTCGGCGATCCCGACGGCCTCGAGCGCGGCGGCGGCGTGCGCGCGGGCATCGGCGCGCGACATCTTGAGGTGCACCTCGGGAACCTCGGTGAGTTGGCGGCCGATCGTCAGCGCGGGGTTCAACGAGGTGAGCGGGTCCTGGAACACCATGCCGAGCTCCACACCGAGCGTGGAACGATCGGCCGCGGTGAGCGGGCGGGTCATGTCGATGCCGTCGAAGGTGTGGGCGCTCGTCGTGATGCGCGCATCGGTGCCGAGCAGACCCGCGAGAGCCATGGCCGTGAGCGATTTGCCCGAGCCCGACTCGCCCACGATGCCCACGACCTCGCCCGGGAGGATGCGCAGCCCGACGCCGCGGACGCGCTCGACCTCACCGCCGTCGGCGGTGGCGAACGCGATGCGCAGGTCGGCGATCTCGGCGACGGGTTCGCCCGCCGTCGCCGCCGGTCGTGCGGGAGCGGCCGCGATCCCGGAGCGTCGCAGCGGGGCCACCGCGCCGAGGGCACGTCGGGCCACGGCCGCTCGGCCCCCGCCGCGCGCGTCGCCGAGCGCCTCGCTCACGAAGGTGAACACCAGGCCCGCGAGCACCACGGCGATGCCGGGGCCGATGGCGGCGAGCGGGTTGACGTAGATGCGGGTGATGCCGTCCTGCAGCAGTCGCCCCCAGTCGTACTCGGGCGCCTGCACACCGAGACCCAGGAACGACAGCCCCGCGAACGACAGCAGCGTCACGCTGGCCGTGGCCGCGGCGTTGACGAACAGCGGGTTGGCGATGTTGGGCAGGATGTGGCGCACCAGAATGCCGAACGGCCCGACGCCGACGACGCGGGCGGCCCGCACGTAGTCGCGGCCCGAAACCGACGACGCCAGGTTGTAGACCAGACGCGCCATGAAGGGGATGCCCGAGATACCGATCGCGAGCATCGCCGTCACGGCGCTCGCGCCCCAGATGACGGTGAAGAACAGCACCATCAGCAGCCAGGGGAAGGCGAGGAGCACGTCGAGCAGGCCGGTGGCCAGTCGACGCGCGTGCCGCGGCAGGATCACGGCGATGAGGCCGTAGGCGATGCCGCCGACCGTGGAGACCACCGTGGCACCCAGGGTCAACAGCAGCGAGATGCGGGCGGCGACGAGCACGCGCGCGAAGATGTCGCGGCCGAGGTCGTCGGTGCCGAACGGGTGCGCGAGGCTCGGCGGCAGCAACCGCGCGGGGACGTTCGAGGTCTCGGCCGCGGCGAGGAAGAGCGTGGGTCCCGCGGTCGCGAGGAACAGGAACAGCAGGACGCCGACAAGAGCGGCGATGCCGGCCGGAGACAGCAGTCGTGAGCGCCAGGTCAAGGGTCAGCCCTCCGTGATCGAGGACCGCGGGTCGACGGTCACCAGGATGAGATCGACGACGAGGTTCACGCCGAGGATGATGAGCGCGTAGACCACGACGAGCCCCTGCACGATCGGGTAGTCCTTCGCCCCGACCGCCGGGACCATGACCCCGCCCATTCCGGGGATCGCGAACACCGTCTCGATCAGCACGGTGCCGGCGATCATGCCGCTCAGCAGCAGCCCGCTCACCGTGAGCGAGGCGGTGATGATGTTCGGCAGCGCGTGGCGCAGGTAGACGAGCCGCCCCGGAAGACGCTTCGCCCGCGCGGTGGTCATGTAGGTCGCTCCCAGCACACCCGACATCTCGACCTGCACGATGCGGGCGAGGTAGGCGAGGGGCCCGAGGGCGAGCGCGAGCACCGGCAGCACGGCATCCTCGGGCTTCCCCCATCCGGCCGCGGGGAGCCATTTGAGCTGTACGGCGAAGAGGGCGATGAGCCCGACGGCGAGCAGGAAGCCGGGCACCGCGATGAGCATGCCCAACACGCCCGAGATGAGCGCGTCGGCGACCTTGCGACCCGGACGCTGCAGGGCGACGGCGGCGCCGATGCCGATCGGGACCGCGGCGACCAGGGCGAGCAGGAAGCTCAGCACCCCCAGGGTGACGGTCGCCGGAAAACGTTGACCGATGGTCTCGGAGACCGATCGGCCGGTGCGGATCGACTCCCCGAAGTCGCCGCGCAGCAGGTGCGCGACGTAGTCGAAGAACTGCTGCGGCAGCGGCTTGTCGAGACCGAGCTCGGCACGGGTGGCCGCGACCAGTTCGGGCGAGGCCTGGATGCCGAGGGCCGCCCGCACGGGATCGCCCGGCACGAGGTGGATGAGGAAGAACGACGCGACGACGACGACGGCGAGCGAGACGAGCAGTCGCCCCAGTCGTCGCACGAGGAACGCCGCGCGAGGAGAGAGCCGCGGACCGCGGCCGCGCCCCTCCGCCCGCACCGCCAGGGCGGCGGTGGGGGCGCCGGCCAGGTCGGCGACGACGGGCGGAGGGGTGGCGGTCATGGGATCAGCCCTGCATCCGGATCGAGGTGGGGTTGAGGAAGTTCGGCTGCTCGAACGTCGCGCCGCTCATGTAATTCGGCAGGATGTTGTCGATCACCGGGAAGGTGTCGAAGCGCTCGATGAGCTCCTTCTCGGCCTGCTGCCACAGTCCGCACGCGGCGTCGGGGGTGGCGGTCTTGGCCTGGGTGGCCAGGGCGTTGTACTCGGGGTTGTCGACGAACATGAAGTTCAAGCCACCCTGGTCGGGAGTCGCTCCGCCGAAGAAGAGGTCGAGCACGACGGGGCTTCCCGGCCCGATCTGCACCCACCCGGTGTCCCAGTCGAAGCTCGTGTAGAGCTGGTCGGACCAGGCCGCGGCGTCGTTGGCCGACAGCTCGGTGACCACGCCGAGCGAGTCCCACGTCTCTTTGACGAGTTCGGCGGCCGGAGCGTGCGAGGCGGTGGGGGCGTCGTAGATGAACTTCACGTTCAGCGGCTGTCCGTTCTTCTGACGGATGCCGTCGCTGCCGAGGGTCCAGCCGGCTTCGTCGAGCAGTTCGCCGGCGCGATCGAGGTCGGTGGCCGGCAGGCTCCAGCTGGGCGGGTCCTGCACGCACAGCAGCGGCGTCTTCATGACGAGCCCGCTGGAGGGCAGACCCGTGGCGCCGGCGATGACCGGGCCGACCTCGTCGCGATTGATCGCGGTCGAGAGGGCCTCGCGCACGAGCGGGTCGGAGAAGGGCCGGCCCTCGCGCTCGTTGAACAGGATCTGACCGACCGGGTTGCGCACGCCCGCGTAGGTGATGCCGGCGCCCTCGAGGCGGTCCTGGTCGGGGCCGGTGACCACGCCGGAGTTCAGCTCGCCCGAGAGCAGCAGGTTGGTCACGGTGCTCTGGTCGGACACGATGCGCGCCTCGATGGTCTCGGGCAGCCCCTCGGTCTCGTTCGTGACGCCGTAGGGGCCCCACGTGTAGCCGTCGCGCTGGGTGAAGACGTACGCGTCGCCGGCGCGCGCCTCGCTCAGCTGGAACATGCCCGTGCCGTTCGTGGTGTCCGACAGCGAAGCGACGTCGGCCAGACCGGCGTCGCACACCATCATGATCGTGCCGAGGTTGACGGCCAGGAACGGGTCGTTGACCGTGCTGGTCACGGTGACGACGTTGCCCTCGGCCGTGGCTGACACGGCCTCGGTGATGACGGTGCCGTACGAGAAGGTCGCGTTGGCGGGATCGGCGTTGTAGTTGAGGTTGTCGGCGACGGTCTGCGCGGTGAACTCCGAGCCGTCGGCGCAGGTGATGCCGTCCTTCAGCGTGAAGGTGGCCGAGGTGCCCTCGTCGGTCCAGCTCTCGGCGAGCCAGGGTTCGTACTCGCCGTCGGGGGTGACGTAGATGAGCGACTCGTAGGCGATGGTGACGACGTCGAAGGTGTCGGGCGAGACGGCCTTCATCGGGTCGAGGTCGCCCGGGTCGTCGCTGATCGCCTTGACGAACGTGCCGCCCGAGACGACCGAGCCCCCTCCCCCGGTGCTGTCGGAGGGCGCCGCGCACGACGCCAGTGTCAATGCGAGAAGGACGACCCCGGCCGCGGCCGGGACGAGAGTGCTGCGTTTCATTGCCATGCTCCTTGATTCGGGGGAAGCGACGGTGGTGCAGGGGTGGTGCAGGTGTCAGCGCGCGGGGATGGGTGCGGCGAGATGGCTCAGGGGGCCGGCGGCTTTGACCGAGACCTTGAGGGTGGGGCGGGTCGTGTACGACAGCGACGTCTCGAGGACGTCGACGATCTCGACCGCGAGGGGATCGGCCCCCGCCTGGATGGCCTTCGCGATCGCCGCTTCCGAGGCGGCCGCGATCGCGGCATCCCGGTCTTCGGCGTCGGAGATCTGGTCGGCGCGGCCCCCGGCGAGCGAGATGGCCGCTCCGACGGCGTTGGCGACGTCGGCCCGGTCGGGGCGGAGCACGTCACCGGCCCCCGGCAGATCGTCGGGAACGAGTTGGGCGCCGCCGCCGACGACGATCAGCGGCAGGTCGACGCGGCCGAGCGACAGCCGTTCGACGGCCTCCTCGATGCGTTCGTGCGCGTGGGCGAGGGCGCGGGCCAGCATGTCGCGGTGCCCCGCCGACAGCGGGGGGAGCGAACGACCCCGGATGCCGTGCCCCGCGGCCGCGGCGGCATCGGTGAGCGTCGGGGTGGAACCGCCGAACAGCAGTCCCTCTTCGGCGATGCGGTACCCCACCGATCCCGGGCCGACGGCACCGGTGCGGGGGTCGATGATCGTGCCCCCGCCGATGCCGAGGCTGAGGATGTCGGGCATGCGGAAGTTGGTGCGCACGCCGCCGATGTCGCGGGGCAGGGTCGATTCGCGGGGGAATCCGTCGACGAGCACGCCGAGGTCGCTCGTGGTGCCGCCGACGTCGACGACGATGGCGTTCTGGGCGCCCGAGAGGAAGGCGGCTCCGCGGAGGGAGTTCGCCGGCCCCGACCCGATGGTCAGCACCGGGTAGCGCACGGCGTAGTCGAGCGACATCAGTGTGCCGTCGTTCTGCGCGAAGAAGGTCGAGACGTCGAGACCCTCCTCGGCGACGACGTCGACGAGGGCGCGGGTCACCTCGCTCGCGACGCCGCGCAGGGCCGCGTTGAGCACCGTGGCGTTCTCGCGCTCGAGCAGCCCGTCGGGACCGATGTCCTGGCTGAGGAACACCGGCACGTTCTCGCCGATGTGGTCGTGCACGAGCTGCTCGACGTCGCGCTCCTGCTCGGGAGAGGAGGGGGCGAAGATCCCGCACACCGCCACGCTGTCGAACCGCCCGTCGAGGCCGTCGAGGAACCGCCGGATGCCGTCGCGATCGAGCGGTGAGATGGGCGTGCCGTCGACCATGTGCCCGCCGCCGAGCATGGCCGCCCCCGCCAGCACCTGGGTGCTGAGGTCGGTCGGCCAGCCCGTCAGCGGCGGCCACTCGGTGGCCGCGGGAGCCCCGAGCCGCACGAGCGCGACGCGGTCCAGGCCCCGGCGGGCGACGATCGCGTTGGTCGCGTGGGTGGTGCCGAGCATGACGCGCGACACTCGGTCGCGGTCCTCGGCGAGCTGCGCGAGCACGGCGGCGATACCGGCACGGATGCCGCCGATGACGTCGGCCGTGGTCGGCTGCTTCGTCCAGGCGATCACCGACCCCGTGGCATCCACGACGACCGCATCGGTGTTGGTGCCGCCGACGTCGACGCCGATGGACAGGTCGCGAACGGCGATCATCGCGCGTCCTTCCGCTCGAAGGGGACGTAGGGCAGGTCGTAGCCGAAGGCGCGGGGGCCGGCGATCTCGAGGCCGCGCTCGGTGCGCCACAGGGGGTCGCACGCCCAGGCCAGCACCGACACGCGCTGGCCGTAGCGCAGCATCTCGGTCGAGATGGCGTGACCGGTCTCGAGGTCGACGACGGTGATGAGGTCGGGCACGGTCGCCAGCACCTCGCCGTCTTCGAGTACCACGAGGTTCTCGTTGCGCAGCTCGACGCGCTGCAGGCGCCCGCGGTCGTCGCCGATCCCGGCGATCGTGATGGAGCCGCGCACGAACCCGCCCTCGGTGCGGCGCGAGACGTCGACGATCTTGCCCGAGATGAGCACGTCGGCATCGAGCTCGTCGGCGATGGCGGCCACCGGCTCGGCCGCCGACAGCAGCGCGCGTCCGACGCGGATGGCCGTGCTGATCGTGCCCGGGATGACCGCTCCGCGGGCCGTCTCGGCGGTGAGCAGGTAATGGGCGCCGAGGCAGATGCCCCCGGCGGCCACCGTGACGGCGCGGGCGTGCCGCTCGAGCCAGCCGAGGTCGACCGTGCGCAGGGTCACGACGTTGCCGACGACGTCGCTGAGCACCGCGAACTCGCACGGGACGCCGGCGACGTTGGTGGAGATCATGGTCGCCTCCGGGAACGCGCGGCCCATGCCGTCGGCATCCAGCAGGGCGACGCCCAGGCGAGCGGCCCATCCGGCGGGCGAGACGCCGTTGCTGCCCCCGATCTCGGCGGGCATGATCGCGGTGATCGTGCGCCCGGCGACGCGTTCGGCCTCGCGCAGCAGGGTCTCGACCTGCTGCACCGACGAGAGCATCTCGATGCCGACGGTCGGTGCGCCGATGCCGCTCATCATGATGACGGCGTCGTCGGGTCCGAGGTCGTCGAGGCTCAGCAGCCGCACCGGCCCGTGCTCGCGGATCGCGCGCTCGGTCGTCAGCTGCGAGGTGTAGACGGCGCCGCCGCCGCCCGTGCCGAAGATCGCCGCGCCCGCGGCGAGCGCGGCGATGTCGTCGGCCGTGACGTGCTCGGGGGCGCGGGCCGCGGTCGGCGTGACGGGAGACGGAAGTGCCATGACACGACACTAAGCACCGCCCCCGCGAGCGACAATGTGGTGAGCAGACAGGGAATCGGCGTACATTGTGCTGGTGGCACAGCTCACCACTTCCGACCTTCTCGCTCAGACCGAACGCCTGGGCATCGCGCACGCCGCCGGCCCCGAGGGCGGAGCGACGATCGAACGCGTCGACGTGTCGACCCTCGCCGATCTGCCCGGCCTGACCGCGGGCACCCTGGCCGTCGTGGCCGGCGAGGACCCGCCCGCGCCGTACCTCGTCGACGTGGCCCTGCGCCAGGCCAGCGCGCGCGGGCTGGCGGGCCTCGTCATGCCCGCGGGCTTCACGGCGACCGAGACCGCGACCGTGCTGGCGCTGCGCGGCGGCGTTCCCGTGCTCGTGTCGCTCGCGGCGCCCGCTCCCGATCTCGCCGTCGCGATCGACCGGGTGATCAGCGGGGGCGCGGCCGAGTCGATGACCCGCGCGGCCTTCGCGGTCGAGAAGGCGACGCAGGCCGCGGCTGCGGGCGAGGGAGACGCGGTGGCGGCGATCCTCGACGCCGCGGGCACCGCCCTGGGCGTGCGGGTGAGCCTGCGCGAAGACCTGGCGACCTCGTGGACCGACGCCGACGCCGTCTTCGCGGGCGAAGTGCCCATCGGCCGGCTGGTCGCCGAGACGTCGGATCCCGCCGCCACCGTCGCCCTGCCGGTCGTGGCCTCGCTCGTGTCGCGGGCCATGCAGCGGCACCTGCAGGACCGCTTCGCCCCGAACCAGTCGCGCGCCGACCTCATCGTCGAGCTGATCCTTGCCGAGGCCGGCCGCGTCGACGGGTTCGTCGCTCCGGCCGCACGCCTCGGTCTGCCCCTGCAGCTCTCGCACGCCGTGGCGTGGATGCGTCCGCAGCACCGCACCGACCCGGGGCTGCGCGCCCCGCGCTTCGTCGAGGCCGCGCTCGAGCTGTTCACCCTGCAGCTCATCGAGGACCGCCCCGAGCTGTGGCACATCGCCTTCCTGCAGGACGACGTCCTCGTCGTCAGCAGCGAGGACCACGGCGCGGGCGACCACCAGCGGCGCCTGCGCGACGTCGTGTCGCGCGTGCAGGCCCAGGCGCGCCGTCTCATCGGCGACGACTGGACGTACACGGTCGGTCTCGGCACCCCGCAGACCGGAGCCGCGGGTCTGCGGCAATCGGCTGCCGAGGCGCGCGTCGCCGCCGACTCCGCCATCGCCGGTGGTCGACTGGATGCCATCGAACTCACCGACGTGACCGGGCTCCGACGTCTGCTGCTCGACTTCTACGCCTCGCCGGTGAGCCGCAATCTGCTCGACGACATCCTCCACCCGCTCGACGTGCTGGGGCCCGAGAAGGCGACGACGGCCGTGCGCACGCTGCTGTCGTACCTCGGCCACCGTCATTCGCTCGCGCAGGCCGGGCGCGAGCTGAACCTGCACCCCAATGCGGTCGGCTACCGCATCCGACGCGCGCGCGAGCTGCTCGGGGTCGACCTCGACGACCCCGACACCCGCTTCGCGGTCGAGCTGGCCTGCCGCGTGCGCCTGCTGGGCTCGGGGCGCTGAGGAGGGCGTCGGGGCCTGATGGCGGCGCCGGCGTGGGGCGGTGGCCCTCGAGCGCCCGGGCACTCGCCCCCGGGCGCTCGCTGTGCCGACGGCACACTTCGACCCGGTGATCCTGTGCCCGGGCGACGATGAGGTTCGAGGGACCCCGGGGTAGCGTCGATGACATGCTCTCCACCGATTTCCGCGCGCTCGGGCTCGAGGACATCCGCGGCACGCTGGGCGAGCCGGAGGGTCCCTCGCTGCAGAAGATCACCGACCACCTCGATGAGAACTGCCTGCGCTTCCTGGCCCACTCGCCGTTCGCCACCCTCGCCACCGCCGATCGCGACGGAACGTGCGACTGCTCGCCGCGCGGCGACTACCCCGGTTTCGTGCGGGCGATCGACGACCGCACCGTCGTCCTTCCCGACCGCCTCGGCAACAAGATCGCCGACTCGATGCGCAACATCGTCGACAACGGCCACGCCGCCCTGCTGTGCTTCGTGCCGGGAATGAGCGAGACGCTGCGGATCAACGGCACCGCGTTCGTCACCGACGACCCCACCCTGCTGCGCTCCCTCGAGCAGGACCACACCGTGCCCGACCTCGCGATCGTGCTGCGCATCGAGCAGGTGTACCTTCACTGCGGGCGCGCTCTGCTGCGCGGCGGGATCTGGGACGCCGACATGCAGGACCTGGCCACGCAGGTGCCGACCTCGGGCCAGATCTGGGCGAGCACGTCGGGATGGGATGCCGCGGTCGGCGACGTCATCGACGAGGCGATGTCCGGCGCCTACCGGGCGCTGTACTGAGGTGCGCAGCCGCGAGGGACTGATGCCCCTGGTGGTCCGCGAGATCATCCGCCAGACGCCCGACATCGTGAGCATCCGCCTGCAGAACGTCGATGGATCCCCCCTCCCCGCCTGGAACCCCGGCGCCCATATCGACCTGCAGCTGATCACACGCCACGAGCGGCAGTACTCGCTGTGCGGTGACCCCGCCGACACCGCGTCGTACCGCATCGCCGTGCGCCGCGAGGAACTGTCGCGCGGCGGCTCGCACTACATCCACGCGTTCCTGCGCGAGGGCAGCACCGTCTGGGTCCGCCCGCCCCGCAATCTGTTCGAGCTCGGCGAGGCCCCCGCGTACCTGCTGCTGGCCGCCGGGATCGGGGTCACGCCGATCCTGTCGATGGCCCGTCACCTCGCCGCCGTCGACGCCGACTGGAGGATGATCGTCGTCGCCCGGGAGCGCAACGGCGTCGCCTTCGCCGACGAGATCGCCGCCCTCGGTGATCGCGCCACCGTCCACGTCAGCCGCGAGCGGGGGCGTCTCGACCTCGACGCGGTCGTCGGCGGGATCGCCCCCGGCACCGACGTCTACGCGTGCGGGCCGGCGTCGTTCGTCGACGCGCTCTGGGCGCTGAGCCCGACACTGCCCGAGGGGTCCGGCATCCATCTCGAGCGTTTCGAGCCCCGGAAGCGGGAGTTCGGGCCGAACGAGGCCTTCACCGCCACCGCCGCCCGGTCCGGTGTGACCGTCGAGGTGCCCGCGACCCGGTCGCTGCTCGAGTCGCTCCAGGGCGCCGGGGTGCCGATGAACGGCTCCTGCCTGCGCGGGGTCTGCGGCTCGTGCGCCGTGCCCGTGCTGGATGGGGCGGTGGACCACCGCGATTCGCTGACGGTCGACGACGACTCCCGCATCATCTACCCGTGCGTCTCGCGCGCTCGTGCGGGAGAGACGCTCGTCCTGAACGCCTGAACGCTCCGCGCGGGCGGGAACGCGTCGACCGGGCGCGGGGATCGCGCTCGCGCACGCGCCGAGGCGCGACGCACCGGATCGCCGAGCGTCCGCACGCGACGGCCCCGCGCGACGACTGGCCCGTCGCCCGGTCACACCGCCCGGTGTGTGAACCGCCCGCCGAGAAGGGTCGCCGCCACGGTCATCTCGCGCAGGTCGTCGCGGTCGCACGCGAAGGGGTCGCGTTCGAGCACCACGAGGTCGGCCGGCTGCCCGACGGCGAGGGTGCTGCGGCTGCTCGCCGCCAGCGCGACGTCGAGCGGAAGGCGTTGTTCCGGATGCCAGGCCTCGCGGTCGCCGCGGCTGCGCGAGGTCGCCGACGCGATCGCGTGCCACGGGTCGAGCGGGGCGACGGGGGCGTCGGAGCCGAGGCGCAGGGCCGCGCCCGACCGATGCAGAGAGCCGAACGCGAAGGCCCGGTCGGTGCGTCCCGACCAGTGCAGGTCGGCGATGTCGCGGTCGTCCATCGCGTGCTCGGGCTGCACGCTGGCGATGAGGCCCGCCCGGCGGAATCGGGCGAAATCGCCGTCACTGACGAGTTGCGCGTGCTCGATGATGCCGGGCATGCCGAGGGTCTCGAACACACCGATCACCTCGGCGTTCGCGCGGTCGCCGATGGCATGCACGGCGGGGAGGATGCCGCCCTGCTTCGCGCGTCGGAGCAGTCGGTGCAGCTCGTCGACCGAGACGCTCTGCACGCCGCACGCGTGGGCGTGCAGGGGGTCGGCACCGGGGTACGGGTCCCAGCACCACGCCGTGCGCGTGTTGAGCGAGCCGTCGACGACGACCTTCAGCCGGCCCATGGTGACGAGTCCGTCGGCGTCGAGCGGGTCGCCCGTCCGCAGGCCCGCGGCGATGGCCTCCTCGAGTCGGTCGGGCCACACCGAGGCGTCAACCCGCAGCGCACGCACGCCCGCGGCGACCCGCTCGGGCCACTCGAGGAAGTTCGGGACGTTCTCGTAGTCGACGATGCCGACCACACCGCGCCGAGCCGCGGCGTCGGCGACCTCGCCGTATGCCTCGACCGGAATGGATGCCGCCTGCTGGAACCGCTGCAGGGCGGCGATCCACTCGAACTCGGCGACGACGCCGCTGGCGTCGGGGCGGAGGCCGAGGCGTTCGGCCCCGCGGGAGTTCATCCACCCGGCGTGCAGGTCGCCGCTGACGAGCACCACCGGAACGTCGGGGAAGGCATCGTCGAGGACGCGGAGCGTGGTCGGGGTAGTCCACAACCCGTCGCGGTAGCCGTAGCCGACGAGGACGCCGTCGGTGCGCGGCGCCCCGGCGACGAGCGCCCGACGCACGGCATCCACGACCTCGTCGGGGCTGTGCGTGCCGGCGACGTCGACGCGGCGGCTCGAGATGACCCACTGCGAAAAGTGCACGTGGGCGTCCCAGAGGCCGGGACCGATCGCGCGGCCGTCGAGCTCGACGACCTCGCCCTCGGCCGGCGCGGCACCGGCCGGGACGATCGAGGCGATGAGGCCGTCGCGCACGACGACGTCGACGGGCTCGCCGCCGTACGGCCGGCCCGAGCGCAGGGTGAGCGCGCTCACAGAGCGGGCACCGGGGCGCCGACGAGGCCGAAGAGGTCCTTCGGATCGTCGGGGGCGGCCACGAGGTCGATCTCGAGCGCCAGTTCGGTGCCCGCGACGCTGTCGCGCAGGAACCGCAGCGCCGAGAAGTCCTCGATCGCGAAGCCGACCGAGTCGAAGACGGTCACCTGGTCGTCGGAGGTGCGCCCCGGCGCGCGGTCGGTGAGCACCTCCCAGAACTCCGTCACCGGGAAGTCGGCGGCGACCCGCTGGATCTCGCCCTCGATCCGGGTCTGCGGGGCGTACTCCACGAACACCGGTCCGCGCGACAGGATCGCGGGGTCGAGCTCGGTCTTGCCGGGGCAGTCGCCACCGATGGCGTTGATGTGCATTCCGGCTGCCACGTCGGCATCGCTGAGCACCGTCGCCGCCGCCTTGTCGGCGGTGCAGGTCGTGACGATGTCGGCGCCGCGCGCGGCCTCGGCCGCCGAGTCGCACACCTCGATGTCGAAGCCGAGCGGGGTGAGGTTGCGCACGAGCTTGGCGGTGGCCGCGGGATCGACGTCGAACACGCGCAGACGATCCACGCCCAGCACACCGCGGAACGCGAGGGCCTGGAACTCCGCCTGACTCCCCGCGCCGATCATCGCCATCGTGCGCGCGTCGGGGCGGGCCAGTCGACGCGCCACCATGGCCGAGGTCGCGGCGGTGCGCAACGCCGTGAGCAGCGTCATCTCCGACAGGAACACCGGGTAACCGTTGTGCACGTCGGCGAGCACGCCGAACGCGGTGACGGTCTGGTATCCGCGGCCGGGGTTGAAGGGATGCCCGTTCACGTACTTGAAGGCGTACGTGTCGGGATCGCTGATGGGCATGAGCTCGATGACCCCGAACGGGGTGTGGCTGGCCATGCGCTCGACCTTGTCGAACGACGACCAGCGACGGTAGTCGGCCTCGAGGTACGCGATCATGTCGGTCATGAGCCGCTCGGCTCCGTTCGTCGCGACCCAGCGCACCATGGCATCCACGCCTACGAATCCGGTCATCGTTCTTCTCGTTCCTCTCGTTGGCGGATGGCATCCATCCGACCGGCCAGGGCCGGGTTCTCATAGGGGCCGGGAGCGCGCAGCGCCGCGACGATGCGGTCGACGACGGCAGCGGGCTTGTCCTGGCTGAGCTTCTGCTTCGCCTCGAACCGTGCGACGGGCAGGCGGAACCCGACCGTCCCGTGCACGATCCGCTCGGCGTACGCGGTGTTCTCGAGGCTCCGGTGCATCAGGAAGGGGTTCGGCAACGGTGCCTCGAAGTGCGTGACGAGCCGGTCGAGCACCGCGAGGTTCTCGTCGTCGCTCAGCAGCTCGGGCGTGCCGTACAGGTGCGCCACGACGAAGTTCCACGTCGGCACGGCCGGCGACACGTCGTACCAGCCGGGCGAGACGTAGCCGCTCGGCCCCGACACCACCACCATCACCTCGTGCGCGCCGAGCTCGTGCAGCGCCTCGTCGGGGCGCCCCACGTGGCTCACGATCGAGAACCCGTCGCCCGCGTCGTCGACGAGCACCGGATAGTGGGATGCCACGAGCCCCCGCCCGGGCACATGACTCACCAGCGGGGCCCAGGGGTTCTCGCGCACCAGCTCGCGCACCGCGTCGAGGTCGGTCAGGGCGTAGTCGGGGGCGTGTCTCACGGCGTCTCCTCCGGGGCGGCGATCGGCGGGGCGGCGGTCGGCGCGGTCGTCGACCGGGCGGTCGTCGGCGGACCGAAGATCAGCACGAGCTCGGCCGGGGCGTCCGAGGCATTGCGCACGCCGTGCATCATGCCCGCCGGGGCATACGCGCCGTCTCCCGCCCTGAGCACCCGGTCGACCCCGTCGGCGGTGAAGACGATCTCGCCCGCGGTGACGACGTACATCTCGTCGCTGCTGTCGGCCGAGCAGCTGTCGGCGGCGCCGGTGAGGTGGCGGTGCTCGCCCTCCGAGGCACCGGGGGCCAGGTGGTAGAGCATCACCTGGGCGCCGAGGGCCGTGGCATCCGGGAAGTACCACTCGATGCCCACGCGCCCCTCCCCCTCGTAGAGGGTCCAATCGTGGTGGCCGTCTCCGCGGCGCTGAATCTGCACGGGGGTCCTCACATCGCCGGGGCGACGGTCGCGTCGACCGCGAACGCCGACAGGTCGTCGGTGGTGTCGCCGCCCATCGCGAGCTCGGCCAGCGCCAGACCGATCGCCGGAGTGAACTTGAACGCGTGGCCGGCGCCCAGCGCCACGATGATGTCGGGCCGCTCGACGAGGGGGCCGATGACGAAGCGACGGTCGGGGGTCAGCGCGTACTGGCAGGTGACGGTGCGCAGCACCGGGCCGCTCGCGGGGATCGTCGCCGAGAGGAACGCCGCCAGCTCGGCCGTGCGCTCCTCCGACGGGACGAACGTGCGCTCCGCCGGTGACATGTGCACCTCCGACACGTCGCGCGCCGCCTTGATGGTGGGCTCGCCGTAGGTCGGGAAGCCGTAGAAGCACTGCTCGTCCTCCCAGATCCAGACGGGGAACCGGTCGCGCTCGAACGCCTCGGGCTCGGACGGGGCGAAGTAGCTCACCTGCTCCTGCATGACCTCGAGCGGAATCCGGATGCCGAGCGGCTCGAGCAGCGTGTTCGTCCACGCGTCGGCGGCCACGACGACGCGGCGAGCGCGCACCTCGCCGGACGAGGTGGAGACGATCACGCCGTCGCCGTCGGGGATGAGGCGGTCGACTCGCGTGCGGTCCCGCAGGTCGGCTCCCCGCACCCGAGCGTGCATCTGCAGCGTCGCGACCGTGCGGGCGGCGTGGGCGATTCCCGAGTCGGGCGTGTAGACGGTGGTGACACCGGCGGGCACCGAGAACTGCGGCCACCGCTCGTGCACCTCGTCGGGGCCGAGCAGGTCGAACGGCACGTCGTTGTCGGTCAGGCTCCGCGCGAAGTCGGCGGCGTCGTACGGGCCGCCGTCGGGGATGAACACGACGCCGCCGGTGATGCTCAGCAGTCGCTCCCCCGTGGCCGCCTCGAGCGCCGCCCACTCGCGGTACGCCGCCTGCGCGAAGCGCACGTACGCGGCCGAGCCGTACGAGGTGCGCACGATGCGCGAGGTGTCGTGCGAGGCGCCGCGCACGTGCCCGAGCTCGAACTGCTCGAAGGCGACCGTGTGCGCGCCCCGGTCGGCCAGGTGGTACGCGGCGGCGCTGCCGAGGGCTCCGAGACCGACGACGGCGACGTCGAACTGCTCCATGGCGGGTCCTTTCGAGGGGCCGGTCGGGTGCCCGGCGAATGTCAGCCATTATTCGAACCCCGCGCGGCGGGGCTGTTACGGTCGCCGTGAGATGCAAAACGCCACGGTCGAGATTGCGATCGCGGGGGGAGGGATGCCATGAGCGCGAGGATCGAGCACGCGATCGCCGCCCTGCGTGCGGTCGCAGCACGCCCCGACCCCACCCGGCCGCTTCCGCTGTCGTCGATCGCCCGCGGCGCACGGGCGAGCCTCAGCACCGTGTCGAGGCTGTGCGCCGAGCTCGCCGACATCGGCCTGCTCGCCCGGGCCGACGACTACGGCAGCTACCGCGTCGGATCCCGCGCCCTCGCCCTGTCGGGTCGGGCGTCCGCGGCGCTCGCCCCGGTCGTGCGGTTTGAGCTGCACCGCATCGCGCAGGAGACCACCGAGACGGTCGTCCTCGCGGCCCCCGAGACGGGCGGGGCACGCGTGCTCGCGACCGTCGGTTCGGGGTGGACCCTGCACGTGCCCGTGACCCTCGGCGAACTCGTCACCGACGAGCGTCGCGCCCTCGTGCGGGCCTCGCGCGGTGGCGATGGCCTCGTCGAGTCGCAGCTCGGCCGAGCGGTCGAGATCGCCGTCCGGCTCACGGCACCCGACGGGCGCACGGTGGCCGCCCTGGCGGTGAGCCTCCCGGTCTATCGCGCCGCCCGCGCCCGCCCCCGCGTGCGCCGCGTCCTCGCCGATGCGCGGCGCGCGTTCGAGCAGGCCCTGGCCGAGGCGCACGTCGGGCCCGGCCGCGGGGACGCCGCCGCCGTCGAGCCGACCCGCGCGCTCGAGGCGGCGACGCGCGTGCTCGAACACCTCGCCGACGGCCCCGACTCGGTGGCGGGCATCGCGCCCGCCGCGCGACTCCGCCCCGATCGCGCGCGTCGAATGGTCGACGCCCTCGTGCGCACGGGAGCGGTCGCGCACGACGCCGAATCCGACCGCCTGCATCTCGACCTCGCCCTGCACGCCTGGTATCGCGCAGCGACCGAGCCCCTCCTCGCGCGCACCGGCCCCGCCCGTGCCGCCGCGACCGCGGCCCGCGCCGAGGCCTGCGTCTTCGTCACCGCGCTCAAGGGCATGCGCAGTTTCACCCTGGTCGAGCACATCGAACCCCTCGCCGAGGGCCTGATCATGGCGCCCTGGCTGGGCCGCCCGCATCCGCTCGTCGGCTCCGACGGAGGACCCACCCTCGCGATGGACTTCACCCTCGATCAGCTGGGCGCGCTCTTCCCCCGCCGGCACGGGGCCGCCGAGTACGCCCAGTTCACCGGACGCGTCGAGCGCGTGCGCGCCGACGGGGTGCTGACCATGGAATCCATCGACGAGTTCGGCATCACCTCGATCTCCGCCCCCGTGCGCGACGCCGCGGGCCAAGTCGCCGCCGCCGCCTGCATCGTCGGCGCGACCGAGAACGTCAAACCGCGCCTCGCCGGCCTCGAGGCCGCGGCCCGCGCCCTCGCCGCGGAGCTCTCCGCCGACCTGCACGCCCCGGGCTCGGCATCCATTCCCGCCCTCGCCCCGATGGGCGTTGCGCCCATACCGCCGCGTCGCTGACGCGGCTATCGTCGCTCGCACCCCGAACGAAGGACCCCGGATGCCGTTCACCCCCGACCCCGCGATCTTCTACGACACCGCCGGTGACGCCGACGACCCGACGGTGGTGTTGATCGCCGGCGGCGGCGCGCAGCTCATCGCCTGGCACGTCGACCTGGTCGCCCGACTGGTCGAGCGGGGTCTGCACGTCGTGCGCATGGACAACCGCGACGTGGGGCTCTCGGCCCGTTTCGGCGGACCCGACGACATCGACGGCGGGTACGGCCTCGAAGAGATGGGCGACGACGTCGTACGCGTACTCGACGATCTCGGCCTCGACGCGGCGCACCTCGTGGGGCATTCGATGGGCGGGATGATGGCGCAGATGGCCGCGATCCGGCATCCCGACAGGGTCCGGAGCCTGGGTCTGCTGTCGACCATCCCGGGGCGCGATGTCCGCTACGTGCTCCACGACGAGAGGCCCGAGCTCATGCGGGCTCCGCTGCGGTACTCGCGCGCCGAGATCACCGCCGGGGCCGCCGCCTTCGCCTCCGCGACCGCGGGCGGGCGCTACCCGCTCGACGTCGAATGGAACGCGTGGGCGGCGGGCGAGGCATTCGACCGCGGGTACTTCCCCGAGGGCTTCTCGCGGCAGTGGTCGGCGTTGCTGCGCGCGCCCGAACGGCTCGAGGCCCTGCGCGCCCTCGACGTTCCCGCCCTGGTCTTCCACGGCCGCGACGACGACGTTCTGCACTGGAACGCGGCGATCGACATGGCCGCGGCGCTCCGCGGCGCCGAGCTGCAGGTGCACCCCGGCATGGGGCACTTCATCGCCCCCGAGCTCTGGCCCGAGCTGGTCGGCGGGATCGTCCGCGCCGTCACCGCCGGCGAGTCCCGCGCGTAGCCGTCGCTGCCGCGGCCCGCGCACGTCGAACCGTGCGACCGCCGGGGCGGGTCAGTGGGCGGCGTCGGCGGGGGCGTCGCGCTTCACCAGGCGCGTGACCCCGGTCATGACGCCGACGATGATGAGCCCCAGGATCAGGCCGAGCACCGCCGACATCGCGGTCTCGACGATCCAGACGATCACGGGGCCGGCGGCCTCGATCGCGTGGGTCACGAGGTGCACGACCTCGTACGGTCCTGCCCACAGCGTCTCGGAGAGGTTCTGCAGCACCAGGTGCCCACCGACCCACAGCATCGCGACGGTGCCGATGACGCTGATCACGCGGAACACCGCGGGCATGGATGCCACGATCCGCACGCCGAAGCGACGCACCCCGCGTGATGCGCTCTTCATCAACCGCAGGCCGATGTCGTCGACCTTCACCAGCAGGGCGACCGCGCCGTAGACGACCACCGTCATGGCCAGGCCGATCACGAGCAGGGCGCCCAGCGTCATCCAGATGCCGAAGCCGGGGTCGAGGCTCGACAGCGCGATCAGCATGATCTCGGTGCTGAGGATGAGGTCGGTGCGCACCGCACCCAGAACGAGCTTCTTCTCGTCGCGGGGACCGTCGTCGTCGTGCGCGCCGTGATGCACGCCGAACCACTCGAGCACCTTCTCAGCGCCCTCGAAGCACAGGAACCCGCCACCGATGATGAGCAGGTAGGGAAGCACCCACGGCGCGAACGCGGTGAGCAGCAGCGCGATCGGAATGATGATCACGTACTTGTTGATGATGCTGCCGAGCGCGATCTTCCACACCACGGGCAGTTCGCGCGCGGGGGTGAGCCCCTGTACGTACTGCGGCGTGACGGCGGCGTCGTCGATGACGACTCCCGCGGTCTTCGCGCTGGCGCGCATGGCGGCACTGAGGATGTCATCGACGACGGCGAGCAGACCGACCGACATGTGCGTTTCTCCCGGGGGTACGAGGGTGCGGGCGCGAACGGCCCACAGCCCCGAGGTTAGCGGGCGCGAGACGGTCCCCCGCCGTGTGGCCGGTTCGCGAACGTCCGCGGCCGCGCGTCGAGACCGGCCGTGCGCACGGATTCGCCGCGGGCCCGACCTGCCGCGACACCCGGCATCGCGACCCTGTCGGCCGCGGGCGGCCCTGGCTAGGGTGGGCAGACGCGTCGAGCAGGGGGTCCCATGTCGTTCATCACCCGCGGTTTCTCGGGCCGGCGCCGCGAGCGCGATCCTCGACTGCCCCCGGGGCAGACGCTCGTGGCCGACTGGCCCGTGCTCTCGGCGGGGCCCACGCCGACCGTCGCCGACGACGCGTGGGAGTTCGCGATCGGCACCGAGAACGGCGTGCACCGCTGGAACCGGGCCGAGCTCGAAGCCCTCGGGGTCGAAGACGTCACCGTCGACATCCACTGCGTCACGCACTGGACGAAGCTCGACATGGCGTGGCGGGGCGTCTCGCTCGACCGCGTCTTCGCCGAGGTCGAGACCGCGCACCGCTTCGCGATGGTGCACTCGTTCGGCGGGTACACCACCAATGTGGCGCTCGACGATCTGCTCGGCGGAAAGAGCTGGATCGCGTTCGAGGCCGAGGGCGCACCCCTCACCGCCGAGCACGGCGGCCCCGCCCGGCTGCTCGTGCCGCACCTGTACTTCTGGAAGAGCGCGAAGTGGGTGCAGGGCCTGGTCACCATGCCCCGCGACTCGCCGGGCTTCTGGGAGCAGAACGGCTACCACCCGCACGGCGATCCCTGGCGCGAGGAACGGTACGAGTGACCCGCCGCCCCGCCTGGCACGCCGCGACCGTCGTCGAGAGTCGACCCGAGACGACCACGGCCCGCCGCCTCGAACTCGAGGTGCCCACGTGGCCGGGCAACGACGCGGGGGCGCACGTCGATGTGCGCCTCACCGCACCCGACGGCTACCAGGCGTCGCGCTCCTACTCGCTCGCCTCGTCGGGCGACGGCACGCGCGTGACGCTCGCCGTCGATGAGATCCCCGACGGCGAGGTGTCGCCCTTCCTCGTGCACGATCTGCGCGTCGGCGACCGCATCGAGTTGCACGGCCCGCTGGGGGCGTTCTTCGTGTGGCGCCCCTCCGACGACCCGGCCCCCGTGCAGCTGATCGCAGGCGGGTCGGGGGTGGTGCCGCTGTACGCGATGGCCGCGGCGCACGCGTGGAGCGGCGAAGCCACCCCGCTACGCCTGCTGTACTCGGTGCGTTCGCCGGGCGACGTGTTCTTCCGCCCTGAGCTCGAGGCGCTCGCCGATCGCGGTCTGCCCCTCGACCTGATCTACACGCGCACCGCCCCGCCGGGAGTCTCGGCACCGCCGGGGCGTCTCACCGCCGAGGGGCTGCGACGAGCCGTCCTCCCCGCCGCCCAGCGGCCCCGGGTCTACGTCTGCGGGCCCACGCCGTTCGTCGAGGCCGTCGCCGGCTGGCTCGTCGACGACGGTCACGACCCCGCGGCGGTGCGCACCGAGAGGTTCGGGGGCGCCTGACGGCCGCTCTCCGCGACGACGCCGGGAATGCGAAAAGCCCCGGCGGACCGGGGCTTTTTCGGCGGAGACGGAGGGATTTGAACCCTCGGTCCCCTTACGGGGACTCCACCTTAGCAGGGTGGTGCACTAGGCCTGACTATGCGACGTCTCCAGGTGATCGACGCCTTTCGGCACGAACACACCGGTCCATACTAACCGGTCGCCGCCCGGCATCCGAACCACGATCCGGATGCCGGGCGGCAGGGGTCAGCGCACGTTGCCGTTCGAGCAGGTGGCCTGCGCCGCGGTCTGCCCGGCGATGCCCGAGGGCAGCACGATCGCCTCCGACGTCGGCGCCGGCGCCGGGGTCGGCTCGGTCCCGTCGGTGGGCGCGGGGGCTGCGGTCTCGGTCGGAGCCGGAGCGCCGTTCTCGTCGACCACCACCCCGTCGCCGTCGCTGAGGTTGCCCGAGAGCTGCAGCGGCTGGTTCGCCGCGAGCGCAGCCCACAGCGTGTCGGCGTCTTCACGGTCGGGGACCACGCGGTTCGCGTTGGACGGGTCGGTGTAGGTGGGGTACTGCACGAAGACGATCTCGTTGAACGGCACGTCCTTCACGGCCGAGGCGATCTGCACCAGCGTGAGGGGGTTGGTCAGCGAGGTCGACGGGTCGACGTTGCGCAGCGCGGTCGAGGCGAGCTTGTACAGCGTCGCCGGGTTCGACAGCACCTCCTGGCTCTTCAGCTTGTTGGCGAGGCGCGACATGTACTGCTGCTGGTTCGAGATGCGTCCGAGGTCGCCGCCGTCGCCGACACCGTGGCGGGTGCGCAGGAACTGCAGCGCGTCGAGTCCGACGACCGTGCGCGTTCCGGCGGGCCAGTCGATGCCGGTGTAGGGGTCTTTGATGCCGTTCGCGATGCAGACGTCGACGCCGCCGATCGCGTCGGTGATGTTGATGACGCCGCCGAAGCTGACCTTCGCAGCGAACGGGATCTCGAGGCCGCTGAGCTGCGAGATCGTCTCGACGACGCACGAGAGCCCGCCGTACGAGAACGCGCTGTTGATCGGCTGCTTGCTCATGGCCGAGTTCTCGTAGCCGTCTTTGTCGGTGCACGCCGGGATCGGCACCATCAGGTCGCGCGGGAACGAGATGACGGTCACGCGACGAGGGGCGTCGGAGATGTGCACCAGCATGTTGACGTCGTTGAGGCTGCCCTCGGAGTCGTCGCCGGTGCACCGGTCTCCGAAGAGCTGGGCGAACTCGGGCTCGCACTCATCGGTGCCGATGAGCAGCATGTTCACCCCGCCCTTCAACTCCCCGATGTCCGGCGGGACGGCCGGCTGGTTCTTCAGCTCGACCGCATCGGCGGTGAAGCTGCGGGTCAGGTCGATCGCGGCGTAGGCCAGAACGGCACCGCCCGACACCAGCAGCACGGCGAGCACGATGGCGAGGCCGCGGAACAGTTGCGCCAGCGGCCCCGGCGACGTCAGCCGGCCGTGGCGCGCGATGGTCTTCTGACCGCGCGGTGTGGTCTTGCTCACTCGGGTCCTCTCGAACGGATGCCACCGGCCCGGCAGCACGTCGACTCCGCCGCAGGGCAGGAGGTCGCAGTAATACTAGGGACGCGCGGCTGAGAATGCCGTGACTGTCGGGAGGCGCGAGGCACATCACCCGCGATAGGCGTCACGGCGGTGCGCGATCGACACGATCTCGATCACCAACTTCTGGTCGACGATCCGGTAGAGGACTCGATACTCGCCGCGGCGAGCGGAGTACAGCGGCGCGAGCGGCTCTCGCAGCGGCTTGCCCACTCGCCGCGGATTCTCGCGCAAAGCGCCCGCGATGAACTCGAATGCCGCAGCGGCGACCTTTTCGGGAAGGTCGCGTTCGAGCGCGCGCCGGGCGGCCCGCGTGAAGACGATGTCGTACTCGGGGTTCACGAAGACAGGCGTCCGCGCCGGATCATCGCCGCCCGAACGTCTTCGAGAGAAGACGTCTCTCCGGAGGCGAGATCGGCCAGCCCCTCACGCACCGCTGCAACCTCATCCGGGCGGCTGAGAATGTCGACCGTCTCGAGGAGAGCGTCGTAGTCATCAGCGCTGAGCAGCACTGCGACACGGTCACCGTTCCGGGTGACGTCGAAGCGCTCGTGCGTCGTGACGGCCGACTCGACCAGCTTCGAGAGGTTCGCCCGGGCGTCGGCGAGAGAGAGGGTTGTCATGTACAGAATTGTAGCGTTCGACACGACGGATCCGCGAGATCTCACCCAGGCCTGCTACGACTGAGAACATGGACAGAGCTGAGCGACCGATACGCCGACAGTATCCGCCCTTCGGCGAAGTTCCCGCGGCCGTCTCTGGGGCATCCGAGCTGCGTCTGGAGGTCGAGGGCGCGACTGCGTCCCTGACGGGGTTCGCCTGCTCTGCCTTCGGCTTGTCGGCAACATTGCGCACGGCCGCACGGGTACCGGACGGTGTCACCACCGTCTACGCCTTTGCCGAACATCGGCGGGTAGAGGGTGCGGTGGACGTGTGGGTCACTCCTTCGGACTCTGCCGGCGAACGGGGCGCGAGGACGTATGCCCACCTGCGCGGGGGTGGGGGAGGAACCAACGGCACGGTCCACTCCGCATCCTTTGACATCTGGTTCCCCATCGACGTAGCTGCTCTGAGCGGTGACCTGACGATCGAGATGGTGTGGCCAGCGCACGATGCGACGGTTCGGACTCGCATCGCCGGCTCATCGTTACGGCAGGCCGCTGACCGAGCGGACGTGCGCTTCGTCAGCATCTGAGGAGGGGCGGGCGACCCGCCGCTTCAGGTCGACCCGTTCACGAGCACGCCCCCGAGCGAGTCATGCCCGTCCCCGCGTGGGAAATCCTCCCTAGCGGCGGCGAACTCACCTGCCGTTCTCCTCAACTTCCGCGAACGAAGCACGGGGACGAAAGAACCCCGCCCAAACTTTCGTTCGGGCGGGGTTCGAGTAAGCACCATCTGGCGGAGGGTGTGGGATTCGAACCCACGGGACATCTCTGCCCACTGGTTTTCAAGACCAGGTCCATCGGCCGCTCGGACAACCCTCCCGGTCGTTCGAGTCTATCGAGCGTGTGAACCTGCGCGTACGTCCGGTCGTCACTCGGCCTCGGACGCGACCGTGGTACGCGCGGCCCGTCGCGCTGTCCACCAGGCCCCCGCGAAGCAGCCGAGTGCGATCAGCCAGAACGCCCGCGCGGACCACAGGGCGGGTTCCGACTCCACGCGCACCCCGTCGGTCGCTCCGAGGATCGCGAGCACCGTGCGCACTCCTCCGGCCCGCCCGCGCACGCCGACCGGGTCGACGGCGGTCGCGCTCAGCATTATCGCGACATCGAGCGCCAGCGCCCCGAGCGGCACGAGGAACCACGCGGCAGCCGGCCGTTCACCTCGCAGGACCCGCCCCACGGCGGTCACGAGCAGCGCTACAGGGAGCACGACGAAGAACCACGCGACGGCGCCGAGCAGCAGCCCGATCACCACCAGGAACAGGGTGGCGCCGAGGCCCCCCACCACGCCCTCGAAGTATTCGGGATCGCGCAGGATGCCGGGGACCGACAACGCCAGGATGCCGACGGGCAGCACGCCCAGTGTCCACCAGAGGAATGACCGGCGAAGGCGGGTCTTCGCCTGCACGGCAGGGAACACCATCTGGATCGTCAGCGCCGACACGGCGAGGGGCACCCCACCGGCGCCGATGATCGACGCCGCACCGTCGTTGGCGCTCGGGTCGAAGAACAGCAGCAGAACCGCCGCCACGACGAGCCCCGCCAGCACGATCACCGCCACGGGGAGCGCCACGCTGACGTCCACCCGCGAAGAACCCGGAGTCTCGCGCGGAGGGCGGTTCCGTCGTGCGCGCGATGCCATGGTGACGATTATCGACGGCGCGAGCCGTCGCCGCACCGGCGTTGCGCCCGCCCGCGTCCATCCCCCGCCGACCGCGGCGAACGCTGGATATCGTCGACCGCATGGCGATGACGATCCGCGGGTCCCTGGCATCCTTCTTCCTCCGTCTCGGGCGGCAGGTCTGGGTGCGCGCGGCGATCTTCACGCTGACCGCCGTCGTCGTCGCCCTCGCCGCGAACGTCCTCGGCCCGCTGCTGCCCTTCGAGTTCGGCATCGACCTCGCGCAGAACTCGGTCGGATCGCTGCTGCAGATCATCGCCACGGCGATGCTCACCGTCAGCACCTTTTCGGTGACGGCGATGGTCACCGCGTTCTCGTCGGCCACGACCACGGCGACGCCCCGCTCGACGCCCCTGCTCATCGCCGACCCGACGTCGCAGAACGCCGTCTCGACATTCATCGGGGCGTTCACCTTCTCGCTCGTGGGCATCGTCGCCCTGTCGACCGGGTACTACCTGCCGCAGGGGCGCACGATCCTCTTCGTCGCCACGCTCGTCGTCATCGGCATCGTCGTGTTCACCCTGCGACGCCTTCCGTCCGCTGGCGCGCGACGGCGCGGCCGACGTCGAGGTGCAGGTGCGCCTGCAGAAGTGCCTCGCCTCGCTCGCGGCATCCGCTCCCGCGCGCGCCGGAGTGTTCCGCGATGCCGCCCGCGCGGCGTTCGCTCGCAGCCGGCGCGATCTCGACCCGGCCGACACGCGGATGCTGCGCGCGGCCGTGCGGGAGGCGTGGGGGCGCTGAGCCTCGGGGCGTGGAGCGACCGGACCCGTCGACGGGCTCGGGAACCTCCGAGGCGGGATCTAGAGCGCGCGGAGGATCGCGGCGACGCCGCCCTCGCTCACCGACAGGCCCACCTCACCGGCCGCGGCGTGCACCTCGGGCGGCCCCTGGTGCATCGCGATCGCCCGGCCGCCGTTGCGCACGGCCCACTGCATCATCTCGATGTCGTTGCGTCCGTCGCCCATGACGAGGACCCGTCCGGCCGCGATGTCGAGCCACCCGCGCACCAACTCGAGGGCGGTGGACTTGTCGACGCCCTGCGGCGCGATGTCGAGCCACGCCGTCCAGCCGATCGCGTACGAGACCTGGGTGAGGCCGATGCGTTCGACGAGTTCGAGGAAGTCCTGATCGGTCTGCTCGGGGGCGACGACGACGACGCGGCACACGGGCTGGTTCGACAGCTCGGCGAAACTCACCTTGTTGGCGCCCTGCAGGTTCCAGTCGTCGAGGTAGTCGGTGAACAGCCGCGAGCCGTCGGGGAGTTCGACCAAGAAGTGGGCGCCCGAGAGGTGCTCGCCCAAAAGCGTGAGCACCTGGGTCGGGTCGAACGTCTCGACGTGCGCGCGTTCGTACACCGCGGCGTTGCCGTCGCCGACGCGTCGCATGACGATGGCGCCGTTCGAGCACACCGCGTACTCGGGCTGGATGCCGAGGCGCTCCATGATCGGGTGGGTGCTGTCCCAGCTGCGCCCGGTGGCGAGCATGACCTCGTGGCCCGCCGCGTGCGCTCCGGCTACGGCCTCGACCACGCCGGGGCTGAGGGTGTCGTCTTCGAGCAGCACGGTGCCGTCGATGTCGAGGGCGATGAGCATGCGCCCGACGGGTGCATCGTCGGCGATGCGCTCGACGACGTCGACCGCCTCGTGCTGCGCGGCGATCTCGACGTCACCGGTCTCGGGCAGGGCGGCCTCGCGACTCACGCGACCGGCTCCATGACCTCGAGCCCGCCGAGATACGGGCGCAGGACCTCGGGGACCGTGACCGATCCGTCGGCCCGCTGATGGGTCTCGAGCAGGGCGACGATCCAGCGGGTGGTCGCGAGCGTGCCGTTCAACGTCGCCACGGGCTGCGTCTTGCCCCCGCCCTCGGGCCGGAAGCGGGTCTCGAGACGGCGGGCCTGGTACGTGGTGCAGTTCGACGTGCTCGTCAGCTCGCGGTAGGAGTCCTGCGTGGGGACCCAGGCCTCGATGTCGAACTTGCGCGCGGCGCTGGAGCCGAGGTCACCCGCGGCCACGTCGATGACGCGGTACGAGAGGCCGAGGTCCTGCAGCATGCCCTCCTGCATCGCGACGAGGCGGTCGTGCTCGGCCTCGGAGTCGGCGGGGTCGGTGTAGACGAACATCTCGAGCTTGTTGAACTGGTGCACGCGGATGATGCCGCGGGTGTCCTTGCCGTACGAACCCGCCTCGCTGCGGTAGCAGGTGGACCAGCCCGCGTAGCGCTTGGCGCCCCGCTCGAGGTCGAGGATCTCGTCCATGTGGTACCCGGCGAGGGGGACCTCGCTCGTGCCGACGAGGTAGAGGTCTTCTTTGGGCAGGTGGTACACCTCGTCGGCGTGCTGGCCCAGGAACCCCGTGCCGCGCATGACCTCGGGGCGCACGAGCGTCGGCGGGATCATCGGGGTGAAGCCCGCCTGCAGCGCCCGGTCGAGGGCGAGGGTCATGAGCGCCAGCTCGAGACGCGCGCCGATGCCGGTGAGGAAGTAGAAGCGACTGCCCGACACCTTGGTGCCGCGCTCCATGTCGATCGCACCGAGCTTCTCGCCGAGCGCGAGGTGGTCGAGCGGTTCGAAGTCGTACGTGGGGATCTCGCCGTGGGTGCGCAGGGTGACGAAGTTCTCTTCGCCGCCGGCGGGCACCCCGTCGAGCACGATGTTCTCGATGCGGGCGAGGGCCGCGTCGGCGGCCGCCTCGGCTTCGCCCACCGCGTGCTGCGCCGCCTTGACCTGCTCGCTGAGTTGCTTCGCCTCAGCCACCAAGGCGGCCTTCTCGTCTTTCGGCGCCTGCGCGACGCGCTTGCCGTGCGCGTTCTGCGCGGCGCGCAGTTCTTCGAAGGCGGTGATGGCGGCGCGGCGGTCGCGGTCGGCGGCGAGGGCGTCGTCCACCGAATCCGGCGACTCCCCGCGGGCGATCTGGGAGCGCTTCACGAGCTCGGGATCTTCACGCAGCAGAGTCAGGTCGATCACGCGTCCATCCTATGGTCGGCATCCCCCGGGGATCCGCCCCGACCTCGACCGTGAACGGCAGGCGGTCGGCCGCGGAACGACGTGTGCACGCCCCGTGACGCATGGGCCATCGGCATCCCCCCGTCAAGCCCGGTCCCGCTGCCGGGTCGCGGCCCACCGCGGTCCTAGGGTGGACCCATGGCCGCCCCCGACGAGCCGCGTGACGACGCGGAGTCCCCCGAGACCGTCCCCTCCGATGCCCCCGCCGCGGTGAAGGCGGATGCCGCTGCGGCCGAAGGTTCGAGCGACGACTTCCACGCCGCGCGACTCGGCGGCGACGTCGACGACCACGCTCATAAGGACGCTCCCGACCCGAAGGACGCCGCGGAGCCCGACGACGTCATCCACCAGCCCGAGGATGTTCCGCCGGACACCTCGGACGAGAGCTCCGGCGAGGCCCAGCGCGTCTCGGCGGACGGCGACGAGGCACCCATCGACGCCGAGCCCACCGCGAAGAAGCGCGCCGCGCTGATCTACAACCCCACCAAGGTCGAGCCTGAGCAGCTGCGTGCGCGCGTGGCCGAGATGGCCGCCGCGGCGGGCTGGGCCGAGCCTCTGTTCTACGAGACGACCGTCGACGACCTCGGCGACGACTCGACGCGCGCCGCCCTCGAAGAGAAAGTGGATGCCGTTGTCGTAGCCGGCGGCGACGGCACGGTTCGCGCGGTGGCCGAGGCGCTGACCTCCTCGGGCGTCCCCCTCACAATCGTGCCGAGCGGCACCGGGAACCTTCTCGCCCGCAACCTGAACCTTCCGCTGAACGACACCGACGCGATGATCCGCGCCACCTTCGAAGGCGACGTCCTCCCCATCGACACCGGACTCGCCCGCATCCGCCGGGCCGACGGCGAGATCGAGGAGCACGGGTTCTCGGTCATGGCCGGCATCGGCCTGGACGCCGCGATGATCCAGAACACGCGCGACGACCTGAAGAAGCAGGTCGGCTGGGTCGCGTACGTCGACGGAGCGGCGCGGTCGCTCGTCTCGGCGAAGCCCTTCCGCGTCATGTACCAGCTCAACGGACACCGCCTGCACTCGGCGAAGGTGCAGAGCGTGCTGTTCGCGAACTGCGGCGCCCTGCAGGGCGGCGTGGCGCTGATCCCCGACGCCTCCGTCGCCGACGGCCGACTCGACGTGGCCGTCCTCCAGCCGAGCGGCGTGCTGGGCTGGTTGGGTGTCTGGCGGAGCATCGTGTGGGACAACTCCGTCCTGCGCAAGTTCCGCGCGGGGCGCCGCGTGCTCGAACGCCGCAAGGACACCTCGGTGCGCTACCTGCGCGGCACGGGCATCGAGTTGGCGACGTCCCCCGCACAGCCGATCGAACTGGACGGCGACGAGTTCGGCGAGGCGACACGCATCTACACGCGCATCATCGCGGGAGGTCTCTCCGTGGCGCTGCCGAAGGGGCACGACGTCTCGACGCTCTGACGCGCGCGCCGCGCGCGGCCCCTCGTCGAGAACGCACCCGTTCGTCGAGGACGCACGCGTTCGGCGACCGGCGGATGCGGTCTCGACAGACGTGTGCGGTCTCGTCGGGCGCGGGCGGGCCGAGGCGGGCGGCGGCGGCGGCGGCGGCGGCGGGCGAGTGTCAAGCCCGGACGCACGGATGCCGTGGCGGATAGCGTCGAACAATGGCAACGCCCTCGATCGTCTGGTTCCGCGACGACCTCCGGCTCACCGACAACCCGGCGCTACGTGCGGCCCTCGACCGCGAGGAACCGATCGTGGCGCTCTACGTGTTCGACGAGGAGTCCGACGGGGTCCGAGAGATCGGCGGGGCCGCCCGCTGGTGGCTGCACGGGTCGCTGACCTCGCTCGGTGAGCGCCTGGCGGAACGCGGCTCCCAGCTCGTGCTGCGCCGCGGCCGCGCGGCGGAGGTGGTCCCCGCCGTCGTCGACGAGGTGGGCGCCGGCGCGGTGTTCTGGAACCGCCGCTACGGCGGCGTCGAGCGCGAGATCGACGCGGGCATCAAAGAAGCCCTGCGCGACGGCGGGGTCACCGTCGCGTCATTCGCCGCGAACCTCCTCTACGAGCCCTGGACGGTGCGCACGCAGGCCGACAAGCCCTACGGCGTCTACACGCCCTTCGCCCGCGCCGTGCAGAAGCTGCCGGCCCCGCGCCCGCCGATGGCCGAGGCGCGCAAGGTCCCCGGCTTCGACGGGCGCGTCGACGGGGACGACCTCGGCGACTGGTCGCTGCTGCCGACCACGCCCGACTGGGCCGGCGGCCTGCGCGAGACGTGGGAACCGGGCGAACCCGCGGCGAAGGCGCGACTGAAGGAGTTCCTCGAAGACGACCTCGGCGGGTACTCGCAGTACAGAGACGAATTCGCGGGCGGGGCGACGTCGAACCTCTCACCGCGACTGCGCTGGGGCGAGCTGAGCCCGTACCAGGTGTGGCACGACACCGTTCAGCACCGTGGATCGGGCGAACACGCGAAGAGCGCGACCGGATTCCTCTCGGAGCTCGTGTGGCGGGAATTCGCCTGGCACGTGACCTTCTACGCCCCCGACATCGCGACCAAAAACTGGCGTCGCGAGTACGACGCCTTCCCGTGGCCCCCGCTCGATCGGTCGCACCTCGAGGCCTGGCAGCAGGGTCGCACCGGGGTCGCCGTCGTCGACGCGGGCATGCGCCAGCTGTGGAGAACCGGGGTCATGCACAACCGCGTGCGCATGGTCACGGCGTCGTTCCTCATCAAGAACCTGCTGATCGACTGGCGTGAGGGCGAGCAGTGGTTCTGGGATTGCCTGGTCGACGCGGATGCCGCGAGCAACCCGTTCAACTGGCAGTGGGTCGCGGGGTCCGGCGCCGACGCCGCACCGTACTTCCGCGTGTTCAATCCCGACACGCAGCGCAAGAAGTTCGACAAGCACGACCAGTACGTGCGCGAGTGGGCGCCGGAGTATCTCGGTGAGAATCCGCCGGAGCCCATGGTCGACCTCGGCGAGACCCGGCGTCGCGCGCTCGACGCCTACGCCGAGACCCGGCACGGGCACTGACGCGGGCGGGCCGGCCGTCCCCGGGCGTCGGCACCGTCGCGATGCGCCGGGTGTCGGCATCCGGGCACGCGAAAGGGGCGCCACCTCTCGGTGACGCCCCTTCGAAAGCGATCGTCAGTTGACGCGGGTGTCGTCGACCTGCTCCTCGTCGTCTTCGCCCGGGATGAAGACGTCGACCACGGTCACGTTGATCTCGGCGACCTTCATGCCGACGAGCTCCGTGATGGCCTGCGAGACGGCGGCACGCACGTTCGACGCGACGCGCTGGAGCTGCTCGGGGTAGTCCACCTGGATCGAGATGTCGGCGGCGACCTCGGTCTCGCCCACCTCGACGCTCACGCCCTGCGCGTGGTCCTTGGCACCGACGGCCTGGCGGATGTTGCCGATGACGCGAGCCGCGCCACCGCCGAGGGCGTGGACGCCCGGAACCTCGGCCGCGGCGATACCGGCGACCTTGGCGACGACGGCGTCGACGATGACCGTGGAGCCGCCGTCCTTCTTGGCAGTGGTGGGGGTGGCGGTGGTGATGGTGTCAGCCATGAGCGCTTCCTTCCGTCGTCTCCGGGACCGTCTGTCCCGCGATGTCATAGAGGAGACGCAGCGGGCGACCGATTCGTCACGACTTTCTTCCTGAGAGAAAGCTGAGCACCGCTCACACGTCGAAGAAGCCGCCGAACGGGTCTTCGGAATCACCGGTGTCGCGGGGGTCGTACTGCACGGTCTCGACGGCGAACAGAACGCGCGTATGGGCCGTGCAGAGCACGCTCATCCGGCGGTTGCCCACCACGACGAAGCTCTCGAATCGCCCTCCGCTGTGGACGGCGCTCTCGATGCGTTGCTGCAGATCCGCCAGATCCTGCCCCTGTGCGAGGGAGAAGGTCGCGTCGTCGACGACGATCTGAGCGCGCACCATCGTGTGCGCGTCGGTGTCCTGCACGTCATCCGTCTGCGGGCCGTCGAGCGGCGTCCCCGCGGAGTGCGATTCGCTCATAGCGGGACGCTACGCACGATGAACGGGATCACGGACGGGGGTTGCGGCTCTTCTCGAGACGGAATAGCGGGCGGCCCACGGAGGTTGTCGTCGAGGTGACCGACGCGATCCCCTCCCTCTCTGTTCTCGACCTCGTGCCCGTGCGGCACGGGCAGACCAGCGCGCAGGCGGTGAGCGCCGCCCTCGACCTCGTCGAGCGCGCCGACCGCCTCGGATACACCCGCTACTGGTTCGCCGAACACCACAACATGCCCGCCGTGGCCTCGACCACTCCCCCCGTGCTGATCGCCGCCGCCGCGGCGCGCACGTCGCGCATCCGCGTGGGCTCGGGGGGCGTCATGCTGCCGAACCACTCCCCCCTCATCGTCGCCGAGCAGTTCGCCGCCCTGGAGGCCCTCGCCCCGGGACGCATCGACCTGGGCATCGGGCGCGCGCCCGGCAGCGACCCCGTCATCACGCAGTTGCTGAACCGGTCGGGCACGACGAGCGACGTCTCGCGCTTTCCCGACCACGTGACCGACATCATCGCGCTCACCTCCCCCGAGGGCGCCACCGTGCGGTTCACCTCGGGCACCGAGTACCAGGTGAAGGCGACACCCGCGGCATCCGGGATGCCGCAGGTGTGGCTGCTGGGCTCCAGCGACTACTCCGCGCAGCTCGCCGCCAGCTTCGGCCTGCCCTACGTGTTCGCGAACCACTTCTCGGGCGAAGGGCTCGAGCACGCGCTGCGGTTGTACCGCGACCAGTTCCGACCCAACGACTCGGGCGAAGGCCCGCGCACGTTCGTCACCGCCAACGTCGTCGCCGCCCCCACCCCCGAAGAGGCCGAGGAGCGCGCGCTGCCGCAGCTGCGCATGATGGCGCGACTGCGCACCAACCGTCCGCTCGTGCCGCTCGAGACCGTGGAGCAGGCCCAGGCCGATCCCTTCGACGCGATGGCGGAGTCGATCATGGCGTCCACCCGGCAGAAGTGGTTCGTCGGCACCGGCCCCGAGGTACAGGAGCAGCTCGCGGCCTTCGCCGCGCAGTACGGCGTCGACGAGATCATGGTCTCGCCCGTCGCCGGCGCCTACGACAGCGAGGCGCTCGACTCGGTCGAGGGTCGCGCGCAGACCCTGGAGCTGATCGCCGAGAAGGCGGCCGTCGCGGCCTGACCCGGGGCGGGCTGCCGCGCGGCGATGCGTCGCGGCGGGGCGGCAGCGATCTCGGCGGGTGGCGCACCGCGGGCGTCAGGCCTCGGGCTCGCCGCTCAGCAGGCCGCGCAGCCAGTCGCGCGCCTCGACGAACACGTCGTCGCTGTAGCGCTGCGGGTACCGCACGATGGCGCGGTCGGCGCGCGCGTACGAGCCGAGGAAGATGACCTTCGGGCTGAAGCGGCGAAGGCCCAGCAGCGCGTCGGCCATGCGCTCGTCGAGCACGTGCCCGTCGGCGTCGATGACGAAGCGATAGCGGCCGAGGGCGTCGCCGATGGGACGGGATGCCAACAGGCTCAGGTTGATGCCCCGGGTGGCGAACTGCTCGAGCAGCTCGAGCAGGGCGCCGGGGTGGTCTTCGGGGAGCTCGACGATGAGTGACGTCTTGTCGGCGCCCGTCGGCGGAGCCGGGGCGACGGTGCGACTGACGAGCACGAAGCGGGTCACCGCGTTGGGGTTGTCGCCGATGTTCTCGGCCAGCACCGCGAGATCGTGGTGGGCGACGATGCCGGGGGCGGCGATCGCCGTGTCGGCGCCGCTCGTGCCGTCGAGCACGCCGAGGGCGCTGGCGACGTTGCTCTCGGCGGGCAGGTGCGCGTGGGCGGGGACGTTGTCGCTGAGCCAGCCGAGGCACTGCCCGTACGCGACGGGGTGCGCGGCGATGAGCGAGACGTCGGCGAGGGTCGCGCCCGGGCGGCCCACGAGCACGAAGTTCACCGGCACGAGGTATTCGCCGACGATGCGCAGGCCCGGCACGGTGGCCAGGGCGTCCTGCGCGGTGGACACGCCCCCGTCGACGGAGTTCTCGATGGCGATCATCGCGGCATCCGAGCGTCCCTCGACGACGTCGGCGAGCGCCTCGCCGACATTACGCACCGGCCGCCAGATCTGGTCGCGCGCCTCGGGCACCTGGGCGAGGGCTGCTTCGGTGAAGGTTCCCGCGGGACCCAGGTAGCTGTAGGTGCGTCGGGCCGGATCGGGAGTGCTCACGGGGACTCAGCCTAGATGCTCGACTCTCCGACGGGCAGTCGAGGCCCTCGAGCGTCGCAGAACCCCCGATACCGGTGGTCGAACCCGCCGCTCGCGCCGCGCGAATGCGCCAGAGTCGCCCGTACGGCGTCCATCCCGCGCGGCTGGCGCCCGTCCGGTGCGACCCGACGCACCGGATGCCAGGGAGAGAGACACCCGTCATGCGCCACACCTCCACCGACCCCCGCGTCCCCCGGCGGCAGGGCGGCACCGACCGCGATCGTCGTCCGCAGCCGGTGCTCCATCCGCGGCCCTCGCCCGCTCGGATCGCCCGTGCCCGCCTGGCGCTGGTCGCCTGCATCGTGCTGTGGGTGCTCTACCTGGCCACGGTCGTGGTCGCGCTGTCACGCGGCGGCGCGCTCGTCGACGCCGAGCAGCTGGTGACGACGACGGTGTTCCTCGTCTCGGTGACGTTCCTGACGCTGTCGGCGTGCATGTACCTCCTCGCCCGCTCGGGTGCCCTTCCGCGCCTGGCCGCCCACCGTCGGGTGCGGCGCATCGACCTCGACGAGCACTTCTGCGGACGCGAACCGCGGTTGACGGCCCTCCTGCCGTCGCGGTCCGAGGATCCGGCGCTGGTGCGCATGGGGCTGTGGTCGGTCGCGCTGCAGGAGTTCCCGCGGCTGAACGTCGTGCTCCTGCTCGACGACGACGTCGATCCCGTCGGTGAGGCGGCGCGACTCGATCTCGAGGGGTGCCGCGCCCTCACCGACGAGCTGACGAGCGCGTTGCTGCCGGTCTTCACCCGGGTGGATGCCGCCGCCGCCCGCGCCCGCGAGGGATCTCTCTCGTCGGCCGAGGTGACCGAGCTCGCGATGCGCGAGCACGCCGCCTGCGCCCAGTGGCTGCGCGCGCAGGCCGACGCCGCACCCACCCGCACGCACGTCGAGGTCTTCTTCGCCGAGGAGGTGCTGCGACGACTCGCCGACGACCTCGATGCGACGGCGGCGGCGCTGCGGGAGGCCGCCGACAACGGCACCGCTCCACTCGAGCGCGAACGCGCGCTGCAGGTGCTCGAGCGTCTCGTGCGCGTCTTCCGCGTCGAGGCGAGCACGTTCGAGAGGCGCCGCTACGCCTCGCTCTCGCACGCGGCGAACAAGGCGATGAACCTCAACTCCTACCTCGGACTCATCGGCGGCCGTTACCGCGAGACGGCGATCGCGGGTCAGCTCGTGCTGGAGGATGCCGGCGACGGACCCGCCGATCTCGAGGTCGCCGCGTGCGACTTCGTGCTCACCCTCGACGCCGACTCGATGCTGCTCCCGGGCTACTGCGCGCAGCTCGTGCACCTGCTCGAGCAGCCCGAGAACGCCCGGATCGCCGTCGCGCAGACGCCGTACAGCGCCTACCGGGGTGCGCCGACTCGGCTGGAACGCCTCGCCGGTGCGACCACCGATCTGCAGCACATCGTGCACCAGGGGCTGACCGCCTTCGACGCCACGTTCTGGGTCGGGGCCAACGCGGTGCTGCGGTGGGAGGCGGTGCAGCAACTCCGACGGGTGAGCGTCGACGACGGCATCCCGGTGGTGCGCTTCATCTCGGATCGCACCGCGATCGAGGACACGGAGTCCTCGATCGATCTGGCCGCGCACGGCTGGTCCCTGGTGAACTACCCCGAGCGCTTGAGCTACAGCGCCACCCCGCCCGACTTCGGCACCCTCGTCATCCAGCGCCGTCGGTGGGCCGACGGGGGTCTGCTCATCCTGCCGAGACTCCGCGCCCTCATCCAGCAGCGCCGCCGCGAGGGGCGCCCGCTGACGCTCGCCGAGCGGCTGCTGCGCACCAACTACCTCGGCTCCGTGGCCTGGGTGACGCTGGGCCT
This sequence comes from Microbacterium sp. Leaf179, assembly GCF_001423785.1. Taxonomy (NCBI): domain Bacteria; kingdom Bacillati; phylum Actinomycetota; class Actinomycetes; order Micrococcales; family Microbacteriaceae; genus Microbacterium; species Microbacterium sp. Leaf179. The sequence continues at coordinate 42,540 of NZ_LMPH01000005.1, read as the reverse complement.
GTTCGCCGTGCTGACGCTGTACCCGATGAACGGTCAGCTGGTGACACTGCTGCTGCTGCTCATCGCCGTGCCGTACTTCGCCGAGATGGCATCCGACCTGCACGCGCTCGGCTACCGTCGCCGCGACGTCGTGGCGATCTACGGCCTCAATCTGCTGCTGCTGCCGGTCAATCTGGCCGGCAGCATCGGCTCGGTCGCGCAGGCGCTCAGCGGCCGCAAGGCGCGCTTCGCCCGGACGCCGAAGGTGGCCGCGCGCACCCGCGTCCCGGCGCTGTACCTGATCGCCCCGCTCGTGGTCGCGGCCGCGGCCGCCGCGATCGGGGTGCGCGCGGCGTACGTCGACGCGTGGGGGACGACGGTGTTCGCCGCCTTCACCACCCTGTCGATTGTCTGGGCGCTGCTGCGGCTGGTGGGTGTTCGAAACGCCGTGTCCGATCTGTGGTTCGCCTGGATGGACTGGATCTGGGTCGCCCCTCCCGCACAGACGCCGGCCGCCTCGGTCACTGCCGAGCGCTGGACCGCCGTGCTCGACGACGGTCCCCGTGAGCTGGCGGGGGCCGCCTCGTGAGCCCCGTGATCGCTCGGTCGCGGTCGCGCTTCGCGGGTCGGCGCCTGTCGTTCGCACGGCTCGTGGTCAGCGCGGTCGTCGCGGTGGCCCTCAGCGGCGGTGTCGCGGCCGTGGCCGTGCTGCCGACGCTCCCACCCCCCGTGGACGGCACGCCGACGGCCGACCGGTGGTTCGCCGGCTATTACGACGTGACGCTCGACTCGGGCGATCAGCTCGCGCGGAGCGCGATGTCCGAGGGCCCGGGCGGCGTGGTGCTCGCCTTCGTGGTGGCGGCGGGCGACGACGACTGCACGCCGACATGGGGCAAGGCGTACAGCCTGGACGACGCGGCGGAGCGCTTCCAGCTCGACCGTCGCGTGGAGCGCGTGCGCCGCGAGGGGCGCCCCCTGGCCGTGTCGTTCGGGGGTGCGGCGAACTCCGAGCTCGCCCTGGCGTGCGACTCCGTCTCGGCGCTGGTCGACGCGTACCGCGAGGTGATGGATCGTTACGGGGCCGACGTGATGGATCTCGACATCGAGGGCGACGCCCTCGACGACGCGGCGGCGACCGCGCGACGCAACGCCGCAGTCGCCCAGCTGCAGCAGGAGCGCACCGCAGCCGGGCGCCCGCTCGATGTGTGGCTCACCCTCCCGGTGGCTCCGGACGGTCTCACCGACCGGGGGCTGACGCAGATCACCGAGATGCTGAACGCGGGGGTGACCCTGGCTGGCGTGAACGCCATGACCATGGACTTCAACGCCGACGACCGCAGCGTGTCGACCTCCGACCTGGCCATCGGAGCCCTCCGGCAGACGGCCGCGCAGGTCGCCGACGTCTGGCGCGGCGCGGGGCGGGACCTGCCCCCGGGCGGCGCCTGGGCGCTGCTGGGCGCCACCCCGATGATCGGTCAGAGCGACATCGAGCACGAGGTGTTCACGCTCGACGACGCGCGGGCTCTCGAGGCTTTCACCACCGAGGTGGGCGTCGCCCGCATGTCGCTGTGGTCGCTGAACCGCGACCGCACCTGCGGCAGCAACTACCCCCGCCCGAGAGTCGTGTCGACGTCGTGCAGCGGGGTGGAGCAGGCGGGCGAGAGCTTCGCCGGCATCCTCGGGGCGGATCGCGACGGCACCCCCGCGGGCCGAACGGCTCCGCAGGAGGACTGGCCGATGATCGCCGACGACGCGGACACGAGCCCCTTCCCGGTGTGGTCGTCGCAGTCGTTCTACTCGGCCGGCGTCTTCGTCGTCTGGCACGGCTCGGTGTACGTCGCGAAGTGGTGGAACGAAGACGGGGCGGTCCCCGACGACCCGACCCTGGATGCCGCCGCCTCGGCCTGGACGTATGTCGGCCCCGTCCTGGCCGACGACGTGCCCTTCGCCCTCCCCGAGCTGCCCGCGGGCACCTACCCCGACTGGAACGTCGACGCGCTCTACAACCAGGGCGACCGCGTGCTGTACGACGGCAGCGGGTACGAGGCGCGCTGGTGGTCGCGCGGCCAGCGTCCCGACCGTTCGGTCCTCGACCGCGACTACTCGCCGTGGAAGCTCATCGAGGCGCCCGCGGAGGCGCCGTGAGCGCACCGTCGAACAGCGACACGCGCCCGTCGACGGCGATGCTGGCCTGCATGGCACGGTGGGGCGGGTGAAGCCGGCCCACCACGTCGTGCCGGGCTTCGCCGACGGCCGCCGCCATCCACGCGAGGACCGCGACCAGCGCGTCCTCGTCGATGGACTCCCCGCTGTCGTCGAGAAGCACCACGTCGACCCCGCGTCCGCGCGCCGCTCCCACCGCGGAGCGCAGCGGCTCCCTCGACAGACCACCGGCGCGAAGTTCGTCGCGCAGGCGGCCCTCCCAGGCCGCGTACTCGCGGCGCTGGGCTGCGGAGGCGGGACTCCCCGCACCGATCCGCTCCATCAGCGGCACCACCGTTCGCACGAGCTCGTCGGTGCGCCGACCCAGCTCGGCGCGCGCCGCCCGTGACCAGCTCTCGCTCTCGGCGGCGATCACGGCCTCTCGGTGCAGCGCCGCGATCCGCCGCCGCATCCGCGCCACGACAAGGAGCATGGCGACGGCGACGATCACGATGACCGTGGGGCGGGCCGCCAGCTGCACCGTCTGTCCGACGAGTGCGCCGTCCAGGATGCCGCGCGCGGCGACGACGATCGCGATGAGCACCGCTCCCGCCATCGCGGTTCCCGTGCGTCCACGCAGAGCCAGCACGACGAGGAAGAAGGCCAGGGCGACCACGGGCCAGAGCGGACCGTAAGAGAACGGCGCGGTCGACACCGCGACGACGGTGCCCCCGACGACGAGGGCGGTGATGGCGGCAGCGCGCGGCCACGCCGGCGCCGCACGCCGCGCGCTCCACACCAGCGAGGCCGTGAGCAGCACGACCGCCAGCAGAGCCGCCTGCCGCGGCCACGACTCGGGGGCGGCGAGCGCGGCGGCGACCGCGCAGAGAACCTGCAGCGCGACGAAGCCGGCGGCGAGCAAGGCGACGGCGCGCCCGCGCGGACGGCCGCTCGCGTCGGCATCCATCTCGGGTGCGGGATCGGGCCGGTACCTCAGCACCACCCGGGTGCCCGTCCCGTGGCCCGACTGCACCTCGGCGCCGCCACCGCTCACGCGCGCCATGCGCCCGACGATGCTGTGTCGGATGCCGAGTCGGTCGTCGGCGATGTCGGACACCTCGAAGCCCGCACCCTCATCGGCGACGACCACCTCGATCATCGCGGAGCGCACCGTCAGGGTCACCGAACGGGGAGCTTCCTCTGCGTGCCGGACGGCGTTGGCGAGCGCCTGCCGACACGCCCCCACGATCGCCTCACGCACGGGATCGGACACGTGCAGCGGACTGTCCACGCGCGCGGTGAAGCGCGCATCGTGACGCCGCGCCTCCCGCGCGAGGGCGGCCTCCAGTGGCCAGGAGTCCTCGGATTCCTCGTGCGCCAGACGCGTCACCATGAGCGCCGCACGACGGGCCTGCGCGGCGAGGCGATCGAGGGGGACCGCCACGGTCGAGGCGGCCAGAGCAAGCGTCGCCAACACCTCGTCGTGCACGAGCGCTGCCGTCCGGGTGCGCGCGGCCAGCCGACCGCGCTCCGCCGACTCGCGCTCGCCGGCCTCCCGGCGCGCGGCAGCCGCGGCATCCAGACCGCGTCCGGCCGAGAGCACGAACCCCCCGAGGGCGCAGATCACCGCCGCCGTGAGCACGGCATGGGCGTCGTTGACGACGCCGTCGAGGTCGAACCCGCCGAAACGCAGACGATAGATGACCCCGGCGACCGCCGCCAGCACCACGGTCACCCAGCCCAGCCCCGGGCCTGCGGCGACGAGGGCCGCGGCGACCCCGGCACTGGAGGCGGTGAGCAGCCAGGGCATGCGCTCGACGTGCCCCGCCTCCGCGGCCACCGGGAACAGCGCCACCACGGCCAGGTACGACACCACGGCCGCTCCGGCCCCCACCCGCAGCGCGCGCTCGCGGAGGATGGGAGCCGCGAGCGCGAGCGCGACCGTCAGCGCCGCCGACCACCACCCGAGCGCGTGGTACCAGAGCGGGAGGCCGCCTTGCTCGCCGCTCGCGAGGAAGGCGACGGTCACCACGGCCACCGCCGTCACCAGGAACCCGGAGGCCCCGGCGATCACCCGGCGGGCGGCGAGCGAACCCGCGTGGAGGTCACCCACGGCGGGGGCGGGGGACGTATCCGTCTTCCACCCCACGTTGATACAGCTCGACCTTGGTCGCCGCCGGCCGACCCACCAGCTGATACACGGCGCGGATACGCCGCAGGTGATCGTTGACGGTGTTCTCGGAGATGAACAGCTGAGCGGCCACGTCGCGGGCGGCGAGACCCGAGGCGTAGAGGCCGAGCACCTGACGTTCCCGCTCCGTCAGGGGCGCGGCGTCGAGCAGGGGGTCGGTGTCGAGCGCCGACGCCCACTCGGTGGTGGCGACGTGCTCGCCGCGTGCGGCGGCGACGATCGCGGCGAGCAGAGCCGTCGACGGGGCGGACTTGCGCACGATGCCGCACACATCGCTGCGCGAGGCCGCGCGCACGAGGTAGGGGTCCTCCCCCGAGGTGAGCACGAGCACGTGAGCGCCCCAGCGGCGGATCGCCGCGACGTTCTCGCCCGGCGAGGAGTCGTCGCGAAGGCTCAGGTCGAGTAGAACCAGCTCCACGTCGCACGCGCGTGAGACGAGACGCGAGACGGTCGGTTCGTGGCGGACGAAACGTAGGCCCCCGGCCCCGGCGAGCAGTCCCTGCATCGCGAGGGCGACCAGTTCGTGGTCATCGACGACCGCCACGCGCGAGACGTCCCCTTCACCCATGGCACGAGTATGTCTCACCCGGGCACCGGCGACGCGGCATCCTTTACAAGCGGTGCACGGGGACGATGAACGGTCGCGGCCCGAGTCGGGGTGGGCCCGGCCTGGGCCGGACCCGCGGAGCGCCTAGAAGGCCTGCTCGATCCAGGCGTCTCCCGCAACACTCTCGCCGAGGAAGGTGCCCGTCGGTTCGGCGGTTCCCTCGTAGATGGGCGCGCCGCTCGCCGAGAACTCCTGGTCCTGAAGCCGCGTCGAAATCAGCATGTCGGAGTCGAACGACGGGATCTGCACCCGGAACTGCTGCGCGTAGCTGTTGCCCGTCGAGGGGCTCGTCCACAGCTCGCCGACGGGGGTCATCGTGCTGGCGACGTAGTAGATCTCACCGTTCGGGTCCTGGATGGTGGCGAAAGCGTCGACCGAGACGCCGATCTCGGGCTTGTACCCCTCGCCGATCATGCCGGCGGTCGAGAGCGTGTACCCGTTCTCGAGCTGGATGTCCTGCAGGAGCCACCGGACGCGGGTGTCGGCCGAGTTGCCACCGAAGAACCCGTACTCGTGGTCCATCCAGGTGGTGCCGGTCACCTCGAAGGTCTCGCCCCCGAAGGTGATGGTGCCGGTCGCCTTCAGCCGGGTGAACGAGAAGTAGTAGTTGTCCTTCTTCAAGCTCTGGCTCGTCGCGCTGGGCTCCACTCCCGTTCCGAAGACGAACATCGGTCGGCCCTGCTGCGAGAACGTGAGGTCGAACTCGACCTCGTCCAGCGTCTTGGCGTCCTGGAGGACGGCCGTGACCGAGATGTCGCGCGTCGGGTCGGCCTGGGGCGCCGTCATGACGACGGAATGACGCACGGCCACCGCGGTGGCTCCCGAACCACCGCCGCCGACGAGGGTCACGGTCGGAGTGGTCGTGTACCCCGACCCGGGCTTCAGCAGGATGATCTGGGTCACTCCGCCCTTGTCGTCGAGGATCGCGACGGCGGAGGCCCCGGTGCCGTCACCCTCGAAGTGGACGGAGGGCGCCTCGGTGTAGCCGGAGCCCGTGTTCGTGACGCTGAACCCGCCGACCAGCCATGACGGGTCGCCCAGTCGCGCGTACCACGGCTTCGACGGGTCGCCCTCGGCCCAGGAGTTGACGTCGAACACCCCGATCGGCGAGGGTCCGTAGACCTGCGTGCGCTCGTAGTGGCGGCCCCCCTCGACGTCGCTGAGCGAGATCTGCGACATCCCGAAGTGCTGGCCGGTGAAGGATGCGGCGTTGATGTCGAAACCGAACACGCGGTCGCCCGCCCGGAGCGTCCCGATGTGCCACCACCACTCGGTCGGGGCCCCCGCGTGCCGGTACATGTCCTTCGGCAGGCTGAGGACGACGTTCTCTTCGGGGACGGGAGCGGGCTTCGTCGTCCCCTTCCACAGCGGGTTGTCGGGAACGGGGACCGACGGCGCGGTCACTCCGCTCGGTTTCCCCTTCACGATCGCCACGATCGCCGCCACGACAAGTCCGATCCCGACGAAGCGGGCCCCCCACGACAGACGTCTCATGGTCGGAGTGTAGTGACGACGGGTGTCGAGTGGGGTGTCGGTCTGTGGCGGCGCGATTCGGCCGCCCCCTCACCGTCGAACGGGCCCGGCGGCGAGCGTCGTGCGCACGATCGGAAGCGGTGCACCGAGCAAGGGATTCCCGCAGAATTGCGTCACGGCGTGTGCGCATGTCGGACGCAGCGGGCAGACTGGGCGCATGAGCAGTCGCGCAGGGCAGCCCGCAGAGGCATCCGATCTCATCGACATCGACGAACTGATCGCGGCGTATTACGACCGCAAACCGGATGCCGCGGTGCCCGAGCAGCGCGTCGCCTTCGGCACCAGTGGTCACCGGGGCTCGTCGCTGAGCACCAGCTTCAACGAAGACCACATCCTCGCCACCACCCAGGCGATCGTCGACTACCGCGCGGCGCAGGGCATCACGGGGCCCCTGTTCCTCGGCCGCGACACCCACGGACTGTCGCTGCCCGCCGAGCGCAGCGCCATCGAGGTGCTCGTCGCCAACGGTGTAGACGTGCGTGTCGATTCCCGTGACGCGTGGGTGCCGACGCCGGCTCTCAGCCACGCGATCCTCGCCTACAACACGGGCCGCGCGGCCGACGACCCGGGCCGAGCCGACGGCATCGTCGTGACCCCGTCGCACAACCCTCCGCGCGACGGCGGCTTCAAGTACAACCCGCCGCACGGCGGCCCCGCCGACACCGACGCCACGGGCTGGATCGCCGACCGTGCGAACGAGCTGATCGCCGCGGGCGTGTCGGGCGTGCAGCGCACCCGCCACGCCGACATCGACCTCGAGAGCCTCGGCCAGTACGACTTCCGCGACGCGTACGTGCGGGACCTGGCATCCATCATCGACATCGACGCCATCAAGAGCGCGGGCGTCCGCATGGGCGCCGACCCGCTCGGCGGGGCCTCGGTGGAGTACTGGGCGCTCATCGCCGAGGTGTACGGCCTCGACCTCACCGTCGTGAACCCCGAGGTCGACCCGACCTGGAAGTTCATGACGCTCGACTGGGACGAGAAGATCCGCATGGATCCCTCGTCGCCGTCGGCCATGGCCTCGCTCGTCGCCGCGCGCACCGACTACGACATCCTCACGGGCAACGACGCCGATGCCGACCGCCACGGCATCGTGACGCCCGACGCGGGACTGATGAACCCCAACCACTACCTGGCCGTCGCGATCGACTACCTGTTCTCGCACCGTCCGGGCTGGCCCGCCGACGCCGCGATCGGCAAGACGCTCGTGTCGTCGATGATCATCGACAAGGTCGCCGCCTCGCTCGGCAAGACGCTGCTCGAGGTGCCCGTGGGCTTCAAGTGGTTCGTGCCGGGGCTGCTCGACGGCTCCGTCGCCTTCGGCGGCGAGGAGTCGGCCGGGGCGTCGTTCCTGCGCAAAGACGGCACGGTCTGGACCACCGACAAAGACGGCATCCTGCTGTGCCTGCTCGCCGCCGAGATCCTCGCCGTCACCGGCAAGACGCCGTCGCAGCGGTACGCCGAGCTCGAGGCCGAGTTCGGCGCCTCGGCCTACCAGCGCGTCGATGCTCCCGCGACGCCCGCGCAGAAGTCGACGCTGTCGAAGCTGTCACCCGATGCCGTGAGCGCCACCGAGCTGGCCGGCGAGCCGATCGTCGCCAAGCTCTCGCACGCTCCGGGCAACGGCGCGGCGATCGGCGGCCTCAAGGTGCAGACCGAGTCGGCCTGGTTCGCCGCGCGCCCCTCGGGCACCGAAGACGTCTACAAGCTGTACGCGGAGTCGCTGCGCGGCGAAGACCACCTGCGCGAGGTGCAGGAAGAGGCCCGCGCGGTCGTGTCCGCCGCTCTCGGCCAGGCCTGACGCGCGAGGAAGCGGCGTCGCCCTTCGGGGCGGCGCCGCTTTCTCTTGCTGCTCGCGGGCCGGGGCGCGTCGCGGGCCGGGGTTACGGCATCCATAAACGCCGTTCCTGCGCATAAACACGACGCCTGCGCGTTTATGCGCAGGAAGAGCGTTTATGCGCGGGGGGCCGGGGCCCGCGCGCCGGAGGGCGGAGCGAACAAGGGCGTCTGCCCGCAGGCGTGCCCGCGACCGGATGCCGCGGCCCCGGCGCTCCGGGGAGCGTCGGGGCCGGGGCGATCGGGATCAGGACGCGAAGGTCGCCGCGTCGATGACGAAGCGGTAGCGCACGTCGCTCTTCAGCACGCGCTCGTAGGCCTCGTTGATCTGATCGGCCGAGATGACCTCGACCTCGGGGGCGATGCCGTTCTCGGCGCAGAAGTCGAGCATCTCCTGGGTCTCGCGGATGCCGCCGATCGACGAACCGGCGAACGAGCGACGGTTCGTGAACAGCGTGAAGACCTGGATGGGCAGCGGCTCCGGCGGGGCGCCGACGTTGACCATCGTGCCGTTGAGCGTGAGCAGCCCGAGGTACTTCTTCAGCTCGAGCGGGGCGCTGACGGTGTTGACGATGAGGTCGAAGGTGTTCTTCAGCGTCGCGAAGGTCTCTTCGTCCTTAGTCGCGTAGTAGTGGTCGGCGCCCATCTTGAGGCCGTCGTCCTTCTTGCTCAGCGTCTGCGAGAGCACGGTGACCTCGGCGCCCATGGCGTGGGCGATCTTGACGGCCATGTGACCGAGACCGCCGAGGCCGACGATGGCCACCTTCTTGCCGGGGCCGGCGTTCCAGTGGTTCAGCGGCGAGTAGGTCGTGATGCCGGCGCACAGCAGCGGGGCGGCCTTGTCGTAGGGGATCGACTCGGGGACGCGCAGCACGAAGTGCTCGTCGACGACGATCTTCTCGCTGTAGCCGCCCTGCGTGATCGAGCCGTCGACGTCCTTACCGGCGTAGGTGCCGATGTTGCCCTTCTCGCAGTACTGCTCCTCGCCGGCGAGGCAGTTGTCGCACTCGCGGCACGAGTTGACCATGCAGCCGACGCCGACGCGGTCGCCGACCTTGTGCGAGGTGACCTCGGAGCCGATCTCGGCGACCGTTCCGACGATCTCGTGGCCCACCGTCAGGGGGTAGGGCACGTCGCCCCACTCGCCGCGGATGGTGTGGATGTCGGAGTGGCAGATGCCGGCGTAGGCGATGTCGATCAGGACGTCCTTCGGGCCGACGTCACGGCGCTCGATGGTCGTGGGCTCGAGGGGCGAAGTCGCGGACGACGCCGCGTAGGCGTTGACGTGCATGGGTCTCCTCAGGAGGGGTCGATGCGGATGCATCCATCCTCCCCCGGGCACGCCGAGGTCGGCGCGGGCTTGCACGGATGTGCGCGAGGTGCCACGACTCACGCGCCGGGGGGCGGGGGTGGAGGCGGGGGCTAGGACGGGCGGGTGAGCAGGGTGGCGAGGCGCGGGAGCTGCGCGGGGTCTTCGAGCGCTGATCCGACCGCGGCGACGCGCACCCCGGCATCCAGGAACTCGGCCGCGTTGCCGGCGTCGAGTCCCCCGGTGGCCACGAACCGCACGTCGGGGAAGGGCCCGCGGATGACGCGGAACCACGCCGGTCCCAGCCACGAGGCGGGGAACGCCTTGAGCCAGCGGAGCCCCAGCGACACCGCGAGCTGCACCTCGCTGGGCGTCGCCACCCCCGGCAGGATCGGGATGCCATGCGCCCGCGCCGCGGCCACCACCGCCGGGTCGAGCCCCGGTGAGACGAGGTACGCCGCGCCCGCGGCCTGGGCGACGGGCACCTGCGCCGGGTCGACGATCGTGCCGGCGCACACGCGCAGCCCGCGCTCGGCCGCGGCGGCGCACACAGCCCGCAGCGCCTCTTCGTCGGCGGGGGTCTGCAGGGGCACCTCGACGGCGTCGATGCCGAGGTCCCACGCGGTGGCCGCCACCGCGAGCGACCGCTCGCGGCCCATGCCGCGCAGGATCGCCATGAGCGGGGCTCCGGCGAACCGGGCGTCGAAGAAGGCGGTGGTGTCGTCAGCGGGAAGCATGGTCGCTCCGATCGAGAGGGCGAAGGGTGGATGCCGGCAGGGCGGCCGTGTCGTGCAGGGAGTCGCCGAGAGTGCGCAGGGTCAGCGCCGCGCGTTCGTGTCCCGCGGCGAGCCGGTCGGCGACACCGAGCCCGCGGGAGCGGGCGGCGAGGTACCCGCCGGCGAAGGCGTCTCCGGCCCCCACCGCGTCGAGCACCTCGATCCGCAGCGCCGGGACGAACGTGCGCGCCTCGCCGTGGAAGGCCGTGGCGCCGACGTCACCGTCTTTCACGACGAGTTCCGCGACGCCGTCGAGAAGCGCCCGCACGTCGCTGTCGCGCGGGGTCGCCCACAGCGTCTCGGCCTCGTCGCGGCCGACGAAGACGACGTCGGCGGCCGTTGCGAGATCGGCGAGGACGGGGCCCGCGTCCGCCGCCGACCACAGCGCCGCGCGGTGGTTCACGTCGAAGCTCACCGTGACCCCGAGCGCACGCGCCCGCGCCATCGCCGCGACGAGGAACGCCCGGGCGGACGACGACAGGGCGGCGGTGATCCCCGAGACGTGCAGCACGTCGACCCCGGCGAGGGCCAGGTCGTCGGCATCGTCCTCGGCGAGGGCCGAGGCCGCCGACCCGCGGCGGTAGTACCGCACGCCCCGGCCCGGGTCCTTCACGTACAGACCGGTGGGGCGGTCGGGGTCGCGGACGACCGACGCCGCGTCGACGCCCCGAGCGGCGACCTGCCGCAGCACGCGATCGCCGAGGGCGTCGGCGCCGAGGCGACTGTGCCAGCGCGCCGTCATCCCGAGGGCGGCGGCGTGGGCGGCGACGTTCGATTCCGCCCCGCCCGCGTCGACGAGGAAGGCCGCGGCATCGACGACCCCTCCCCCGTCGGAGGGCGCGAGCATCGCCATCGTCTCGCCGACGGCGAGCAGCACCCCCGTCATCAGCGCAGGTCGGTGATGGGCGCGGCATCCATGTCGTCGAAGGCCTGGTTCTCGCCCGCCATCGCCCACACGAACGAGTACGCCGCCGTGCCGACCCCCGAGTGCAGCGACCAGCTCGGCGAGATGACGGCCTGGCGGTCGCCCACGATGAGGTGACGGGTCTCTTCGCGCTCGCCCATCAGGTGCACGACGCGGGCGTCGGCGGGCACGTCGAAGTAGAGGTAGCACTCGGTGCGCCGATCGTGCGTGTGGGCCGGCATCGTGTTCCACATCGAGCCCGGGTGCAGCAGGGTCACGCCCATGACGATCTGGCAGCTCTGCACGCCGTTCTCGTGGATGTACTGGTTCAGGGTGCGGCGGTTGCTCGTGACCTGGTCGCCGAGCTCGCGCACCGTTCCCTCACCGGGCGACACCAGCGCCGCGGGGTAGCTCGTGTGCGCGGGCGCCGAGAAGAGATAGAACTGCGCCCCGTCGGCGTCGGTGCCCGCATCGGCGAACACGACGTCGCGGATGCCGCGTCCCAGGTACAGGCACGCGCCGGTGACGAGCTCGTACACCTCGCCGTCGGCGGTGACGATGCCGGCCCCGCCGACGTTGACGATGCCCACCTCGCGGTGCTCGAGGAAGTACTCGCTGCGGATCTCGGGATAACCGGTGAGGGGCAGCGGAGCGCCCGCCGGCACGGCACCGCCCAGCACGATGCGGTCGTGGTGCGTGTAGGTCAACCGCACCTCGCCGGCGACGAAGAGGTCGTCGATGAGGAAACGCTCGCGCAGGTCGGCGGTGTCCATGCCGGGGATCTGCGCGGGGTGGGTCGCGTAGCGCTGGGGGATGGAGGCGGTCATGCGATTCTCCTGGGGTTCGGGGTCGGGAAGGCGAGGGGCGGAGCGGGCGGCGTCAGCGCACGAGCCAGCCGCCGTCGACGGGGATCACCGTGCCGGTGACGTAGGCCGCGGCGTCGGAGGCGAGGAACACGAACGCGCCCTGCAGGTCGCCCGGGGTCCCCCAGCGTCCGGCGGGGATGCGCGCGAGGATCGAGGCCTCGCGGTCGGCGTCGGCGCGGATGGGGGCGGTGTTGTCGGTCGCCATGTATCCCGGGGCGATCGCGTTGACGGTGACCCCCGAGGCCGCCCACTCGTTGGCGAGGGCTTTGGTGAGTCCCGCGACGGCGTGCTTGGAGGCCGCGTAGCCGGGCACGAGGATGCCGCCCTGGAACGACAGCATCGAGGCGACGTTGACGATGCGCCCCCAGCCCTGCGCGATCATGCGACGGCCGGCGGCCTGCGAGAGGTGGAACACGGCGTCGAGGTTGACGGCGAGCACGTCGTCCCAGTCGGCGGCGCCGTGCTCGGCGGCGGGGGCGCGGCGGATGGTGCCGGCGTTGTTGACGAGGATATCGACGCGACCGAGGACGTCGGCCGCCTCGTCGATCGCCGCGGCGAGCTCGTCGCGTGTGGCCGAGACGAAGTCGCGGTGCACGGTGTGCACGCGCCGACCGAGCCCGCGAGCGAGTTCCGCGGTGTGCTCGGCGTCGCCGCGGTCGATGAGCACGAGGTCGGCGCCCGCCTCGGCGAGCGCGAGGGCCGCGCCCTGGCCGAGGCCGCGGCTCGAGCCGGTGACGACGGCGACGCGGCCGTCGAGGCGGAAGGTGTCGAGGATCATGCGGGTGCTCCCGAGGGTGAGGTGAAGACGGTGGTCAGCTCGCCGATCCCCGCGACGCGCACGGTCACGGCGTCGCCGGGGGCGAGCGGTCGGTGCGCGGCTTGCGCGGCGGCCAGCTTCTGCGGCGTGCCGGTCGAGACGACGTCGCCGGGCTCGAGCGTCAGCACCTGGCTGAGGTAGTGCACGACGAAGGCGACCGAGAAGATCGTCGTCGCCGTCGACTGCGACACGGTGACCCGGCCGTCTCGCACGACCTCGACGACGAGGTCCTGCGGATCGATCTCGTCGGCGGTGACCATCCAGGGCCCCAGCGGCGCGAACCCGTCGAAGCACTTGCCCAGCGCCCACTGGCTCTGTCGACGCTGCCACGACCGATCGGACACGTCGTTGAGCAGGGTGTAGCCCGCGACGTACGACAGGGCGTCGTCGAGCGATACCCCGTGCGCCCGTCGGCCGATGACGACGGCGATCTCCCCCTCGTAGTCGACGTCGTCGGCCACGGCGGGGATCACGACGGCATCGGCCGGACCGCCCAGCGTGTTCGCCGTCTTCACGAACACGTCGGGCGTGGCCGGGTCGTCGGCGGTGGGGTCGACCCCGTCGGGCACATGCCCGCGGTAGTTGTACCCCAGGCACAGCAGCGAGCGCGGCACGACCGGCGCGCGCAGCGCCGAGGGGTCGAGCGGCGGCAGGGTCTCGGCATCCGCGGTGGCGACGAGATCCCGGATGCCGTCGAGCTCGGCGAACAGCTCGGGCAGCGGCCGGGAACCGAGGTCGAGCAGGCGGTCGCCGGAGCTCGCCGACAGCACGGCGACCGAACGCTCGTCGCCGTCGGCGGCGACCCGCGCGAGCCTCACCACACCGGCCGCCAGTCGGGACGGGCGGCGCGGGCGAGCGCCTCGAAGTAGAAGTAGTCGCCCCAGAGGGTGCCCTCGTCGACTCCGACGTTCTTGGGCAGGTCGTAGACGCTGTGCAGCAGCACCGTGTCGGCGTCGGCGGCCTCGGCCGGGGTGTAGCGGGCGATGAGCGAGGCCAGGATGCGGTCGGCCGCCGCGCGCCACCGTTCGGCGTTCGCCGGATCGGCGCCGGCGAGCTCGTACAGACCGCACACCGCGATCGCTCCCGCGGAGCTGTCGCGGGGGGCCTCGGCGCCGTCGTTGTAGACGAGGTCCCAGTAGGGCACGTCGTCGGCGGGGAGGTGCGAGAGGAAGTACTCCGCGCACGTGCGCGACGCGGCCAGCAGCGAGTCGTCGCCGGTCGCACGGTGGTTCAGCGCGAAGCCGTAGATGCCCCACGCCTGCCCGCGCGCCCAGCACGAGTCGTCGAACGCCCCCTGCTCGGTCGCCCCGCGCAGGGGCTCGCCCGTCGCGGCATCCCAGTAGAAGGTGTGGAAGGTCGAACCGTCGGGCCGCAGGATGTGTCGACGCAGCTCGGTGGTGTGCCGGGCGACGACCTCGCCGAAGCGGGGATCGCCGGTCTGCTCGCCCGCCCAGGTGAGGAGCGGCATGTTCATCAGGCTGTCGATGATCGTGCGTCCGCGCTGAGCGGGGTCGGCGAGGTTGCCCCACGCCTGGATCACGCCGGCCGACGGCAGGTACCGCGACATGAGGTGCTCGGCCGCCGAGAGCGCGGCGGCGCGGGAGTCTTCTGCACGCTCGTCATCGGCGAGCAGGCGCGTCGGGGCCACGCACGACAGCGTGTATAGGAACCCCAGGTCGTGCGTGTCGAGGTCTTCCTCGTCGCGGACGCGGCGGCCGAAGTCGGCGGCGTGCGCGAGGGCCGCGTCGCGGAAGTCGGCGTCGCCGGTGAGGTCGAAGGCGATCCACTGCATGCCCGGCCAGAAGCTGGTGGTCCACCCGCGGTTGGCGCCCTCGTCGAATCCGGGCACGGCCGGTCGCAAGTCATACCGGTTGTCCCGGGTGGTGTCGTCGGGGTAGCGCGTGCCGAACGCGGCGATGTTGGCCCGGATCGTGGCCAGCACCTGCGCGATGGCGCGGTCGGTGTCCACCCGCGCGGTGGGAGGGGAGGTCGTCATTCGGGGAATCCTTTTGATCAGACGGCGACGGTGGCGTCGGCCGGAAGCATGGGGCGGAGGGCGAAGCGGGCGTTGGCCCAGACGAGGTACAGCGCGGGCGCGGCGGTGAGGCCGAGGGCCAGCGCGGGCGAGGTGGTGAACAGCACGGCCTGCCCCGCGAGCACGAGCAGGCTCACCGCGCTGAGGTACCAGCGGCGCACCGCCAGCACCGCGGCGGTCGAGAGCAGCACGCGCAGCGGCGTCCCGGGGGCCTCGACGAGGGCGGTCAGCGCCACCGGCGTCGTCGCGAGGGCGAGCAGCGCCACCGTCGCGCAGAGGGGGACGACCACGACGGCCCAGGATGCCGCCGACACGGCGCGCACGTCGACCACGACGATCGCGAGCACCACCGCGACGAGCGCTCCGATGACCAGGGCCTTCGGGGCGCTGGCGCGCCACCCCGCCCAGAAGGTGCGGATCACCCGTCCGTCGCCGAGGCCGTGAGCGCGGAAGGCCGTCAGGGCCCCCGCGAGGGCGGGCGCGGCGAGGGGAGCGGCGATCGCCAGCAGGGGCCACGACATCACCGGGTCGGTGGTGAGCAGCAGGAACACCAGGGGCGCGCAGCCGACCAGCAGCAGCAGATTGACCATGAGCCCGAGGTAGACCGTCGAGAAGATGTTCGCGTAGGTGTCGTGAGAGATGCGGCGCATGGCTCAGCCCTTCATTCCGCTGGTCGCGATGCCCTCGACGAAGTACTTCTGCCCGAAGAGGAACACGATCGCGATCGGCACGACCGACATCGTCAGACCCGCGAACAGCAGGGCGTAGTTGGCGTCGTACAGCGTGCTGACGAAGCTCTGCAGCCCGAGCTGGATGGTCCAGAGGTCGGGGCTGCGCAGGTAGATCAGCGGCCCGAGGTAGTCGTTCCACGTGCCGACGAAGGTCAGCATGGTGAGGCTGGCGATGGCGGGGACAGACAGGGGCACCATGATGCGCGCCCAGATGCCGTACTCGCTGAGGCCGTCGAGACGCGCGGCCTCGGAGAGGTCCTCGGGGATGGTGTCGTAGTACTGCTTCATGAGGAACACCCCGAAGGCGCCGAACGCCTGGATGAGGATGATCGCCCAGAGGGTGTTCGAGACCTTGGCGTTGGAGAGCAGGATGAACTGCGGGATCATGTACGACTGCCACGGCACGGCGATCGTGCCGATGTACACGAGGAACAGCACGTCGCGTCCGGGGAACCGCATGCGCGAGAAGCCGTAGGCGGCGAACGAGCCCGTCAGCACCTGCAGGAAGGTCACGACGACCGCCAGCACGAGGGTGTTGCGGATCCACGTCAGCATGCCGGACTGCGTCCAGATGTCGATGTAGTTGCTCCACACCCACGTCTCGGGGAACCACTTCACGGGAGCGCTGAACACGTCGTTGGGCGTCTTCAGCGAGCTCATGATCATCCAGAAGAACGGCATGAGCAGCGCTGCCGCGGCGAGGATCATCACGGCGTAGCCGACGATGCGCCCCACCCGGCGGACGGGTCGCGCGGAGCCGGCGACCGGTCGGCGACGCGGCGGCTTGGCGCCGGCCGTCACGAGCGTGCGGGTCGCGTCGGGAACGAGGAGGTCGGTCATCAGGCGTCCCGCTTCTTGTTGAGGAAGAACTGCACCAGGGTCACTACGATGCACAGCAGGAAGAGCACGATCGAGGCCGCCGAGGCGTACCCGAACTGGTTCTCCTGGAAGCCCTTCTGGTAGATGAACTGCGAGAGCACGAGCGTGGACTGCCCGGGCCCGCCCTGGGTCATCACGAGGATCAGGTCGAAGATCTTGAACGAGTTGATGGTGAGCATCACGGTGACGAAGAACGTCGTCGGCCGCAGGCACGGGAGGGTGACGTTCACGAAGCGCTGCCAGACGTTGGCGCCGTCGACGCGGGCCGCCTCCTGCAGCTCGCGCGGGATGGTCTGCAGTCCCGCGAGGAAGAGGATCATGTAGTACCCCATGTCTCGCCAGGTGCTGATGATGACGACGGCGGGCATGGCCCACTCCGACGAGGTGAGCCATCCGGGCGGGTTCTGCAGCCCGAAGAAGCGCAGGATCTCGTTGATGGGGCCGTACTCGGGGCTGAACAGCAGGTTCCACACCACGGCGATCGCGACGATCGAGGTGATGTAGGGGAAGAACGCCGCCGTGCGGAAGAACGCGACCCCGCGCAGCTTGTTGTTCAGCAGCAGCGCGAGTCCCAGCGCGACGATCATCGTCAGCGGGATGTGCAGCGCCGCGTAGTAGAGCGTGTTGAACAGGGCGATGCGGAAGCTGCCGTCGCCCAGGAGTCGCTCGAAATTGGCCAGGCCCACGAACGCCGACGAGCCGAAGACGTTCCAGTTCGTCATCGACATGTAGAACAGCGTCACGACGGGCACGAGCGTCAGGGCGGCGAAGCCGAGGAAGTTGGGGAGGATGAAGCTCCACCCGATGAGGGTGCTGCGCAGCGTCAGACGCGAGCGGCGTCGCTCGCCGTGACGCCCGGTCTTCGGCGCCCGCGGGCGCGTGTCGGCGATGGTCGCCATGGTGTCTCCAGATCTCGAGGGGATCTCAGGGGTGGCCGGCCCGGACGTGGGCGCCGGGCCGGCCACCGGTGGTCGCGTCAGCCGACGCCGACCTCGCTCTTGACGCGGTTCTCGGCGGTCGAGATGGCGTCGTCGATCGACGTCGAACCCGACATCACGGCGGTGTGCAGGTCGAGCAGGATGTTCTGCACGGCCGCGGTCTTCGCCGAGGTGGGGTTCTCGGGCTTGGTGTCGTGCGACGACCATGCGAACGACGACAGCTCGTCGGCGGGAGCGCCCTTCACCGCGAAGTACGTCTGGGCGACGGTGTCGCTGGTGAAGGCCGGCGTGATGCCGAGGCCCGCGAGCACCTGCGCGCCCTCTTCACCGGCGGCGAAGGCGAGGAACTTCTTCGCGGCGGCGAGCTTGGTGGCATCCGCCGCCTTGTTCACGGCGAACCCGGTCGGATCGCCGAAGGTCACCGGCGTCTTCGAGGTGCCGGCCGTCGACGAGTCGAACTGCGGGATGGGCGCGAAGCCCCACGAGAAGGCGTCGGCCTCGCCCTTGGCCTGCTGGGCGATGAGCGTGGCCGCGTACCAGGTGCCCATGGGCATCATGGCCGCCTGCTGCTTGCCGAACTCGGCCTGGTACGTGAGCTTGTTGGCGGTGACGGTGTTGTACTCGACCTGCGCGCCCGCCTGCTGCAGGGCGAGCGAACGCTCGTAGTAGGGCTCGAGGTAGCCGAACTCGCCGTCGAGGATGTTCACGTCGGGGCTCTGCGCGTTGGCGAAGCCCTGCACCGTCGACTGCCAGTTGTGCTGGTAGGTGCCGAGGGCGGCGGAGCCGGCGGCGCCGAGCTGGGTGGTCAGCTCTTCGGCGGCCTTCTCGTAGTCGTCCCAGGTCCACGACCCGTCGGGCTCGGCGACGCCGGCCTGGGTGAAGAGGTCCTTGTTGTAGAAGAGCACCCAGGAGTCCTGGCGGTACGGCACGGCCCAGGTGGAGCCGTCGACGTCGTAGGCGTCGGCGCCGCCGATGCCGTCGGGCAGCGTCACGTCGGAGACGTCGGCGAGCTGACCGCCGGCCTGGTACGTGATGAAGGTCTTGAGGTTCTTCTGCGTCACGATGTCGGGGCCGGTGCCCGCGGCCAGGTCGGCCGTCATGAGGGTGTCGTAGTTGGTGGAGTCGTACTCCTTGACCTCGATCGTGACGTCGGGGTTGTCTTCGTGGAACTTGTCGGCGAGGGCCTGGAACTCCGGTGTGGTGCTGAGGCTCCATCCCGACATCGACAGCGTGACGGGGCCACCCTCGGCGGCGGCGTCCGAGGATCCCCCACTGCAGGCGGTCAGCGACAGGGCGGCGACGATGCCCATCCCGGTCGCGACGACGATCTTGCGCTTCATACGTGCTGCTCCTTTGCGATTGCGTACGGGGCTCCGGTGCGGGCCCGTGAATGCCGGTGCGCCCATCGAGAGGCTCCGGAGTCTGTGAGAGGGGTGCGCGTGCACCGGCCGTCGGGCCAGGTGACGACGGCGACGGGCTCGTCGCCCTCGATCTCGAACGCGGCGTCGCGGGTGTCGGCCGTGGTGTCGCCGCTCAGCGAGACGAGGGCGACGAAGGGCCGGCCGACCTGCGCGTCCCACGTCAGCACCGGCACCACGGCGACCTCGCCGAGCGGGCTGGCGTGGCGGCGCACGATCACGCGCGAGGTGGCGTCCGGGGTGAGGGCCCGGATGCCGGACACCCGGCCGTGCGAACGCACCTCGGCGGCACCCGTGTCGGTGGAGTGCGCGGGGTCGGCGCCCGCGATCGGCCACCCGCCGACGCGCACCCGCAGGGTGTCGACGTCGACGCCGGGGGCGAGGTCGTCGACCGAGACGATGCGAACCTCCCAGGCGCCGCGCACGAGCGAGCGCACCGTCACCCGGCCGACGTGGTTCACCGAGCCCGTGAGACCGGCACCATGGCGGTGCGCGGTGGGAACGGCATCCACCGTGTGCACGTCCGACGTCGACGCCGCAATTCCCACCCCGCCGACCACGTGCGCCCCCAGGGGCACGAGCGCCGTGCGGTGGGTCGCGCGGCCCGACGCGTCGACCAGGGCGACGGCCTGTTCGAGGGGCTCGGTCCAGGCGAGCTCGTCGAGCAGCGGCGCGGTGGCCGTGGAGTAGCCGATGCGGGCGTACAGCGGAGAGTCGGCGCTGCGAGCCCCGGGGCGCGCCTTGTCGGTGCCGTGGTTGATCACGCGCACGATCCCGTCGGCCCGCGTTCCCGAGACGATCCAGCCGGCGGCGGCCACGGCCCGCAGGTCGTCGACCTCGACGACGGGGAGGGGCTCGTCGGGCGCCGCCCACACCGGGTGGTCGGCGGGCAGGGCGATGCCCATCAGACCCTTGACGGCCCAATACGGCGAGCCGGGACCCGAGTACGACTGGGCGAGGGCGCGCCACTCGCCGTGCCATCCGAGGGTGAGCACGCCGTCGACGTCGGGGGCCCCGTGCGACACGAAGTGGTCGACGATCGCGCCGGCCGCGTGACGCAGACGCCCCGCGCCGGTCGAGGGGACCTCGGCGATCACACCGGCCCAGAAGGGGGCGGCGGCGGCGAAGCGGTAGATGAGGCTGCGTCCCTGCAGCAGCGGCGAGCCGTCGGCGCCGACCAGGCGAACGGCGTCGACGAGGAAGCGGTCCAGGAGCGCCACGTCGGCCGCGGCGCGGTCGCCCGCGAGCGCCTCGGCGCCGGTCATGCGCGGCCACAGCACGGGGTACACGTGCAGCGCCCACCCCACGTAGTGGTCGTACGCGCGTTCTTCCCCGTCGGACATCCACCCGTCGGCGCGGGCGAACGAGTCGTGCCGGGCCAGGTCGGCGGCGATGTCGGACGCCGACCAGGGGCCGCCGACCGAGCGCAGGAAGGTCTCGACCACGATGCGGAACCACACCCAGTTGGTCTGCGGGTAGGTCTCGTCTCCGACGACGGGGGCGAGGTAGGCGATGACCCGCTCGCGGGTGCGCGCGTCGAGGGCGTCCCAGATCCAGTCGCGCGTGAGGTCGAGGGCGAGGGCGAGCGATGCCGCCTCGACCTTGGCCTGCGCGTGCTCGTCCATGCGCACCCAGCGGTCGGGGGCCTCGGGGTCGACGCCGGTGCGCACGCCGGCGGTGAAGAAGGCGATGAGGTCGTCGACGCCCTGGCCGCGCGCGCCGGCGATGCGGAACCCGGCGAGGAGGAAGACGCGGGCGAACCCCTCGAGGCCGTCGACGGCGGCGCCGTATCCGCCCTCTTCGCCGGGGAAGACGATGCGTCCGCGACCGGGGCTCGCGTGGCGCTGCGCGGCGGTGAGCAGCGCATCGGCGACGGCGAGCCAGTCGCTGCGCTGTCCGCCGGCGAGGCGGGGAAGGGCGGAAGTCGCCACGGGTTCTCCTTCGAAGACCGTCCGTTCACCGACACGGGAGTGGTGAACGTTGGCGAGCGTATCAACCAAAAAACAACACCACAACATCTTTTCTGAATCTTCATGATCGTTTATGATCGTTTGTAGCGGGACCATCCCGTTCGAAGGAGACCGATGCCGTTCCCCACCGCCGCCTTCCGCGGGCCGCTCGCGACGCTCGTCGAGGGCATCACGCTCCGAGCGCCCGCCCAGGCCCTGCCCGTGCCCCCGGCATCCGACCGCGCCGTGTGGGACCCGCGGGCGGGGTCGGCCGATCGCATCGGCATCGACGACCTCGTCGCCCGCGCCGGCGGCGAGCGCGCGACGCCCTGGCCGCACCCGCGGGCGAGCGACGCGGCCCGGGTGCACCGCGACGGCGACCGCACCGCCTGGGAGGACGCGGCCTTCGAGAGGCAGCGCCGCCTCAGCCGCGCCGCGGTCGCCGCCGCCTCCACCCTCGACGAGATGTGGATCGACGAGGTCGTCGACGGCGTCGTGCTGCTGTGCGAGCAGAGCTCGTGGTGCTGGCCCGCCCACGACGACACCCGGAGCGTGCACGGCTCGGTGCTGGCCACCGTGACCGATCCCTTCGTCGACCTCGGCGCGGGTGAGGTGGTCGCGCAGCTCGCCTGGATCGACCACCTGCTCGGCGATCAGCTCGACGCCCGCGCCCCCGGGCTCCGCGCGCGCATCCGCCACGAAGCCCGCACGCGCGTGTTCGCGCCGTTCCAGCGGCGCCGCGACTGGCACTGGATCGGCCTCGACGGCGACGTGCACAACTGGAACCCCTGGATCCACGGCAACGTCATCGTCGCCGCCCTGCGCCTGCTCGACCGGCCCGATGAGGCCGTCGAGCGCGACCGGATCGTCGCCCTGGCCGTCGAGGGTCTCGACCGCTACGTCGCCGTCCTCCCCGCCGACGGGGCCATCGACGAGGGATACGCCTACTGGTGGAACGGGGCCGCGCGCGCCCTCGAGGCGCTCGACGTCCTCGCGCACGCCTCCGACGGAGCGGTCGACACCACCGCGGTGACGGCCCTGCGCGAAACCGTCGCCTTCCCCCATCGCTCGCACCTCGGCGGCGACTGGTTCGTCAACCACGCCGACGGGCAGGCCCGACCCCCCGCCGACCAGCCGTGGCACGCGTTGCATCGCGCCGCCCGGCGCCACGGCGACACGGCGGCCGCAGACCTCGCCGCATCGCACCGCCGTCCGGGCACCCCCGCCGCCACCGAGCGCGAGGGCCTGGGCCGGCTGCTGCGCGGGATGACCGATCCCGCCTGGGTGTCGGCATCCCCCGCCCCGCCCCCGCTCCCCCGCGACGTCTGGCTGCCCTCGACGCAGGTGTTCCTCGCCCGTGAGCGCGCCGGATCGAGCGACGGGTTGGCCCTGGTCGCGAAGGGCGGGCACAACGGCGAGCACCACAACCACAACGACGTGGGCGCCGTCGTCGTCGCCGTCGACGGGGTGCCCGTCCTGGTCGACGCCGGGCGCCCGACCTACACCGCCGCCACGTTCGGCCCCGACCGCTACGACATCTGGACGATGCAGAGCGCGTGGCACAACGTGCCCGTCGTGCGCGGCGTCGCCCAACCGGCGGGAGCGCATGCCGTCGCCCGCGACGCGCACGCGGAGGCGACCGACGACCTCGCCGTCTTCCACGTCGACCTCGCCGGCGCCTATCCCGAGGCGGGGCTCGCGTCGTGGCGGCGCCGCGCGGCGCTGGACCGCACCCGCGGACGCATCGAGATCGACGACGCCTGGCGCTTCGCCGACGACGCCCCCACCACCGACGACACGCGCGTGCATCTGCTCGTCGCGGGCGAGGTGACCCTCGAGCGCGGGGGCGCCCGCGTCGTCCCGATCGAGGGGGCTCGTGCGGTGCGTCTGCGCTGGCCGAGCGACATCGAGGCGACGGCGGAGGTGCGAGAGCTCGACGATCCGCTGCTCACCGAGGTGTGGGGCGAGCGGCTGACCCGCCTCGCCCTTCCCCTGGCGTCGCGCACCCACGTGCAGCTCACGGTAGAACTGGACACACCGACCGAGGATCTTCGATGACCGACACCACCCCGCACCAGCCGCTCGCCGCCGAGCGTCGCGCCCACATCCTGAGCGCCCTGCACAACGACGGTGCCGTGCGCATCTCGCAGCTCACCGACGACCTGGGCGTCGCCACGGTGACGCTGCGGCGCGACCTGGCCCAGCTCGAGAAAGAGGGGGTGCTGCGCCGGGTGCACGGCGGCGCGGTCGCCGGGGCGAACACCCCGGCACCCGCCACCCGGGCCGACGAGACGCAGACCGGATCGATCGCCGTGCTCGTTCCGTCGCTCGCCTACTACTGGCCGGGTGTCGTACGGGGCATGGAGACGGCCGGTCGGCGCCTGGGGTACAAGATGCTCCTGCGCGGTGCCTCGTACGAGCTGCAGGACGAGCGGCCCGTGCTGGAACGTCTCGTCGCCAACGGCGACGTGCGCGGACTCGTCGTCGCACCCAACACCGACACGGCGCACGCCGCCGACGTCATGAGCTGGCTCGCCGACTGCCCGGTGCCGAGCGTGCTGGTCGAACGCGATGCGGTTCCGGGAGCGGGCGGCATCCCGAGGGAGTCGGTGACGACCGACCACGCGCTCGGCGCCCTGCTCGCCGCCCGTCACCTCGCGACCCTCGGGCACCGCAAGGTGGGGCTGATCCTCTCGCGGCACTCGCCCACCTCGCGAAAGATCGCCGGCGGGTGGCAGACCGCCTGCGAGGAGCTCGCCCTCACCCCCGCCGATCACTTCGAGCAGACCCTGCCCGACCGCACGAGCCCCGACTTCTCGGACGTGGTCAACGCCACGCTGGACTCGGCCCTGGCCACCGGCGTGACGGCCCTGCTCGTGCACTCCGACCCCGAGGCGATGGCCTTCGTCGATCTCGCACTGACGCGCGGCATCTCGGTGCCCGACGACCTGTCGATCATCGCGTACGACGACGAGGTCGCCCAGCTCTTCACCCCGGCGCTCACCGCCGTCAGTCCGCCGCGCGCGAGCGTCGGCGAGGCGGCGGTCGAGCTGCTGGTCCGGCGCATCGCCGAGCCCGACCGCCCCGTGCATCGCGTGCAGCTCAGCCCGCGCCTGAACGTGCGTGCCTCCACGGCGGCCCCGCGGTCATGACCGCGCCGTCGTCGTACGACTTCTCGCCGTGGACGTTCGACGGCGACGCCGCGCCCGAGGACCGGGATCGCCAGCGGGCGCACCTCGCGGCCCTGCGCGCCGCCCATCCCGACTGGCGGATCGGCGCCGACGTCTTCGTCTCGGAGCACGCCGGAGTCGATCCCGACGCCTTCTCGATCGGCGACCGCTCGTACGTCGCGCTCGGCGCCTACCTCACCGGCTCGGTCCTCATCGGCGCCGACTGCTCGATCAACCCTTACACGGTCGTGCGCGGTGACGTGCAGCTGGGCGACGCGGTCCGCGTGGGGGCGCACACGTCGATCATCGGCTTCAACCACTCGTTCGAACCGGGCACCGAGGTCTTCCGCCAGCCGCTGACCTCACGCGGCGTGCGGATCGGGTCGGACGTCTGGATCGGATCGCACGTGATCGTGCTCGACGGCGTGACGGTCGGCGACCACGCCGTGCTCGCGGCGGGGGCCGTGGTCACCAGAGACGTCGCCGCCGGAGCGATCGTCGGGGGCAACCCGGCCCGGGTGCTGCGCTGGCGAGTGGCTCCGACGGCGGTCGCCGATCCGCGCCGCGACGACCTCGCGCGCTTCGCGGACGTGGCGCGCGCCGAACTGTCGTCGGTGCTCGAGCGGGGAGCCGTCGACGGCGGGTTCCGCGATCGCCCCGACGCGCCCGCGTCGCTGCGGGCGACCTGCGACGCGATCGAGCTCTCGGCCCTGCTGCACGGCGGCCCGCCCGCGGGTGCCGACCGCGCCGACTGGATCGACGTGCTCGGGGCGCAGCAACGCGCCGACACCGGGCTGATGACCGACGCGGCGTCGCTGTGGGACGACCCCGACGCGGCGTACGGCGTGCTGAGCGCCGGCTACGCCCTCGACCTGCTGGGCGGTGGCTTCGCCCACCCCCTGGCCGACGTCGTCGCGGCCGACGCCGCCGGTCTCGTCGCGCGCCTCGATGCCCTGCCGTGGGGAGACGACCCCTGGCGCGCCGGTCATCACGTCGACGCGATCGGCACCGCGCTGCACTGGAGCCTGCGCCGGGCGGATGCCGTTCCCCCGGCGTTCGCCGAGACCCTGTTCGGGTGGCTGTCGCTACACGCCGACGCCCGCACCGGAATGTGGGGCCGACCGGGCGCCGACGGCGACCTGCGCCTGCTGGTCAACGGCTTCTACCGCGCCGCGCGCGGCACTGTGGCGCAGTTCGGCGCCGACGTCGCCCACCCCGAAGCGGTCATCGACACGGTGCTGCGTCATGCGCGCAACGACCGCTGGATGCGGCCCGAGCGACGAGACGCGTGCACGGTGCTCGACATCGCCCACCCCCTGTGGCTCACACGGGCGAACGGATACCGCACCGACGAGGTGCGCACCCTGGCCGCCGACCTGCTGCGCCACGCGCTGAGCGGCTGGAGCACGGGAGCCGGGATGGCGTTCCGCCTCGACGGCGACGATCCGGGATTGCAGGGCACCGAGATGTGGCTCGCCATCGTCTGGTACCTCGCCGACCTCCTGGAGTGCTCCGACGCCCTGGGCTACCGCCCGCGCGGCATCCACCGCCCCGAGCCCGCACCCCGCTGACCCGCGGGCCCGCGCTCCCGCGGGTTCGCGTGAGGCGCCAGAAATCGTCGCCCGGAACACTCCGGAAGCGACGATTCCCGGCGCCTCACGCGCCCGGCCTCAGGCCCGGGACCGGCGGCGGGCCACCAGCACGCCCGCGCCGAGAGCGAGCAGCAGCAGCGCCGCGGCGGACAGGGCCGTCATCCCCGCGGTGTCCTGACCCGTGGATGCCAGATCCCCGCCGTCGGGGTTCTGCCCCTGACCCGCGTCGCCGCCGCCCGGCTGACCGGGAGCGCTCGGCTGACCCGGAGCGCCGGGTTCCCCGGGCTCGGTCGGCTCGCCCGGCGTCCCCGGCTCACCCGGCGTCCCCGGCTCGCCCGGCGTCCCCGGCTCACCGGGGGTGCCCGGCTCGGCCAGGGTCACGGTGACCGTGGTGGTGCGCACCGTGCCATCGGGGGCGGTGACCCGCACGGTGCCGACGCCCGCGGCATCCCGGGGCTGCGTGATCTCGACGACCGCGTCCTCGTCGACGGCGAGCGCGAACAGCGACGGCAGCGCGTCACCCTCGACCGTCGAGGCGTACTCCGTGACCGCGGGGTCGAAGCCGGGCACCGGCTCGTCGCCCACCGTCAGGCGCGCCAGGTCGGCGAGGCCGGCGGGCGCGGGGGCGTCGGCGAGGATCTCGACCTCCGACACGATCATGTGCTCGTTCTCGCGCGCCTCGAGCACGACCCGCACCTCATCGGCGCGGGCACCCTCGACGGGCACCTCGACCCTCGGGGCACCGGCCTCGGGCACCGGCACGGCGACCGGCTCGCCCTCGACCCACTCGCCGCCGTCGATGCGGTGGTCGACGCGCACGGTGTCGGCCCAGCTCGGGCCACCGTCTCGATAGAACTGCACGGTGACCCCGCGCAGGGTCTCGTCGGCGGCGAGCGCGTAGCCGAGGGTGTCGCGGGGGTTCTTGGCATCCGGTCGCCAGTTCGACCAGCCCTTGTCGGACGGGTCGCCGTTGATGGTGCGCTCGACCCCGTAGCCGGTCTCGGTGTACGTGGCCGAGGGCGTGCTGTCGGGTGCGACGTTACGGTCGACTGCGGTCGTGACGATCACCGTCAGACGTGCGTCGAGCCCGTCGTCGGTCGTGCCCGCCACGTCCACCGTGCCGGGCTCGGCGAAGGCGTCGTCGTCGAGGTCGCCCCAGGCCCATTCGACCGGAACGGGGTATCCCTCGCCCGAGGGGCGGATCTCGGCGAGCACCGTGTCGTCGGCCTGCGCCTGCACGGCGGCCGGGGCGCTGCCCTCGACGACCGTCACCGAGCGGGGACGGGTGGCGGTGAACGCCCCCACCTCGACCTCGGCGCGGGCCTCGACGGTGGCGCCGAACACCTCGGTGGCCGTTCCGGGCACCGTCACGGTGCCGGCGGACCCGAAATCGAGCCCGTCGGTGTTCCAGGTGACGGCGGCCTCGCGGCCCACTCCCCCGGCGTAGCGGACCGCGACGGTCTCGGGCAGGACGGGAGCCGTGCCCACCGGGGTCGCCACCGAGACCGGGTCGCTGGCGACGGCGGTGGTGCTCACGAGACGCCAGGTCTGGTTGCCGGCGCCGTTCGAGGTCCACAGCCCCACGCCGGCGCCCGGCTCGCGGCTCTCGCCGCCCACGTCGAGCACGCGCTCGGCCGCGACGTTGAGCACCGAGTACGTCGAGCCGTCGAGGGTCGAGCCCATCCACTGCGTCGCCGGGTCGGCCGCCGCGGTGGCGGGGTCGGTGTCGACGAGGGCGGTCGCCCCGTCGCGCGAACCGAGGAACAGCCCGTCGCCGTTCTCGAGGGTGAAGCGGTGGCGGTTCGTCCCGGCGCCGTCGACGGTGCGCACGGTCCAGCCCTGCGCCCTCGCGGCCTCGGGGGTCGCGGCATCCTCGTCGATCGTGAGGGCCGACCCGCCCTGCAGGGCGAGTCCGCTCTGCACGCCGACGAGCTGCACGCGGTCCTGGTCGCGGAACGCCGGAGCGTCCGCGGCCACACCCGAGACGCCGTCGACCTCGAACGTGACGACCGACTTCGCCGGCACGGTGAGGGTCGCGATCCCGGATGCCGCGTCCACGGCCACGGCGTCGCCGGCGCGGAGCGCGTTGACGGTGGGCTCGTCAGCGGTCGACTGGGTCGTGACGATCGGGGTGACCGTCGCGCCCGCGGCGATCTCGCCGAAGCCGCGGAGGTCGAGTTCGACGACCTGCTCGGCATCGTCGGCGTTGACATGCACGATCGACGCGCCCTGTCCGTCGGCGTCGATGGCCGCGGTCGAGTTCGTGTCGTCGGTGGCCATGAGCCGGTCGCCGGGCTGGATGTAGTGCGTGAAGTTGCGCACGGTGTTGAACTTCTCGTTCGTGAGCACCTGGCAGCTGGGGTCGGCGTCACCGTCGGCGATGCGCCGCTCCGAGAGTCCCTGGGCGTTGCAGTCGAAGTCGATGAAGACGCTGCCCCAGTTGAGCTTCTCGACCTTCTCCATGTTGTAGAGGTCTTCGACCGGCTGCCAGAACACCCACGCCTCGGGCTCGAGCTCGCGCAGGTCGCCCACGATGTGCGAGGCCATGCCGAGTCCGTTCTCGATGTCGTCGGTGACGAAGCCACGGCCGGTGTCGGTCCAGTTGCCCTCGACCTCGCTCATCCACAGCGGCTTGTCGGACGCCTTGGCGATGTCGCGGACGACGGGGCGCCCGCCCGTGCCGTAGGTGTGCACGTTCAGCTGGTCGACGGCATCTTTCGACGCCTCGGACCAGGTGTTCCAGTTGGTGGCGAAGATGCCCGGGTTGGTCTCGTCCATCGCCGAGATCACGGCATCCGTGGTGGTCGATCCGGCGGCGAGGCGCTCGGCGAGCGCGCCGATCATCTCGTCTTGACGCTCGGGGCCGATGTGCGCGCCCTCCTGGCGACCGCCCGTGGGCCAGGTCGCGCCCTCGGGGATCTGCGTCTGCCAGTAGTTCGTGTTCGGCTCGTTGAAGGGGTCGATGGTGTCGAAGCGGATGCCGTGGGCTCTCTCGAGCTCGTCGACGACGGTCACCATGTACCCGGCGAAGGCGTCCATGTCGGCGGGGGCGAGCTGCTCGCTCGTGGCGTCGTTGATCCCGCCCGAGACGAAGCCGCTGTCGGTGAGGAAGTACGGCGGCGAGTTGCTGAAGGCCTCCCAGTGGGTGACCTTGTCCTTCAGGGCGTCGAGCCACCAGCGCTGGGCCGAGTCGGCCGAGAAGTCGTAGTGGGTCGGGTCGTCGGGGTTCCACGCCTCGCGGTAGCGGTCGCGGTCGGCGTAGGTCGAGGTGATCTCGCCCTCGGCGTCAGTCGCGGGAAGCTCGGGGTTCCAGAAGCCGGGCACCGCACCGCCCGGGCGCAGGTAGGGCGGCACGTCGGAGGCGTTGCCGCCGCCGACGTTGTAGCGGGCGATGTTGAGGTTCAGCCCCTCGTCGCCGAAGACGGCGTCGAACAGCTTCTGCCGCACGTCGGCGGGGTAGTTGCCGGTGGCGTTAGCGAACCACACCAGGCTGGTTCCCCACCCCTCGAAGGCCTCGGTGGCCGACGCGGGATTCGGGGTGATGCGCACGGCCGCGGGGTCGTCGGCCGCGCGCGCGGGGGGCGGCGCGGAGGCCGACCCGACGGTCAGGGCGCCGGCGACCAGGGCCGCGGCGCAGGTGAAGGACAGGACACGAGACGTCATCGTCGGTTCCGTTCCGGCCGCTCCGATGCGGCCTGTGGGGGGATGTTGACGTCAACATGTTGACGTCAACACCGAGCCTAGGCGAGCCCCGGCGACGCGCGCAACGACTTTCGAGCGAACGGTCCTCTCGCGCGTCGTGGGCGGAGAGGCGGCTACGTCAACCCGACGCGCGCGCACATCGCGGACCTCCTATGGGTGAGGTGGGCGCCCCGCGGTGTGGATTCTCCCCCGCCGGCGTCGAGAGAATCGTGCACTAACAGTCGTACGAGCAGCTAGGCATGAGTGGCTGCGGTTCGTCCATGTGAACGAACGGCGATCACCTCGCGGGGCGCTCCGCTTGATCAGCGGGGATCGTTTCAGTTCGCAAGCTACGTTGGTGCGGTGACGGCCGACGCGGGGGACCTTGAAGCGGTGCATCCCGAACCCTCGATAGACCGATGGGCTGGCATCGCCACCGCATCCGCCATCATCCCCTGGGCCGCTTTCGCGGCCATTCTTGGCGTGGCATGCTTCACGACGCTCAGCGGCACGAGCGATGAGGGCGAGGAAGGCATCACTGTCGTCTTTGGTCTTCTGCTGCTTGCTGCCGCGGGCGGATTGTGCCGAGCGACCGGCAAGGCTCTCACCCGCCTCAGCCGCAGGGTGACGGTCGGCCTGGGGTTCATGCTCGCCGCCCTCATCGTCTCCGTGTGGGTCATCGGCTGGTCGATAGGGGCAGCATCACGCGGGGAAAGTCCCCCATCCGAGCTGCCGGTGTGGACTTCGACGATCGTTCTCACCGGCTTCACTTTGCCCGTGGCTCTCGTCGGCCTGCTCGCGACGCTCGCCGTCGCCCTTCTTCGCCGCCGTCGCTAGACGCCCTTCACCTGCGGGCGCCCTCAATCTTGCGAAACCGATCGGTTTCGCATCGGGATCACGCTCGCGAGGCCGAAAACCCCGAGTGCGTTACCCCTGTCCGGGTGCCCCATACGTCGAGCCGTCGGGCAGTGGAGGGCAGGAGGCGGTGTCGGTTTGTGCGGCGACCTCCGCCCGGATCGCAACGTCCCCCTCCTTCTTCGCGAGCGTGTAGACGATCCCTTCTTGCGAACCGGGCGCGGGGATGTATCCGACGATCGCGGAATCGACCGGTCCCCTTTCCTCGGTCGCGGGACCGAAGTTCGTCGTCACGAGGTCGGCGGTGGGGTTCTCGATCAGCCAATTGGCCGCGTCGACCACGGTCGTGTCGGGGATGACCCAGAATCCTTCCAACTGCTCGTAGGGGCCGCATGGCCACCCGGTGTAGGAGTTGAAATCGCCGGGCGAGGTGTCCGTGCGTACCGCTCCCGGTGGGAGGTTCGCCGCGTCGAGCCATGCCTGGGCTTTCGCGAGCGCCGCGGCATCTCCCGCGACACCCGCGGAAGATTCGCTGGGCTGAACAGGAGCAATCCGATCTTCGTCTCCGGCGCCCGGGACGACATTCGCACCGGACGCACACCCGGTGAGAGCCAAGACGACCATGACAAACGCACTGGGTATGACGAGAAGTCGACGCCGCATAGCCAACACCGTATCGCCGGTCGCGGTGTCCGACGGTGCGCGAGATCGCGAGATCAGCGCGAATGCGGTCCCCCTTTTGGACTACAGACGGGATGTGTGATGACCCGTACCGTGGACACCTCCTGCCCCCAGGTCAGCGAACTGGTGTTCACGTCCTTTCAGCCGGGATTGCGCACAGGGAGATGGGCAACCCCCCCACAAGACGTGCGCCAACACAAATCCCGTCGGATGGCGAGGACAAATCGACGTGGACCTCACCAATTGGGCTGACCCCTACGGAAAGCACTACAGCCCCGCGAAGAACCTGAACTGCTCGCCAGCATGACCCACCTCGACCCCCCATCAAGGTATGGCCCCGTGAGCGATGTCCACGTCACACCCAACTCCGCTCAGCTTGCCCCGATCGATATTTCTGCGGCAACCGTGACCGCCCTGGTGATCATGTGTGACCTGGACGAAGCGACACATGCTCCTGACGAACGACTACTGCTGATGCAGATCACGCAGTTCCTCCGCTTGTCAGATGGGTCTCTCATTCGACTGGACATGGACCGGGGCCTCTCGAGATACCGGCACGGTCCCACCGAGCCAATCTCGTGGAAACGGCCTGCCCGCGAAGTTGTCGCCGAGGTCGTGACCCTCGTTCAATCAGAGGCCCTCGAACCCAACGCATTTCCCTGGGACCTGTACGCGGAGGCAGCGCAGCGTCGCGGCATACGCACGAACGCCGCTGACCTCTCTGACATCCCGTGGTCAGTGTTCCTATCCACTCAGCTCGCCGAGGCATACGAAATGTAGACGTCGATCGTTTCACGGACGAATTTGCACAGAGGGACCGGGCCGATTGAGCCCGGTCCCTCTGTCGTTGGCGATCATCGCGGCTGGAGAGGGACTAGTTCGAACCCGCTTGCTCGCCTTCGATATCACCAGGTTGCTCGAGGAGAAGTCCCGCACAACGGCGGCGAGCCGTTCGAGCCGAGGGGAACCCGCGTGATGACGGACGGCCGGACCCGTTCTAAAGTGCCAGGGTGAGCTACCTCGTTGACGACGACCGTGACCGTGTCGACACGGACATGGTCTGGGGTGCGCTGCGCGAGGCTTACTGGGGAAAATGGCGCAGCCGAGATGACGTCGCCACTCAGATTCGTGAGGCGTGGCGAGTGATCGGGGCCTACGACGCGCAAAGTGGCGAGCAGGTCGGCTTCGCCCGCGCCGTGTCTGACGGCCTCGGTTTTGCGTATCTCGCCGACGTCATCGTGCTGGAGGAGCATCGCGGAAACGGTCTGGGTAAGAGGATCGTCAAGGCGATGATCGACGACGGCCCCGGCGCGCATTTCCGCTGGACGCTTTTCACCAGCGACGCGCACGGCCTCTACGAGCAGTTCGGGTTCACCGACCCCGGGCCGACGGCCCTTGTTCGCCCAGCGGGAGAGCTCCCGATCCACGCCACCCAGGCGCCCGTGCGCGACTGAGATCCCGACTGCGCTCACACCGCGTTCGCACGACGCCCGCAGGGGTCGTTATGAGCGACGTCGCCCACCCCCACAGCTCGCCCGCCGGCTCGACGCGATAACGCGGCCCTTCGTCGGTGCAACGCAGTTCGATCGTGTCGGCCGTCTCGTCGCGAGCGTTCACCACGACACCGCTCTTCCCCCGTCCCCCGGCACGAGGAGTACGCCCTCAGCCGCGGCGACCCGAGCTCGCGCGCACCACGAGCGACGTCGGCACGAGCGTGCGGGCGTGCTCTCCCCCGGCGCCCTCGATGTCGGCGATCAACGCGCTCATCGCCTCTTCACCGACGCGCTCGAAGCGCTGGCGCACGGTGGTGAGCGGAGGCCAGAAGTTGGCCGCCTCGGGCATGTCGTCGAAGCCGACGACACTGACGTCGCCCGGCACGTCGCGGCCGGCCTCGTGCAGGGCGCGGATCACGCCGAGCGCCATCTGATCGTTCGCGGCGAACACCGCCGTGACGGCGGTGTCGTGCGCGAGGGCGGCGCCGATGCGATGCCCCGAGTCGGCGGTCCAGTCACCGATCTGCACCGCGGGCACACGGCATCCGCGGTCCTCGAGGGCGGCGTGCCACGCGTGACGGCGACGCTCGGCGGCGAAGGACTCCGGCGGTCCCGAGACGTGCCAGACGGTCGCGTGACCGAGGTCGAGCAGGTGCTCGGTGGCCAGACGGGCGCCCTGCGCCTGGTCGTTGTCGACGACCGCGTACGGGTAGTCGGCGCTCGAGTCGACCACCACCACGGGCAGTCCGGTGGGCAGCGACAACTCGTTCTCACCGAGACGGTGGGTCTCGATCAGGATCACCACGCCGTCGACGGCGTGTTCGCGCAGACGCGAGAACGCCCCCGACACGTCGGACTGCGAGGCCGAGTGCACCGTGATGAGGGTGATGGAGTATCCGGATGCCGCGGCCATCGACGCGAGCGCATCGAGCGTGCGCGTGTTGCCGTAGGAGCTCAGCGAGAACATGATCACGCCGATGCTGCGGAACCGGCCCGATCGCAGCGCTCGCGCCGCACTGTTGGGGCGGTAGCCGAGCGACGCCATGGCGTCGAGGACGCGCTGGCGAGTGTCGGGATCGACGTTGGTGCGGCCGTTGGCCACGCGCGAGACCGTCTGGCCCGACACCCCGGCGGCGGCGGCCACATCGGCCATCGACACCTCGCGCCGGCGCTCTCGCGCCGGTGTGGCGGTCGACGCCGTCGTCGTCTCGCTCATGCCTGCCCCCTCGGGATGTTGACGTTGACACCTTAGCGGGGGTCGAGTTATGTTTACGTCAACATTCCGACCGCCCGGCCCGAATGCGCATCAACGAAGAGGCACTGGACGATGACGACCACCGCGGCACCCCCGCCCGCGCTGCGCACCCCGCGGCGCAAACGGCGCACCCGAATCGACGACCGCGGCTGGCTGTTCGTCGCCCCCTTCGCCGTGGTGTTCGCGCTCGTGTTCCTCGCCCCCCTGGCGTACTCGATCTACCTCAGCCTGTTCCGCGACCAGCTGGTCGGCGGCAACGCGTTCGTCGGCTTCGAGAACTACGTCACCGCCTTCGGCGACGAGAAGTTCTGGGACGGTCTGGGCCGCGTCTCGATCTTCCTCGTCGTGCAGGTGCCGATCATGCTCGTGCTGGCCCTCGCGGCCGCCCTCGCGATCGACAGTGCGCGCCTGCACGCCGCCGGTTTCTACCGCATGGTGATCTTCCTGCCCTACGCGGTGCCCGCCGTCGTGGCCGTGCTCATGTGGGGCTACATCTACGGCGACCAGTTCGGCCTGACCCGCAACCTGAACGACCTGCTCGGCGGGAACGTCGTCCAGCCGTTCCTCCCCGAATGGATGCTGCTGTCGATCGGCAACATCGTGACCTGGCAGTTCGTGGGCTACAACATGCTCATCTTCTACTCGTCACTCAAGACCATTCCGGGCGAGCTGTACGAGGCGGCCTCGATCGATGGGGCGGGCGCCTGGCGCACGATCTTCTCGATCAAGATCCCGGCGGTGCGCGGCGCGGTGGTCATCGCCACGATCTTCTCGATCATCGGCAGCTTCCAGCTTTTCAACGAACCGAACATCCTCAAGCCGCTGGCCCCCAACACGATCTCGACGTTCTTCACGCCGAACATGTACGCCTACAACCTCTCGTTCGCCGGCCAGCAGTACAACTACGCGGCCACGATCGCCATCATCATGGGCGTCATCACCGCCGTCATCGCCTACGTCGTGCAGCTGCGCGGCTCACGTCAGGAGGCGCGATGACCACCGCGACCGCACCCCGCACCGACACCGTCTCGGTGACCACCCCGCGTGCCGGCGGCACCCGCCGCCGCTTCGCCCGCACCTCACCCACCCAGGGCAAGAAGTCGATCGTGCTGGGCATCGTCATGGGCCTGTACCTGCTGTACACGCTCGTGCCGCTGGCGTGGCTGGTCATCAACGCCACCAAGACCCAGCCCGACCTGTTCACCACCTTCGGGCTCGGCCCCGGGAACAGCTTCGCGCTCTTCGACAACATCGCGCAGACCCTCACCTACCGCGACGGCATCTTCCTGCGGTGGCTCGGCAACACGCTGCTGTACGTCGCGGTCGGCGCCGGTGGGGCGACGCTACTGGCCACGCTCGCCGGCTACGGCCTGGCGAAGTACAACTTCCGCGGACGCAAAGCCGTGTTCGCCGTCGTGCTCGGCGCGATCGCGGTGCCCGGCACGGCGCTGGCGGTGCCCACCTTCCTGCTGTTCAGCCAGCTGGGCATCACGAACACCCCGTGGGCGATCATCATCCCCTCGCTCATCAGCCCGTTCGGCCTGTACCTCATCTGGGTCTACGCGACCGACGCCATCCCCACCGAGCTGCTCGAGGCCGCCCGCATGGACGGCGCGGGCGAGTTCCGCACGTTCTTCACGATCTCGATCCGCCTGCTCACCCCCGGCATCGTCACGGTGCTGCTGTTCGCGGTGGTCGCGACGTGGAACAACTACTTCCTGCCCCTGATCATGCTGAGCGACCCGCAGTGGTACCCGCTCACGGTCGGCCTGAACCAGTGGAACGCACAGGCCACCGGCGTCGGCGCGCAGCCCATCTACAACCTCGTGATCACCGGAGCGCTGCTGTCGATCATCCCGATCGTGGCCGCCTTCCTGCTGCTGCAGCGCTTCTGGCAGTCGGGCCTGAGCGCCGGCAGCGTCAAGCAATGACCCCCTGACTCCCCCTGAACGCGCGCGCCCCTCTCGGGGCACCGCGTCTGCACCCGCACCACATCCACAACAACGAAGTAGAGGAATCCGATGACATTCATGCGTTCTGGCACCGCCCGGCGGGCCGTCTTCGCCGTCGCCGCCACCGCCCTGA
Organism: Microbacterium sp. Leaf179; assembly: GCF_001423785.1. Taxonomy (NCBI): domain Bacteria; kingdom Bacillati; phylum Actinomycetota; class Actinomycetes; order Micrococcales; family Microbacteriaceae; genus Microbacterium; species Microbacterium sp. Leaf179. The sequence goes on along the minus strand of NZ_LMPH01000005.1, from coordinate 6,815 downwards.
CGGTGGGCGCGCTCACCGCCTGCTCGGGTGGCAACTCCGGCGGCGGCGCCGCCGCCGGCACCGCCGACGACATCGAGAAGGCCCTCGAGGCCGGCGGCGAGCTCACGTACTGGTCGTGGACCCCCTCGGCCGAGGCGCAGGTCGCCGCCTTCGAGGCCAAGTACCCCAACGTGAAGGTGAACTACGTCAACGCGGGCACCAACACCGAGGAGTACACCAAGCTCCAGAACGCGATCAAGGCCGGCTCGGGCGCCCCCGACGTCGTGCAGATCGAGTACTACGCCTTCCCCCAGTTCGCGCTCTCGGACTCGCTCGTCGACCTGTCGTCGTACGGCTTCGCCGACCTGAAGGGCGACTACAGCACCGGCACCTGGGGCTCCGTCGACTTCGACGGAAAGATCTACGGCCTCCCGCAGGACTCCGGCCCCATGGCCCTGTTCTACAACAAAGAGGTCTTCGACCAGTTCGGCATCGCCGTTCCGACCACCTGGGACGAGTACTACGCCGCGGCCCAGAAGCTGAACGCCGCCGACCCCACCAAGTTCATCACCGCCGACACCGGCGACTCGGGCTTCACCACGAGCATGATCTGGCAGGCCGGGGGCACTCCCTTCACGACCTCGGGCGACGCCGGCACCGACGTCGCGATCGACCTGCAGGACGACGGCTCGAAGAAGTTCGCCGACAACTGGAACCGCCTCATCGAGGGCGGCCTCATCTCGGACACCCCCAGCTGGAGCGACGAGTGGTTCAAGGGCCTCGGTGACGGCTCGATCGCCTCGCTCGTGATCGGCGCCTGGATGCCGGGTGTGCTGGAGTCCTCGGTCGCCGACGGCGCGGGCAAGTGGGCCGTGGCCCCGATCCCGACCTACGACGGCACGGCCGTGACGTCGGAGAACGGCGGTGGCGGCCAGGCCGTCACGAAGCAGAGCAAGAACCCCGCTCTGGCAGCCGGCTTCCTCAAGTGGCTGAACAACGACGAGGAGAGCCTGCAGATCTTCGCCGAGTCGGGCGGATTCCCCTCGACCACCGCGCAGCTGAGCGACCCCGCCTTCGTCGACAAGGAGTCGGAGTACTTCGGTGGGCAGCAGATCAACCAGGTGCTCACGCAGGCCTCGAGCGAGGTGCGCGAGGGCTGGAGCTACCTGCCGTTCCAGGTGTACGCCAACAGCATCTACGGCGACACCGTGGGCCAGGCCTACGCCAACAAGAGCGACCTGAACGCCGGCCTCACCGCCTGGCAGGACCAGCTCGTGCAGTACGGCAACGACCAGGGCTTCTCGGTCAACAAGTAAGCAGTTCCCGGGGGCGGGTCGCATCGTTCGCATGCGGCCCGCCCCACCCGTTCCCCCGCCTGGAGAACCCATGAGCACCCCCACCCGCATCGTCGTGGACCGCACCTCTGTCGGAGCCGTCGTCCCCCGCCGCCTGTTCGGCTCGTTCGTCGAGCACATGGGCCGCTGCGTGTACGACGGCATCCACTCCCCCGAGCATCCGACCGCCGACGCCGACGGCTTCCGCGCCGACGTGCTCGAGCTGGTGCGCGAGCTCGGCGCCACCGTCGTGCGCTACCCCGGCGGCAACTTCGTGTCGGGCTACCGGTGGGAAGACGGCGTCGGCCCCCGCGCCGACCGACCGGTGCGGCTGGATGCCGCGTGGCACAGCACCGAGACCAACCAGGTCGGTCTGCACGAATTCGCCACCTGGGCCGACGCGGCCGGTGTCGAGCTGATGGAGGCGGTAAATCTGGGCACGCGCGGGGTGGCCGACGCCGCCGACCTGCTCGAATACGCCAACCACCCCGCCGGCACCGCGCTCAGCGAACGACGCCGCGCGAACGGCCGCGACGAGCCCTTCGGCATCCGCCTGTGGTGCCTGGGCAACGAGATGGACGGCCCCTGGCAGATCGGCCACAAGACCGCCGACGAGTACGGCCGCCTCGCCGCCGAGACCGCCCGCATGATGCGCTTCCTCGACCCCACCGTCGAGCTGGTGGCCGCCGGCAGCTCGAACCACGAGATGCCCACGTTCGGCGCCTGGGAGCGCGGCGTGCTCACCCACACCGCCGGTCTCATCGACCACATCTCGGTGCACGCGTACTACGAGGAAGACCCGGACGACCCGGCGAGCTTCCTCGCCAGCGGCGCCGCTCTCGACCGCTACATCGGCGACGTCGCCGACATCATCGACGAGGTCGGCGCCACGACCCCCGACGGGGGCACCGTCGGCATCAGCGTCGACGAATGGAACGTGTGGAACCAGACCCGGTGGAACGAGGTCGACAAGCCGCGCGTGTTCACCGGCGACTGGCCCGTCGCCCCCCGCCTGATCGAGGACGACTACACCGTGACCGATGCCGTCGTCGTGGGCTCGCTGCTGATCACCCTCATCCGCCGGTCGGAGCGCGTGTCGATGGCCAACCTCGCGCAGCTGGTCAACGTCATCGGCCCCATCCGCACCGAGCCCGACGGCGGAGCCGCCTGGCGCCAGAGCACGTTCCACCCCTTCAAGCTCACCGCCGAAGCGGCATCGGGCCGGGTCGTGGTCCCCCTCGTCCAGGGCGCCACGATCCACACCGCCCGCCACGGCACCGTCGACGCCGTCGACGCGGTCGCCACGATCGACGGCGACCACGTGTCGGTGTTCCTCGCCCACCGCGACCTCGACGCCCCCACCGAGGTCGCGCTCGAGCTGGGCGCCATCGCCGACGTCGAGGCGGTCGTCGTCACGATCCCCGCGGGCGGCGACCGCCACACCACCAACTCCGCCGACGCCGAACCCGTCGCCCCCGCCGAGCTCCCCGTGAGCGTCGGCGACGACGGCATCCTGCGCCTGACCCTCCCCGCCCTGGCCTGGGCGCGCATCCGCGCGCGGCTGGTCGACTGACACCCGAAAGACACCGTGACGACCTTCACCATCGGCGAGACCGACTTCCTGCTCGACGGGCGACCGCACCAGGTCATCTCGGGGACGCTGCACTACTTCCGCATCCACCCCGAGCACTGGGCGGATCGCATCCGCACGGCCAAGGCCATGGGCCTGAACACCATCGAGACCTACGTGGCGTGGAACGCCCACGAGCCCGTGCAGGGGGAGTGGGATGCCACCGGGGCCAACGACCTCGGACGCTTCCTCGACCTCATCGCCGACGCGGGCCTGCACGCCATCGTGCGCCCCGGGCCCTATATCTGCGCCGAGTGGCACAACGGCGGGCTGCCGGTGTGGCTCACCTCGACGCCGGGGATCGGCATCCGCCGGTCGGAGCCGCAGTTCGTCGCGGCGGTGTCGCAGTACCTGCGCCGCGTGTACGAGATCGTCGCTCCCCGCCAGATCGACCGCGGCGGCAACGTGGTGCTCGTGCAGATCGAGAACGAGTACGGCGCGTACGGCTCCGACAAGGAGTACCTGCGCGAGCTCGTGCGGGTGACGAAGGACGCCGGCATCACGGTGCCGCTGACCACCGTCGACCAGCCGATGCCCTGGATGCTCGAGGCCGGGAGCCTGCCCGAGCTGCACCTCACCGGCTCGTTCGGCTCGCGCTCCGAGGAGCGCCTGACGACGCTGCGCGAACACCAGCCCACCGGCCCGCTCATGTGCAGCGAGTTCTGGGACGGATGGTTCGACTGGTGGGGCAGCATCCACCACACCACCGACCCCGCGGCATCCGCCCACGACCTCGACGTGCTGCTGGCGGCCGGCGCCTCGGTGAACATCTACATGGTGCACGGCGGGACGAACTTCGGCACCACGAACGGCGCGAACGACAAGGGCCGCTTCGATCCCATCGTCACCTCATACGACTACGACGCGCCCATCGACGAGTCGGGCCACCCGACGGCGAAGTTCCACGCCTTCCGCGAGGTCATCGCCCGGTACGCCCCCGTCGAGGGCGAGGTGCCCGCCGAGCGTGCGGCGGCCCCCGCGCTCGAGGTCGCCCTGACCGGCGAGGGCGAGTGGATGCCGGAGGCCGGCGAGGCCGCGATCACCGACGCCCCCGCCAGCTTCGAGCAGCTCGGCCACCTCGGCGCACTCGTGCGCTACGACGTCGACCTGCCCGCGTTCGACGACGCAGCGGGGGTCCTCGTCTTCGGCGAGGTGCGCGACCTCGCGTGGGTCGAGGTCGACGGCGTGCCGGTCGGGCGACTGTCGCGGTCGTTGCACGAGCGCGCCCTCGCGATCCCCGCGGGCGCGCACCTCACGGTGCTCGTCGAAGACCAGGGGCGCGTGAACTACGCCGATCGTCTCGGCGAGGCGAAGGGGCTCATCGGCGACGTGACGATCGACGGGCAGCCGCTCACCGGGTGGACCTCGACCCCGATCGAGGTGACGGCCATCGCGGCCGCCCGCTCGGGCTCGGACTCGGGCGTCGTGGGCCGCTCGGCCCTGCGCGGGTCCTTCTCGCTCGACGCTCCGGCCGACCTCTTCCTCGACACCGCGGCCTGGGGAAAGGGCTACGCCTTCGTCAACGGGTTCTTCCTCGGCCGGTACTGGCGCACCGTCCCGCAGAACACGATGTACGTGCCCGCCCCCGTCACCCGGGCCGGCGCGAACGAGATCGTCGTGCTCGAGCTCGAGCAGGTGCTCGAGCCCGTGGCACGGTTCGTGGCGGCACCGTCGCTCGGGCCGCTCGAGGAGTAGGTCGCGCGGCCGACGTCCGCGCGACGCGACGGACCGGTCGACACGACGGGTCACTTCCCCGCGCTCCCGGTGAAGTACGGTCAGAGAAGGCCTCTCTCGTCGAGCGGAAGTGGGGAAACGACGGTGCCGCTGTTCGAGATGGAAGTCAGCCCGCGGGGGCGGTTCCGCGTCTTCCTCCGGGCTCAGCTCCCCTTCACGCTCGGGGTGGCGTTCCTCGTCGGCGTCGCCGGTCTCGCGGTCCCGTCGATCGCCACCACCGGGGTCGTCGTCGCCGGCCTCGCCGTCACCCTCGTCGCGACCCTGGCGGCGCTCGTCGTGCCGTGGGAGCGCCTCCCCCTGGCGTGGATGATGGCGGTCGCGGGTCTCGACATGCTCGCCGTCGCCCTGCTGCGCGCCGAGTTGCTCGCGCTCTTTCCCAGCGTCACGATCCTCGCGATCTTCCCCGTGCTGTGGCTCGCCTACGGCTTCCCCTGGTACGGCATGGCGGTCGCCGTATTCGGGGCCGGGTTCATCACCTCGTTCCGCTTCGCCTACGTGGGCGCGTGGCCCGCGAACGCCGTCGAATGGGTCACCGTCGTCACCCTGCCGACCTTCATCGTCGGCGTCGCGGTCATCGTGTTCGTGGCCGCGCGGCACCTCCGCCGCAACTCCCGGCGCCTCGCCGATTCGTATCGCGGACAGGCCGCCGCCCTCGAGGAGGCACGGGATGCCGAGACCGTCGCCAGCGCCATCGTCGACACCGTCAGCGCGGGGGTGGCGTTCTACGGACCGACCGATCAGCTCGAGGTCGCCAATACCCGCGCGCACCGCTTCGCCGAGCTGGGCGGGTTCGACCTCGACACCCGCCCGTTCGCGGGACCCCACGTGCTCGCCGCCGATCGCGCGACGCCGATCCCCCCTCGGGCGCAGGTCCTCCCCCGCGCCCTGTCGGGCGAGGCCGTCGTCGACGAGCTGCAGTGGTGGGGAGCGGCCGGGACGCAGGCCGCCGTGCTCGTCTCGTCGAGCCGTCTGCGGCGACCCGACGGGCGCATCCTCGGAACGGTGGTCGTGATCCACGACGTCACCGAGCTCGCCGAGGCGATCGAGGTGCGCGAGGAGTTCCTGCACACCGTCTCGCACGAGCTGCGCACCCCGCTCACGAGCATCACCGGGTTCCTCGACCTCATCGACGAGGCGATCGACCCGGAGCAGGTCACCCTGCGTCGCTACGTCGACGTCGCGACGCGACGCACCGCCGATCTGACGCAGCGGGTCGGCGAGCTGTTCGCCGCGGGCGAGAGCGAGAAGACCCTGCGTCCCGCCTCCGTCGACCTGGTCGATGTCGTGGCCGCGGCGGTGCGCGGTGTCGCCTCGCTCGCCGAGACGCACGCGCACACGATCGAGACGACCTCGACGGGCCCCTCGCACGCCCATGCCGACCGCGCCCAGCTCGTGGTCGCCATTCGCGAGCTGCTCACGAACGCCGTGAAGTTCGGCATCCCCTCCCGCCCCATCACCGTCGCCCACGGGGTCTGCGAGGGACGGGTGCGTATCGCCGTGACCAACACCGGGCCCGGCATCGGGCGCGCCGAGCAGCGCCGTGCGTTCGACCGCTTCTACCGCACCCCGCTCGCACGCTCGCGCGAGATCCAGGGGTTCGGGCTCGGTCTCACGAACGTGCGGTCCATCGCCCTCGCCCACGGCGGCACGGTGCACATCGACAGCGTGCCCGGCGAGTTCACCACCGTCACCCTCGACCTGCCCGCGACAGCACCGGCCGCCTGAGCACCCCCGACCGGCGGGCGGGCGGGCGGGCGCGGCAGGCGCGGCAGGCGCGGCGGGCGGGCGGGCGGGCGCGGCGAGTTTGGGGCGCATTCCGTGCACCGGGGCGCACGGTGACCGCCCCGCTGCACCGATCGCGCCCCACACGCGGCCCCGGTCGAGCCGCTGCGCGGCAGGCGCGGCAGGCAGGCGGGGCGGGCGGGCGGGGCGGGTTTGGGGCGCATTCCGTGCACCGGGGCGCACGGCGACCGCCCCGCTGCACCGATCGCGCCCCAGCACCGGCTACAGCGCGGCAGGCGGGGCGCCGCGGGCGGGGCGGGCGCGGGCGGGGCGGGCAGGCGCAGCGGGCAGTCGCGGCGGGCGGGGCGGGCGGGCGCGGCGGGCGGGGCCGGCGGGGCGGGCGGGGCGGGGCGGGG
>NZ_LMPH01000004.1:0-336326 GCF_001423785.1 Microbacterium sp. Leaf179 | reverse complement strand
CGCATCAACAACCGGAGACGGAAACACCAACTCCGACTGCGCCAACACCGACGAATACCCGAGCCCCGCCACAACCACATTCGACCCCAACACCGAGAACGACCCGGACGTCGTATCGGATCCCGACACTGCCGTCACCGTCACCGTCGATCCGGGCTTGGCCCACGGAGTACCCAGATCCATCTGCGTCACCGCCGTGCCGGAACCATCTGTCGTCGCCGACACCGGAGTGAACGACGTCCCCGTCGCCCCCGTGAACGTCACCGCGGTCCCCGCGTTCGGCTGACCCGATGAGTTCTTCACCACCGCCGTCACCGGCACCGCCCCCGACGCCGGCACCCGCCCGTTCGGAGCCGACACGCTCAACGAACCCCCCGACACCGCGGCAAACGCCGGCGCCGCCGCCAGCAACGTCACCGCTGGCACCGACCACGCTGCCCCCGCCACCAACGTGCGGCGACTCAGATGGCCCTCGCCCGCATCACTACTCCCCACGGCGGGTGTGAACGCGACGCGCTCGAAACGGGAGCCGGAATCTTTGCTGCGGGCCATGACGAGCCTCTTTCTCTCTACTCTCGCCCGCCAAGACGGGACGACGGCACATTCGGAGAGGCGTACACCTCCCGACGGAACCATCGCCACCCCGAAGCACCACCCCGACCCACCCGGTCGGCCTCGGCGGTGGGTGAAATCACTCCGATCTCACAACCTCAACCGCCGCTACGACGGGTCGTAGCGGCGGTGGGATTCGAGCACTTCACCAGATCTTTCACCCGCGGTCGGCTACGACCCGTGCCAGCGAGATGTGCTGTTCGGGAACGTTGCTCCATGTGTGATGCGATCGACGGGTGAGGACCTTCCGTTCGAGAGTGGAACCGTCTCGGGGTCAATCGTCTGCCCCGTTCATGGCATTTATACATGTTCACATTAGCAGGTCTGCCGGACACAGCTGTCACGACAGAATTACGCGTTCCGTACCCGTCAGTCAGGCAGACCTCGGACCCGCGGTGATCTCATCCACCCCTCCCTCGTCGCCCTCAGGAGTCTCAGTCGTCGCCCCGGATGATCGGGATGCCGGTGGTCTCGACCGCGACCTTGCGGCGGTAGAGCTTGCGCTGCTCCGGGAGCGAGAGGTCGAAGAGCACCGCCAGCACGCGGATCACGGTCGTCACGACGACGCCGATCACCGCGGCGAGGGGCAGGGGCACGCCGAAGGCGGCCGTGACGGCGAGCACCGCGCAGCCGCCACCCGCGGCGACGGCGTAGAGCGACCCCACGTGCATGATCGCCACCGGCAGGCCCATCAGCACGTCGCGCAGCACGCTGCCGCCCGCGGCGGCGACCACACCGACGAAGATCGCGGGCACGGCGGGCATGCCCAGGGCGAGCGCCTTCGACGTGCCGAACGCGCCGAACAGACCGATCACGACCGCGTCGAGCATGACGATCGCGCGGTTGAGGCGTTGGAAGATCCCCGACAGCAGCATGCCGACGATCGACGCCAACGTCGCGGTGATGAGATACCAGTTGCTCTGCAGGGTCGCGGGCGTCAGCCCCAGCAGCAGGTCGCGGATCAGACCGCCGCCCATCCCCAGCAGGATGCCGATGATCGCGACGCCGAGCAGATCGAGGCGCCGCTGCCCCTGGAAGCCCGACGCGAACAGCGCCCCCTGCACGCCGCCCAGGGCGACGGCGGTGAGATCCGCCCACAGGGGGATGACGAAGACCGAGTTCACGGCATCCATTCTCCCCCCTTCGGTCTTGCCGCCCGAGGGGGTGGTCCATCTGTCGGACCGGTGGGGCTGGTGACGCCTCCCGGGGCGCGTGGGCCACTGCAGCGTGGGGCGGTCCGACAGACGGACCACTCGGCGCTGCGGATGGGCTCGCGCTCGGCCGGTCTCGCCGCCCGCGGGGGTGGTCCATCTGTCGGATCGGTGGGGCTGGTGACGCCTCCCGGGGCGTGTGGGCCACTGCAGCGTGGGGCGGTCAGACAGATGGACCATTCCACGCCGCAGACCCGGCCGCGCGCGCGCCGCGCAGGCCTCTGACGGGATCGCCGAACGATAATGGACTGTGCCCACCTACCGCGATGAAGTCGTGGTCCTGCGTACCCAGAAGTTGGGGGAGGCGGATCGCATCCTCACCCTGCTCAGCCGCCGCAACGGCAAGATCCGCGCGGTGGCGAAGGGCGTGCGGCGCACCTCGTCGCGGTTCGGCTCGCGCCTCGAGCCCTTCATGGTGGCCGACGTGCAGTTGGCGACCGGCCGCAATCTCGACATCGTGCAGCAGGCCGAGTCGCTCGGCTCGTACGGTGCCGACATCGTCGCCGACTACGACAGCTACACCACCGCCAGCGCGATGGTCGAGACCGCCGATCGGTTGAACGAGGCCGAGGCGACCCCGCAGCAGTACCTACTGCTCGTGGGTGGGCTGCGCTCGCTCGCCCGCAGCGACCACGCGGCACGGAGCGTGCTGGATTCGTACCTGCTGCGGGCCATGGCGCTGTCGGGCTGGGCACCCGGACTCGGTGAGTGCGCGCGCTGCGGCACCGTCGGCGAGCACGACTACTTCCTTCCCCAGCTCGGCGGCGTCATCTGTTCGACGTGCGCGCCGGCCGGCTCTCCTCGGGTCGCGCGCGACACAGTCGATCTGCTGCGCTCGCTCATGGCGGGGGAGTGGGATGCCGTCGACGCCGCCGCCGGGCGCACCACCGCCGCCGCGTCGGGGCTCGTCGCCGCCTACGCCCAGTTCCACCTCGAACGGGGCATCCGTTCCCTCTCGCACCTGGAGGCGCATCCGTGACCCCGAAGCCCTTCACCCACCGCGACGCCGTGCCGTACCGTCCCCTCGACTGGACGGAGCAATATCCGCCGGCCTACCCGAAGGGCGCGGTGCCGGAGCACGTCGCCATCGTCATGGACGGCAATGGCCGCTGGGCGAACCGGCAGGGTCTCACCCGCGTCGAGGGCCACCGGGCGGGCGAAGCGGCGCTGCTCGACGTCGTCGCCGGCGCGATCCAGGCCGGGGTGAAGCACCTGTCGGTGTACGCCTTCTCGACCGAGAACTGGTCGCGCTCTCCGGACGAGGTGCGCTTTCTCATGGGCTTCAACCGCGAGGTGCTGCACCGCCGTCGCGATCAGCTCAACGAGTGGGGGGTGCGCATCCGCTGGTCGGGCCGCAAGCCGCGCTTGTGGGGCTCGGTCATCAAGGAGCTGCAGCACGCCGAACGCCTCACCGAGGGCAACTCCACGCTGACGCTCACCATGTGCGTGAACTACGGCGGGCGCGTCGAGATCGTGGATGCCATGCGGCGCATCGGCGACGACATCGCCGCAGGCCGGCTCAAGCCCTCGGCGGTGACCGAGAAGCTGATCCGCAAGAACCTCTACCAGCCCGACATGCCCGACGTGGATCTGTTCGTGCGATCGAGCGGCGAGCAGCGTACGTCGAACTTCTTGCTGTGGGAGTCGGCGTACGCCGAGATGGTCTTCCTCGACACGTTGTGGCCCGACTTCCGACGCACGCACCTGTGGGACGCGATCGGGCTCTACCTGTCGCGCGACCGTCGCTTCGGCGGCGCGATCGACACCCCCACCGCCTGATTCCGGCGAAGATGCCGCCAACGGAATAGATCACAAGCTCGAGAGGTTGCACGCGATATGACGGATGCCATCAAGATCGACGTGTGGAGTGACATCGCCTGCCCCTGGTGCTACATCGGCAAGCGCAACCTCGAGAACGGGTTGGCCGCGACCGCCGCCGATGACGACGCCCCCGTTGTCGAGATCGAGTACCACTCGTTCGAGCTCTCGCCCGACACCCCCGAGGACTTCGACGGCGGCGAGGTCGACTACCTCTCGCAGCACAAGGGAATCTCGCCCGAGTCCGCGCGCGAGATGCTCGACCGCGTCACCGGCGTCGCCGCCGACGCGGGGCTGACCTACCGCTTCGACATCCTCAAGCACACCAACACGGTGAAGGCGCACGAGCTCCTGCACTTCGCGAAAGAGAACGGGCGTCAGCTCGAGCTCGCCGAGCTGCTCATGTCGGCGTACTTCCTCGAGGGTCGCCACGTCGGCCGCGACGACGACCTCGTCGACCTCGCGGTCGAGGCGGGCCTCGACGCCGACGCGGCACGCGAGGCCCTGGCCTCGCAGCGCTACCGCGCGGCCGTGCGCGCCGACCAGGAGCAGGCGCAGCAGTTCGGGATCACCGGCGTGCCGTTCTTCGTCATCGACGGCAAGTACGGCGTGAGCGGTGCGCAGCCGGTCGAGGCGTTCACGCAGATCGCCCGCCAGGTCTGGGGCGAACGTCGCGAGGCGTCGGAGACCGCCGACGCGTGAGGTTCCTTCACAGCGGTGCCCGCCCCGGCGTCTGACCGGACCGGGCACCGCTGTCTCGTGAGGTCTGGGAGAATGAACGAGTGAACACGGCACTGGCTCCGACGCGGACGCTCCGCATCGGCAACATCGAACTCGACGCCCCCGTCGTGCTCGCCCCCATGGCCGGCATCACGAACACCGCGTTCCGTCGACTGTGCCGCGAGTACGGCGCCGGTCTGTACGTCAGCGAGATGATCACGACGCGTGCCCTGGTGGAGCGCAACGAGACCACCCTGCGCCTCATCCGCCACCACGAGTCCGAGACCCCCCGCTCGATCCAGCTCTACGGCGTGGATCCCGCGACGGTCGAAGCGGCGGTGCAGATGATCGTCGACGAGGACCACGCCGACCACATCGACCTCAACTTCGGCTGCCCGGTCCCCAAGGTCACCCGGCGCGGCGGAGGAGCGGCCTTGCCGTGGAAGCTCTCGCTGTTCCGTGAGATCGTCGAGCGCGCCGTGCGCGCCGCCGGTGACAAGCCGCTCACGATCAAGATGCGCAAGGGCATCGACCCCGACCACCTCACCTACCTCGAGGCCGGACGCATCGCCGAGGGCGCGGGAGTGGCATCCATCGCCCTGCACGCCCGCACGGCATCGGAGTTCTACTCGGGTCACGCCGACTGGAACGCGATCACCACGCTCAAAGAGACCGTGACCGGCGTGCCCGTCCTGGGCAACGGAGACATCTGGTCGGCCGAGGACGCGGTGCGCATGATGGCCGAGACCGGGTGCGACGGCGTCGTCGTCGGCCGCGGCTGCCTCGGGCGTCCCTGGTTGTTCGGCGATCTCGCGCGGGCCCTCGGCGGCCCCGACGCCGCCCACGGCGCCCCCGTCGACGCCACCCTCGGGTTCGTCGCGCGCGCCTTCCGCCGTCACGCCGAGCTGCTCGTGGAGTTCTTCGACGACGAGGGGCGCGGATGCCGTGACATCCGCAAGCACGTCGCCTGGTACTTCAAGGGCTACCCCGTCGGCGGCGAGCTGCGAGCCAGCCTCGCGACGGCCTCGACCCTCGACGAGATCGACGAGCTGCTGGCGACGATGGAGCTCGACGCGCCGTACCCCGGCGCCCCGGCCGAGGGTCAGCGCGGGCGGGCGGGCACGCCCAAGCGCCCGGCCCTGCCCGACGGATGGCTCGACTCCCGCGAGATCGGCGACGCCGCCGGCCGCGCCCTCGCCGACGCCGAACTGGACCACAGCGGTGGCTGAGCTGAGCACGGCGACCGCTCGTCCGCTCGGCTACGTCGACGCCGACGCCGCCCGCTTCCACGTCGAGAAGCACCGTTCGCAGCGCGACGACTTCGCCCGAGATCGCGCGCGCGTGCTGCACTCCGCCGCCCTGCGGCGCCTCGCGGCGAAGACGCAGGTGCTGAGCCCCGCCAGCCCCGCCGACTTCGCCCGCAACCGGCTCACGCACTCGCTCGAGGTCGCGCAGGTGGGCCGCGAGCTGGCGACGGCCCTGCAGCTGTCGCCCGACGTCGTCGACACGGCCTGCCTCAGTCACGACCTCGGTCACCCGCCCTTCGGCCACAACGGCGAACGCGCCCTCAACGACTGGGCGGCCGACATCGGCGGCTTCGAGGGCAACGCGCAGACGCTGCGGATCCTCACGCGCCTGGAGCCCAAGACCTTCGGCGCCGACGGCGAGCCGTTCGGGCTCAACCTGACGCGTGCGAGCCTCGACGCGACCTGCAAGTACCCCTGGACGGTCGACGAACCCGTCCCCGATCCGGGCGGGCGGCTCAAGTTCGGCGTCTACCCCGACGACGAGCCCGTCTTCCACTGGATGCGTGGGGGAGCGCCCGCGCGCCAGCGCTGCATCGAGGCCGAGGTCATGGACCTCTCCGACGACATCGCGTACTCGGTGCACGACTTCGAAGACGCGATGGTCAACCGCTACATCGACCCCGCCCGCCTGGCATCCAGGGTCGGCCGTGACGGTCTGCTCGACGCGATCCAGCGGTGGGTCGGCTACGACTTCGTGCGCGACGACCTCGCCGAGGGGCTCGAGCGACTCATGTCGATGCCCGAGTGGATCCCCTCGTTCGACGGCACACGCCCCGCCCTCGCTCGCCTGAAGAACCTCACCTCCGACCTCATCGGCCGCTTCGCGCGCGCGGCGACCGCGGCGACGCGCGAGGCCTACCCGGCCGACGAGCTCACCCGCTACCGCGCCCACGTGATCGTCCCGGCCGAGGTCGAGACCGAGATGGCCGTGCTGAAGGGCATCATCGGGGCCACCGTCGTGTCGATCGACGGCCGAAAGGTGCTCTACCGCGAGCAGCGCCACGTGCTGAAGCGCCTGGCATCCGCCCTCTGGGAGAACCCCGGCGCGCTCGACGCCCTGCACGCCCCCGACTTCGAGGCGGCCGCCGACGACACCGCGCGTCGCCGGGTGGTCGTCGACCAGGTCGCGAGCCTCACCGACCAGCTCGCGATCGCCTGGCACAACCGCCTGGTGGGCGACGTCGATGCCGCCGAGCTGGGCGTGTGGGCGCCGGGCACCCGCGCACCCCGCGGAGCGGATGCCTGATGGCGCGCATCCGCCAGTCCGACATCGACGAGGTCAAGGGGCGGGTCAACATCGCCGACGTCGTCGGTGAACGCGTCGCCCTGAAGTCCGCGGGCGTCGGGTCGATGAAGGGCCTGTGCCCGTTCCACGACGAGCGCAGCCCCAGCTTCCACGTGCGGCCGCAGGTGGGCTACTACCACTGCTTCGGATGCGGCGAGTCGGGCGACGTCTACTCGTTCCTGCGCGCGATGGACCACGTCTCATTCACCGAGGCCGTCGAGCGCATGGCGGCGCGCGTCGGCTACACGCTGCACTACGAAGACGGCGGCGGGCCGGCTCCCGAGACGACCGGGCGGTCGCGCCTGTACGCGGCCAATGCCGCCGCCGCCGAGTACTTCCGCGCCCAGCTCATGACGCCCGAGGCCGAGACCGGGCGCCGCTTCCTCGGCGACCGCGGGTTCGACGCGGGGGCCGCCGCGCACTTCGGCGTGGGGTACGCGCCCAAGGGCTGGTCGCACCTCATGGACCACCTGCTCGCCCAGAAGTTCACGCGCGATGAGCTGTTGCAATCCGGACTCGTGTCGCAGGGGCAGCGTGGCGTGTACGACCGTTTCCGCGGCCGGCTGGTGTGGCCGATCCGCGACATCACCGGTCAGGTCATCGGGTTCGGGGCGCGCAAGCTCTACGACGACGACCAGGGCCCGAAGTACCTCAACACCCCCGAGACGCCCGTCTACAAGAAGGCCCAGGTGCTGTACGGCCTCGACCTGGCCAAGCGCGACATCTCGCGCTCGCACCGCGTGGTCGTCGTCGAGGGCTACACCGACGTGATGGCCTGCCACCTCGCGGGCATCACCACCGCGATCGCCTCGTGCGGCACGGCCTTCGGCAGCGACCACATCACGGTGCTCCGCCGCGTCATGGGAGACGACAGCGCCTCGGGCGAGGTGGTGTTCACCTTCGACCCGGATGCCGCGGGGCAGAAGGCGGCGCTGCGCGCCTTCGCCGACGAGAAGCGTTTCGCCGCCCAGACGTACGTGGCCGTGGCCCCCGAGGGCCTCGATCCGTGCGACCTGCGCCTGCAGCGCGGCGACGGTGCCGTGCGCGCGCTCATGGAGAACAAGGCGCCGATGTTCGAGTTCGTCATCGACCAGCGGCTCAAGGACTTCGACCTGTCGAGCGTCGAGGGGCGCGCCGGTGCCCTGCGCGCCGCGGCCCCGATCGTGGCAGACATCCGCGACCCGGCGCTGCGCCCCGGCTACGTCCGCGTGCTCGCCCGACGCCTCGGCCTCGACCTGCCCGAGGTCGGGAGCGCCGTCGAACGTGCCGCGCGCGGCGCGGACCGTGCCGAGAAGCGTGATACGCAGCGCGGGGGAGCGGGCGAGACGGAGCGCCCCGTGATCGCGCAGTCGGTGAGCCTGGCTTCGCTGCCCAACACGCGTGACGTCGCCCTCGAACGCGGCGCGATGATGGCCTTCCTGCAGTACGGGCATCGCATCGAGCCCGACCTGTTCCTGCGCGCCCTGCAGTCGCCGTTCGGACACCCCGCCCTCGAGGCCGTGCGCAGCTCGCTGGCCGCCACCGATCTGTCGCAGCCCGGGTGGGCCGTGGCCGCCGTCGAGGCGGTGCGCGAGCCTTTCCGCACCCTGGCCGCCGAGCTGTTGACGGCCGAGTTCCCGGCCCGCACCGAAGACGGCGCGGTCGCCTCGGCCAACGACCTGGCGCGAGGACTCCTCGTGCGCGAACTGGAGCGGGAGAAGAACGAGCTGCTGCGCGGCATCCAGCGGGTTCCCGCGGACTCCGAAGAGGGCCGCCGCCTGCGCATCCGACTGCGCGAACTGGACGGCGACCGCCAACGACTCGTCGCGCAGTAGGGACGCGCTGCTGGCATCGGCCCCCGCGGTGGGCGAGGATGAAGGAATGCCCCGGTCCCACGACACCGACGTCGCCCTCCGTGCCGACGACCTCTCGCTCGCTCGCAGCGGCGTCCGCGTCATCGACGGGATCACGTTCTCGTTGGGCGCGGGCCAGACCCTCGTCGTGCGCGGCGCCACGGGGTCGGGCAAGACCTCGCTGGTGTCGTTGCTCGCCGGCCATCCCGACGACGGGCTCACCGTGGTCGGGGGCGACGCCCGCGTGCACGGGATCTCGGCGCGCCGGCCCGGGCGCGCCCGCCGGGAGTGGACGTTCCACACCGGCTACCTGCCGCAGGGCGCCGGCGCGGGGCTCCCGTCGCGCCTGACCGTGCAGGACGTCATCGCCGAGCCGATCACGAGCCGCGATCGCAAGGTCAACACCCGGGCGCTGGCGGTGCGCGTCGCGACTCTGCTCGACGAGATGGAGCTCCCGCTCGGCACGGCTCCGAAGTATCCGTACGAGCTGAGCGCGGGGATGCGGCAGCGCGTGGCGCTCGCCCGCGCCCTCGTGCTCGAACCGCGGCTGTTCGTCGCCGACGACCTGTACGCCAACCTCGATGTCGAGGTGCGCGCCGCCGCCCGTGCCTCGATCCTGCGCCGTCGTGACGAGCGCGGCATGGCGACACTGGTCGTCACGAACGACGCCGATGCCCCCCGCGACCTCGACGCCGACGTGCTGGTTCTGCACGCCGGGCACGCCGTCGCGTTCGGCCACAGCGTGGAGGCTCTGCAGTGGACACCCGACGGCACGCCCGAGCGACGTCTTTCGGCGGGCTGATTTTTCGCACGCCCCCGGGTGCTGTTAGTATCGTGGGGTTGCCCACCGCAAGGTGCGCATGATCCTCGGTAGCTCAATTGGCAGAGCAGTCGGCTGTTAACCGACAGGTTCTTGGTTCGAGTCCAAGCCGGGGAGCGAGAGTACCGCGTCATCTAACGTGGCTCTCACCTTAGGCCCGGGCTTCCACCCCGGGCCTTTCCTCTTTTCCGGGCGGTCATCGCGGGCCCGGGACGGGCGAGTCGCACGTCTCGCGCTCTGAACAGCGGCCACCTGTGCTCGGCGTATGGGAGCGGTTCCATTAGACTCGCTCCGGCCGTCGCTCGGCCGCCGGAGAGGACGCCGCCGTGACCGCACCCGCAGCCCCCGCGCGCCGCGATCTCCAAGGGCTCCGGGCGTTCGCCGTCGTGGCCGTGGTCGCCACGCACCTGACGGGATGGCCGCGCGGAGGCTTCGTCGGCGTCGACGTGTTCTTCGTGCTCTCGGGGTTCCTGCTCACCGGCATCGTGCTGCGCGATCTGGACGCCTCCGGCACCGTGCGCCTGTCGGCGTTCTTCGCCCGACGCCTCCGACGCCTTCTGCCCGCGGCCCTCGTCGTGCTGGCCGCCACCGTGGGCGCCGCCTTCGTGGTGTTCCCCGGAACCCGCGCCGAGAGCATCGTGGGCGACGCTCTCGCCGCGGTCGGCCTCGTCTCGAACTGGCGCTTCGCCCTCGAGGGACGCGACTACTTCTCCACCATCGCCGTCTCACCGCTGCAGCACTTCTGGTCGCTGTCGATCGAGGAGCAGTTCTCGCTGCTCTGGCCCCTCCTCGTCATGCTGCTCGTGCTGGTGCTCCCCGTCGCGCGTCGGCGGGGCACGGGGGCGCGCGTCGCGGTGGGCCTGCTGTCGAGCGCCGTGGTTCTGGCATCCGCTGCTCTCGCCTGGGTGCAGACCCCGCTCGACCCGAGCGTGGCGTACTTCTCGACCGGAACCCGCGCAGGCGAACTCGCGACCGGCGCCGTCGTCGCGACCCTCGTGCCGCTCCTGCTCCGGATGCCGAGCCCCCTGCGCGCTCTGCTCTCGTGGGCCGGGGTGGCGCTCGTCGTCGCGTCGTTCTTCGTCGTCGATCCGACGGCGCCGTTCCCCGCCCCCTGGGCCGTGATGCCCGTCGCGGGCGCGGCGCTGGTGATCGCGGGCGGCACCGGGGGAGACCCGCGTCACCGCTCCCTCTTCGCCGTCTCGAATCCGCTGGCGGTCGCGATCGGCAACGCGTCGTACTCGCTGTACCTCTGGCACCTCCCCGTCATCGTCTTCGCCGGGGCCCTGCTGGCGCCCGGGCCCGCGGCCACCGGCATCACCGTGCTGGTGATGGTCGTGCTCACCGTTGCGACCTACCTCGGCGTCGAGCAGCCGCTGCACCGCTCGCCGTGGCTGGTCCGCCCGAGCGGGGGCGCTCCGCCCGCTGAGGTCGCGGCCGCCTCGACCCCTGCCCTCGCCGAGGTCGCGGTGCCGACGCCACGGGCCGCCGCGCTCGCGTCTCGCCCCGCCGGATGGGTGCCCGGGCAGCGGTACTACCCGGGACGGCGAGCGACCGAGAGCGCGACCACCGAGGCGGTCGCTCCGGAACCGGCCCCCGCTGCAGGGATCACCCCGCCGCAGCCCGCGCCGGTGCCCACCCCGGCGCCGGCCCGAGGCTCCGGTGACTCCTGGGCCGAGTGGAGAACGCGCTTCGCCCCGCGGATCGCCCTGGCCGGCGCCACCCTGGCGATCGGGGCCGGAGCGACCGTGCTCGCGGTGTTCGTCGCGTACGGGGCGCCGGTCATCGTCGCGCCCGCCGCACCCGTCGCCGCCGCTCCGGTGGCCGACGCCGGCGCCGCCCTCGCCGCTTTGCAGAGCGAGCTCGCCGCGGCGACGACGGCGTCGAGTTGGCCCGATCTGCATCCCTCGCTCGACGAGGTGATGCGCGCCACCTCGGCCGACGATCCCGCGCACGACTGCTTCACCCCCGACGTCGCTCCCGATGCCGGCCGTTGCACGTGGGGGAACGCCGACGCTCCGCGGCACCTGTACCTGGTGGGCGATTCCAGTGCGATGGCCTACGCGCCCGCCTTCCGAGCCCTCGCCGACGCGAGCGGCGGAGCGTGGCGCGTCACGACCGTCGGAATGTACGGATGCCGTTTCACCGACGCCCTCGTCGAGAGCCGCGACCCCGCGGTGACCGCCGGGTGCGCCGGGCGCAAGTCCGACATCGCCGCGATGGTCGCGGCCGACCCCGCCGACCTGCTCGTCGTGTCGAACGCCTACACGCTCGCCCGCACGGTCGACGGGCGAGACCTCAACGCCGCGGAGCTGGCATCCGGGGTCGCGAACGAGGTCTCGGGGTGGGCGCCGGCCGGGCACACCGTGTTCCTCGCGCCTCCGCCGCACGGCGCCGACCTGGGACGCTGCTACTCCCCGCTCACGGGCCCGGCGGCGTGCCTCGCCGCCGTCGACGACGTGTGGACGCAGATGCAGGCCGCCACCGAGGCGCAGGCGGCCGCCACCGGCGAGGCGGCGATCGACGCGTTGCCGTTCTCGTGCTGGCAGGGAGTCTGCCCCGCGTTCGCCGGCGACACACCCGTGCGGTACGACGACATGCACCTGACACCGGCGTTCGCCGAGCGCCTCGCGCCGATCCTGCGCGACGAGCTCTCGGCCCGCGGACTGTACTGACGGCCCCGCGCGCTCGCTCGGCTGACAGGCTGGGGGAGTGACCTCGCCCCCCGATCCCCGCTCCCTCGACCTCGACGCGCTCCGATCGCGCCTGCTCTCGGAGCGCGGTGGCACGGTCGACGACAGCATCCCGCAGCTGGCCGACGCCGATCCCGACCTATGTGCTCTCGCCCTGGCGCTGCCCGACGGCACCGTGCGCACCAGCGCCCAGGCCGATGTGCCGTTCAGCGTGCAGTCGGCGGTCAAACCCTTCCTCTTCGCGCTCGCCCTCGTCGACACCGACGGAGAAGCCCTCGATCTCGTGGGCATCGAACCCACCGGTGAGGCCTTCGACGCGATCAAGCTCGAAAGCGGCACCGGTCGGCCGCCGAACCCCATGGTCAACGCGGGGGCGCTGCTGACGGCCTCACTCGTCGAGGGAGACGGACCCGAAGAGCGCAGCGCGCGGATCGCCCGGGGCCTCTCGGCCTTCGCCGGCCGCGACCTGCTCGTCGACGAGCAGGTCGCACACAACGAGCATCTGCTCGGCGACCGCAACCACGCCCTCGCCCACCTCATGCGGGCCGAAGGCGCGCTGCAGCCCTCGGCCGACGACGCGGTGGCCGTATACGCCCGCGCGTGCGCGACCCTCGTCGATGCCGAGACCCTCGCGGTCATGGGCGCGACCCTCGCGCTCGGCGGCGTGAACCCCTGCACCGGCGAACGCGTCGTCTCCGCACGCGTGGCCCGCGACGTCGTCTCGGTCATGGCGACCTGCGGGGTGTACGACGGGTCGGGGCGGTGGATGCGCGCGGTCGGCGTGCCCGCGAAGTCGAGCGTGTCGGGGGCGATCGTGCTGTCGGCGCCGGGGCGTCTGGGAGCCGCGGTCGTCAGTCCGCCCCTCGACGATCAGGGCACGAGCGTGCGCGGCCGCCGGGCGAGCGAGATGCTCAGCGACGACCTGCAACTGCACAGCTTTTCGGTCTGAACGCGCTTCTCCACCGACGCCGGAGGGCGCGCCCCGTGCATCCCCCCCCGATCCCCGCCTGATCTCGCAGGAGAACCGATGCCCCCCGTCGCGCGCCGCCGCGCCTCACGTAGCGTGTCCGTCGGCGTCGTCGCCGCCCTGGCCGCCACCCTCACGGGCTGCGGGCAGGGGACGAACGTCTCCGAGGACTACGCCCAGATCTGTCAGGACAACGCGACCGAGAAGCGCCTGCCCGACGACGACTGCAACAACCACGGCGGCGGGGCGCACTGGTACTTCCTGCCCCTCGGGTCGGGGAGTCGCGCGGTCCCGGCCGTCGGCCAACCCGTCTCGGGCGGCGTCGACACCCTGCCGGGCGGAAAGACCGCGGCCAAGGGCATCTCGGGCGACGGCGCGAGCGTCTCGCGCGGTGGGTTCGGCGGCTCGGGATCCGACGGAAGCCACGGCGGCTGATGCGCCGCATCGAGCTCGAGCCGCGCCCCGACTGGGAACGCACGATCAAGCAGTCCGGCCTCATCTACTCCCGCTCCCTGCGCGACGACGGCACGGCGGTCGAGTACTGGAACGACGGCGCGGCGTACGTCTTCACCCTTGCCGAGGTCGAGGAACTGGAGCGGCAGACCGAGGAGCTGCACCGCATGTGCCGCGAGGCGGCCCGCTACCTGGCATCCGGAGAACTCGGCTCGCTCGGGCTCACCCCGAAAGCGTTCGAGCTCGCGCAGTGGTCGCTCGAGCAGGACGAACCCGACGTGTACGCCCGCTTCGACCTGGCGTACGCCGGCGACGGCACCCCGGCCAAGATGCTCGAGTACAACGCCGACACCCCGACCGGACTCATCGAGGCCTCGCTCACGCAGTGGTTTTGGCTGCAGGACCGCATCAGGACCGGTGCGCTCCCCGCCGACACCGACCAGTGGAACGGCCTGCACGAAGCGCTCGTCGCGCGGTGGCGCACCCTGCTGCACCGCTCGCTGAACGAGGGCGAGGGCGGTCGCCTGTTCGTCGCGCACTCGGATGCCGACATCTACGGCGAGGACTGGGACACCGTCGCCTACATGCGCGATCTCGCCGCCGAGGCGGGGTGGGAGCACACCGGCATCGAGATGAAGGACATCGGCTGGCACCACGGCGCGCGCCAGTTCGTCGGCGTTCCCGAGGCGTGGGGCTCATCCCGCAGCATCGCCGCGCTGCCCGGCGACACCCCAGGAACCCAGTACCCCGTCATCCGCAACCTCTTCAAGCTGTACCCGTGGGAAGACCTGGTCTCGGGTGAGGATCGGGTCATCGGCGACCAGGAGTTCGGCGCCCTGCTCATCGCCGGACGCGGACTCTTCGGCCGCTGGTACGAACCGGCGTGGAAGATGTTCCTCTCGAACAAGCTGCTGCTGGTCGCGCTGTGGCGGATGTACCCCGGGCACCCGAACCTGCTGCCCGCCTACGCGGACGGCCCGAACGGCATGACCGACTTCGTGGTCAAACCCGTCTTCGGCCGCGAGGGCGACGGCATCCGGGTGCACCGCGCCGACGGCAGCGTCGCCTCGAACGGTCAGGAATACCGACGCGAAGGCACGGGGCGCGAGCGCGTGTGGCAGCAGTACCACGAGCTGCCCGACTTCCGCGGGTCGCACGGCAGCAACCACCCCGTGCTCGGGTCGTGGGTGGTCGACGACGAGGCGTACGGGGTCGGCATCCGCGAATCCGACGGACCCATCACCGACTACTACTGCCGCTTCGCCCCCAACATCATCGAGGGCTGAGACCGGCCGGATCGCTCAGGCGTCGATGTCGTCGACGCCCGGCATCCACGACACGCCGGGCTTGCCCCACTTGCGCTTCTTCGCGATCTTCGCGACGACCCGGCTGTCTTCGTCGTCGAGTCGGTCGACGTACAGGATGCCGTCGAGGTGATCGAACTCGTGCTGCAGGATGCGCGCGCGCCACCCGGTGACCTCGACGCGCACCGAATGCCCGTCGAGATCGGTCCCCGTCATCAGCGCGGCCTCGGACCGTCGCAGCGGGAAGCGCTCACCGGGGAACGACAGGCACCCCTCCGACTCGTCGTCGGGATCGGGGTACCCCGGCTCAGTCGGGCGGATCCAGAGCTCGGGGTTGATGACCACGCCGCGCCAGGGGAGTCCCTCGTCGTCCTCGTACGTGTAGGTGAAGATGCGCAGGCCCACACCCACCTGCGGCGCCGCGAGACCGACACCGGGGGCGGCGTCCATGGTCTCGAACATGTCGGCCACGAGGGTGCGCACCTCGTCGGTGATCTCGTCGACGCGGGCAGCGGGGGCGTGCAGCACGGGATCGCCCATGATGCGAATCGGGAGTACGGCCACGTCTCCAGCCTAACCAGCGGGCGGACCGTTATCGTCGAGGGGTGATCCCGCTCGATGTCTCCCTGACCGACGGTATCGACGATCTCGTCGGCATCTTCCGCGATCCGCGCATCCTTCTCGGCATCCCGCTCGCCCTTCTCGGCGCGGTGTTCATGTCGTTCGGAGCGCAGTACCAGCACCGGGGCGTGCAGAAGGTGGAGCGCCTTTCGGGCAAGACCACCGGCGGCCTCTCGCGCAAGCAGCTCACCTCGCTGCTGACGCGTCCGTCGTGGGTCGCGGGCACCGTGATGCTCGCGCTCGCCATCGTCTGCCAGCTCGGGGCGCTCTCGGTCGCGCCGCTCATCCTGGTGCAGCCGCTGGGTGCGATCGCGCTCGTCATCACGACGGTGCTGAACGCCCGGGTCTCTCACCACAAGCCCACCCGGCAGTCGCTCATCGCGATCGCCCTGTGCGTCGGCGGCATCTTCATCTTCGTGACCATCGCCGCGTTCTTCGCCACCGAGCACGTGGTCACCGAGCGCGAGCTGCTGATCATCCTCGGCATCCTGGCCGTGGTCGTCGTGGTCTTCGGTGCCTTCTGGATGCTGGTGCGCCGCCGCGCGCAGGCCCTGTTCTACATCATGGCCGCCGGCGTCATCTACGGCTTCGTGGCCACCCTCGCCAAGGTCATCATCAGCCGCATCCAGGCCGGCAACTTCGAGTGGCTCACCCTTCTCTGCGTCGTCGCCCTGGTCGCCGCCGTCGCCGTCGGCGCCTACTTCGTGCAGACCGCCTACTCGGTCGGCCCGCCCGACCTGGTCATCGCCGGACTCACCGTGATCGACCCGATCGTGGCCGTGCTGATCGGCCTGCTGGTGCTGGGCGAGGCGTCGACCGCCCCCGCGTGGGCGTTGATCGGCTTCGTCATCGCCGGCGCGATCGCCACGTGGGGCGTCATCCAGCTCACCAAGCACCACCCGCAGATCGCCGGCGACGGCAAGCCCGCCAAGCCGCGCGTGCGCTGAGCGGGATGGTGAGCCTTCGCCGGGCTGCGTCGGCGGTCTGCGCGGACGACGTCCGCCGTCGGGTCTCGATCTTGGCTCGCGCGTACTTCGCGTTGCAAGCCGCCGGCGGTGCAGTCTGGTGGGTGGGCGTGTTCACCATGCCTTTCGTCCGGGAGGCGACGCTGGGCGGCCTCGACCCCGTTCCAGTGGCGGCCCTCGACGTTCCGCTCTTCGTGGTCGCCTCCGCCGCCGCCGCGGTGATACCCGGTCGAGGATCCCGGTGGGCGGCCAGCATTGCGACGACGTGGACGCTCGTCGTGACCGTCCTGCTGTTCGCCTACGCCACCGTCACCACTCACGCGGGCGGGGGAGTCGTCCTCATGATCGCGGCATCCACCGGGTCGGTGGGCGCGTGGTTCCTGCTCGTTCTCGGGCGGATCCCCACGACGTGGATTCTGATCGGACCGTTCGCCTTTCGTCCGGCACGCACACGTCGTACACCCTGGGCGCACATTGCAGCGACGGCGGCTCAGATCGTCGTGTTCTGGGGCGTCTGCCTCGTGGTACTGCCCCTCGTTATCTCGGCGCTCGAACAGCGATGGCGCTTGGGGGTTCCGACGCCGGAGGGCACGGTCGCGGCCGGTGTGGTCGTCGTGGTGGCCGCCAGTGCGCTCGGACTCTGGTCTGCCGCGTCGTTGACGACGCGGGGCGACGGCACGCCCCTGCCGTCAGCGATGCCGAACCGTCTGGTGATCGTCGGGCCGTACCGGATCATCCGCAATCCGATGGCCGTCGCCGGTATCGCCCAGGGGGTCGGCGTCGGGCTGATGCTGTCCTCGTGGATGGTCGTCGCCTACGCCCTCGCCGGCTCTCTCGTGTGGAACTACGCGATCCGCCCGCACGAAGAAGCCTCCCTCGCCGCGACCTTCGGCGACGAGTACGCCCGCTACCGGCACGCGGTGCGGTGCTGGGTTCCTCGCCTGAGGGCACCGCGCTGAGCAGATCGAGCGGGCACGTCATACCGGGCCCCGCTTTCTCGCCGGACGACGGATGCCGGTAGGCTCGTCGTCGCTGGGGGCGGTGGCCAAGCTGGTCAAGGCAGCGGGCTCATAACCCGACGATCGTGGGTTCAAGTCCCACCCGCCCTACGTTCGCCCTCCGTCAGGCCGCGCGTGTCGGAGGGCGTTTCCTCTGCCCTCACACCGTCACGTGGGCTGCCGAACGACCTCCAGGAGAGGACGGTCGTCCTCGATCGTCGCCGTCCCAGGCGCGAACCCGGTGGATCGTCGCTGACTTGGGATAGCTGCCGCCGCGGGGTCCGATCTCGAAGAGGTCGATCATGAGGAACAGCGGATAGTCGGGGGCCTGTGCGATCCTCCGCAGGACGAGGCCCTCGCACCCGATCACGGTTTCGCCCTCGCCCCAGATCACCGTCCACGTGTGAGGTGTCGATGCGTTCACGGGGATCGCGACCTCGGCGACGTCGGTCGTGAGGTGAGGGTCGTGGTGCGCCTTGACGCCGGTGCGCGCCACGGTGGTTTCTCCGATGGCGTCGGAGTCGATCTCGAAGATGCAGATCTCGCCGGACTCCGTCGGGGATCTGTGCTCGGTTCCGACGAGCCACGCCGCGACCATGCAGTCGGCGTCTCGGGTCGCCGAGACGGTGATCTCGACTCGCCCGCGAAAGGGTGCGAACAGCAGCCGTGGCGGTGTCTCGGTGCGCACGCGCAGGTCGGGCCGGTGGCGATGGGTCCCGAGTGCGGAACCGACCGGCCCCGCATAGACACCGGTCTGCAGGTTCGAGACGCGCAGAGGCGCATCCTCGACGCGCCAGTCGGGCTGGTCGGCGTCGATCCGCAACGCGACTCCGTCGGCAACGACCTCGTAGTGCGCTCGTGCCCTCTCAGCGGTCGTCCACTGCGGAAGGTAGCTCGCGATCCATCGTTGCGAACTCAGTCCGGCGCTGAAGTCGTCGTCGAGGTCTGGCTGACGGTCCGGCGCGGCAGGAAGACTTTCGGGCGGGTTCGACATGAGAAATGATCGCACGTGAGCCAGCCCCTGACGACGAGGGCCGCCGCGGGTCCCGCTCCGCCCAACGCGAAGCGGGACCCGCACCACCTACCGTGCGAGCGGAACGAGTTCCCCCGCGCCGGGCAGGATCTCGCGCAAAAGGTCGTCGAGGGTGACCACCCCGATCAACCGCTCGCCGTCGACGACCGTCGCCAACTGCACGCGACCGCGCCGCATGCGCGCCAGAGCGTCGTACGCCGACGCCGACGGCTCCAGCACCAGGGGCTCGCGCGCGATCTCGAGCGCCGGGGTCGTCGGGTCGACGGTGAGCGTGTCGCGCACGTGGGCGACGCGTGACGTCGCACCCGCCCCGACGAGGATGCGCAGGTGCGTCGACGAGGCGGCGACCGCCTGGATGTCGGCGACCGTCGCATCCGCGGCGACCGACGTCGGCGTGCGATCGGTGCGCACGATGTCGCCGACCGTCAGCGTCCCCAGCGCGATCGCCTGCGCGATCGGCTCGGAGTACTGCTTCTCGAGCGTGCCCGCCCGACGCGAGTGCGCCACGAGTTCGCGGATCGTGTCGGCATCCTGCCCACCGGCGGCGGCCTTGTCGACGGGCTCCACGCCCGAGGCCTTCACCAGGCGGTTGGCGATGTGGTTGATCCACAGCAGGAACGGGCGCAGCGGCCAGGTGAGGGCGCGGGCCAGGATGCCGGTGGCCTTCGCCGCCGTCTCCGGGTGGGCGATCGCCCACGACTTCGGCGCCATCTCGCCGATCACCAGGTGCAGGAACGTCACCACGATGAGCGCCAGCATGAACGCGATGACCCCGGACAGGACGGGAGGAAGTCCCCATTGCTCGAGCACGGGTGCCAGGGCGTAGTCGATGGCCGGCTTGGTGATCGCGCCGAGCAGGAACGTGCAGGCGGTGATGCCCAACTGCGCGAAGGCGAGCATGACGGTCAGCTCGTTGACGCCGCGCAGGGCGGCGCGCGCCGAGGCGCTGGTCGCTGCCTCTTCTTCGAGCCGGTGACGTCGAGCGGCGAGCAGCGCGAACTCGACGATCACGAAGAACGCACTCGCGACGATGAGCGCGGTGGTGATGAGAGCGACGGTCCAGCCGTTCATCGGGCCACCTCCCCGTCGATCGCGACGACGTCGTCGGCGGGCTCGGCATCCCGGTCCACCTCGTGCAGGTCGACCTTCAGCTGCGAGGGCACGTGCCGGTCGACCTCCACGACCTCGATCGCGAGCCAGCGCTCGATGTCGAGACCCTGCACCGTCTCGGACGCACGCTCGGGCAGATCCACGCGCACGATGACGCCGACGGTCGGAAGGTCGCCGTGCGTCTCGATGACGAGACCGGCGACCGTCTCGACGTCGCCCTGGGTGAGGTCGTGGCCGATGAGTCGCTCGAGCTCGTCGAGATGCAGATCGCCGGGGACGCTCCACGCGTCGTCGCCGACCGAGGCGGCCTCGGCGACCTCGACGTCGTGTTCGTCGGAGAGTTCGCCGATGACCTCTTCGGTCAGGTCCTCGATGGTCAGGATGCCGTCGAAGTTGCCGTACTCGTCGACGACGCACGCCAGTTCATTGCGCGTCTGGCGCATGCGATCCAACGCGACGGGGAGCAGCATCGAGGTGGGCAGCACGACCGCGGCGCGCATGACGGCGGCCACGGGGGTCTCGTCCGACGGGTTCTCGCGCAGCACGTCGATGAGTTCGACGACGCCGACGGGGGAGTCCTCGTCACCGATGACGGGGTAGCGGGTGTGCCCGGTGGCCATCAGGGCGCGCACCTCGCCCACGGTGGTCTCGGGGGTGACCGAATCGATCTGGGAACGCGGGATCATCGCGTGCTCGACGTCGCGGTGCGGAAAGTCGAGGATGCGGTCGATGATCATCGACAGATCGTCGGGCAGGTCACCGCTCGCGCGGGACTCCTCGATGATGGCCTCGAGGTCGCGCGCGGTCGCGCTGTCGTCGACGTCTTCGAGCGGCTCGATCCGCAGCACCCGCAGCAGGGCGTTGGCGGCGACGTCGAAGACCGAGATCAACCAGCCGAACAGCAAGAGGTAGATGCGCGTCGGCACGGCGAGGGCGCGCGCCAGCGGTTCAGGGTCGGCGATGGCGAGGTTCTTCGGGTACAGCTCACCGAAGATCATGGTCACGATCGTGGCAAGCAACAGGGCGCCGACGGTGCCGATCAGCACCGAGACGGCCGGATCGATCCCGATCCCGCCGAGCAGCGTCCCGAGTGATTCACCGATGAGCGGTTCGGCGACGTAGCCGATCAGCAGACCGGTGACGGTGATGCCGAGCTGCGCGCCCGACAACATGAACGACGTGCGCTTGGTGATGGCGAGGACGCGCTTCGCCTGGGCGTCGCCCTTCTCGGCCAACGCCGCCATGCGCGAGCGGTCGACCGACATGTACGCGAACTCCTGCGCGACGAAGAAGCCGCAGGCCACGATGATCGCCAGCGTCACGATGACGCCCACCAGGAGTGTCAGGGCCGCAGCCAGCATCAGATCTCACCCCCTCTCGGAAAGAGGGGGCTCGAAGATCGGCCCTCCTGGTCGGTGGAGGTGCGGTGAGGGCTCACGGGGTTGTCTCTCTCGTGGGTCGGGTGATCGCAGATCCCTTCGATGCTACCGAGACCGCTCCCGCGTAGCTGGGCATTCGCCTCGCCGCCGGGGCTCGCTGCCCGCGCCGGAACGCGAAGGGGCCGGACCGCCGAGACGGTCCGGCCCCTTCGCATCCGGGTCAGGGGACGGCGCGGCGCAACGTCGCGAACGACGATGTTGCGAGCACCGCGGTGAGCACGATCCCGCAGACCGCGAGGCCGAGGGCGCCGAGCGTGAGAACGATGTCGGCGACCCCCTGCCACGACCGCGTCACCGTGATCAGCCACACCACGAGCACGAGGAGCAGGCCGACGCCGACCAGGGTGACCGTGGTCACCAGGCCGCCGAAGCGCTTGAACACGGTGGCGGCCCAGAAGCCGATGACGAAGAAGAACATCGCCAGGGCGAAGTAGGCGACCCCCGCGGCGAGCGGACCGGCCTCCCAGACCCAGGGGATGTAGAAGAACCACCCGTTCATCCCGTAGCCGTTGGTCGCCCGCTCGATCATGCCGCCGAGGACGAAGACCACCGACAGCAGTGCCGCCGTCAGCGCAGCGGTCAGGAGGGTGCCGGCGAAGAAGTCGCGACGGGTGACGCTCATCGCCTGCGAGAACGGGAACGTCCGCGTCAGGGACTGGGCGCCGATGACGCCGAAGTACCACAGGGGCGCCTGCACCCCGCCGCTGATCATCACGCCGCGCGCCCCCGCCGACTGGATGATGCCGTAGAGCAGCAAGCTGATGGCGAGAGAGCCGAACAGGATGATCAGGGGGATCCAGACGAAGGTCTGGCGGTTGATGAGCTGCAGACGGACGACGTTCAGCGCGCGGTTCATCGCAGCGCTCCTTCCGGAAGAGTGGCGGCCGACGCGCTCGCCGCGTGCGGGGTGGCTCGGACGATGAACTCCTGCAGCGAGACGGGCGAGACCTCGAGCCGCGCCTCGGCGAGGGCGCGCCGATCGACCGGGGTCAGGGCGCCCAGGATCGTGACCGAGGCGACGCCTCCGAGCGTTTCCCGGTGCAGCACCTCACGGCCCGCGCAGAAGGCGTCGACGGCGGCGGCGTCTCCGACGACGGTCGCTGCCCGCTCCCGCACGGCGTCGGTGTCTTCGTCCATCACCACGCGGCCGCCGTCGAGCACGATGACGCGTTCGAGCAGGTTGGCGACCTCGTCGATGAGGTGGCTCGAGAGGATGATCGTGCGCGGATGGGAGGAATAGTCCTCGAGCAGACGGTCGTAGAAGATCTGACGGGCCACCGCGTCGAGTCCGAGGTACGGCTCGTCGAAGAAGGTGATCTCGGCGCGCGATGCCAACCCGATGACCACTCCCACGGCCGAGAGCTGACCACGCGAGAGCTTCTTGATCGTTCGGGTCACGGGGATCTGGAGCTGCCGGATGAGATCGGCGGCGAGGTCGTCGTCCCAGTTCGGGAAGAAGATCTTCGCGGCCGCAAAAGCGTGGGCGGGCTTGGCGTCATCGGGATACTTCTGGCTCTCGCGCACGAAGCACATCCGCGACAGCACCCGCGGGTTCTCGTACGGGTCCTCGCCGAACACGCGCACGCGCCCCTCGGTGGCGAAGTTCTGCGCGGTCAGGATCGACATCAGGGTGGTCTTGCCGGCGCCGTTACGCCCCAGCAAGCCGTAGATGGCGTCTTTCTCGATGCGGAACGACACGTCGTTCAGGGCGGCGGCGTCACGGTAGCGCTTGTGGAGGCCGGCGACCTCGATCACAGCGGTCATCGGGCGATCCCTTCGTTGGTGTGGGCGGGGGAGGAGCCGAGCGCCGCGCGCTCGCGGATGAGGTCGGCGAGATCGTCGGGGCCGAGGCCCAGCGTGCGGGCCTCGGTGAGGAGGGGCTCGACGAAGCGGTCGGCGAATGCCGAGCGACGCTCGCCCAGGAGCTGTTCCCGTGCTCCGACCGCGACGAACATGCCGATGCCGCGTCGCTTCTGCAGCACGCCTTTGTCGACGAGCATGGTGATTCCTTTCGCTGCGGTGGCGGGGTTGATGCGGTGGAATGCCGCCAGTTCGTTGGTGGAGGGCGCACGGCTCTCCTCGGCCAGCGAACCGTCGACGATCGCGTCCTCGACGCTCTCGGCGATCTGGAGGAACAGCGCTCGGCCGTCGTCGATCATGCGACCTCCGTCTGTTGGTTAATTACTTGACTAAGTAACCATGCAACGAAGGTCGCGCACGTGTCAAGCGCCGGCCCCGAAACGACACGCCCGGCCCGAAGACGGCCTCGCCCGAACGCGCCCCACCCTCGATCCGGGTGGCAGAATAGAGGTCCCGCATTGCCTCGCTTCCCGGCGTGGTCCCGCCCTTGCTCAACAGGTGCGCTTCGTCGCGCCAGAAATGGACCCGCCGTGGGACGCCTCATCTACCGTGACCGCGCGTCGTTCGATATCGACGACCGCATCCTCGCCCATCTCCGCATCGTCGTGATGAACAAGCTCCGCCGCAACGAGGGCTTCATGCTCCAGCTGCCGGTGAACGAGGGCGTTCGGCAGGCCAGCCTCTGGATCCACGCCTCCAACGCGCTCGTCATGCAGTTCTACGGGGGACGCGAACCCGCCATCGACCGCGAACTCGTCGACCAGATGATGCACGACGCCAGCGGCGCCGATGGGCTCACGCTCACCGCGGCGGGCATCGCCCCGCTGCCGATCGCGACCCGTCAACCCGCGGGGGTGCGCGCCGGACGCTGACCCGGTTTCGCACCGGTGGTCATCGCGTCCGCCGGTGCGGTCGGTCGCGACGGCGCCCGGTCAGTCCGAGACCGGCAGCGTCAGCTCGAAACGCGCCCCGGCATCACGGGGAACGTTTCGTACCTCACCGCCGTGCGCTCGGGCGATCCCGCGCGCGATGGGCAGGCCGAGGCCCACGCCGCCCGAGGGCGAGCGCGCGGCGTCCAGGCGCACGAGACGGTCGAAGATGCGCTCCCGCTCCTCGGCCGGCACGCCCGGACCGTCGTCGATGACCGCGACGGTGGCGGCGCCGCCCGTCACCGCGGCCTCGACGACGACCGTGCCGCGCCCGTTCGTCGCGCGCGCGGCGTTCTCGACTAGGTTCGACAGCACCTGCGCGATGCGCCCCGCGTCGATGCGCACCGGCACGGCGGCATCCGGAACCACCGACGACACCTGCAGCGACGGGTGCACGAGCTGGGCGCGTTCGATCTCGGCCGCCACGATCGTCCGCAGATCGACAGAGCTCCGCGTCAGCTCGAGCCCCTGATCCACCCGGGCCATCGTGAGCAGGTCGTCGACCAGACGGGAGGCGCGCTGGGCCTCGCGGGCGACGTGCGCGGCGAGCATCTCGCGCTCGGGTCCGTCGAGATCGGCCCGCACCAGCGTGTCGGCGGCGGCGCGGATGCCGGCGACCGGCGTCCGCAGCTCGTGTGCGGCATCCGAGAGGAACACGCGCAGGCGGGCCTCGGCCTCGCGCGCGGATTGCTCGGCTCCCGTGACGTCGTCGAGCATGTCGTCGAGTGCCGTCGCGACCCGACCGATCTCGGTGTCGGATCGCGTGGGGTGCAGGCGTCGCCCGCGTTCACCGGCCCCGATCGAGCGGGCCACCTCCGAGACCCGGTCCAGGGGCTGCAGCGTGCGACGCACGACGAGGGTCACCGCTCCGGCGGCCACCACGAGCACGCCGACCGAGGCGATCGCCATGATCCACCGCACCTGGACGAGCGTGTCGCCGATCCCGGCGGCGGATGCGGTCAGGCTCAGTGTCGAACCGTCGCTCAGGGTGGAAGTCAGCGTCACGAGGTCGGCGTCGCCCGTGACGGCCGAGGCGACGACGCTCACGTCGGTCGACGCCGAGGGGAGGGGCACCGACCGCTCGGCCGGACCGGGGCCGCCGGGACCGGGCGGTCCGTCGCGCAACTGCTCGGGGCTCGGCCCCGCGACCACCGAGTCGCCGCCCGCGCTGTCGATGCGCACCGACAGTCCCTGATCCGACAGCCGCTCGGCCAGGTCCTCGTCGTCGACCGTGCCGACGAGCGATGCGGCCGCGGCGGCGCGGTCGCGCAGGCGCTCCTCGATCTGGCCGCGCAGGCGGGCGCCGAGGGCGACGTCGACGACGACCGCGAGCACGATGAGCAGCAGCGCGACGAGGGCGACGACCGCGACGATGGTGCGCCGTCGCAGCGACCCCGCGCGCAGCGGTCGGGTATCGCTCACGGCGTCACGCTCAGGCGGTAGCCGAGCCCGCGCACGGTGTGGATGAGTCGGGGACCGTACGCCTCCATCTTGCGGCGCAGCGCGCTCAGGTGCACCTCGACCAGGTTGGGGTCGTAGTCGTCGTACCCCCACACCTGCGTCAGGATCTGCGCCTTCGACAGCGTGCGACCACGACTCTCGGCGAACAGCCGCAGCAGGCGGAACTCCGTCGCGGTCAGATCGAGCGACGATCCGGCGCGGCGCGCGGTCGTGGCATCCGGATCCACCACGAGGTCGGCCACCTCGATGGTCTGCGGCAGACGACCGCGGCGACGGAGCACGGCGCTCGTGCGCGCGATGAGCTCGGCCATGGTGAACGGTTTCACGACGTAATCGTCGGCGCCCTCGGCGAAGCCGCGCAGGCGATCGTCGACCTCGTCGCGGGCGGTGAGCATGATGACCGCCGCGTCGCTGCGGGAGCGCACGAGCGGAAGCAACCGGATGCCGGAGGGCCCGGGCATCATCCAGTCGAGCACCACCAGGTCGGGGCGGAACGCCTCGAGGCGCTCGGCGAGGTCGGTGCCGTCGGGCGCGGCCTCGGCGACGAATCCGTCGGCGCGCAGGGCGGTCGCGACGGCGACGCGGATGGTCTCGTCGTCGTCGAGCACGAGCACGCGGGCAGCGGAGGACATCCGCCCCACGCTAGGGCACATCGCTGCGCGCCTGTTATGCGAACGGCCTGGGTTGACCGCACGGTCGGCGGCTTCAGGTTCGCTTCAGTCCCCGCTCGAAGGCTGGTACTCGAGACGGTGACCGACACCGCCGCAGAAAGAGATCATGAACGACGACAACCCCACCCTCCCGCTGCCCCGCATGGACGACGCGCACGAGCCGCGTCGTCGGTCGTGGAAGCGTCCCGCCCTCATCGCCGGCGCGGTCATCGTGGCCGCCGGCCTCACCGGCGGCACCGCCGCTCTGGCGTCGTCGGGCGGCATGACGCCCGTCGCGTCGGTCACGTCGGCGCCGAGCGCCGACGGCGTCTCGCCGAGCACGACCACGCCCACCCCGGGAACGACCCCGAGCGGTGCCCCGACCGCGCCGGCCGACGGTACGGCCCCCACGCCTCCCGCCGACGGCACGGCCCCCGCGGCTCCGGGTCCCGGAGCCAAGCCGGGCGAGTGCGGACCCGGTGGTCCCGGCGCGCCGACCCCGCCCGCCGACGGCACGGCCCCGACCCCGCCCACCGACGGCACCGCCCCCACCCCGCCGACCCCGGGCTCCGGGCCGGGCGCCGGGGAGCGTCCCACGCCCCCGACCGACGGCACCGCTCCCACCCCTCCGGCCCCGGGCACCGAGCCCGGCACCGGCGCCACACCTCCGGCCCAGCCCGGTTCGTGACACCTCACCCGCGCTGATCGGCGCGCCACGCCCACCGGCGTGCAGCGCGCGGTCAGCGCGGTGGGGCACGATCGAGGGGTGGCGAACAGCACGCGGACCCGCCGCCCGACCCCCGGACGCCCCCGCGCTCGCCCTTCTCGTCGGCGTCGGCCCGCACCACGTGTTCTGCGTCGCCGGCGCATCATCGTCGGTGTGGTCGGCATCCTGCTCGCGGGCCTCGTCGTGCTGGCGATCGTGCCGCTGGCCGGGCTCGTCTCGGCCTGGAACGCCGAGACGCGCCGCCAGGCCATCGATCTGACGACGTTCGATCCCGGCACCCTCATCAGCGACGCCGACTTCTACGACGCGAACGCCCTGTCAGCCGGCGAGATCCAGGATTTCCTCGACGCACAGGTGGGCGAGTGTCGCAACGACTCCTGCCTCGCCGTCCTGCGTACCACCCTTCCCCCTCGAGGGCCGATCGTCTCGGATGCCACGGGAGAGACGGTCTGCGAGGGCTACGACGGCGGGGAGCTGACGGCGGCCGAGATCATCGACCGCGTCCAGCGCGCGTGCGGCATCTCGGCGAAGGTGCTGTTGGTCACGCTGCAGAAAGAACAGAGTCTCGTCGCCGGTCGCACCGCCCGAGCCCCCGAACCGCGCGAGCTCGGGGCGGCGATGGGGGCTCGCTGCCCCGACGACGCCGCGTGCGACACGGGCGCCGAGGGTTTCGCCGCCCAGGTGGCCCAGGGCGCGACCGACCTGAAGTCGTACAGCGCCTCCGACTTCATGCGGCAACCCGGCACGCACTACATCGCCTACTCGCCCGATGCCGCGTGCGGCGGCTCCGACGTGACGATCACCAACGAGGCCACCGCGGCGCTGTACAACTACACGCCCTACCAACCCAACGCCGCGGCCCTCGCGGCACGCTGGGGGACGGGCGACGGGTGCTCGGCCTACGGCAACCGCAACTTCGCCCTGTACTGGGCCCTCTGGTTCGGCTGATCTGCGGCGACCCTCACGCCGCGCGGAGCAGGCCGAACGACCTCACCATCTGCAGCGAAATCACAGTGTTGTGATTTCGTTATGAACGGGCGATAATGGCCGGACAACCGAACAATCGCCGGCACTCCATCACAGGTCGTAGGGGAAGACGTACCTGACGAAGGAGAGACCATGGCGATCACGTCTTCGCGCGGAGTGATTCTGATCCACTCCGCGCCCCGCGCGTTGTGCCCCCACCTCGAGTGGGCGGTCGGACGCGCTCTCGGCCGCGCCGTCAACTTCGACTGGGCCGAACAGCCCGTGCTGACGGGCAGCCGCCGCGCGGAGTTCTACTGGGAGGGCCCGGTCGGATCCGGCGCCGCCCTCGCCAGTGCCATCCGCGGGTGGGAGCACCTGCGCTTCGAGGTGAGCGAAGATCCCACGCCCCGCAGCGACGGCGGCCGCTGGATGCACACGCCGGGTCTCGGCATCCACTACGCGCAGACGGACGCTGCGGGCAACGTCGTCATCGGCGAGGACCGCGTGCGCTACGCGATGGACGTCGCCGGCGGCGACGCTCTCGAGCTGCAGCGCGAACTCGACATCGCGCTCGGCTCCGCCTGGGACGAAGAGCTCGAACCTTTCCGCCACGCCAGCGACGACCAGCAGATCGTCTGGCTGCACAAGGTGGGGTGAAGACGTCGGGCGGGGGAGGCGCCACTACCGGAGGCCGGTGATCGCACCCGGCATCGAGACCGCGTATCCCTCGCCCGACAAAGGCAGAACGCCCCCGGCGTCCCGATTCGATTCGGGATGCCGGGGGCGTTCTTCGTGCGTCAGACCGAGGCGATCGCGACGACGGCGTTGTGACCGCCGAAGCCGAACGAGTTGCTGATCGCGAGCTGGTCGCCGGAGCCCAGCTCGACCGGCGCACCCGAGAGCGCGAAGGGCACGTCGGGGTCCTGCTCGGTGAGGTTGATGGTCGGAGGCGCGACGCGGTTCTTCAGCGCCAGCACCGTGAAGATGGCCTCGAGCGCTCCCGTGCCACCCAGCAGGTGACCCGTCGAGGCCTTCGTCGCCGACACGGGGATCTCGTCGATCCGGTCGCCGAACACCGTGTGGAGGGCCTTGTATTCGTTCGGGTCGCCCACGGGGGTCGAGGTGGCGTGGGCGTTGATGTGGGTGACGTCGTCGGCCGACGCTCCCGCCATCTCGAGCGCCAGGCGCACCGCGCGGGCGGCTCCCGTGCCCTCGGGGTCGTTGGCGGTGATGTGGTACGAGTCGGCGGTGACGCCGCCTCCCACGATCGAGGCGTAGATCTTGGCGCCGCGGGCCAGGGCGTGATCCTCGGTCTCGAGGATCAGCACGCCCGCGCCCTCGCCCATGACGAAACCGTCACGGTCGATGCTCGCCGGACGCGAGGCCGTCTCGGGGGAGTCGTTGCGCTTCGACAGCGCCTGCATCGACGCGAACGACGCGATGGTGATCGGGTGGATCGCCGACTCGCTTCCGCCCGCGATCACGACGTCGGCCAGACCGTCGCGGATGTGCTGCACGGCGTTCACGATCGATTCGGTGCTCGAGGCGCAGGCCGAGGCCACGGTGCGCGCGAACGCCCGGGCGTTGAAGTGCAGCGAGAGGTTGCCGGCGGCCGCGTTCGGCATGAGCATCGGCACCGTCATCGGCATGACGCGACGCGGGCCCTTCTCACGCAGCACGTCCCAGGCGTCCAGCAGCGTCCACACGCCGCCGATGCCGGTGGCGAAGTCGACGCCGAGGCGATCGGGGTCGACGTCGGGCGAGCCCGCGTCTTCCCAGGCCTCTTTGGCGGCGACCATGGCCAGCTGCGCCGAGGGGTCGAGACGCTTGGCGACGGGACGATCCAGAACCGTCTCAGGTCGCACGAGCGCCTCGGCGGCGAAGGTGACGGGCAGGTTGTACTTCTCGACCCATTCGTGCTCGAGGGTGCGCGCGCCGGAGGTGCCGGCGAGCAGCGCCGACCAGCTCTCGGGGGCGGTACCGCCGATGGGCGAGGTGGCACCGATGCCGGTGACGACGATGCGGGATGTGCTCATGGGTGAAGGATCCTTGGTCCGACCGGAAAGACATGACCGGTGGGGGCCGAAGCCCCCACCGGGAGAGTCAGGACTGGTTCGACGTGATGAACGTGACAGCGTCGCCGACGGTCTTGAGGTTCTTGACCTCGTCGTCGGGGATGGTGACGCCGAACTTCTCCTCGGCGTTGACGACGATCGTCATCATCGAGATGGAGTCGATGTCGAGGTCATCGGTGAACGACTTCTCGAGGGCGACCTCGTCGGCCGAGATACCGGTCTCGTCGGTGATGAGCTCGGCAAGGCCGGCGAGAACCTCGTCGTTGGTGAATGCCATGATGTCTCCTGTTTGTTAGGGGTGGACCCTGACGGGCCCCGATCAGTCTAGAGTTCGGCGACGCTGCGTCAGGGAAGGACGACGACCTGCGCGCCGAACACGAGACCGGCTCCGAAGCCGATCTGCAGGGCGAGCCCGCCGCTGAGCTCGGGGTGCTCCTCGAGCAGGCGGTGGGTGGCGAGCGGGATGGATGCCGCGGAGGTGTTGCCCGTGGTCTCGATGTCGCGGCCGATGACCACCGTCTCGGGCAGACCCAGCTGCTTGGCGAACTCGTCGATGATGCGCATGTTCGCCTGGTGCGGCACGAAGGCGGCGAGGTCCGACGGCTCGAGGCCGGCCGCCTCGATCGCCTGACGCGCGACCTTGACCATCTCCCAGACGGCCCAGCGGAACACGGTGGGACCCTCTTGGCGCAGGGTCGGCCACGGAGCGACTCCGTCGCGGAACTGCGTCAGCGTGGCGTTCATGCCCACGGCATCCGCTTTCGAGCCGTCGGAACCCCACACGGTGGGGCCGATGCCGGGGGTGTCGCTCGGGCCGATGACGACCGCGCCCGCACCGTCGCCGAGCAGGAACGAGATGCTGCGGTCGGTGGGGTCGACGATGTCGCTGAGCTTCTCGGCGCCCACCACGACCACGTGCTTCGCGAGACCGCCGCGCACGAGGGCGTCGGCCTGGGCGACGCCGTAGGCGAAGCCGGCGCAGGCCGCGTTGAGGTCGTACGCCGCCGCGGGGTTGGCGCCGATCCGGTCGGCGACGATCGCCGAGGCCGAGGGCGTCTGCTTGGGGTTGCTGATGGTCGCCACGATCACGGCGTCGATGTCGGCCGGCGCGACGCCCGACTTCTCGACGGCCTCTCGGGCGGCATCCGAGGCGAGGTCGATGACGTCGGTCTCGGCGTTCGCACGAACGCGCGTGACGATGCCGGTGCGCTGGCGGATCCACTCGTCGCTCGAGTCGATGGGGCCGACGAGGTCGTCGTTCGGCACGAAGTTCTCGCCGCGCGCGGCGCCGTACGCGTAGATGCGCGTGTGGGCGGGGCCCTGCAGCTGACGGAGGGTGGGGGTGCTCATGCCTGGTCTTCTTTCAGGAGTGAGACGGCCGCGTCGAGGTCGTCGGGGGTCTTGACCGCCACGGTCGGCGTGCCGCGCAGGGCGCGCTTGGCGAGCCCGGTCAGGGCGCCCGCGGGCGAGAGTTCGATGATGCCGGTGACACCCTGCTCGGCGAACGACGCCATGCAGCGGTCCCAGCGCACGGGCGACGCCACCTGGGCGACGACGAGGTCGAGCGCGCGGCGCCCCTCACGGACGGTCGTGCCGTCGGAGTTGGTCCAGAGCGTCGTCGAGGGGTCCGACACCGACACGTCGGCGGCGGCGGAGCGCAGCGTCTCGACGGCGGGTTCCATGAAGCGCGTGTGGAACGCGCCGGCGACCTGCAGGGCGATCACCCGGGTGCCGCGCGGGGCGTCGGCGGCGAGCTCCGCCAGAGCGGGCAGTTCGCCGGCGGCGACGATCTGACCGCCGCCGTTGTAGTTGGCCGGGGTGAGCCCGAGCGCTTCGAGACGCTCGAGCACGGCCGCCTCGTCTCCTCCGACCACGGCGCTCATGCCCGTCTCGACGGCCGAGGCCGCCTCGGCCATGGCGCGCCCGCGCAGTCCGACCAGGCGCAGGGCGTCGGCCTCGTCGAGGACGCCGGATGCCGCGAGGGCGGCGATCTCTCCGACGGAGTGCCCCGCGACACCGGCGGGTCGAGGGGCGTCGGATGCCGTCAGGGCCGACCACGACAGCAGGCTCGCCGCGACGATCAGCGGCTGCGCGACGCTGGTGTCGCGGATACGGTCGGCGTCCCACTCGGTTCCGGCGGCGACGAGATCGACGCCGGCCTGCTCGGAGTAGGCCTCAAGGCGCTCCCGCGCTCCGTCGAGTTCGAGCCAGGGAGACAGGAACCCAGGAGTCTGCGAGCCCTGCCCGGGGAAGACGGCGATGATCACCGTTCCATCCTGCCAAGGATCAGGCGCGGGGTTCTGGAGATATCGACACAGAAATACGGCGTGTCTTTGTGCGCGCCGTGCATCAGCGCGGCAGAGAGGAGCGCCGACCGGCGGGTCCGCGTCGACGCGTGGCGTCGGTTCCGATCGATCCGAGGATCAACGCGGTCTGCAGGATGAGCGCCTCGCGGGGGCCCGTGGCATCCCATCCGATGACCTCCGACACCCTCTTGAGGCGGTACCGCACGGTGTTGGGGTGTACGTAGAGCTCGCGCGCGGTGGCCTCGAGAGACCGACCGTTGTCGAGGTAGCTCCAGAGCGTGGCGACCAGGTCGGCACTGTGCGCCTGCAGGGGGCGGTAGACGCGCTCCACCAGCGTCTGCTTCGCCACGGCGTCGCCGGCGAGGGCCCGCTCGGGCAGAAGGTCGTCGGCCTCGACGGGGCGGGGGGCGTTCCGCCACGCGCGCGCGACGGCGAATCCCGCCAGCGCGGCGCGGGCACTCTGTCCCGCGTCGACGAGAGCGGCGACGGGAGGACCGAGCACGAGGTGCCCCGTGCCGAAGCCGGGCTCGAGGCGCTTGGCGATCTCGGTGAAGGCGAGCTCGGTGACCTCGTCACCCCCGCGGGCGGGGAGGTCGGCGCGTCCGAGCACCAGTACGAGCCGCGACCCCTGCACGCCGATGAGCACGTCGACGCCGAGCTTGCGCGCGGTGCGGCGCACCTGGTCGACGTCGAACTGCGGGGGAGTCGTGCCCACCAGCACGGCGACCTCGCCGTGGCCATGCCAGCCGAGGGCCGCGATGCGGCTGGGGAGCTCGTCATCGGCTTCGCCGGTGAGGATCGAGTCGACGACGAGGGCTTCGAGCCGGGCGTCCCAGAGGCCTCGGGCTTCGGCTGCGCGGGCGTACACGTCGGCCGCGGCGAACGCCACCTCGCGCGAGTAGAGGAGCATGGCCTCGCGCACGGTCTTGCTGCGCCCGGCGACGCGTTCCTCCATGACCTCGACGGTCACGCGTACCAGCTGCAGCGTCTGGGTGAGGCTGACGCTGCGCAACAGCTCGCGGGGGGCGGCGGCGAAGATGTCGGACGCGATCGCGGGGGTCTGCGCCGGATCTTCGACCCACTGGGTGAACGAGGTGATGCCGGCCTGGGCGACGAGCCCGACGGCCGAGCGGCGCGCCGGGGGCATGCCGGCGTACCAGGGGAGCGTGTCTTCGAGGCGCTGGATGGTCGCCGTGGCGAGGTCGCCCGAGATGCGGCGGAGCCACGCGAGGGTCTCCGCCTTGTCGCGCGCGACGCGGTCGGTGCCGGCGGGCGCGGCGCCGGTCTCGCCACCGCCGGAGGAAACGCGATCGGGACCGGCCCCACCCGAAAGGGCGGGGCCGGTCCCGATCTCCGGATCGCTCACGCGATCAGGCCTCGCCACCCGCGTTACCGCTGGTGCCGGCGTTGACGTCGTGCAGACGGTACTTCTCGATCGCCTGTCCGACGACGGCGCGATCGACCTTGCCCTCTTCGGCCAGCGCCTGCAGGGCGCGAACGGCGAGCGAGGGGCCGTCGATCTTGAAGAAGCGACGGGCCGCGGCGCGCGTGTCCGAGAAGCCGAAGCCGTCGGCACCGAGCGTCCAGTAGTTCTGCGGAACCCACTGGCGGATCTGGTCCTGGACGGCGTGCATCCAGTCGCTCACGGCGACGACCGGGCCCTCGGCCTCTTTCAGCTTGTCGGTGAGGTAGGCCACGCGCGGCTCCTCTTCGGGGTGCAGGAAGTTGTGCTCGTCGGCGGCCAGGCCGTCGCGGCGCAGCTCGGTCCACGAGGTGACCGACCACACGTCGGCGACCACGCCCCAGTCGTCCTTCAGCAGGCGCTGGGCCTCGTGCGCCCACGGCACACCGACACCCGACGCGAGGAGCTGCGTGCGGGGGCCATCGCCCTCGCCGGAGGAGATGTGGTGGATGCCGCGGACGATGCCGTCGACATCAACGCCCTCGGGCTCGGCCGGCTGCACGTAGGGCTCGTTGTAGACCGTCATGTAATACATGACGTTCGGGTCGGGGTGGTTGCCGCCGTACATGCGCTCGATACCCGAACGCACGATGTGCGAGATCTCGTAGCCGTAGGCGGGGTCGTACGACACGGTCGCCGGGTTGGTGGACGCCAGCAGCTGCGAGTGTCCGTCGGCGTGCTGCAGGCCCTCGCCCGTCAGCGTCGTGCGACCGGCGGTCGCGCCGATGATGAAGCCGCGCGCCATCTGGTCGCCCGCCGCCCACTGGGCGTCGCCCGTGCGCTGGAAGCCGAACATCGAGTAGAAGACGTAGACCGGGATGAGCGGCTCGCCGTGCGTGGAGTACGCCGTTCCCGCAGCGGTGAACGCCGCGAGTGCGCCGGCCTCGTTGATGCCGACGTGGATGATCTGCCCCTGCGGGCTCTCCTTGTACGCCAGCAGCAGCTCGCGGTCGACCGAGGTGTAGTGCTGGCCCTTGGGGTTGTAGATCTTCGCCGTCGGGAAGTACGCGTCCATACCGAACGTGCGCGCCTCGTCGGGAATGATCGGCACGATGCGGTGACCGAAGTCCTTCACCCGCAGCAGGTCTTTGAGCAGACGCACGAACGCCATGGTCGTGGCGATCTCCTGCGTGCCCGAGCCCTTCTTGGGCAGCGCGTACGCGGCATCGCCGGGCAGTTCCAGGCCGACGTGCGTCGTGCGACGCTCGGGCAGGAAGCCGCCGAGCGCGCGACGACGCTCGAGCATGTACTGGATCGTCTCGTCCTGCTCACCGGGGGTGTAGTACGGCGGCTGGTACGGGTTCTCTTCGAGCTGCGCGTCGGTGACCGGGATGTCCATCGCGTCGCGGAACGACTTGAGGTCGTCGAGCGTCAGCTTCTTCATCTGGTGCGTGGCGTTGCGGCCCTCGAAGTGGGGACCGAGGCCGTAGCCCTTGATGGTCTTGGCGAGGATGACCGTCGGCTGGCCCTTGTGCTCCTTGGCCGCCTTGAACGCGGCGAACACCTTGCGGTAGTCGTGGCCACCGCGCTTGAGGTTCCAGACCTGGTCGTCGGTGAAGTCCTTGACCAGCTCGAGGGCGCGAGGGTCGCGGCCGAAGAAGTTCTCGCGCACGTAGGCGCCGTTCTCGGCCTTGTAGGTCTGGTAGTCGCCGTCGGGGGTGCTGTTCATGAGGTTGAGCAGCGCGCCCTCGGTGTCGCGGGCGAGCAGGTCGTCCCACTCGCGGCCCCAGACGACCTTGATGACGTTCCAGCCGGCACCGCGGAAGAAGCTCTCGAGCTCCTGGATGATCTTGCCGTTGCCGCGGACGGGTCCGTCGAGGCGCTGGAGGTTGCAGTTGACGATGAACGTCAGGTTGTCGAGGCCCTCGTTGGCCGCGACCTGCAGCTGACCGCGGCTCTCGACCTCGTCCATCTCGCCGTCGCCGAGGTAGGCCCAGACGTGCGAGTCGCCCACGTCTTTGATGCCGCGGTTCGAGATGTACTTGTTCGACATCGCCTGGTAGATGGCGTTGATCGGGCCGAGACCCATCGAGACCGTCGGGAACTGCCAGAACTCCGGCATGAGACGGGGGTGCGGGTACGAGGGGATGCCGTTGGGCGCCTGCGACTTCTCCTGGCGGAAGCCGTCGAGCTGCGCCTCGGTGAGGCGGCCCTCGAGGTAGGCGCGGGCGTAGGCACCGGGGGAGGCGTGGCCCTGGATGAAGATCTGGTCGCCGCCCGAGGGGTCGTCGAGACCGCGGAAGAAGTGGTTGAAACCGACTTCGTACAGGGCGGCTGACGAGGCGTAGGTCGAGATGTGCCCGCCGACACCGATCCCGGGGCGCTGAGCGCGGTGCACGGTGACCGCGGCGTTCCAGCGGATCCACTTGCGGTAGCGGCGTTCGAGCTCCTCATCACCGGGGAACTCGGGCTCGTTCTTGCGCGCGATGGTGTTGATGTAGTCGGTGGTCGGAACCATCGGCACATTGAGGTGCAGTTCCTTGGAGCCCTTGAGCAGGCTCAGCATGATCTCGCGGGCGCGAGCCGGACCCTTCGCCTGGACGAGCTGTCGCAGGGATTCCTGCCACTCCCCGGTCTCTTCCGGGTCGCTGTCCTGCGGCCCCTGCGAATACGGATCCTGGTCGTGAACAGTCACGGAAGACCTTTCGTCGTCTGGCAGGTCATGCCAGAGAATCGCCATAAAAGTGCGGCAACCCTTGTTCGCTCCGCACAATCAACCAGCGTCCAGCCTAGCGAGTCTCAACGACATCGGCTGTTCATGAAGACCGAGTCGACTCTCTCGGTTGCTCGGTTGCTCGGATGCCTCGATGTCGAGCATCCGTGATCGGGCAGAGGAATACCCTGAGCGCGTGAACACGCACGATCGCGCGGGATTCCGCACACGCCCCGAGCACCGGTGGCCCGTGCTGATCGCCCTGGCGGTGGGCACGGGGCTCTACGCCGTCCTCCCGAGCGACGCCTCCGGCATCCTGCGCTACGTGGTCGTGATCGCGGGTGTGCTGTGCGCGATCCCCATGGTGGTGACCAACCCGGCGCGGCTCACCCGGGAATCACGCGTGGGGCGCGGCTTCGCTCTCGCCTTCACCGCGGTGCTGCTGCTCGCGAACCAGGTGGCGCTCCTTCTGCTCGTCCAGCAGCTGCTGCGCGGAGAGGGGAGTGGGGCGACCACCCTGCTCGGCGCGGCGCAGGTGTGGGCGATCAACGTCATCGGTTACGCCGTCGTCTACTGGGAGATGGACCGCGGCGGTCCCATCGCCCGGCGCCGCGACGCGCGCGACGCCCTGCCCGCGGCGGACTTCCAGTTCCCCCAGGACTCCGACCGCGACGCGGTGAGCGAGGTGGCCCGCCGCTCGTCCGACGTCGAGGACTGGGCGCCCGGCTACGTGGACTACCTGTACTTCTCGGCATCCAACGCCATGGCCTTCAGCCCCACCGACGTGATGCCGCTGAGCAGCCGCGCGAAGGTGTTCATGATGGTGCAGGCCATCTCGGGCTTCATCCTGCTCGCGCTGGTGATCTCGCGCAGCGTGAACATCCTGAACTGAGTGCGGTGGGCCCTGCCGGGATCGAACCGACGACATCCACGGTGTAAACGTGGCGCTCTACCAGCTGAGCTAAAGGCCCGGGATGCCATGAGTCTACGAGCCTTCGCGCATCGGATGTGCATCGGCGGCGGCCGCGGCTACGGATGTCGGACCCCCGGGGTAGCGTGGGTCCTGTGAATGCCGACCCCGCCGACCAGCGCAAACTGCTCGATCTCGCCGATCTCGATGCCCGCATCCTCCGTGATCAGCACCTGTCGGCGAACCCTCCGCAGGCTCCGCGCGTGCGGGAGCTGCTGGCGCAGCGCGCGACGCTCTCGCAAGAGCTGTCGGCGCGGGCCAACGCGCGTGACGACATCACCGCAGAGATCGCGCGGCTCGAGTCCGATGTCGCCGTGGTCGACGCCCGCATCGCCCGCGACACCCAGCGTCTCGCCGCCGCGACCAACCCCAAGCAGGCGCAGGGCTTCGAGAGCGAGCTCACCTCCCTCAACCGCCGCAAGGGCGATCTCGAAGACATGGAGATCGCGCTCATGGAGCGCCTCGAGACGGCCGATGCCGCGATCGCCGAGCAAGAGACCGTGATCGCCGAGACCAACGCCCTCGGCGCCGAGCTCAGTGCCGAGGCCAAGACCGTCGTCGCCGACGCCACGACGCGTCTCGAAGGTGCCCGCCGCGACCGTGACGCCGTCGCGGCCTCGGTCCCCGCCGCGCTCCTCGCGCTCTACGAACGCCTCGCCTCGCGCGGCAACGGCGCGGGCCTGCTCCGCGCCGGCGCCTGCGAAGCCTGCCGCATGGTGATCCCGCCGAGCGACATCGCGACGATCCGACGCGCGCAGACCGACGACGTCGTGTTCTGCCCCGAG
The DNA here is from genome assembly GCF_001423785.1 of Microbacterium sp. Leaf179. Lineage (NCBI taxonomy): Bacteria > Bacillati > Actinomycetota > Actinomycetes > Micrococcales > Microbacteriaceae > Microbacterium > Microbacterium sp. Leaf179. Next base: position 298,297 of record NZ_LMPH01000004.1, on the reverse strand, counting down.
TGCGGCGCCATCCTCGTCCGCACCGAAGAATCGCGGTGACCCCCGCCGACGTCCGTGGCGTCTGACACGGTCGTCGTCGGACGCGCGGTCTCGGGCAAGATCGCCCTGATCGACCTCGATGCCGAGGCGGCACCGGTCCGCACGACCGAGGTCACCCGAGACGCTCTGGCCGCGACCGTCGCCGCGCGTGAGGCGGCCGGCGACGTCCGATGGATCTGGTCCGACACGCCCACCTGGTACGGACCGCTCCTGACCGCGGGAGTACGGGTCGCACGCGCGTGGGACCTCCGGCTCGTACACGTCCTGCTCCGCGACGCCGCGGCGATCGACGCCGACCACGGCCTGCGCGATGCGCGGCACTGGGATGCCGCCGCCGCGGCCCCCGAGAACGACGACACGCTCTTCGACCTCGGCGACGCGGCATCCGGTCTGCCCGACACCGCCGTCGAGGCGCTGGCGGAGTACCGACGTCAGCGCGCGGCACTCGACGGCTCACCGGGGGCGGGGTCGCTCCGGCTGCTCTGCGCCGCCGAATCGGCCGGCGCGCTCATCGCCGTCGAGTTGCACGCCGTCGGTGTGCCGTGGAGCGTCGAGGCGCACGAGCGGATCCTGCACGACGAGCTCGGCCCCCGGCACGGTGGCGGCCTGCCCGCCCGCATCGAGCAGACCGCGGCGGCGGTGCGCGCGGCCCTCGGCGATCCCTCGGTGTCGCTGGACTCCCACCCGCGTCTGCTGCGGTCGCTGCACCGCGCCGGTCTGCTCGTCGAATCGACAAGTCGGTGGGAGCTGAGCGAGCACGACCATCCGGTGGTCGCCCCGCTCATCGCCTACAAGAAGCAGATGCGGCTCTACACGGCGAACGGCTGGGCCTGGCTGGCCGAGTGGGTGCGCGACGGCCGCTTCCGCCCCGTCTACGTGCCCGGCGGTGTCGTGACCGGGCGGTGGGCGTCGTCGGGCGGCGGTGCTCTGCAGATCCCTCGGCAACTGCGCACCGCCGTGCGGGCGGACCCCGGCTGGACGCTCGTGACGGCCGACGTCGCGCAGCTCGAACCGCGGGTGCTCGCGGCCATGGCGCGCGACACGGCGCTGGCCGAGGCGGCATCCGGTCGCGATCTATACGCGGGCATCGTCGACACTGGGGCCGTGGCCAGCCGCCCCGAGGCCAAGCTCGCGATGCTGGGGGCGATGTACGGCGCGACCACGGGCGAGAGCGGTCGCCTGCTGCCGCGCCTGCGGCGCACCTTCCCCCGCGCCATGCGCCTCGTCGACGACGCCGCGCGCACAGGAGAAGACGGTGGGCTCGTGCACACCTGGCTCGGGCGCACGTCACCCACGGCGGGCGAGGACTGGCGGGCGGTGCAGTCCCGTGCGAGCGATGCCGAGGCGTCGGGGGTCGACGAGACGCGGGCCCGGCGCTCCGCTCGGGACCGCGGACGCTTCACCCGTAACTACGTCGTGCAGGGCACCGCGGCGGAGTGGGCGTTGGCCTGGCTCGCCGACCTGCGCGCGCGCCTGGCGACGATCCCCGCGGTGGATGCCGCCGACGCGGCGCCCGCGTCGGGACCGGTGTTCGACCGGGTGCCGCACCTGGCGTTCTTCCTGCACGACGAGATCGTCGTCCACACCCCCGCGGTGCACGCCGACGCGGTCGCCGACGCCGTCCGTGCCTCCGCCGCGTCGGCGGGGCGACTGCTCTTCGGCGCGTTCCCGATCGACTTCCCGCTCGATCTGCGCATCTCGGAGACGGCCGAGAAGGGCTGAGCCATAGCCCGGATCGCCCGGGGTCGGCCCGACCGAGGCGGCGGCGGGGCGACGGCGGACCCGCCGGTAGACTGGATGATGCGAATGGGTCGGCTGGACGGTCGCGTCACGGGTTCGCCCGTGCCGAGGAACGTCCGGGCTCCACAGGGCAGGACGGTGGGTAACGCCCACCCGGAGCAATCCGCGAGACAGTGCCACAGAGAGTAGACCGCCCGCACCGCACTCGTCGTGGAGCGGGTAAGGGTGAAAGGGTGGTGTAAGAGACCACCGGGGTCGTGGTGACACGACTCGCGAGGTAAACCTCGTCCGGAGCAAGGCCAGACAGGGGATGTTGACGCGGCTCGCCGAGTCCCCGGGTAGGCCGCTGGAGTGGCACGGCAACGTGTCGCCGAGAGAGATGACCGTCCACGGGGCTTCGGCCCCCGGACAGAACCCGGCGTACAGGCCGGCCCATTCGCACAACCGCCCCTGACCAGGTGTTTTAGCTTGTAGATTGTTCGTCAGTCCGCGGGGAGTCCGCAGGAGCTCCGAGAACGGTGTCGACAGCCTCCCGCGTGCGGTCGTCCGAGTCCGCCCACATGTGCCCGTAGGTGTCGAGCGTCTCGGTCGCCGACTTGTGCCCGAGACGCCCCTGCACGGTCTTGACGCTCTCGCCGTACCGGATGAGCAGGCTCGCGTAATAGTGCCTCAGCGCGTGCATCCCGGTCCCCGTCGCTGCCGTCAGCCCCGCGGCCTTCGCCGCCGGCCGCCAGAGGTGCCCGAAGCGCTGCCGGGTGATGCCCCTGCCGTCGATCGCGAACAGCAGACCATCGTCCTCGACATCGCGCTCCGCCAGGTGAACGTTCAGCGCCTCGACGACGACACGGGGGAGTGGGATTGAACGGTAGGACGCGCCTGTCTTGAGTGGCCCGAATGCCGTGTCACCGCCCTGCATGGTCACTAGCTGTCGATCGACGGTGACCTCGGGATTTTGCCCACGTAGACGGAGTCGGTCGCGAGTGAGGCCCAGCACCTCGCCCTGACGCATGCCCGTCCCCGCCGTCAGGATGACGAGCGCGCGCAGATCCCGCGGGACGGCGCCACTCAGGGCGTCAACCTGCGCCGTCGTGAGCGGCTGCAGGCGCGTCTTCACGACCTCGGGGAGCGCGATTCCGTCGCAGGGCGTGGACCCGATCTTGCGATCGCGTACGGCAGCACGGAAGACGGATGCGACGACGGTATACACGACGCCCACGGTGGCCGGCGCGAGGGTTCCGGTGAGCCCCTTCACCCATCCCTGCACGGTCGTGCGGAGGACGCTACCCAGGGGTAGGTGTCCTAAGACGGGAAAAGCGTGGCGCTCAAGGTGGCTGCGATAGAGCTCGGCCGTGGTCGGCCGGTGCACCTGCGCGGACATCCACGTCTCGGCGTACTCCTGAAACGTGAGACGACCCGCCTTCGGGTCGACGTACTGACCCGTCACGACAGATGTCGTTACCTCATCGAGCCACCGTTGAGCGTCGCGCTTTAGTTTGAAATGGCGGGCGTGCTCTTTGCCGGAAGAGTCGCGGTAGCGCGCGCGCCACACCCCGTCGGGTCGCTGCCTGATGGATGCCAACTAGATCACGCCCAAGCAGGCCATCACCCGAATTCCCAATGCGACCAGCCTTCCTCGGTGCCGGGCGTCTGTCCTGGGTCGCCCCCTACCTTGCGGAACTGCGCCTCTAGCTCCGCGCATCGCTCGAACTCGAAGTCGTGTTGGCGCGCAAGGTACTGCATGCGATCATCGCCCGATCGCACCGTCAGCATCCGCACAGATTCACCCTCCGAGGCGCGGCCAGCGTCGAGGAGAACGGCGATCTGTCCGAGTTCCTCCTCGCCGCTTGCGCTGACAACTCGCAGACGGATGTCTGCCCGGAGGTTATCGAGACGACTGCGGGACGCAGCTAACAACCGCCCCACACTCAGAAGGTCTGACGTGAGCTCACCCGCCGGGGTTTCAAGCCAGAAGTCGGACCCGCCTGCGCCAACCAGGTTCTCGATCGCTTGAGCGACTGTCTCTTTGAGGCTCCCAAATGGAGCTGGCGAGAATGGTGACTCCACAGGGAAGACGATGGCTGCCGGCGCCACTCTGAGCGCTTCGCTGAGCGCAATCAACTCCGAGAACAGCAGGTCCGAACGTCTTCCACTTTCGATGTTCGCGATGATCGACCGCGTCAGGCCAGTCGCGTCAGCCAGCTTCTGGGCGCTCATTTTGTTCATCTGCCGGTAGCGCTTGATGCGCTCGCCTACTGTCTCCACGATTTCCACCATACAGACACAACAACGGTGGTAGTTGCGTCTTCAAGGCGAGCATGCTTTACTCACTCCACACAGTGCAATTCTGTCCGGGATTGCATCTCTCAGACACAAGGAGCAAGCATGGCAGCGACCCTCTCCGACATCCCGGAGTTCTATTTCTGTCCCGAAGTCGCGGGCAAGATCCGCAGAACTGAGGCGGCGGTGAGATGGCTCTGGCACACGGGAGCACTCAAATCTCGAGTCGTCGGTGGCCGTCGGATCAGCTCAGCCGAAGACATCGCGTCATTCCTCGATGGTGCAGCTTGACCAAAAAGAAAGCCCCCGCCGGCCAGGACGAGGGCAAGAACCAAACCACCACTCAGACAGCAGAAGGATCAGTCATGGAAACCCTACCGCAGATCACCGACATTCACGAGTCTCTGCGCCACCTGTTCTACGCAGACGGCGAGTTCGACATCCGCCAGGCCGACACCGTGCCCGCGCTGCTCCCCGAGGGCGACGCCCTCTGGATCGACCAGGACACCCCCCGCATCGAGAAGTCAGAAGCGATCGGCGACAACTTCTTCGTCATCCGCATCTTCGACCTGCACACCGGCGAGCAGCTCAACGACGGAGTAAAGCTCGGGATCGAGTGGTGGAAGCAGCAGATGGGCGACTACGACTACGCCCACTTTGGCCGCATGTTCCCGAACACCTACGTCGTCAACGAGGGACACCTGTTCGTCTCAGGCGGAATGTGGACAACCGAAGACCACCCCGACGAAGAGGGCATGGGGCGCTTCGTCTCGAGCTTCTCCGTCCGCGCCGAGGAGTACCGGCGCCGCGCCGAGTGGCTCGACTACCGGGCGGACTCCGTCGCCGCTGTACAGCCCGCCTGGGCACGTCCCGACGAGACGTGGGTAGACCCCGACGAGGGCGACACGATCGAGTTCGTCCGCACGGTCGGCACCGTCAAGATCGAGCAAGCCTTCCACGTGAACGGCGACAACTTCACACCCGACAGCGACGCCGAGGTGCGCGTCATCGCCGGCGCCACGGACTACGGCATCTTCGCCGGCACCGAGATCATGGACGTCGGCATGGACCTCATCCGTGCCGGCCAGATCCTCTACGGGCGCGGCAACGTCAGCGTCTCCATCTTCGAGATCGTCGCGAAGGAGCTCGGCGTCAGCCCCGGCGACGTCTACCTGCTCGGAGAGCAGTCTTGAACGCCGGGGCGACGGTAACGGTCCCCGCCGTCGACCCGTTCGACATCGAGTTCGCCGAAGAGGTCATCCACCTTTCCCACGACGTCGAGACGGGCGACACGGCCTCGATCTACGTCGAAGAGTTCAACGACCCCCACCTCAACCGCGGGAGCGCACGGGCGGTCGGTCTCCGCCTTCTCGCACTCGCTGACGAGTGGGATCGGATCGAGGCAAGGCCGAAGCTGCGCCGGCTTCCCGATGTGGACGAAGAGCTCCGGGAGCGCGACGTCTGACATGGGTTTCAAGGATGCCGAGTGGGCATACACCGTCGAGGGTCTGGATCTCGCGCAGAAGGCGGTTCTGGCCGCTGTGTGCATCCGGACGCTCGACGCCACCCACGAGACGTTCGTGAGTCAAGAGACCGTCGCCGCGATGCTCAGCGCGGCGGTCAAGACGGTGACCCGAAAGCTCGCCGAGCTCGAGGCCCTCGGCGTCATCGCGCGCGACAAGCGCCACGGCCCGAAGGGCTACCGCACCACCGACCTCATCACCGTGAACACCGCCTACACCGCTGTGGGCCTAGTAGGCGGAGTACCTACTAGGCCCACAGCCCGCAGGACTGAGAGTCCGGTAGGCCCGCAGGACTCACAGTCCTGTAGGTCAGACCCCTCCTATAGGACTCTCAGTCCCGACCTACAGGACTCTGAGTCCTCGCCTACCGGACTGAGAGTCCTAGCGATTAAAACCCAGGAGAAAACCCATATGAACACCCAGATATCCCCCATACCCCCAACGGGCGATCTGAACATCGAGAGCACTGATCCGTTCGACGATTTCTGGGCGGCGTGGCCGCGCAAGGTCGCGAAGCCAAACGCTCGCAAGGCGTGGGCGAAAGCAGTCAAGCGGTCGACCCCCGAAATCATCAACGCCGCGGCCGTCGCGTATCGGGACAACCCGCACCGCCCCTCCACCGAGTTCATTCCGCATCCGGCGACGTGGCTCAACCGCGATGGCTGGGACGACCCGCTCGACGGTCCCCGCAGCAACGGGCGCCCCACGCCGACAGACCGGGCTACGGCGATCGCGCGCGCCGGTCAGCAGCTCATCGCCTCCCGCGGTGGTATCGCGCCCGTGACGACCCTGCGACCGAAGGGGCTGGAAGGTTGAAGACCGACGAGCTCACGATGCTGCTCACCCGCATGGCCGTCGTCGATGGTCGCGATGTCGACGTGCTCACGCTCGAAGCGTGGGAACCACTCCTCAGCGACCTGGACTACGCCGACGCCGTCGAAGGGCTGAACACCCACTACCGGACGGACTCGCGCCGCCCCACGCCGGCGCACCTGCGAACCGCAGCCGAACACGCACGCCGCGACCGACTGTTCGCCGACGTCCGCACCCGTGACCAGTGCATCCCGCACCGCCACAGCCTCCACGATGAGCCCGGATCCTGCCGTGACCACCACGCCGACGGTGACCGCGACGACCGCTGCGAGAACGGGTGCTACTGATGCCCGTTCCGACCATCGGCGACCTGGTCACCGCACTCGTCGACGTCGACCGCAGCATTCCCATCACCCTCGGCATGGTCGAACGCGACTGGCCCGACGACGTCACCGAGATCGTCGACATGCTCACCCAGGAGGCCGAATGACCACCGACACACCATCCCGCGTCACCGACGTCACCACGGGCGAAGAGGTCGAGTTGGTGCCTGTCCCCGGGCAGCCCGGCATGGTGATGATCCGCGCCGAGCTAGAGCAGGCCATGGCGGACCGGTCCGCGGCCGACGACTACGACCGCCACACCACCGCCGTCGAGCAGTACGAGCGGCTCGGGAGGGCGATGGCGACGTGGCCGCCCCCGTGCGACACGGACCTCAGGTACGTCACCGAGGCGCTCCCTGCAGCCGATCGGCTCGAGATGCAGCAGACGTGCCTCACCCGGTGTCTCATCCGGGAGCAGTGCGACGCGTACGCCCGTCTCGCTCGCCCGCCGGCGGGCTTCTGGGCGGGAAGGGCCTACACATCCTGACCAGGCGCACCCCACCTCGCGTTTCGAACGCGGGGTGTCTCCCCCTTGTGGCTCAGCGGAAAGAGCGGCCCGCTTCTAACGGGATGGTCGCAGGTTCGAATCCTGCCGAGGGGACTCGCCGAATGAAAGGACAGAAACATGGCGGATCCGAACACCATCACCGCCCCCTCTCCCATCGCCCATTTGACCGCGAAGGGGTTCCCGACTCCACCGTGGTCGCGGGACGAGCACCTAATCGTCGGTGACGACGGACCCCGGTGGAACTACCGCACCACGCACCTGTCATCCCGGGGCGTCCAGGATCTGGCTTGGCTCCTGGTCGACGGGTGGGACGTGAACATCCAAGCCCGCGGCTCCCACACCATCATCCGCATCCACAGGAAGGCCACCGCATGACCGACAACGACGACGACACCTACCGCCCGCCCACCTTCTCCCGATCCGTGCTCGACGCCCTCTCTGACGGCGCAGACGACACCGACGGGGCCGAGGGAACCGGGAGCGCATCCAAGCCGCGCCAGGGCCTCAGCGCCCCCAAAGAGGGCCGCACCGTCACCGGGGGCGACACCACCCAGCACGACAAGCGCGAATGGCTCCGCGCGTTCAACGACCCCAACAACTGACAGACAGGAACACCATGCAGAACCAGCAGCTCCGCGCCCTCTTCGAGGCGATCAAGATCACCGGGTACAAGCTCCCGCCTGAACTGCTCGAGCACGAGGCCGACACTGAAAAGATCCAGAACGCCGCCCTTGCGATGCGCAACACCAGCACCGACTACGCCGCCCTCGCCCGCGCCTGGGCAACCGCGATCATCGAGGACCGCGACCCCATCACCGACCCCGACATCCTGAACGCGATCGTCGCGAACGTGCTAAACCAGGGAGACCTCAGCACCGCGGCCACCAGCGTCCACGAGCACGCCTTGATCGAGATGATCCCTGACCACCTGGACGGCATCATGGCCTCCCTCAAGGCCACAGCCGACCAGGCCGGTGAAACTCTCACCCAGGCCCACGACATCATCGGCACCGCCGAGCTTGGCGACCTCGCCCGCATTGCAGGCATGGGGCCCGCAGCCGTCACCGCCCGTGACGATGTGATCGAGAGCAACCGGGTACTGAGGGTCATCGATCGAGCGTGGCTCGCCATGCAGTCGATGACCCGCAAGCTGCCCGACATTCAGTGGCGCCTACGCATGGCCGACATGGACCTCGCCACCTACGAGAAGACCACGCACGCGAAGAAGGCCACAGACCTCGTGGTCAAGGGCGTGACCATCAACCTCGCAGCCGACGCATCCACCATCCGCGCGCGCCTCAACCGACTCGACGAGGAACGCGCAGCCCGCGACGGGGTGCAGCGCGACGTCGATGAGCGCGCCCGCGGCAAGTACAGCGTCGTCCCCCGAATCTGACCCCTTCGAACATATGTTCGACCCGGTGGGGGGAGGCCCCCCGAACCCCACCGGGAAAGGTCTCCGGGTATTGCCGATGTCTCTCCCCGGTCTTTTTCCACAATGCCACCAGGAGGGGTGAGGGCGACGTTCGAACGGGCGTTCCCTTGCCCCGCCTGGTCGGGCGGCCGATCCGCGGCCGTCTGAAACCACCACAGAAAGGACCATGAAAATGGTTGATGACCTCTCCGACTACTACTCCGAACTGCGCCGCCTCCGAAAAGATGTCGACCGGCTGCAGGTCGCAACGCCCCTGCAGAGCGCCTCGATCGGCAGTGGCGGCATCCGCGTCTACAACGGCGGCTACATCAAGATCGAGAACGGCGGCCTCGAGGTCAGCGGGTACGCGCAGATCTCCGGTGCGCTGCGCGGTGACGGGACGATCGACTGGACCGGCGACGTGGACTTCAGCGGCCCCGTCGAGATCACCGGAACCCTCGATGTCACCGCTGAAACCCGACTGCGCGGTGACACGACGATCGAGGGTCGCACCCGCCTGTTGAGCGAGCTCGAGGTGGAGGGCAAGATCAGCGCCGGCGACATGACCATGGACCCCGAAGTGTCGGGCGGTGCGCTCACCTTCGCCAACGGCGCCCAGGTGTTCACCGACGCGGACACCATCCAGGTGTTCAAGGGCAACGCGGTTGTCCAGGTCAGCGGCAGCTACGCCCGCATCCAGTACGGCGGCAACGTCGTCCAGATCGACGCGAACGGCATCCGCATGTCACCCGGCGCCGTTTCCCCGGTATCCGGGATGGGACTGCCCGCCGGCGTGATGATCCTCGGCGCGGACGGCTACGTCCTCAAGACGGACGGGAGCTAGGGGCATATGGTCTGTTTGGCGATAGCGCCGATTCTGGCGCTGTCCTGGTAGTACCCCGCCCCGTCTTTCTGCTCGCCGTCGATAACGGAAACCATTGTCGAGTCGGCCCCTCCGGCCATCTGTTCACAGGCTTTTTGAGCGGCGGCGAGCAGCTGCGTGTCCGAGGCGTTCGGGATCGACGTGTCATCCGGCAGAACGTCGCGGATCTTCACGAGGAACGCGCCCTCCGGCGTGTCAGGAGCCCCGTCAGCGTCTCCGGAGGGTGTCGCGGCGGTCAGCGGACCTTCTGACGCCGCAGGAGCGCTCACGGCGGGCTCATCGCTCGCGGCGGTCACATTCGCCGTCTCGGTCGCGGTGCAACCCGCCAGCAGGAGCAGAAGGGCGGCGCCGGCCGCGGGGATGACCGCACGATTCATGCCCGTCACCCTACTCACCTGAGTGTCGAAGTCACCACCCGCTACGAGGACGGAAGAGAATACCCGGTATGTCATTACTCGCGAGCGACACGAGCCAGCGCAACACCGACGCCCGCGACGAGCGGCATTGCATTCGCGGATGCGCCCGACAGCACTGGGCCGTCTGCGAGAACCTCGAGCCCGACGAGTTGGCGCGGCGCGCGCACGCCGAGGATGTCGGCGAGAGATACACCCCTCCGTGCAAGGGCTGCGCGCCGAGCGTATGCCGTGACCGGTCTCTCGTGTGCGACCAGTGTTGGGGGCGCGCGAGCAAGCTCCTCGACGACGCCCCCGAGCTCCTGACCCGCCTGCGCGGCATGACCGACGGCGGACAGTCCCGATGGAACTGGGACGCCGTCGTCACCACACGCTCACAGCCCGGCCCCCATGCCACCGGACGCGACGACGTCACCGACGCAATCCACGCGATCGAGACCACCCTCCGGTACTTCTCCGCCGGACTCGAGCAGCTGCAGAACAATCACGTCGCCATGGGATGGCTCGGCCCCCTCGTGCTCGACGACCACCCCGAGGATGACGACGGGGTGCGGGAGCGCTGGTCTCTCCGTGACGCTATGCGTCGATGGGGGCTCGAGAACCGGCACCGGTTCGTCCACCCCAACGCCGCCCGCCCGAACGCACCACACGGCTCCTACGCGCGGTATGACGACGAGGAGGAGCTAGGACCGGTCCGCGAATGGTTCAACCCGCTTCTGACGCTCGCGCAGGCCGCTGAGCGTGTGGGGCTCGGCGAGCGGGGCGTGCGGAAGTGGGTCGAGAAGGGCTACCTGACGCCCTCAGCAACCTCCCGCGGACACAAGGGTGTCGTCACGTCGTACTTCCACGCCTCCGCGGTTGACGCTGTGAACGCCGAGATGATGGGGCGCCGCAGCCGCAGCGCTCAGGAGCTCGACACAGACCGAGCACGCGCGCTGTTCGACTCCGGCATGACAGCAACGGCGATCGCCGCGGATCTCGGCGTGCACCGCGAACAGGTGTCCCTCTGGGCCAAGGGCGAGGGGCTGACGTTCGCTGGGCGGCTCAAGTTCGACCGGGCCCGCGCGCGCGAGCTGCACGACGCAGGCAGCACCCCCGCCGAGATCGCGGCCACGCTCGGCGTCGCCGTGGGCACCGTGAACGCCTGGCGCGCAAGATCCGGCCTCACCCGCAACCGCGCGGCATCCACTTTCGACACCGCCCGCGCCTGCGAACTGTACGACGCCGGCTACTCCACCCGCACCATGGCAGCAGAGCTCGGCGTCACCGCCTCCACCATCTCCAAATGGGGACAGCGGGAAGGACTCAATTTCGGCGCGGGGCGTGTCGCGAGGGGTTCCTGACTGAGTGGTTGTCTCGCGTGCCGGGGTGGCGCAGTCCGCAGGTAGTCCGCAGAACTCCCAATTGCCACCCAGCTCGCGCCGCAATTGACTGCACTCGATTTGCCGCCTGAGCAGGGATAACAACACCCCCCAGTATTTACCATCAAATGACGATATGACGTGAAACAGAACCCGGCGTACAGGCCGGCCCATTCGCCCCGCCGTAGCCCTAGGCCGTGTTGTGGAACACGGTTCTCTCCTGTGCCCAGCTATCTGAGGTGGCCTCAGCCGACCAGTGCAACCCGTGATGTCAGACTTGTCGGATGGTCGTCGAGAAGATCCCATTTCATCCGGTGGCACGAGACTTCGAGGGTTTCCCGATGCCCTCTTCCGTGCCGCCTGGAATGCGACTGGAACTCAGCCGCGCACCGATCGTGCCCGGCAAGGAAGCCGAACTCCAGGAATGGATGGACACGATCAACGACCGGTATCCCGAGCACCAGGAAGCACTATCGAACGAGCGCCAGCTCTTTGAGGCGACGTTCCGGAGCACCGAGGCAGACGGATCGACCTGGATCTATCACGTCAGCTTGATGGGGACTGAGTCTGCGGGGCTCGATGCGAGCTTGGGGCTGAGCGCCGAGCATGCGGCATACAGCGAGCGGGTAAAGCAGCCAGGGTGGGAGGAACTCACTCCCTTGTTCATGCTGACGCCCGACCATATTCAGAAGCAGATGATCCACTGGGCGGCGACCGGCAGAGAACGCGAGTAACTCATCCACTGGGGCCGATGCGCCAATGGAGTGTCGCGGCGAGGTAGAGCCCGGAGTGTTGGTTGCGCGCGAGCTTGTCCGAGCGCACGGCGATCCCGCGTCATTGCTTGAGCTTGTTGAAGCACCGCTTGACGACGTTGCGGCCGCGGTAACGAGCTCGCTGCTGGTCACCGAAGTCGATTGGTCGCCCGCGGCGCTTGCGGCGGTGAGCGATCTGATCGTCGCGCTCCGGCATCGTCGCGGCGATCTCGCGCTCGCGCAGCCACGCCCGGTTCGCCTTGGACAGACACTCTCGCCGCTCGGATCAGGTTTCCACAAGGGCGAGGTCAGCTCCCCCTGGGGGTGAAAGACGGGCCATTGGTCAAGGATCGGCTCCTCGTGTTTGGCAGCGTTTTCTTACTGTCTGTAAGAACACCACCGATCCGAGGGGGAATCAGTGAAAATAACGTCCCCAGCTGTTGTCGCCGCTATCGGGGCCCTCACGCTCGCCATTCCGATGACAGGCGCCGCCACCGGAGACACCAGCAATGTCGTCGATGAACCGCCCGTCAGTCACTTTCGGGTTGCGCCGACCACGAGCCCCGATGAGCGCGCGCTCACCGCTCCTCCCGTCACAGGCGAGATGGTCGACATCAGCACGAAAATTGACGGCCTCTACGAGGACGATCCGCGTTACAGCGCGGTCGAGTTCACGAAAGATCGCTCGCTGACGATCGTTTGGTGGCACGGTGAAGTACCCGCTGAGTTGGAGAGCATTGTCGCTTCGGCAGAGCTTCCCATGAAGGTGCGCCAGACGCCGTACCTTCCTGGCGACCTTCGCGAAGCCGTGCAAACGGTCTTAGGAAGCGACGAAGCAACAGCGGCCGGCGTCCTGGGAGGCGGACCGGCTGCGGACGGCAGCGGAATCGAGCTCACCCTGGCGCCTTCCGACGCCGCTCGCTCGAGCAACATCGCGGAGGCGCGCCTCGAGAGTGTGTCCGAGTACCCCGTGGCGATCACCCATGAGGGCGTCACTCCTCTGAACAACCGACAGTTCGATACCTACGGTCTCGGCGGCTCCAAGATGACCCGCTACGACGGGGTCTTCCTGCAGAACTCTTGTTCAACAGGCTTCCCGGTACGTCGGATCAGCAGCAATCCCGTGCAGTACGGCCTCATGACCGCCGATCACTGTGGTGACGTCGGAAGCCAATGGGTCATCGATGACGGGTCGACCGCCTACATTTTCGGCTCGATGATCGCCGCCAACGAGCCGAACGACGGGGCGATCGTTACACGCACTACAGTTCACCCCTTCATTTACGTCAATGCCTACAACAGCGGGAACTACACGCAGCTCAACGGAGCTTCACCAGTGGCAGTTGGTAGCGAGATCTGCCACTCAGGCTCATACAGCGGGTTAGTCTGCGGAAACTTCGTGACCACCCGCCCGTACACCTGGACGATCCCCGGCGACCCCACGAGAACCGGCTTCCGCACGGAGAAGTCGGCGACTGGCGTCGGTGGAGCTGGACAGGGCGACAGCGGTGGGCCGGGGTATCAACTGGTCAACACCAACGGAACGCTCACCCGATACGCGGCGGCCATCATCTCCGCTGGCGCGGCTAGCCCTTCAGTTCCGTGCCAAGGAACTCAGGGACGTGTGTGCGGGTACTCCGTGTACGCAACGGAGCCGCTGCGTATCGCGCAAGAGTTGGGCTGGCAGCTGTACCTGGCGTACTAGACGCAGAACCCCCACAGAGGGCCGGTCGGAGAGCGTAGCCGCGTTCCTCGGCTGGCCCTTTGCTATGGTTTCACGCCCACGCGGGAATCCACGCGACCGCTACGAACGCAACGGGACCAGCCAAAAGCACCAGCGCAATTCCCGCTCCTACAGCCCAAAACCACCGACGAAACAACGTGACGGACGCGATAAGCGCAACTGCAAACGTCAGCGCTAGTACTACCGTCAATGCGATGGCCGCAGCAAGCCGATCGCTGACGAAGCAGTTTCGTGGCCCGGGGTAGGTGAGGACGCATACATCCGGTCCCGCGGGCACGGCAACGGACCAGATCAGCACGACAGCGGCGACTGCGCACAGAGCCACGATCGACGTCCCAACGATCGCCGCACGTTCCCTCGCGCGATGCAACTCGTCGATGACGCGGCCCGCACCGGCGAAGACGGGAGGGACAGAGGATGTTGACGCGGCTCGCACCCCACACTGCGCCCAGGCGATGTCGCGCTCGGGCGCAGCGTGAATCACCGTGTCGAACCGGGCCGCCACTCGAACGGGCGCGAACCCTGGTCTCAGCCGCGGAGGGAGATTCGTGCCGCTCGTCGGAGAGCGCGAATGTGGCCTCGCGACAGCCGCGTACTGCCGACGCGAGCGCCCGCGGCCCGGGCCGCCGTCACCCGCAGAGTGCGACGGACGCCGCGTCGACGATGGCGGTGGCGTCGTCGCTACCCGCCTTCACCGTCCGGCCCGCCACCGTGAGAGCGATGTCGTCGTCGTCGATGCCCTGGGCGAGCTGGTCGCAGGCGGCCTGCCCGGCGGCGAGCAGGTCGGCGTCGGTGGCGGAGAGGAGGACGCTGTCGGCCGCGCCGCCGTCTCGGATCTCGCTCAGGTACGCAGTCTCGTCCCGCGGGGCGTCGGTCGCGTCTCCGCCGACGACGATGGTGGAATCCCCGTTGGTGAACGTTCCCGACTGGCCGGGGGTGATGGTGATCGTCTCGGACGTCGTCTCGCTGGTACAGCCCGCGAGGAACACGAGAGCGAAGGAGACGGCGGCAAGGGCGAGGGGGCGCTTCATGCCGTCACCCTATCGACCCTGACATTCACCTGGGTGCATCGACCGGGCGTCGAGCTCAGCCGCGAAACGGCTACTTGATCGCGGGCAGCGCCTCGGGCACGGCCACCGCGAGCGAGGCCGCACCGATGATGCCCGCGTTGTTGCGGTGCTTCGCGGGCACGATCGGGGCGCGCAGCTTCAGCAGCGGCAGGAAGTTCTCGGAGTGCTTCGACACCCCACCGCCGACGACGATCAGGTCGGGGCTGAAGAGGAACTCGACGTAGTCGTAATACCACTGCAGACGCTTCGCCCACTTGTCCCACGACAGCTCCTCGCGCTCCATCGCCGAGTAGGCGGCGAAGTGCTCCGCGTCTTTCTTGTGCCCGGCGCGCTGCAGGTGGCCCAGCTCGCTGTTCGGCACGAGCACGCCGTCGTAGATCATGGCCGAGCCGATGCCCGTGCCGAGGGTGGTGAGGATGACGAGACCGTCGACGCCCTTCGCGGCGCCGTAGCGCACCTCGGCGATGCCGGCCACGTCGGCGTCGTTGGCGAAGTGGATGCCACGCGACAGTCCGTCTTCGAAGAACTTCTCGGCCTCGAAGCCGATCCACGACGACGACACGTTGGCGGCCGACAGCGTCTTGCCGCTCTTCACGATCGCCGGGAAGGCGACGCCGAGGGGCAGATCGGCCGGGGCTTCGAGGGTGTCGAGCACCTGGCGCACCGCGGCCAGCACGTCGGCGGGTTCCGCCCCCGCGGGGGTGGCGACCTTCACCCGATCGCTGACGAGTTCGCCGGCATCGAGGTCGACGATCCCCGCCTTGATGCCGGTTCCGCCGATGTCCACTCCGACCGCACGCGATGCATTCGTTGCCATACCCCCCAGCCTATCCAGGCGCACGGTCGGGATCAGTAGGATCGGGGGAGCACCGGCGGTTCTGCGCCGAGACGCGAGACCCATCGAAGGAGCCATCGTGAGCGACGAGAGCAACAAGTACTGGTACAACCTCGAGACCAAGCAGGTCGAGCAGGGCTTCGCCTCTCCGATGGCCGACCGTGCCGGCCCCTTCGACACCGCCGAAGAAGCCGAACGTGCGCCCGAGATCCTGCGCCAGCGCTCCGAGAAGTGGGATGACGACGACGCCCGCGACGCGGACTGGGGCTCCGACGGCGTCAAGGCCTGACAGCCTTACCGAAACGAGGGATGACGATGGACAAGCAGCGCGATTTCGTCCTGCGGACGATCGAAGAACGGGGCGTGAAGTTCGTCCGCCTCTGGTTCACCGACGTGGTGGGAACGCTCAAGTCGGTGGCGATCGCCCCCGCTGAGGTGGAGGGGGCCTTCACCGAGGGCCTGGGCTTCGACGGATCGGCGATCGAGGGGCTGACGCGTTCCTACGAGTCCGACCTGCTCGCGCACCCCGATCCCACGACCTTCCAGATCCTGCCGTGGCGCGGCGAGATCGACCCGACGGCACGCATGTTCTGCGACATCACCACGCCCGACGGACAACCGGCCGTCGCCGACCCCCGCCACGTGCTCAAGCGCACGCTGGCGAAGGCCGCCGACGCGGGATTCACGTTCTACACGCACCCCGAGATCGAGTTCTACCTGCTCAAGTCGTCGCAGCTCGGTGCGGATGGGCGCCCGCAGCCGGTCGATTCGGCCGGCTACTTCGACAACGTCCCGGGTGGGACGGCGCACGACTTCCGTCGTCGCTCGGTGCGCATGCTCGAAGACCTCGGCATCTCGGTCGAGTTCAGCCACCACGAGGGTGGTCCCGGGCAGAACGAGATCGATCTGCGGTACGCCGACGCCCTCACCACGGCCGACAACATCATGACGTTCCGCACTGTCGTGAAAGAGGTCGCCATCGAGCAGGGCGTGTACGCGACCTTCATGCCGAAGCCCATCAGCGGCCAGCCCGGCAGCGGCATGCACACCCACCTGTCGCTGTTCGAGGGCGACATGAACGCCTTCTACG
This sequence comes from Microbacterium sp. Leaf179, assembly GCF_001423785.1. NCBI lineage: Bacteria > Bacillati > Actinomycetota > Actinomycetes > Micrococcales > Microbacteriaceae > Microbacterium > Microbacterium sp. Leaf179. The sequence continues at coordinate 281,452 of NZ_LMPH01000004.1, read as the reverse complement.
AAGAGGGCTCGCAGTACCAGCTGTCGAAGGTCGGCCGTCACTTCATCGCCGGCCTGCTGCGCCACGCCAACGAGATCTCGGCCGTCACCAACCAGTTCGTCAACTCGTACAAGCGCCTCTGGGGCGGCGACGAGGCTCCGAGCTTCATCTGCTGGGGTCACAACAACCGTTCGGCCCTCGTGCGCGTTCCGCTGTACAAGCCCAACAAGGGGCAGTCCACGCGCGTCGAGTACCGCGCGCTCGACTCCGCGGCGAACCCGTACCTGTCGTACGCGCTCATGCTCGCGGCCGGGCTCAAGGGCATCGAGCAGGAGTACGAGCTGCCGGCCGAGGCCGAAGACAACGTGTGGTCGCTCACCGACGCGGAACGCCGCGCCCTGGGATACGCGCCGCTGCCGGCGAGCCTCGACCACGCTCTCGAGTACCTCGAGGAGTCCGAGCTCGTGGCCGAGACGCTGGGGGAGCAGGTCTTCAAGTACGTGCTGCTCAACAAGCGACGCGAGTGGCAGCAGTACCGCGCCCAGGTCACGCCGTTCGAGCTCGAGAGCAACCTCGAAGCGCTCTGACGGAAGCCGCCATGACCTCAGGTGACCGCACGACCGCGCTCACCGCACTCGCCCGCACCGGATTCTCGCAGCTCGCCGAAGCAGACACCCTGCTCGGCGAGCTCGCGGAGCTGGTGGGCGTGGAGCGGGCCGGCGCCATGCAGCTCGCCCAGCGCGTGGCCGATCCCGATCGCGCCCTGTGGGCGATCGTGCAGGTGGCGCGCCGCGACGCCGACGCGGTGCGCGGTGCGGCGGGCGATCCGGGCGCGTGGCGGGCACTCTGGGACATCGTCGGCGCCTCCGACGGGTTCGCGGAGTTCTACCTACGTCACCCCGACGAACTGCGTCACCTCTCGGGTGCGGGTCTGACCCTGCCCGACGAGCCGACCATGCGGGCCGAGCTGCTGGCATCCGTCGGCGACGTCGAGGGTTTCGCGACGGATACCTCGGATGCCGCCTGGGTCGCGCTCCGCGTGCGATACCGGCGTCTTCTGGCGCGCATCGCCGCCTACGACCTCGGTCAAGACGATCCCGCCGGCGCGATCGACATCGTCTCGGCCTCGCTCGCCGACTTGGCCGGCGCGGCCCTCGAGGCGTCGTTGAGCGTGGCGCGCGGCCGCGTGAGCGGTACGGGCCCGGCGGCGTTCCCGAGGGCGCAGGTCGAGGCCACCCGGTTCGCGATCATCGCGATGGGCAAGACCGGCGCCCGTGAACTCAACTACGTCAGCGATGTCGACGTGATCTTCGTCGGCGGCTCCGCCGACGAAGACATCGTCACCGAAGCGCGCGCCATCGACATCGGCACGCGCCTCGCCGTGCAGACGATGCGGGGTATCTCGGGGCCCGAGATCGAACCGCCCCTGTGGGAGGTCGACCCCAACCTGCGCCCCGAGGGCAAGCAGGGCGCTCTGGTGCGCAGCCTCGCCTCTCACCAGCAGTACTACGCCCGCTGGGCCAAGAGCTGGGAGTTCCAGGCGCTGCTGAAGGCGCGTCCGCTCGCGGGCGACGCCACCCTCGGCGCCGAGTACGTCGCCGCGGTGCAGCCGCTCGTCTGGCACAGCGCCGCGCGCGATAACTTCGTCGAAGGCGTGCAGCGCATGCGCGAGCGGGTGACCGACCACATCCCCGCCGCCGAGGTCAATCGCCAGCTCAAGCTCGGCCCGGGCGGCATCCGCGACGTGGAGTTCACCGTGCAGCTGCTGCAGCTCGTGCACGGTCTGACCGACGAGCGCATCCGTCAGCGCGGCACGCTCGACGCTCTCGACGCCCTCGTCGCCGAGGGGTACATCGGTCGCTCCGAGGCCGAGGCGTTCGGCCGTGACTATCGCCTGCTGCGGCTGCTCGAGCACCGCTTGCAGTTGCGCGGCCTGCGCCGTACCGCTCTGCTGCCCGAGAAGGACGACGACCTGCGGGTCCTCGCGCGCGCGTCTCGGCTGGCCGACTCGGCCTCCGGGGTGCAGACGGTGTGGGAGGGCATCAAGCGCGAGGTGCGCGACATCCACGTGCGCCTGTTCTACCGCCCGCTGCTGTCGGCGGTGGCGGCGCTGCCCGAGGGCGAGCGCACCCTGTCGACCGAGCAGGCGCGTGATCGTCTCGCGGCCATCGGCTTCCGCGACCCGGCCGGCGCCCTGCGTCACATCGCCGCCCTCACCAGCGGACTGAGCCGCAAGTCGACCATCCAGCGGCACCTCATGCCGATCATGATCCGGTGGTTCGCCGACGGCGTGGATCCCGACTACGGCCTCCTCGTCTTCCGCCGCATCAGCGAACGCCTCGGCAACACGCCCTGGTTCCTGCGCATGCTGCGCGACTCCGCCGGCGCCGCCGAGAGCCTCACTCGCGTGCTCTCGGGCTCGCGATACATCGGCGAGTTGATGGAGTGGATTCCCGAGTCGGTCGCATGGCTCGACGACGACGCGCTGCTGCGGCCCCGCTCCGGCAAGGCTCTCGAAGAAGAGGCTCGGGCGATTCAGACGCGCTGGAAGAACATCGACGACGCGATGCGCTCGGTGCGTGCGCTCCGACGCCGCGAGATGCTGCGCGTGGCGATGGCGGCCGTGCTCGGCACGGTCTCGCTCGAGGAATTGTCCGACGCGCTGTCGACGATCACCGAGGTCACGATCCAGGCGACCCTGCGGGCCGTGCGGCGCGTGGTCGTTCCCCCCGAAGACGACGACCTCGATTTCGCGGTCATCGCCATGGGGCGCTTCGGCGGGCGCGAGATCGGCTTCGGCTCCGACGCCGACGTGATGTACGTCTACCGTTCGAACGGCGTCGATCCGCAGCGGGCCGGCACCCTGGCTCTCAAGCTCGTCGCGGGCCTGCGCGAGCACTCCGAAGACCACAGACTGCCGCTCGACCTCGACGCCGAGCTGCGTCCCGAGGGGCGGAGCGGACCGCTGGTCCGCTCGATCGAGTCCTACGCCGAGTACTACCGGCGCTGGTCACTCTCGTGGGAGGCCCAAGCACTGCTGCGGGCCCGCGGCGTCGCGGGCAGCGTCAAGCTCATCAACGCGTTCATGGAGCTGGCCGATGAGGTGCGTTACCCCGTCACCGCCGATGAGAACGGCCTGCGCGAGATCCGGCGCATCAAAGCCCGCGTCGAGAACGAGCGCCTCCCGCAGGGCGCCGATCCCGCGCGCCATCTCAAGCTCGGTCCGGGTTCGCTGAGCGACGTCGAGTGGCTCGTGCAACTGCTGCAGCTGCAGCACGCGCGCACCGTTCCGGGAATGCGCACCACCTCGACGCTGGGGGCTCTCGACGCCGCCGTCGAGGCGGGGATCGTCGAGCCCGACGCCGCCGAGAAGCTCGCGGCCGCGTGGCATCTCGCCAGTCGCCTGCGCTCGGCCAACACCCTGCTGTCGGGACAGACCAGCAATGTGCTTCCCACGGATCGCCTGCGACTCGACGGGATCGGACGCATCCTCGAGTACGCCCCGCGCTCCGCGACGCAGGTCGAAGAGGACTACCTCGGCGCCACGCGACGCGCCCGCCGCGTGTTCGACAAGCTGTTCTACGGCTGACGCGAGGGGCGTGGGGGATGCCGACGGCTCGACGCCGTGGCATCCCTCCGGCCGTCAGGCCATCAGGCGCTCGCGCACCTCTCGCCGCTGCACCTTGCCGATGAGCGAACGTGGCAGGTCGTCGACGACGACGATCCGACGCGGCACCTTGTAGTCGGCCAATCGCGTCTTGCAGTAGTCGCGCACGGCGTCGGGAGCGATCTCGACTCCCTCGCGCACGACGATCGCCGCCGCCACGTCTTCGCCGCCGCGCGCCTTGGGCAGGCCGACGACCGCGGCCCCCTCGATGTCGGGGTGCGAAGTGAGTACGTCTTCGACCTCGCTGGGGGCGACGTTGAAGCCACCGGTGATGATGATCTCTTTCAGGCGATCGACGATCGTGACGAACCCGTCGGGCGAGACCGAGGCGATGTCACCCGTCCGCAGCCACCCCCCGTCGAGCAGCGTCGCCGCAGAGTCGGTGGGGCGGTTCCAGTACCCCTGGAACACCTGCGGGCCGCGGAGCAGCAGTTCGCCCGTCTCGCCGAGCGGCAGATCGTGCGACGGGTTCTCGGGGTCGACCACGCGGATGTCGGTGCTGGGGAACGGCACGCCCACCGTTCCCGGCCGCCGTGAGGGACCGATCGGGTTGCCGAGCGCGACCGGTGAGGACTCCGTCATCCCGTACCCCTCGACGAGCAGACCGCCGGTGGTCGCCTCCCAGCGGTCGACGGTGGCGACGGGCAGGCTCATCGCCCCCGAGATCGCGAAGCGCACGGTCGAGAGGTCGATGGTGCCGCGCGCTCCGGCTCGCGCGAGCTGGTCGTAGATCGGCGGCACCGCCGGCAGGAAGGTCGGCGGGCTCTTCTTCGCCGCGGATGCCACGAGCTCGAGGTCGTACTTCGGGAACAGCACCAGCTTCGCGCCGATGCTCATCGCGAAGGTCAGGCAGAGCGTCAGACCGTACGCGTGGAAGAGGGGGAGGACGCCGTAGAAGGTCTCTTCGCCATCGCGCAGACCGGGCACCCACGCCCGACCCTGCATGGCGTTGGCCCGCAGATTGCGGTGAGTGAGCACCGCGCCCTTCGGAGTACCGGTCGTCCCGCTGGTGTACTGCAGCAGCGCGATGTCGTCGAGGACGGGGCCGCGGTGCTTGCGCGACAGCGTGCCGTGCGTGAGCACCTTCTCCCACGCGACGGCGCGCTTCGACTGCGGCGTGGCGGTCAGTTGCGCCCGCGCGGCGCGGGCCTTGGCGACCGGCAGGCGCAGAGCCACCCGCTTGCCGAGGGGGAACGCCGAGGTGATGTCGACGCTCACGATGTGCTCGAGAGCCAGGTCGGAGGGGAACTCGGCGACCGTGTCGACGAGCTTGTCCCACACGATCGCGAAGCGCGCACCATGATCCTCGAACTGGTGACGCAGCTCGCGCGGGCTGTAGATCGGGTTGTGCTCGATCACGATGGCCCCCAGCCGCAGCGCGGCGTAGAAAGCCACCACGTGCTGCGGACAGTTCGGCAAGACCAGGGCCACCCGGTCGCCGGCGCGCACACCGAGACGGCGCAGGCCCTCTGCCGCCCGATCGACCTGCGCGCCCAGGTCTCGGTACGTGGTCGTCGCTCCGAAGAACTCCAGCGCCGTCTGCGCGCCGTACCGCGTCACCGCGGCGGCCAGCATCTCGGACAGGGTCTGCGACGGTTCGTCGATCTCGTGCGGCACACCCTCGGCGTAGGAGCTCAACCACGGACGCGAGGCGTAGGGGAAGGTCGACATGTTTCCATCCTTCCGTGCCCCACCAATATGGCCGCGCACCTTGACCTGGGGGGGATGCCGGGAACTCGACCGACGCGAATCTTCCCCCCCACCGGCATCGCGGCCTACCCTTTCGGGCATGTGCCGCAACATCGTTCCCCTGCACAACTTCACCCCACCCGCCACCGACGACGAGTGCCACGACGCCGCGCTGCAGTTCGTGCGCAAGATCGTGGGCACGACGAAACCGTCGCGGGCCAATCAGGACGTGTTCGATCGCGCGGTGGGCGAGGTCGCGGCATCCGTTCGCCACCTGCTCGACGAGCTCGTGACGAACGCCCCGCCGAAAGTGCGCGAGGATGAGGCCGCCAAACGGCAGGCACGCTCGGCGGAGCGCTATGAGGCGATCCGGGTGTTCCAGGCGCAGAAGCGCAGCGAGCGGGCCGGCTGAGCCCCCGCCTGTCGGCGGAACGCGACGACGCCCGCCCCCGCGAAGCGGTGGGGACGGGCGTCGACGACTCGGGCTCAGACGAATTCGGTGTGACGGCGACGACGCGCGCGCAGGTACGCACCGGTGGCGAGCAGGCCCACCGCGAGGACCGCTGCGCCGAGGGGGAGTGCCGCGCCGGTCGACGCGAGCGGACCACCGTTGCCCGCTGCTCCGCCACCACCGCCGGCACCGGCCGACGACGACGGGGTCGGGCTCGGGGCGATCGGGGGAACCGGGGCGGCAGCGGCCGAGACGGTCACCGTCGCGGTCTTCGTCACGCCCGTCTGCGCACCGCGCACGGCGATCTCGAACGCGCCCTCGGTGGTCGGGGCGGTCATCTCGAAGCGCGCCGCACCGCGCAGGGCGTCGCGCTGGCCGAGAGCCGTGGAGTCCCCGGCGGAACCGACCAGTTGCCAGTCAGCCGAGAAGCCCTCGGCGGCCACCGAGATCGTGTCTCCGGGGCGCACCTCGGCCGGGACCGAGATCGACGCGTTCGCACTGAGCGAGGCGAGGTCGGACGAGAGGGCGAGACCGTTCGCCGCGGTGAAGAACAGGTCGGTCTGGTCGGTCAGGCCCACGACGTTCGCCGCCCCGGGGCCGTAGCCCGCGATGCGCACCTGAGCGCCGGTGTGCTGCTGCGACTCGCCGAGCGCCGACGTGCCGTACGCCACGATCATCGGCTGGCCGTCGGCCGTCAGCAGGTGGGTGTTCAGGCCGGGGATCGTCGAACCGACGATCTGGCTCGTGTGCGCGTGGTCGGCGGTCACCACGACCAGGGTGTCACCCTGGGTGCGGGCGAAGTCCAGCGCGACCTGAACGGCCTCGTCGAGGTCGACGGTCTCGCCGATCTGACCGCACGCGTTCGCGGCGTGATCCTGCTTGTCGATGCTCGCGCCCTCCACCTGCAGGAAGAAGCCGTCGTCGCCGTCGAGCAGGTCGATCGCCTTGGAGGTCAGGGATGCCAGCGACAAGCCGGTCGCCAGACGCTCGGGGTTCTCGGCGCACGACGTCGGGGCGGGCAGCTCTCCACCCGCGGTGAGGTCGGTCGCCTCCGGTCCCGACCAGCGCACCGGGAAGTTCCCCTCGGTGAACAGGCCCAGCAGCGGCTGGTCGGCGTCCGCGACGGTGACGGCGTCGAGAGCCGCCGCGTCGTCGACGAGCGTGTACCCGCGGTCCTCCGCCTGGGCGAAGAGCGTCTCGCCCTCCCACGGGCCGGCTTTCGCGGTCTGCGCGAAGCTCGCCGAGCCTCCACCGAGGGTGACATCGGGGCGCACGTTCAGCAGCTGCTCGCTGATCGAGCCGAGCCCGCCGTTCTCCAACGCTTCCGTCGCACAGTTCTCCGAGGTCTGGTCGGGGCCGTAGCATCCGCGTGCCGAGATGTGCGAGATCTGCGCGCCGGGGGTGGCATCCTGGATCTCCGCCGTCGAGACGTTGCCGGTCTTCAGGCCGTTCGCCTTCGCGATCTCGAGCAGGGTCGACTGCGCCGTATTCTGGTAATCGACGCTCAGCCGACCGTTGACCGTCTTCGTCCCGGTCGCCCAGGCGCTGGCCGTCGACGCCGACTCCGACGCGTAGTTCGGCTGTCCCTCCTCGTTGACCGAGTAGGTCGTGTACTGCCCGGTCAGCGGGAGGGCGTCGATCCCGGCGAAGCGTCCGCCCGCGCCTTCCGCGTAGTTGCGCGCCACGGTGATCTCGGAATCACCCATCCCATCGCCGATGAGCAGGATGACGTTCTTGGCCGGCCCGTCGACGAGCGACGCACGAAGCGCCTCGGTCATGTCACCGTCGTTCCGAGCGGCGCCGCCGTGCTCGGTGATGTCGCCGGGGGTGGAGGCGAGGGCCGGAACGGCCACGAGCGCCACGGAGGTCGAGGCGGTCAGCGCCACCGCAACGGCCGCGACGGCCGTTCGGAGACGCCGGGAGGTACGTGAGTGCATGGGGGATCCTTCGTCGTGTCGGTGCGGTCGTCGATCGCGCATTCAGCCCACCGGTGCGAGGACACCTCCGCACCATGCTCAGATGAAGATCAGGTGTCCAGACGGTAGTCACTCGTCCACCGACCCCGATCGGAGGGGTGCGCCCGCCTAGGCTCGGGCACGATGACCATCGCCGTCTCGCCTCCCCCCGGCCGACGCGCCGTCGGGCGCGGCATCCGGCTGATGCTCGCGCTGTTCCTCGTGTTCAGCGCGTGGGCGACGACGCACGTCGACGACGGCGTCGGCTCTCACGAGGGCACCGCTCATACGGCCTTCACGGTCGGGTCCCTGATGAACGTCGACGACGCGCCGACCGCCGGAGTCGTTCCTCCCGTCGAGGCCGACGCGACGAGCGTCATGGCCGTGGACGGCACAACGGCAGTCGTGCTCGCTGCCGTCGACGCCGTCGCCCGCGCGACGGTCTCGACGGTGAACGCCGACACGAGGGCGGAACCGTCTCTCGATCCGCCGCCGCCGCGGCATCCGCTCCTTCTCCACACCATCTCCCGCACCTGAGTCCCGACACCCCGCCGCTCGCCGGCGGGTCGCGGTCGTCCGCCGACGACCGATCGTGTCGGAAACCAGGATCGGGAGATTCACCGTGTCAGCTGCCGCCCACACCCATCGCAGCGCCCGCTCGACGTCGCGGGGTCGCCGCCACGTGAGAGCGGTCGCCGATGATGTCGCCCACCTCGTCGAGCGCGCCGCGCCCGCCCACGGGCCCGCCGCCCGGGTCACGGTCGGACGCCACGCCGACGGTGGGGGCGCGGCGGAGGTGGTCACGGTCCTGCTCGAGCGGACCGCCGCTCCGGCGCGGGCCCGCCCGCACGGCATCCGGATCGAGCAGACCGTCGAGATCGATCGTCTCCCCGTCGTGGACGACGATCTGCGCGCCCGCCTGCTCGGCGCCCAGACCACCTCGCTGCTGCTCGTGGGCGGGGCCGGTCGGGGCAAGACGACGCTCGCGCGGTGGCTGGCCCACCGCCGTGGTCGGCCGCTCGCGACGCTCGACCTCGCGACCACGGGGGACCGTTCGGCCGCGTCCCTCGCCGATGAGATCCGACGGGGGACCACCGGCGGGATGACCCTCTTCATCGACAACGCCCATCTCCGCGGGCCGGCCGCGCTCTCGCTCCTCGTCGGCGTTGCCCCCGAGCCCGGTGTGACGGTGGTGGCTTCGGAGGCTCCGGATGCCGCCCACCTCGTCGATCAGGTCGTCACGCTCGAGCTCCCCGGCATCGCCGCCATCGAAGCGCTTCTGCGAACCGACGTCTGCGATGTCGATGCGAAGACGGCTCGCGTTCTCGCGGCGCTGAGCCTGGGGGAGACCCCGGCGTCGATCGCGCGCGGAATCGAACGCGCTCGGCGCTTCTCGTCGATGACCGAGGTCAGCGTCCCCGAGGCGCTGCGCGCCGTGACGCTGGAGAGGTTCTCGACGTGGTCGCCCCGGCGGCGGAGCGATGCCGCCCTCGCGCTCCTTCGGCTCGGGGATCTCAGTCAGCGCGCGGTGAGCGCGGTCACCGGGGTCAGCCGCGACACGTTGCGTCGCCGGGGCACGGCCTGAGGGTCGGCTGACGACGGGTCGAGCGAATCGTGCCAGCCTCGGCCCGGAGGAGATACCCGTCCCCGAGTCCTCGACACGGCCAGTCTCGCCGCCGAGCGGGGAGAGGCGTGAGACCTCTCGGCGACACCGATACTGTGGATCGGTCACCCACCTCGTAGGAGCACAACATGCCTGCCGGCCCGGTCAAGAGCATTCACGGAGCCTTCGCCATTCCCTCGCTCGACGGCATCCGCTTCATCGCGGTGATGGTCGTGTTCATCGGCCACGGCCTCACCGTGAGCACCCGATGGCCCGGCAGCGTCGGCGTGACGATTTTTTTCTTCCTCAGCGGCTACCTCATCACCACCCTGCTGCGTCGGGAGTACGACAAGGCCGGGCGCATCTCGCTGGGAAAGTTCTACCTCCGCCGGGTGCTCCGCATCCTCCCGCCCACGTACATCGCTATTGCCCTCACCGGACTCGTCGGCGTGCTTGGTGTCCTCCCCTCCACGATCAACGGGTGGGGAGTCGCGGCTGAGCTGCTGCAGGTCACGAACTACTACATGGTGTGGGCTGAAGCCGTCACCGGCACCGCGCACACCGGCCTACCGCCCGAGTCGTCGATGCTGTGGTCCCTCGCCGTCGAAGAGCATTTCTATCTGATTTTCCCCGCCCTACTGATCGTCCTGCTGTGGCGGAAGCTGAGCTACAGGAAGATCGGGTGGATCCTCGTCGCCGCGTGCGCCGCCGCCCCATTGTGGCGACTGTTCCTCATGGCCGGAGATGCGAGCTTCTATCGTCTCTACGTGTCTACCGACACGCGCTTCGACGGACTCCTCGCCGGCGCTGCACTCGCACTCCTCGCGAACCCGGCGCTCGGCGACCGGGCGCCGTTCGGTATCCGCGACCGTGCGCTCCGCTACATCGCCGCACCGATCGCCGCCGTTGTCTTCATCGTCGTCGCGTTTGCCCCGCAGAGCTTTGGCCTCACTATCGGCGACAGCATCCTCTACGCCTGCCTCGTGCCCCTGTTCTGGCTCGTCATCTCGCACCCCGAAGGCATCACCGGGCGAGTCCTGAACAACCCGGTCATCGCGCACATCGGCGTCCTGTCGTTCTCGATCTATCTGCTGCACCGACTCGCGCTCGGACTCGTCGAGCTTGTCACACCCGTGCCCATCGTCGTCGACCTCATCTCCCTCGTCATCACCATCACCGCGGCGCAACTCCTTTACGTCGCTGTGGAGAAACCCCTGGGCCGTGTTCGCAAGCGGCTCGAAGGGAAGCTCCCCGCCCGCGCCCGCGCTTCCGCCTGACACGGAGAGAAGTCCCCGGGCGTCACCTCCGAGTTGGAGGGACGCCGTGTGAGATGGATGGTTGTCCGACGACGGGCGCGAGGGGCCGAGTGTCCCGGTCAAGTCGTCAGCCTTCCCGGCACTACCAGCACGCCCCGGGGCACCGCACAAGGCCCATCCGCGGAGTCCCGTGGGTTGTTACCTTGCTCGCGTGATGCAGGAAGAGGGCTTTCGACAGCGCACTCCGGCCGAGTGGCGAACTACCCACCTTTGTTGCGTCTGCGGGCATCCCGCTGTCATCGAACCGCGCACGCCTTCCCTGCTTCGGTGGCTGCTGCGCGTGCGACCACGACCCGCGGAGTGTCAGGTCGCCGAATACGATTCCTCCGGGCTTAGTCCGCTCCCCTGCGGATGCCGCTCTCCCGTCCACGGATCCTGACGGGGTCCCGCCGCAGAGGAGCGGAAGTCCTCAGGTTCAGGATTTGGCGTAGAGAACAAACAAAACGCCCCCGGCATCCCACCCCAACGAGGTGGGGGGGATTCCGGAGGCATTAGTGAATCAGGCGCGGATTACGAGCGCGCCGGGACTACCCAGGCGGACATGGGGCCCCGCTATGTCACCGAGGTGATGGACGATAAAACCTCTCCCGCTCGACGACGAAATGCCCCCAGCGTCCACCCACCTGTAGGTGATGGACGCCGGGGGCACTTTGTGTTGGGTCATTCCGCGCGACGCTGGGCCCGTGAGCCGGCCTCGCGGTGGACCTGTCCACCGCGGATGTCCGGGACATGTTCATCTCCGACAGTTGCGCCTATCAGCGTGAGGGTGCGGAGGTCGGCGCCGAAGAACAGCATCTCTCCGAGCTCGCGTTCCCGGTCCGTCAGGCCGGGGATGTTCTGCCATGTAATGGGCTTTGGATCGGGCACGATGTCGCTCTTTCCTAGCCCCCCGGGAGAGAGTCTGCGCCTCCGCACGTTGTAGCGCAAGGGCGCTGATCCGTTACCCGAACCGACCGGCAGAACGCAACAGCGCGTGAAGCGCGCACCGGTGCCCTGAGGCGACCTATGTGATTTTCACGCCCCGCACCAGCATGGCGGTCGGACACCGAGACGCTGACAAAGACGAAACGCCCACGGCATCACCTCCGAAGAGAGGGCGCCGGGGCGTTCCACCATTCCAGCAAGGGGAGCGGCTGATCATTCGCGTGCTGTGAGCCAGCTGATCGCCGCGGGACTCGACTTCAAGGTCGTGCAAACCCGGATGCGGCACGCCTCCCCGGTGATCACCCTGCGGACCTACGCCCACCGTTGACCGGACACAGACGACACCTCCCGCGCCGCGGTAGTGGACGTTCCGAACGCACGAAAGAGCCCCCCGGGTGCGGACCCGGAGGGCTCTTCGTCAGATTCTGCGGACTAAACGCGGACCGGAGGCCCGTCCTGTCCCGGAATCCCGGTGCGGGCGATCAAACCCCGAAGTACAGCTCGTACTCGAAGGGGTGCGGACGCTGGGCCATCGGCTGGATCTCGTTCTCGATCTTGTACTCGATCCAGGTCTCGATGAGCTCCTCGGTGAAGACGCCACCGGCGAGCAGGAACTCGTGGTCGGCACGGAGGGCCTCGAGCGAGTCGAGCAGCGAGTTCGGAACCTGCGGGATGTTCTTCGCCTCTTCGGCGGGAAGCTCGTACAGGTCCTTGTCGACGGGCTCGTGCGGTTCGATGCGGTTCTTGATGCCGTCGAGGCCCGCCATGAGCTGCGCCGCGAAGGCGAGGTACGGGTTGCCCGAGGCGTCGGGCGCACGGAACTCGATGCGCTTGGCCTTGGGGTTGGTGCCCGTGATCGGGATGCGGATGGCCGCGGAGCGGTTACCGGCCGAGTACACCAGGTTGACCGGCGCCTCGAAGCCCTTCACCAGACGGTGGTAGCTGTTGAGGGTCGGGTTGGTGAACGCGAGCACCGCGGGGGCGTGCGCCAGCAGACCGCCGATGTACCAACGAGCCACGTCGGACAGGCCGCCGTAGCCGGCCTCGTCGTAGAACAGCGGCTTGCCGTCGAGCCAGAGCGACTGGTGCGTGTGCATGCCCGAGCCGTTGTCGCCGAACAGCGGCTTCGGCATGAAGGTGGCGACCTTGCCCCACTCTTCGGCGGTGTTCTTGACGATGTACTTGAACTTCAGGATGTCGTCGGCGGAGTGGACCATCGTGTCGAAGCGATAGTTGATCTCCTGCTGACCGCCCGTGCCGACCTCGTGGTGCGAGCGCTCGAGCACGAAGCCCGCGTCGATCAGCTTGAGGGTGATGTCATCGCGCAGATCGGCGGTCTTGTCGACCGGCGAAACCGGGAAGTAGCCGCCCTTGTACGGGGTCTTGTTGGCGAGGTTGCCGCCCTCTTCGACGCGACCGGTGTTCCAGGCGCCTTCCTCGGAGTCCACCGAGTAGAAGCTCGAGTTCTGCTTCACCTCGAAGCGGACGTCGTCGAAGATGTAGAACTCGGCCTCGGGGGCGAAGAACGCGGTGTCGGCGATGCCGGTGGAGGCGAGGTACTTCTCGGCCTTCTTGGCGACCTGACGGGGGTCCTTGCCGTAGATCTCGCCGTTACGCGGGTTGTAGATGTCGAAGACCATGATGAGGGTCTTCGCCTCGCGGAACGGGTCGAGGTATGCCGTCGTCACGTCCGGGATGAGCTGCATGTCGGACTCGTGGATGTTCGCGAACCCGCGGATCGACGAGCCATCGAACAGCTGTCCGACGGTGAAGAACTCCTCGTCGACGGTCGAGGCGGGGATGTTGAAGTGCTGCTGCACACCAGGAAGATCCGTGAAACGGATGTCGAGGAACTTGACGTCCTCGTCCTGGATGAAGGTGAGCACCTCGGACGAATCTTTGAACATGAAGACTCCAGAGGTAGAACATTCGGGATCGGCGGGCTTCGCCCAGCCTCCTCGACCATACCCAGAACCGGTGTCCCGGTCATATCTCGCATGTTTCGAGCATGTTACGCGGTGCCGATTACGCTGGGTCCGTGAGCGTCCCTGCCGAGAACGACTATCCGGGCCAGCGGCTCGGCCTTCCCCGCGAGGGTCGCGGTTCGATCGCCCGTCCGGGGCGCCGGATCGCGGCGCTGCTGATCGATGTGGCCACCGCGGGGCTGATCGGATTCGCCTTCTTCTCGACGCCCGATGCCGTCACCGGCGTCCCGTTCGCGAACCCGGTCGCGTCGAACCTCATCTTCTTCGTCGCGCAGATCCTCTTCATCCCGCTGATCGGCGGCAGCCCCGGGCACCGACTCCTGGGAATGCGTCTGGAATTGGCATCCGGGGGATGGGTGGGCCTCTGGCGCCCGATCGTGCGCACGGTGCTGCTGGCGCTGATCATCCCGGCCGTCGTGTGGGATTCCGACCAGCGCGGCCTGCACGACAAGGCCGTCGGCACGATCCTCGTCCGCAGCTGACATGAGAAAGGCCCCCGCCGTGGCGGGGGCCTTTCTCATGAGGGTCAGCGCGGACGCGGGGAGCGCATCTTCGTCGGGTCGACACCCTTCGGGATCGGAAGCGACGTCAGTCCCGGCGAGACCGACGAGATGCGCTTGATGACGGCCGCCATCGTGGCGCGGTCGACCTTCTTGGGCAGACCCTTGATGGCGGAGGCGAGCTTGGCGATCTCGACCTCGTCTTCACCGTGTCCGACGTAGAACACCGTCACGGGAACGCCGGAGGCGACGCGCTGCACACGGCCGCGCTCCTCGCCGACCAGGCGCGTGAGGCGGCTGCGCGCACCCTCACCGATGAGAACCACTCCGCCGCGTCCCACGGCGCGGTAGAGCGCCTCCTGGGTGCGGGGGTTCACGCCGACCGGGGTGTCCGAGGCCTGCCAGTGGCGTCCGAGCGACGACGACAGCACGTGACCGGTGGCACCGGGCATGCCGTCGATCTTCTTGTACATGGCCGTCGTCGACAGGCGGGTCATCGTGATCATGGATGCCAGGACGCCGGCGAGCAGACCGGTGAAGCCCCACAGGATGACACTCCACACCGCGAGCGGCGGGATGAGGAATCCGATGACGACGCCGAGGGCGATGCCCACCAGAACGATGCCGGCCAGCAGGAACGGCAGCCAGCGGTACTCCTTCTGCGTGAAGGTGTACAGGGTGCGGAGCTGCGAGAAGAATCCCGGACGCTTCTCGGGCGTGGAAGTGCGAGCGGCCATAGGAACGATCTTATCTTCGCCTTCGGCTCGCCCTTCCTCCCCAGGGGCCTGATTCGTCGGATCGTCCCCGATTCGGCGTTCTTCCTGCTCCCCGCGCCCGCCTGGTCGAGCACCATCGGGGCATGAGCAGCTCCGCCGCATCCGTCCTCGTCGAACCGTTCGGCGCCTACCTGCAGCGGCGCGCCCGCAGCTCCGTCGACGTCTCGCCGGGTGAGGCGGTCACCGCCGCCGTGGGACTTCTCCGCGGATGCCGCCGGGTGGAGCCCCCCGCGCACCTCGTGCGGTGGTGGCTGAGCGCCACCGGGCGGCCCTCGGCGGTCTTCGACGACGGCGGAGCCGACCCGATCGCCGCCACGGCCGAGAGCCTGTCCGAGCTGGCTGCGGTGATCCCCGACGCCCCGACTCGTCGGCTCGTGCAGTCCGCTCGCGAGAGCGTGCTGACCCGACCGCCCCGCGAGTGGGAGGCGCTGGAACGACGACTATTCCGCCACGCGTCGCCGCTCCCGCTGATCCTGGGCCCTCTGGCTCCCGTGGACCGGCCCGCAGAGGCCGTGACCACACTCCCGACGAAGGCCGGAGGCATTGTCGCCCTCGTCGACGCCGACCTCTCGGATGCCGTGTGGGCGGCCGTACGCGATCTCGCGCAACGCTGGAGAGCCTCGCGGCCCCTGCGTCTCACGGTCGTGGGGGTGTGCGCCGCGGCGCTGGTCCTCGGCGTCTCCATGCTGATGCCCTCCGGAGACGGCGGATCGGGATCGACCTCCGTCGTCCCCGGCGCCGCCGTCAGCGCCGCCGCGACACCCGCCGGGGCCGCTGCGCCCACCGTCGATCCCCGCGTACCCCTGTCGGACGACGTGGCAGAGAACGCCCGCATCACCCTTGAGCGAGTGGCGCAGTGTCAGGCCGACACGGACTGCGAGAGCGAGACGTGGGAGCACGGCAGCCCGCGGGGCGACGCGCTGATCCCCGTGACGGACGCGACCGCCGTGCAGATGGTGGACGACTTCGGAGGGGTGAGCGTCGTGCGCGTCTCCGACAGCAGCAGCGCCCAGTACGTCACCCTCGTGCGCAGAACTGACAGATGGCTGGTCCGGACCGTCAAGACGATCACGGACCAGCCATCATGAGCTGGTGTTCAGCGGTGTCAGATGCCGAGGTCGCCCTCGAACTGCGCAGCCTCGAGGCGCGCCTTGACGGCGCCGAGGAAGCGGGCGGCGTCGGCACCGTCGATGATGCGGTGGTCGTACGACAGCGCGAGGTAGACGTAGGAGCGCACCGCGAAGGCGTCCTTGCCGTCGACCGACACCACGCCGGGCTTCTTCACGACGGCACCGAGGCCGAGGATCGCCGACTGCGGCAGGAACACGATGGGCGTGTCGAACAGCGCCCCACGCGAACCGGTGTTGGTCAGCGTGAACGTGCCGCCGGCGAGCTCGTCGGGCTTCAGCTTGTTGTCGCGCGTGCGGGCAGCCAGGTCTGCGATCTCGCGAGCGAGCTCGGCGATGTTCTTCTCACCGGCGTCCTTGATGACGGGCGTGAGCAGTCCGCGCTCGGTGTCGACCGCGATCGACACGTTCTCGTGCGCCGGGTAGACGATCTCGTCGCCCTCGACGGTGGAATTGATGATCGGGAACGCCTTGAGCGCCTCGACCGCAGCGATCGCGAAGAACGGCAGGAACGACAGCTTGTCTCCCGTCTTCTGCTGGAACTCGCCCTTCATGCGGTCGCGGAGCGACGACAGCTTGGTGACGTCCACCTCGACCACGGTCGTGAGCTGCGCGGTCGCCTGCATCGACGCCACGGCACGCTCGGCGATGACCTTGCGCAGACGCGACATCTTCTGGGTGGTTCCACGCAGCGGCGAGGCCTCGACGGGAGCCGGAGCGGCAGAAGGCGCGGCGGCGGGAGCTGCCGCGGGAGCGGCCTTGGCTGCCTCGGCAGCCTTGAGGACGTCTTCCTTGCGGATTCGTCCACCGACACCGCTGCCCTTGACCGAGGTCAGGTCGACGCCCTGCTGCTGAGCGAGGCGCCGCACGAGCGGCGTCACGTACGTGACGTCGTCGTTCGACGAGGCCGAGGCCTGCGGGGCAGGCTTCTCCGCGGCCGGAGCGGGCTTCTCGGCCGGCTTCTCCGCGGCGGGAGCGGGTTTCTCGGGCGCGGCGGGAGCCGGCTGCTCGGCGGGCTTCTCTTCGGCGGCGGGCTTCTCTTCGGCAGCGGGCTGCGCGGGGGCCTCGGGCTCCGCGGCCGGGGCGGCGCCGCTGCCGATGCGGGCGAGCGCCGCGCCGACGTTCACCGTCTCGTCTTCCTGCACCAGGATCTCCTGCAGCGTGCCGGCGACGGGGGAGGGGATCTCGGTGTCGACCTTGTCGGTCGAGATCTCGAGCAGCGGCTCGTCGACGGCGACGTCATCGCCGACCGCCTTCAGCCAACGGGTGACGGTGCCCTCGGTGACGCTCTCACCCAGTTCGGGGAGCTTCACCTCGGTGGAGTCTGCGGATGCGGCGGGCGCCGCCTCTGCGGCGGGCTGCTCGGCGGCGGGTGCCGCGGCCGGGGCGGCCTCTTCGACGGGGGCCTGCTCAGGCTCGGCGGGGGCGGCCTCGGGAGCGTCGTCCGACGATGCGGAGCCGGAACCGTCGCCGATCTTGGCGAGGATGGCGCCGACCTCGACGGTCTCGTCTTCCTGGACCAGGATCTCCTCGATGACGCCCGAGACGGGCGACGGGATCTCGGTGTCGACCTTGTCGGTCGAGATCTCCAGCAGACCCTCGTCCTCCTGGACGGTGTCACCGACCTGCTTGAGCCAGCGGGTGACCGTTCCCTCGGTGACGCTCTCGCCGAGAGCGGGGAGGACGACGGAAGTGCTCATGGATATGTCTCCTTCGTACCGGATGCGGTACCTAGCTTAGTGACCGGTTTGTGGTCAGAGTGCGTGCAGGGGCTTGCCGGCGAGGGCCAGGAAGGCCTCGCCGAGCGCCTCGCTCTGGGTGGGGTGGGCGTGGATGAACGGTGCGATGTCTTCGGGATGCGCTTCCCAGCCGACGGCGAGCTGCGCTTCGGAGATCAATTCACCGACGCGGTCGCCCACCAGATGGGCGCCGACGACGGGCCCGTCCACGCGTCGGACGATCTTGACGATGCCCGACGTGCCGATGATCTCACTGCGCCCGTTGCCCGCGAGGTTGTACTCGTAGGCACGGACGGCCTCGGATCCGTAACGATCCTGCGCCTGCGCTTCGGTGAGGCCGACCGAGGCCACCTCGGGGTGCGAATAGGCGACCCGCGGCACGTCGACGTCGGGGACGAGAACCGGCGAGAGGCCCGCGATCTCCTCCGCGACGAAGATGCCCTGCTGGAACCCGCGATGGGCCAGCTGGAGGCCGGGGACGATGTCGCCGACCGCCCACACGTGCGCAGCCGCCGTGCGAAGGCGCTCATCGGTCGTGACGAACCCGCGGTCCAGCACGACGCCGGCCTCTTCGTAGCCGAGGCCCGCCGTGACGGGGCCGCGCCCCACGGCGACGAGCACGTAGTCCGCAACGAGGTCGGAACCGTCGTCGAGCGTGACGGTGACCGCGTCGGAGGTCGAGGCGAGCGAGGTGAAACGCCGACCGAGCTGGAAGGCGATGCCGCGTTTGCGGAACGCGCGCTCCAGGGCTTTGCTCGAGGCCACGTCTTCAGCGGGGAGCAGGTGATCGAACGCCTCGACGATCGTCACCTCGACGCCGAACGAGCGCCACACGCTCGCGAACTCGACGCCGATGACGCCCCCGCCGAGCACGACGACCCGCTCGGGGATCACGTCGAGGTCGAGAGCCTGCTCGCTCGTGAGCACGCGTCCGCCGATCTCGAGCCCCGGCAGGCTTCGGCTGTACGAGCCCGTTGCGAGAATGACATCGGTTCCGTGGTAAACGTCGTCGCCGACGCGAACGGCCGGACCCTCGACGAGCGTGCCCTCGCCGTGGACGACCCGGATCCCGCGCGCCGAGATGAGCCCCTCGAGGCCCTTGAACTTCTTCGCGACGATGCCCTCGCGATAGGCGCGCACGCGCAGCGGATCGATGCCCGCGAGGGTGACGTCGACACCGATGGATGCCGCGCCGCGTGCCGCGTCGGCGACCTCGGCGGCGTGCAGGAGCGCCTTCGTCGGAATGCACCCGCGGTGCAGGCACGTTCCGCCGAGCTTGTCCTTCTCGACGAGCACGACGTCCTTGCCGAGCTCGGCGAGGCGCAGGGCCGCGGCGTAACCGCCACTGCCTCCGCCCAGCACGACGACGTCGGCGGTGACCTCGGTCATCGTGCGGCGTCCGAGGCGAGCATCTCGACCAGCGAGCGGACCGTGGCGCCCGTGACGCCCTTGTCGGTGAACCCGAACGGCGCCGACTTGTTCATGCCCACACCGGCGATGTCGAGGTGCACCCACGGGATGCGGGCGGCGTCGGCGGCGTCCGAGACGCGACCGACGAAGTGCCGCAAGAAGAGGCCGGCGAACAGCGATCCACCGGCGGGATCGCCGATCTTCGCGTTCTGCAGATCGGCGATAGGGGAGTCCAGGTCGTCGACCATGTGGTCGGGCAGCGGAAGCTGCCACGCGAGCTCGGCGACACGGCCTGCGGCGGCGAGGTACGTGGCCACGGCCTCGTCGTCGCCCATCACGCCGGTGTGCCGGTTGCCGAGGGCCACGGTGATGGCCCCCGTCAGGGTCGCGACGTCGACGATGAGATCGGGGTTCTCGCGGCTGGCAGCAGCCAGACCGTCGGCGAGGACCAGACGGCCCTCGGCGTCGGTGTTCAGCACCTCGACCGTCGTGCCGTCGAGAGTGCGCAGCACGTCACCGGGGCGGATCGCGCGACCCGACGGCATGTTGTCGGCGATGCACAGCCACGCACTCACGCGGACGGGCAGCTGCATCTCGGCCGCGGCCTTGAGGACGGCCAGAACGGTCGCCGCTCCGCACATGTCGTACTTCATGCCGACCATCGAGGCCGGGGGCTTCAGCGACAGTCCACCGGTGTCGAAGGTGATCCCCTTGCCGACGAGCGCGACATGACGCTCGGCGCCGGCGGGGGAGTAATCGAGGCGCACCATGCGCGGCGGCCGGTCGGAACCCTGTCCGACGCCCAGGATGCCGCCGAAGCCGCCCTCGCGCAGGGCCACCTCGTCGAGCACCTCGACCTCGACTGGGAGGCCGGCAACGGCCTCGACGGCGGCGTCCGCGAAGTCGGCGGGCCCGAGCCATTCGGCCGGCGTGGTGACCAGGTCTTTGACCAGCGCCACGGCGCCGGAGATGGCGGACACCGCGGCCGTGTCGACCTCGGAGGGAGCCTCGGCGGTCGAGACCGTCACGCGCGAGGCGCGGGGCTTCGGCGCCTTCTTCTTGTACGCGGCGAACCGGTAACCGCCGAGCGCCGCACCCTCGGCGAGGGCCCGCCAGGGCGCCGGCACCAGCGAG
Source organism: Microbacterium sp. Leaf179 (assembly GCF_001423785.1). Lineage (NCBI taxonomy): Bacteria > Bacillati > Actinomycetota > Actinomycetes > Micrococcales > Microbacteriaceae > Microbacterium > Microbacterium sp. Leaf179. The sequence continues at coordinate 261,197 of NZ_LMPH01000004.1, read as the reverse complement.
GCGACCGCGACGTGTTCGAAGCCCGTGAGCTGACGAAGGCCCGTGCCGGCCGCGTCGCGGAGTGCAGCGGCATCCGGCGTGGCACCGGCGCCGACGACCGCGACCGGCGTCGTCACACCGGGGACGTGCACGCGCTGGAACGATCCGACGGCGCCGGTGAAACCCACGGCCGAGAGAGCGGCACCGAGGCCGTCCCACCCGTCGGGATCGGGGGATCCCTCCGAAACGGTGGCGGCGATCAGCAGAATCGCGTCGGAGGGGATGTCACGGACGGGGGCGTCGGTATGCGCCACGGAGGGAAAGGGCATGGGCTCCATCCTAGGTTCGCGCGTGTTCGCTAGCAGCGGGACGCTCCGTCGCCCGGCGCATCCGAGACGGCTCGTAGAGTGGATCCATGCCCCACATCGCCCCGCTGTACGACCGCGCCCCCGCCGCGCCGCCCGTGCCGTCGGGCCTGCCGCTGGTGATCGCCCTGACCGGCTTCACCGACGCCGGCGGGGCCGTGACCCGGCTCGTCGAGTACTTCCGCGCCGACCTCGAGCCCAACCCGCTCTACGTCTTCGACAACGACATGCTGCTCGATTACCGTGCGCGGCGCCCCCTCATCACCTTCGTCGAGGACCACCTCACCGACTACCGCCCGTCGAAGCTCGAGCTGTCGCTGGCCCACGACTCGCTGGGGCACCCGTTCCTGCTGCTGGCCGGATACGAGCCCGACTTCCTCTGGGAGTCGTTCTCCGAGACGATCCTCGAGCTCTCCGCCGGGCTCCAGGTCTCGTCGATCACCTGGGTGCACGCCATCCCCATGCCGGTTCCGCACACGCGCCCGATCGGCACGACGGTCAGCGGCACCCGCTCAGACCTGGCCGAGGCGCACTCGGTCTGGCGTCCGCACACCCAGGTTCCCTCGACCGTCGGTCACCTGCTCGAATTCCGCTTCGCCGAGGCCGGCGCCAAGGTCGCCGGCTTCGCCCTTCTGGTTCCGCACTACCTCGGCGACACCGAGTACCCCGCGGCAGCCCTCGCGGCCCTCGACAGCCTGACGGTCGCGACCGGGCTCGTCTTCTCGGGAGAGGTGCTGCGCGAAGAGAACCGCGAGTTCCTCGGCAAGGTCTCCGAACAGGTCGAGGGGAGCGACGAGCTCACCCGCATGCTCGAGAACCTCGAAGAGCGCTACGACGCCTACATGGCCGGATCGACGTCGGCCACGCCGATCATCCACACCGGCGATCTGCCGAGCGCCGACGAGTTGGCGGCCGAGCTCGAGAGATTCTTGGCCACCCGCCCCGGAGACGACGACCGCCGGGGTCGCCTGGGCTGACCCGCCGACGCCGTCGTCCAGGCGGCGCCGCAGCCTCCGGCCAGCGGTTGGGTTCCCTGACGATCGCCGCGTCGCCGGTCCGTACGCGCCCACGACCGGGCACCCGGGGAATGATCGCCGCGTGCGTGGCGTTGTCAACGCATAGATCCCCGGCCCACGTCAAGTCCCGGGCGGGGGATGTGAGACAATGAAGAACCTGACCCGTTGTCAACCGGACCAGGAGCCCCCGCTCCTCGGTTCGGGACTTGACAAGGGTCTTACTAGTGTCCGAGAACGACCGGCGGCCGTGCAGCGTACGTTCCCGGTGAAAGGCGAAACGTGGCAGTCACGACGACCAAGACCCGCTCCAAGAGTGTGAAGGACGCCGAGCTCGCGAACTCCGAGGAGACCGTGACGGCGTCGACGACGACGACCGCGAAGAAGGCTCCCGCCAAGAAGGCCCCCGCCAAGGCCAAGGCGACGCCCGCGAAGGCCAAGACCAAGGCGAAGAAGGACGACGACCTCGAAGAAGACGAAGAGGTCGAAGACGAGGGCGATGTCGAGGTCGAGGTCGACGACAGCGACGACACCGACACCGACGCGGCCAAGACCGCGACGAAGAAGTCCGACGACGACACCGACGACGACGACGAGAGCCCGAAGGCTCCCGCCGAAGCGCTGCCGACCGGCGCCATCGTCATCTCGTCGAGCGACGAAGACGACGTCCCCGTCTACTCCGCGCAGATCACCGGCGCCACCGCCGACCCCGTCAAGGACTACCTGAAGCAGATCGGTAAAGTCCCATTGCTGAACGCGGCCGAAGAGGTCGAGCTCGCGATGCGCATCGAGGCGGGTCTCTTCGCCGAAGAGAAGCTGTCGAACATGTCGGCCGCCGAGAAGACCAACCAGGTCGGACTCGACCTGCAGTGGGTCGCTCGTGACGGTCAGCGCGCCAAGAGCCACCTGCTGGGCGCCAACCTGCGCCTGGTCGTGTCGCTCGCCAAGCGCTACACCGGTCGCGGCATGCAGTTCCTCGACCTCATCCAGGAGGGCAACCTGGGCCTGATCCGTGCGGTCGAGAAGTTCGACTACACCAAGGGCTTCAAGTTCTCGACCTACGCCACCTGGTGGATCCGTCAGGCCATCACGCGCGCCATGGCCGACCAGGCCCGCACCATCCGCATCCCGGTGCACATGGTCGAGGTCATCAACAAGCTCGCGCGTGTTCAGCGGCAGATGCTGCAGGACCTCGGTCGCGAACCCACGCCCGAAGAACTCAGCCGTGAGCTCGACATGACCCCCGAGAAGGTCATCGAGGTGCAGAAGTACGGCCGCGAGCCGATCTCGCTGCACACGCCCCTGGGTGAAGACGGCGACAGCGAGTTCGGTGACCTCATCGAGGACACCGAGGCCGTCGTCCCCGCCGACGCCGTGGGCTTCACCATGCTGCAGCGTCAGCTCGAGTCCCTCCTCGACTCGCTCAGCGAGCGTGAAGCGGGTGTCATCCGCATGCGCTTCGGCCTCGGCGACGGTCAGCCCAAGACGCTCGACCAGATCGGCGACACGTTCGGCGTCACGCGCGAGCGCATCCGCCAGATCGAGTCGAAGACGATGGCCAAGCTGCGTCACCCGAGCCGCTCGCAGTCGCTGCGGGACTACCTCGAATGAGCGGCGAGGCCAACGCCGGCAAGGCGCTCACCGTCACCGTCGAGGGCACCTCGTACGCCCGTATCCCGATCCGCACGCGGGTCGTCATGCCGGGAGACGACCTCGACGCCTTCGTCCTGGAGTACGCGAAGGATGCCGTGCAGCCGGGCGACCTGCTGTTCGTCACCGAGAAGATCGTCGCGATCACGCAGGGCCGGTCGTACAAGCTCGACACGATCACGCCGCGCAAGCTCGCGCTGTTCCTGTCGAAGTACGTTACTCGCACGCCCTACGGCATCGGTCTCGGCATGCCCGAGACCATGGAGATGGCGCTGCGCGAGTGCGGCACCCCGCGCATCCTGTTCGCCGCGGCCGTCTCGGCCGTGACCAAGGCGTTCGGTCGGAAGGGCGATTTCTACCGCATCGCCGGCGACAAGGCCCGCGCGATCGACGGCCCCACCAAGGGAACGATTCCGCCGTACAACCAGGCCGTGGTCCTCGGTCCGGAGCGCCCGCGCGAGGTGGCCGCTCACCTGAAGTCGCTGCTCGGCGTCGACCTGCAGGTCGCCGTGGTCGACATCAACGACCTGGGGGGCAACATCCTCGGCTCGACGATGGACAAGGCCGGCGAGAAGCGTCTCGTCGCGATCCTCAAGGACAATCCGCTGGGTCAGGGACACGAGTCCACGCCGCTCGGCATCGTGCGCCACAGCTGACACCACCCGTCGAAAGCCCGCTCCGGTCTCGGAGCGGGCTTTTCGTCGTCCGTGCGGGCAGCACCTCGCGCGTAACCGGCGCGATCACACGCCGAAGGCCCGCCCCCTACGGGAGCGGGCCTTCTCGACGTCCTGCGTCAGAAACCGATCGCGGCGCGGTAGCGCGGCTTGTGCCCGGTGCGGATCCCGGTGACGCTCGGCTTGTTCTCGTACACGCCGGCACCCCAGTTGCCCTCGACGAGCACGGGACCGTCGGGACCGACGACGATGTCCCAGCCCACGTACTGCACCTGCGGCACGACGCGTGCGACCTGATCGACGAACGCCTTCACCTCGTCGATCATCGGCAGCTGGAAGTCGGCGATACGGGCACCCGAGTCGGGGTGCAGTTCGTGCACGTGCCCGTGCGAGTCGTAGCCGGCACCGAGCGCGTGGCCGTTCTCGTCCAGCATCGTGTAGAAGCCGCCGAAGGTCATCTGGTCACTCACGGCCCCCCGGCCGAACTTCTGCGCCATCGCGAGGATGTGCGTGGTCGAGCCGTCGAAGAACGCCGTGACCCGGGTGGTGTTCACCGTGCCGGGGCAGACCGCGGCGAGATCGTCGTGCTGGCGGATGACCTCTTCGACGAGGATCTCCCCGCGCTCGAGCAGGCCCCGGTGAAAGGCGCTCCAGTCCTCGACCTCGGCCGCGTGATAGCGGTGCACGCCGGTACCGGCCTGGCCGACCGGCTCCTTGGTGACGATGGTGCCCAGTCGCTCGGTGAACGACTTCAGGGCGTCGGCGTTGTCGGCATCCACGACCATCCACTCACGGCGCAGAAAATCGCTGAACCGACGGTCGAACTCGACCTTGTCCTGGAAGATCCCGCGGTAGTCGGGGTGGTCGTATTTCTGCGAGATCTGATTCGACACGGGGTGCGTCATGTACGTCTCGCGCTCGGCGGGCGTCAGGATCGCGAAGTCGTAATCGATGTAGTCCTGGAAGCCGACGTTCTTCACACCGGCCTGGAAGAGCATGTCGGCGACCACGAGCGGCAGCGACTTGCCGTGCTGCTCCGCGGCTTCTTTGGCACGCTCGACCACCGAGCCGACGTCGATGCGGCGGGCGCGTCCGGCGAGGTAGCGGAGGCGGGTGACGGGGGAGAAGCCCTGGGTAGGCATGCACGCTCCGGGATCGGGGGAGAAGGACCCCGTTAGTCTAGATGTGTGACCTCCACGCTCCCTGCCCGCACGCCCGCGGCCGGGGGAGTCGCGCCCGTGGCCCTCGTATCGGAGTCCGCTCTGCGCGCCAACGCGCCCCTCGCTCTCGCGGCCGGTGCGGCTTCCGGCGCCGACGACGTCCTCACGGCCGACGGCTGGGGGCATGGCGCGGCGTGGGTGGCATCCGTGCTGTCCGATCTCGACATGGATGCCGCCGCCCTCGACGCCGCGATCCTGTTCGGCCTTCCCGGCTCGCACGCGCGCCCGGTGCTGTCGCTGCGCGGACGATCCCTCGGCTCCAAGCCCCTGTTGCGCGGGGAGGGCGTCTCGTACGGGTACACGCACCGCGCCCCCCACGACACGGTCATCGCTCTGGTCACCGGCGGCTACGCCCAGGGCGTCGTGCGCTCGCTCGGCAACGCGGTGACCGTCGCCATCGACGGGCGCCGTCACCGCATCGTCGGCCGCGTCGCCATGGACGTCTGCGTCGTCGACGTCGAAGACGCGCCCGTCGCCCGGGGGGCCGAGGTGGTCTTCTTCGGCGACCCGGCCGACGGCCACCCGTCGCTCGCGGAGTGGACGGACGCCACCGGCCTCACCGCCGCGGAGATCGTCGCGATCGTCGGCGCCCGGGCAGACCGCAGGGTGGCCGCGTGAGTGCCGTCTACCGCGTCGACCTCGACGCCTTCGCCCGCAACCTGCGCCGCGTGCGCGAGGCCGTCGCCCCCGCCGTCCCCATGCTCGTCGTGAAGGACGATGCCTACGCCCACGGGCTCGACCGGATCGTGCGGCGCGCGGGCGAGGAGGGCGTCCGCTGGTTCGGTGCGTTCGACGTCGTCACCGGCGCCGCGGTGCGCGCGATCGCAGGCCCGGACGCGCGCATCTTCGTCTGGCTCATCGGTGGGGCCGACGACCTGGCCGCGGGCATCGCGGCCGACCTCGACCTCGGCCTCGGCGACGAGGCCCTGCTCGACGACCTCGCGCGTCTTGCGGCGGACCGCCCGGCGCGCGTGCACCTCAAGATCGACACGGGGCTGCATCGCAACGGCATCCGACCCGAGCGGTGGCAGGGAGCCCTCGCACGCACCGCCGCGCTGGTCGATTCCGGACGCGCCGTGCTCGAGGGGATCTGGTCGCACATCTCCGAGGCCTCGGATGCCGACGACGACGACGCCCGTGCCCTGTTCCTCGCCGCGCGCGATCAGGCGCGCTCCGTCGGCCTCGACCCGCGCTTCTCGCACCTCGCCGCCAGCGCGGCCGGATTCGCACGCGGGGAGTTCCGCGAAGACCTCGTGCGGGTGGGGGCGTTCTCGTACGGCATCCGTCCCGCCGGCGGCCCGAGCGAGACGGACCTCGGTATCGAGCCCATCGCCCGTCTCACGGCGACCGTGACGACCGTCGACACGGCGGGCGTCCACCTCGACGTCGGCAGCCTGCACGGCCTTCCCTGCACCCTGGCCGCCCGCTTCGACGTCGACACCCCCGGGGGCCCCCGCCGGGTCGAGGCGATCCGCGCGACCGAGACCGTCCTCGCGCCGTGGGATGACGCGGCACCCGGCGACGAGATCGTGATCTTCGGTCGGGGAGCCCGCAGCAGCGCGACCGACCTCGCCGAGCTCATCGACACGATCGGCGAAGAGATCGCCCTCCGCGTCTCGCCGAGCCTTCCCCGGGTCTACGACGCCGACGGGCGCTGAACTCGCGACCGACGCCAGGGACCGCGAACGCGAAACGGGCCCCGTCCCACTCCCGGAGGAGTGGTGCGGGGCCCGTTTCGACGTACCGGCTCAGTCGGCGGCGGTGAGACGCGCGGTCTCGTCGTGCCACGAGGTGGCGATGCTGCGGAGCTTCTCTTCGTACTTGCGGCCGTGGTGCGCGCAGAACAGCAGCTCGCTGCCGTTCACCTCGGCGGCGATGTAGGCCTGCGCTCCGCACGAGTCGCAGCGATCAGCCGCCGTCAGGCGGTGGTCGAGGACGGCTGACGCTTCGGGTGCAGTCGTAGTGGTCATCTCGGGTGCCCTCCTCAGTGGTCGTTGGGCGAGTCCCCATATACAACCACGCGGATGTTTCCCCTATGCCGCGGCGTGATCACATTTCGCTGTGCGCGTACGACGACCCGACCTCGCTGTGTGTCTGCAAGCGATGTCGGCGGCCCCGATTACGCTGGGAGATCGTGACGTCCGAGTACTCCGCCCATCATCTGCAGGTCCTCGAGGGCCTCGAAGCCGTGCGCAAGCGCCCGGGTATGTACATCGGCTCGACCGACTCCCGGGGCCTCATGCACTGCCTGTGGGAGATCATCGACAACTCCGTCGACGAAGCCCTCGCCGGCCACGGCTCGCGCATCGACATCGTGCTGCACGCCGACGGCAGTGTCGAGGTGCGCGACCGGGCACGTGGCATCCCCGTCGACGTCGAACCGCGTACCGGTCTCACGGGCGTCGAGGTGGTCTTCACCAAGCTGCACGCCGGAGGAAAGTTCGGCGGCGGCTCGTACGCGGCCTCGGGGGGACTCCACGGCGTCGGCGCCTCGGTCGTGAACGCGCTGTCGGAACGACTCGACGTCGAGGTCGACCGCGCCGGCAAGACCTACGCGATGTCGTTCCACCGCGGCGAACCGGGCCGGTTCGCGGGTGACACTCCCGACTCGGCCTTCACTCCGTTCGAGCGCAGCAGCGAGCTGCGGGTCATCGGCAAAGCCCCGCGCGGGGTGACCGGAACCCGCATCCGGTACTGGGCGGATCGGCAGATCTTCACCAAAGACGCGGCCTTCGGCCTCGATGATCTCGTGCAGCGCGTGCGCCAGACGGCCTTCCTCGTGCCGGGCCTCGAGATCGTGGTGCTCGACGATCGTGCCGAAGAACGCGTCGAGACCAGTTACCGCTTCGACGGCGGCATCTCGGAGTTCGCCGAGTTCCTCGCCCCCGACGCCGCGGTCACCGACATCTGGCGGCTGACGGGGACCGGGTCGTTCACCGAGACCGTCCCCGTGCTGCAGCCCGGCGGCTCCATGGTCCCCACCGAGGTCGAGCGCGCGTGCGAAGTCGACATCGCCGTGCGCTGGGGCACCGGTTACGACACCACCAGCCGGTCCTTCGTGAACATCATCTCGACGCCCAAGGGCGGCACGCACCAGCAGGGCTTCGAACAGGGCCTGATGAAGGTGCTGCGCGCGCAGGTCGAACAGAATGCGCGCAAGCTCAAGGTGGGCAACGACAAGGTCGAGAAAGACGACCTGCTCGCCGGTCTCACGGCCGTGCTCACGGTGCGCCTGCCCGAGCCGCAGTTCGAGGGCCAGACCAAAGAGGTGCTCGGCACCCCCGCGGTGCGACAGATCGTGGCATCCGTCGTCACCCAGGAGCTCACGGCGCTTTTCGCCTCGCCCAAGCGCGACGACAAGGCGCAGACGGCCCAGCTGCTCGAGAAGATCGTCTCCGAGATGAAGGCCCGCATCTCGGCGCGCACGCACAAAGAGACCCAGCGCCGCAAGAACGCCCTCGAATCGTCGTCGCTGCCCGCGAAGCTCGTCGACTGCCGATCGAACGACGTCAACGATTCCGAGTTGTTCATCGTCGAGGGCGACTCGGCCCTGGGAACGGCGAAGCTCGCCCGCAACAGCGAATACCAGGCGCTGCTGCCGATCCGCGGCAAGATCCTGAACACGCAGAAGGCATCGATCAGCGACATGCTGTCGAACGCCGAGTGCGCCTCGATCATCCAGGTGATCGGCGCGGGCTCCGGGCGCTCGTTCGACCTGAGCGCCGCGCGCTACGGCAAGATCATCCTCATGAGCGACGCCGACGTCGACGGGGCGCACATCCGCACCCTGCTGCTGACGCTCTTCTTCCGGTACATGCGACCGCTCGTCGAAGAGGGCCGCGTCTACGCCGCGGTGCCGCCCCTGCACCGCGTCGTCGTCATGAATCCGGGTACCAAGCCCAACGAGACGATCTACACCTACAGCGAGCAGGAGCTCCACGCCCTGCTGACGAAGCTCAAGCGCAGCAACAAGCGCTGGCAGGAGCCCGTGCAGCGGTACAAGGGCCTCGGCGAGATGGATGCCGACCAGCTCGCGACCACGACCATGGACCGGGCGGGCCGCATGCTGCGCCGTGTTCACGCCGAGCACATCGAGCAGGCAGCCGAGGTCTTCGACCTGCTCATGGGCAGCGACGTCGCTCCGCGCCGGGAGTTCATCATCGAGTCGAGCGACCGCCTGGCACGGGAGCGCATCGACGTCTGAGTCTCGGACGACGCTTCGTCGGCCCGTCGTGGACCAGACGGCGCGCGCCGTGCGGCGCGGCGCCGTCGGCGCGCGTCAGCGGATGGCGGTGCCGATCGCACCGATGACGGCGTCGAGCGGCTGACCCGACGCGTCGCGCTTCGCGCCCGCCTCGGGCAGAGCCCGCACGGCACCATCGGCGCCGACGGCGCGGGGATCGGTACCGACCCAGGCCAGAACGAGGGCGTCTTCGCCGCGCAGCAGGCGCTGCGCGCGCACGCCACCGGTGGCACGGCCCTTCGCCGGGTACTCAGTGAACGCCGAGACCTTCGCGCTGCCCGCATCGGTGCCGGGGAGGGCGGCCGAAGAACCCGCGACGGTGACCACGACCGCGTCGAACGCCGACGCCCCCACGACCGCGAAGGCGATGACGTGAGCGCCGTCCGCGAGCCGGATGCCGGCCATGCCCCCCGCGGAACGGCCCTGCGGGCGCACTGACGAGGCTTCGAAACGCAGCAACTGCGCGTCGCTCGCGACGAAGACGAGCTCGGCGTTGTCTCCCGCGGGTGCGGCGCCGACGACGCGGTCACCGTCGCGCAGCGAGATGATCTCGATGTCGGGCTTGGTGCCCAGCTCGCTCGCGGCGACGCGCTTGACCACGCCCTGCGCGGTGCCCAGTGCGATCATGGGGCCCCCGACGAGGGGGACGAGTGCGACCACCGTCTCACCCTTGGCGAGGGTGAGGTACTGCTCCACCTTCGTGCCGGCGGCCACCTGCACGGCGTTGGCCGGGACCGAGGGAAGGTCGACGGGAGAGAAACGCACCAGGCGCCCCGCCGAGGTCACGGCACCGATGTCGCCACGCGTGGTCGTGTCGACCGACGAGCGGATGGCGTCGTGCTTGGACCGACGGGCCGGGGGCACGACCCCGCCGGCGGGCGCGTCGGCGATGAGCTCGGCGCGCACCATGCGACCGGTCGACGAGAGGTAGACGCGGCACGGGGCGTCGGCGATCTGCAGGTCAGCGGCGGCGGCTGCGGCAGCACGGGCCGACCGGGGTTGCACCGGCCCGCCGTTGAGCAGCATCGTGCGCCGGGGCGTGCCGTACGCCTCGGCGGCGGCATCGAGTTCGGTCGCGACCAACTGTCGCAGGAGCGTCTCGCTGCCGAGCAGTTCGACCAGCGCGGCGATCTCGGCGTGCAACTGATCGCGCTCGGCCTCGAGCTCGATGCGCGAGAACTTCGTCAGGCGCCGCAGGCGCAGCTCGAGGATGTACTCGGCCTGCAGATGTGAGAGGTCGAAGACCTCCCGCAGCTTGGTTCGAGCCTGGTCGCCGTCGTCCGAGGAGCGGATGACCTGGATGACCTCGTCGATGTCGAGGATCGCGATCAGCAGGCCCTCGACCAGGTGCAGGCGTTCGCGCTTGCGCGCCAGGCGGTACTCGCTGCGGCGCGTGACCACCCGGATGCGGTGCTCGATGTACACGCGCAGCATGTCGCGCAGCCCCAGCGTCTGCGGCTGACCGTCGACGAGGGCGACGTTGTTGATGCCGAACGAGTCCTCGAGGGGGGTCAGCCGGTACAGCTGCTCGAGCACGGCCTTCGGGTCGAAACCGGTCTTGATGCCCACGACCAGGCGCAGACCGTGGTTGCGGTCGGTGAGGTCGGTCACATCGGCGATGCCGGTGAGCTTCTTCGCCTGCACGGCGTCTTTGATCTTCTCGATGACCCGCTCGGGTCCGACCAGGTAGGGCAGCTCGGTGAAGACGATGCCCGTACGCCGGGGGCCCAGCGACTCGATCGACGCCTTCGCCCGGGTGCGGAAGCTGCCTCGGCCGTTCGTGTAGGCGTCCTTGATGCCGTCCAAGCCCACGATGATCCCCCCCGAGGGGAGATCGGGTCCCGGGACGAACTCCATGAGCTCCTCGACCGTGGCATCCGGATTCTGCAGCAGGTGCGTGGCCGCCCCCACGACCTCGATGAGGTTGTGGGGCGCCATGTTGGTCGCCATACCCACCGCGATACCGGTCGCACCGTTCACGAGCAGGTTCGGGAAGGCGGCGGGGAGCACCTCGGGCTGCTGGAACTGACCGTCGTAGTTGGGGATGAAATCGACGACGTCCTCGTCGAGGTTCTCGGTCAGCGCCAGGGCGGCCGCGGCCAAACGGGCCTCGGTGTACCGGGGGGCTGCGGGGCCGTCGTCGAGCGAACCGAAATTGCCGTGACCGTCGACCAGCGGCACGCGCAGCGAGAACGCCTGCGCGAGGCGCACGAGCGCGTCGTAGATCGGGGCGTCGCCGTGGGGGTGCAGCTTTCCCATCACCTCGCCCACGACACGGGCGCTCTTCACGTGCCCGCGGTCGGGCCGGAGGCCCATCTCGGCCATCTGGTACAGGATGCGCCGCTGCACGGGCTTCAACCCGTCACGCGCGTCGGGAAGGGCGCGCGAGTAGATGACCGAGTAGGCGTACTCGAGGAAGGACCCCTGCATCTCGGTGGAGACATCGACGTCTTCGATGCGCTCGGTCACGGGGGCGGAGGAACGGGAATCGGGCATAGAGGAGGCCTCGGGTCGGGCGGGCGTCCGGATCGGACGGGGATCGGAGCCGTGTGGAAGACTTGCTCCGATGTCACTCAGCCTACCGGCGGACCCGCCGCGCTCCCGGAGCCTCACCGGTGTGGTGACGCAGACCATCGCCGCGTTGTCGGGGGAGTCCGACTGGCTCGCCCCCGCGCGCAGTGCGATCGTGTTCGTCGTCGACGGCCTGGGCAGCCACAACCTCGCCGCGCGTCGCGGACACGCGCGCTTCCTGTCGTCGGCGGGCGGGCGTCGCGACGTCGCGCGCACGGTGTTCCCCTCGACGACCGCCGCCGCCCTGACGAGTCTGCTGACCGGCACCGACCCCGGTGTGCACGGCATCGTGGGCTACCGCGCCCGCGTCCCGGGCACGCGCACCGCCCCCAACCAGTTGCACGGCTGGGAGACCGACGGCCTCGATCCGCACACGTGGCAGCGCAGCCGGCCCCTGCTCGAGCAGCGCGTCAACGCGGGGCATCCGTGCTTCGTCGTGTCGCGACCGGCCTACGCCGGAACCGGCTTCACCGAGGCGACGCTGCGTGGCGCCGAGCTCGTCTCGTCGAACGACATCGACCAACGCGTGCGCCTCGCGGCCGACTTGGCCGCCCGGCATGCCGGAGCCCTGGTGTACCTCTACGCCCCGGAACTCGACACGGCGGGCCACCGCGACGGCTGGGAGTCGGATCGCTGGACCGACGCGCTCGAGACGGTGGATGCCGCCGCCCGCCGCCTCGGCGAGTCGATCGACGCGGGCACCGGCGTGCTCGTGACCGCCGACCACGGCATGGTGGACGTCCCCGCGCACAAGCACGTGCTGCTGCGCGACGGCGACGAGATGCTCGACGGCGTCGACCTGCTCGGGGGCGAACCCCGCATGCTGCACCTCTACGCCGACGAGGGGCGAGCGGATGCCGTGGCTGCGGCCTGGAAGGCCCGCGAGGCGTCGCGCGCCTGGGTGCTGACCCGCGACGAGGCGATCGCGGCGGGCCTGTTCGGTCGGGTCGACGACGAGGTACGGGAGCGGATCGGCGACGTCGTCGTCGCGGCGCGCGGGCGCTTCGCCTACTACGACGACCGCGAGGCCGACAAGCGACCCCAGCGCATGATCGGCCAGCACGGCTCGCTGACCGAAGAGGAACGCACGGTGCCGCTGCTGCGCCTCGGCGCCTTCGCCTGAGCCGTCTCGCGCGGGCGGGGTCCCGGCATCCGCCCGCGCACCATCCGCGTGCGGGACCGGGGAGAGAGCGTCAGCTCTCGTCGGTGCGCGCCCCGAACACGATCTCGTCCCACGACGGCATCGACGGGCGCCCCTTGGTGCGCCGCGCGGAATCCGCCGACGACGAAGACGAACGATCCGGGTCGGCGGGGGAGTCCGCGTCGGTGGACGGCGTCGGCTCGACCGCGTCGAACAGCGACACCGGGGGGCCCGACGGACGCCGCTCCGGCGACGGCTCGCTCTCGGTCATGCCGGGGAGCGGTTCGCGCTGCCCACGACGACGGCGCAGGGCCTCGAGCAGGTCGGCCGTCTCCGACGAGGCGACCGGGGCGTCGGGAGCACGGTTGATGGCCGCAGCCTGCACGGCGGGGGCGATGGGGCCGGTGCCTTCGACTCCCGGCTCGTCCTCGATGTCGAGGCGACGGGGGCCGAAGGACCCGCTGTCGAAACGCGAGTCGTCCTTCGAGACGGTGTCGAGGGCGCGGAGGCGCGGGATGAGCCCCTCGGGGAGCGACCCCTGCCGCGAGAGCTGGATGGCGTCGGCGTTCTGCGGCGACAGGCTGCTGCGGCGCGGGTCGAAGCCCCACCGCGCGTCGTGGTCGATGCCGTTGGCCGTGAATTCGAGCTTCACCAGCCAGCTCGAACCCTCTTTCCAGCTGGTCCAGCGCTCGGCTGAGGCACCGGCCTCGCCGAGCTTGGCGCGCACGGCCGCACCGAAGGTGATGGGGGCGTCGTGCTCGAGGGCACCGCCGAGCAGCACCGGGACGGCCAGGGCCTGACCGACGACGTGCTCGCGCTCGGCGAGGACCGGGCGCTCGAAACGCTCGACGTCTTCGACGCGGGCGTTCAGCAGGGTGGCCACCTCGCGGGCCGACATCCCTGCGCGGATGTGCGCCTGGATCTCGCGGGGGCTGGGGCGCGGGGCACGGTCGTCGTCGCTGCGATCACGACGGGCGCGGCGCGCCTCGGCGCGCAGCACGTCGTCGAGCGGCAGCGCGAAGCGCTCGCCCGCCTGAGTCGCGACGACGAGGACGTCGTCCTCGGTGCCGATGACTTTGAGCTGTTCCATGCGAAACACCCCTCCGATCTGCGGTCGAGGCCCATGCTGACACGCTCGCCGCGTGGTTCCGGGAATATCGCGGGCGCGCCGCGAGTTTCACGCCTCGCCCAATACGCAACCCGTCCCCCGAGCATTTGCTTATCGAGGTCGGGTCATGCAAACTATGGCCGCCCGATCGGGCACCCGATGGGGCACAGCACCACAAAACACTGGAAGTAGAGACCTGCACGCATGGCAACGGATTACGACGCACCGCGCAAGACCGAGGACGACAGCGAGTCGATCGAGGCCCTCAAGGAGCGCGTGCCCGACAAGGCGTCGGGGTCGATCGACAACGAGGACGCCGACAACCCTTCGGGCTTCGAACTGCCCGGCGCCGACCTCTCCGACATCGAGCTCGATGTCGTCGTTCTCCCCGCTCAGGAAGACGAGTTCACCTGCATGAACTGCTTCCTCGTGAAGCACCGCTCCCAGATCGCAGAAGAGAGCGGCCCCGGCTTCATCTGCCTGGAGTGCGCAGCCTGACCTGAGCACGCTGGATCGCCGCCACCAGGCGATCCGGCGTGCGGGTGGACACCACCCACGACGGGGTCGGATCGTCGGGATCGGTCACGGGAATCGTGACGACACCGTCGACACCACCCCGGATGACGTGCCACGCCCGGTGGTCGAGACCACTCCCGCGGGCCGTGCGCGCCTCTTCGGCGGCCACGCCGACGGGGGTCCCCAAGAACTCCACCGGGATGTGGCCGCGACCCGCGCGCAACTCGCCGTCGCGGATCTCGACGACGGGGGAGATGGCGACGAGACCCACCACGATCGCCACCGACACCAGGAGCCCGATGAACAGGGCCAGCGTGGTGTCGAGCGGCGAGAACACCAGGGCGGCCATGGGGCCGCACACGGCGGCGGCGACGAGCGCCCAGAGCGACGGGCTCAGACGCTCTCGATAGTCGGCTGCGGTGCGGATGCCGCACCCCCTCTTCTGCATTACCCTCGTGGGGTGACCGAAACGGTGGACGTCCCAATTGTCGCATCCGAGCCCCCGGTCTTCGCCCACCCCGGCGACGCCGGTGCCGACCTGATCGCCGCCGAGGCCGTGCGCCTGCAACCCGGGCGCCGCGCGCTGGTGTCCACCGGCGTGCGCATCGCCCTCCCCGAGGGCCACGCGGCCTTCGTTGTGCCCCGCAGCGGGCTCGCTGCGAAGCACGGCATCACCGTCCTCAATTCCCCGGGCACGATCGACGCCGGGTACCGCGGCGAGATCAAGGTGGCCCTGCTGAACACCGACCTCGACGAGGCCTATGACATCGCGGTCGGAGACCGCATCGCCCAGCTCATCGTGATGCCCGTCCCGCCCGTGCGCTTCGTCCCCGTCGACGAACTTCCCGACAGCGTGCGCGGCGACGGCGGTTTCGGATCGAGCGGATACCAGAGCCTTCAAGGGAGCACACGATGACCGACAACGACCAGCCCGGTACAGACCAGCCCGGAACCGAGGTCGTCACGGCGGCCAAGAGCGCCCCGGCCGATCGCGACAGCGCCGGCCCCTTCGACGAGTCCGAAGCGAACCCGGTACGCCCCTACATCGACCTGGGCGGCATCAAGATCCTCCCGCGCGAGGGACTCAACCTGCGCCTCGAGGTCGAGGAGCAGACCAAGCGCATCGTGGCCGTGGGCCTCGACTACTCCGAGTCCACCCTGCAGGTGCAGCCCTTCGCGGCCCCGCGCACCAGCGGCCTGTGGGAAGAGACGCGCGAGCAGATCCGACAGCAGGTCAAGCAGCAGGGCGGCCGCGTCGAGGAGCGCGAGGGCCCGCTGGGTCCCGAGCTGCTCGCCGAGGTGCCGGTCATGGCCGGCGCCGACGGCTCGGCCAAGCGTCTGGCCCGCTTCGTCGGCGTCGACGGCCCGCGCTGGTTCCTGCGCGGGGTGATCGGGGGAGCCGCGACCTCCGACGTCGCGGCCGCCGCCGCCGTCGAAGACCTCTTCCGCTCGATCGTCGTGGTGCGGGGCACCTCGCCCATGCCGCCGCGCGACCTGATCCCGCTCCGGATGCCGGCGACCCCCGGCACCGCATGAGCGACGACTCGCCGCGCCCGGCGCACGACGACGACCGCGTCCCCCTCGAGCCGCCTTCGGCCGCAGACAGCGTCGGAGCCGCGCTGGGTAATGCCGCGCGCCGCGCGGGCCTCGACCCCGCGAAGCACAGCTCCACCGGCGCTGCCGTGTGGTCGGCGATGGGCGGGTGGCGCGGCATCCTGGAATCGGTGCTGCCGTCGCTGGCGTTCGTCGTGCTGTTCACGGTCACGATCGATCCCGAGACGCGCCAGGGCAACCTCTGGGTGAGCCTCGGGGTGTCGGTGGGTCTCGCCGTGGTCTTCACGCTGGCACGCCTCATCGCGAAGTCTCCGCCCAGCGCCGCCATCGGGGGTCTGCTCGCCACCGCGGGCGCCGCGATCCTGGCCCTGGTGACGGGCCGCGGTCAGGACAATTTCGTGCTCGGGTTCTTCACGAACGGCGCGTACGGCACGGCCTTCCTGGTGTCGGCCCTCATCGGCTGGCCGCTCATCGGTCTCGCGGCGGGCTACCTGCTGGGCGAGGGCACGGCCTGGCGCGCGGACCGCCGCAAGCGTCGGGCCTACACCTGGCTCTCGATCGCCTGGGCGGCGCTGTTCGCGGCGCGCCTGATCGTGCAGCTTCCGCTGTACTTCGCCGGCGACGTGACCGCGCTCGGCACGCTGAAGATCGTCATGGGCCTGCCGCTGTTCGCCCCGATGCTCGCCGTGACGTGGCTCGTGGTGCGCGCTCTCACTCCTCGCCGCGAGTCCTGATAATATCTTGACATCAAGATAAATCCGTCGCCCCAGACGGTTAGGTCGACCTTCCTGGCATCGACGTCTCCGCGCGGGGAAGATGGGAAACTGCGGGTCTACGCCTGCGCATTCGCCGACGAAGGAGACGATCGTGTCCACGGTTGACAGCTTCGGTGCCAAGAGCACCCTGACGGTCGGCAGCACCGACTACGAGATCTTCCGCATCGACACGGTCGCCGGTTACGAGAAGCTCCCGTTCAGCCTCAAGGTGCTGCTCGAGAACCTGCTCCGCACCGAGGATGGCGCGAACGTCACCAAGGAGCAGATCCAGGCGCTCGGTTCGTGGGTCCCCACGGCCGACCCCGACACCGAGATCCAGTTCACGCCGGCCCGCGTGGTCATGCAGGACTTCACCGGTGTGCCCTGCATCGTCGACCTCGCCACCATGCGCGAGGCCGTCACCGCCCTGGGCGGCGACCCCAACAAGATCAACCCGCTCTCGCCCGCCGAGATGGTCATCGACCACTCGGTCATCGCCGACCTGTTCGGCAGCGAGAACGCCCTCGAGCGCAACGTCGAGATCGAGTACGAGCGCAACGGCGAGCGGTACCAGTTCCTCCGTTGGGGCCAGACGGCCTTCGACGACTTCAAGGTCGTCCCCCCGGGAACCGGCATCGTGCACCAGGTCAACATCGAGCACCTGGCCAAGGTCGTCTACGACCGCACCGTCGACGGCGTGCTGCGTGCGTACCCCGACACCTGCGTCGGCACCGACTCGCACACCACGATGGTCAACGGCCTGGGCGTGCTGGGCTGGGGCGTCGGCGGCATCGAGGCCGAGGCGGCCATGCTCGGCCAGCCCGTTTCGATGCTCATCCCGCGCGTCGTCGGCTTCAAGCTCACCGGTGAGATCCCCGCCGGGGTCACCGCGACCGACGTCGTGCTCACCATCACCGACATGCTGCGCAAGCACGGCGTCGTCGGCAAGTTCGTCGAGTTCTACGGCGAAGGCGTCGCCTCGGTGCCGCTGGCCAACCGCGCCACCATCGGCAACATGAGCCCCGAGTTCGGCTCGACGGCCGCCATGTTCCCCATCGACGACGTCACCCTTGAGTACCTGCGCCTCACCGGCCGCGACGAGCAGACCGTCGACCTGGTCGAGGCGTACGCCAAAGAGCAGAAGCTGTGGCACGACCCGTCGCGCGAACTGTCGTTCAGCGAGTTCATCGAGCTCGACCTCTCGACCGTCGTCCCCTCGATCGCGGGCCCGAAGCGCCCGCAGGACCGCATCCTGCTGTCCGAGGCGAAGTCGCAGTTCGAGAAGGACATCCTGAACTACGCCGACGCGTCGGTCTCGGACTCGATCGTCGACCTCGAGGTCGACGGCACCTTCCCCGCCTCCGACCCCGGTTCGGTCCCCGGCGAAGAAGAGGAAGACGTCACCGACAGCGAGGTGCTCATCTCGTCGGGGCACCCCGTCAACGCCTCGAACCCGGTGCGCGTGACGACGCCCGACGGGCAGTCGTACCTGCTCGACAACGGCGCCGTCACCCTGGCCGCCATCACGTCGTGCACCAACACCTCGAACCCCTCGGTCATGATCGCGGCGGGCCTGCTCGCCAAGAACGCCGTCGACAAGGGCCTGAAGCGCAAGCCGTGGGTCAAGACGACGCTCGGACCGGGCTCGAAGGTCGTCACCGACTACTACGAGAAGTCGGGCCTCGACAAGTCGCTCGAGGGCCTCGGCTTCTACACCGTCGGCTACGGCTGCACGATCTGCATCGGCAACTCGGGCCCGCTCATCGAAGAGGTCTCCACGGCCGTCAACGAGCACGACCTGGCCGTCACCGCGGTGCTCTCGGGCAACCGCAACTTCGAGGGTCGCATCAGCCCCGACGTGAAGATGAACTACCTGGCCTCGCCGCCGCTGGTGGTCGCCTACGCGCTGGCCGGCTCGATGAACTTCGACTTCGAGACCGACGCGCTCGGCACCGACCAGAACGGCGAGGACGTCTTCCTGAAGGACATCTGGCCGGCCCCCGACCAGGTGCAGTCGATCATCGACGCGTCGATCTCGCGTGAGCAGTTCATCACCCAGTACGCCACCGTCTTCGAGGGTGACGAGCGCTGGAAGAACCTGCCCACCCCGACCGGCCCGACCTTCGAGTGGGACGCCGACTCGACCTACGTGCGCAAGGCTCCGTACTTCGAGGGCATGACCATGGAGCCCGACGCCGTGCGCGACATCAGTGGCGCGCGCGTCATGGCGACGCTCGGCGACTCGGTCACCACCGACCACATCAGCCCGGCCGGCAACATCAAGGCGGGCACGCCCGCCGCGCAGTACCTGATGGACCACGGCGTCGCGCAGAAGGACTTCAACTCCTACGGCTCGCGCCGCGGCAACCACGAGATCATGATCCGTGGCACGTTCGCGAACATCCGCCTGAAGAACGAACTGGTCGCCGCCGTCAACGACGGTCAGATCATCGAGGGCAGCTACACGCGCGACTTCACCCAGGCCGGTGGCCCGCAGACGTTCATCTACGACGCCTGCATGAACTACCAGGAGCAGGGCACCCCGCTCGTCATCTTCGGTGGCAAGGAGTACGGCTCCGGCTCGTCGCGTGACTGGGCGGCCAAGGGCACGAACCTCCTCGGCGTGAAGGCCGTCATCACCGAGAGCTTCGAGCGCATCCACCGCTCGAACCTCATCGGCATGGGCGTCGTCCCGCTGCAGTTCCCCGCCGGCGAGAGCTGGAAGACCCTGGGTCTCGACGGCACCGAGATCGTCTCGATCGAGGGCCTCGAACAGCTCAACGAGGGTGTCACGCCCAAGACGGTCAAGGTCATCGCGACCCCGAGCGAGTTCTCTCCCGAGGGCAAGCAGCCGGTCGAGTTCGACGCGGTCGTGCGCATCGACACCCCCGGTGAGGCGGACTACTACCGCAACGGCGGCATCCTGCAGTACGTGCTGCGTTCGCTGGTCTGACACACCCGCACCGTCGTGCCCCGGGAGCCTCGCTCCCGGGGCACGCGGCGTTTGCGGAGACCACGAAACGACCGTGATCGCAAGGCGTTGCCGGGCCCGACCGGCCCCCCGAGACTAGAATCGACAAGTATTCGCACCACTGCGTCTACCGCACGAGAGGAGTCGCATGGCTCTCCTACCCGGCATTCACGGTCCCCGTGACCTCGACGACCTGGGCCCCGCGCAACTGCGTCAGCTGGCCGCTGAGGTCCGGTCGTTCCTCGTCGAGAACGTCTCGCGCACCGGCGGCCATCTCGGTCCGAACCTGGGCGTCGTCGAGCTGACGATCGCCCTGCACAAGGTGTTCGACTCGCCCGCCGATCCCATCATCTTCGACACCGGTCACCAGTCGTACGTCCACAAGATGCTCACCGGGCGTCAGGACTTCGCCAACCTCCGCTCGCGCGGGGGATTGGCCGGGTACCCGCAACGTTCCGAGAGCGAGCACGACGTCGTCGAGTCCTCGCACGCGTCGAGCTCGCTGAGCTGGGCCGACGGGGTCTCGCGTGCGTTCTCGCGCACCGGACGCACCGATCGTCACGTGGTCGCCGTCGTCGGAGACGGCGCGCTCACGGGCGGCATGACGTGGGAGGCGCTGAACAACATCAGCGACGACAACGACCGCAACCTCGTCATCGTCGTCAACGACAACGGGCGCTCGTACGCCCCGACCATCGGCGGCATGGCGCGCTACCTCAACCGTGTCCGTACGAACGACGCCTACCGCACGCTGCACCGCGGCTCCGACACGCTGTTCCGGCGCTTGGGCCCCGCGGCTCGCGCCGTGTACCGCGGCGTCCGCGGCGGCACGCACGGGTTCCTCTCGCGCTTCACGAACAACGAGGCGCTGTACAGCAACCTCGACATCAAGTACCTGGGCCCGGTCGACGGGCACGACTTCGACGTGCTGATCGAGACGCTCGAGCTGGCCAAGTCGTACGGCGCTCCCGTCATCGTCCACGCGATCACCGACAAGGGCAGCGGATACGCCCCGGCACTCAGCGACACCGCCGACCAGTTCCACGCGGTGGGCAAGATCGACCCGATCACCGGCGAGGCCGTCAGCTCGGGCGGTGGCCTGCAGTGGACCGACGTCTTCGCCGAGGAACTCGTGGCCGTCGGTGCCGAGCGCGACGACGTCATCGCCATGACGGCCGCGATGCTGCGGCCGACCGGGCTGCAGCAGTTCGCCGAGCGGTTCCCCGAGCGCGTCTACGACGTCGGCATCGCCGAACAGCACGCCGTCGCCTCGGCCGCCGGTCTCGCCTTCGGCGGCCTGCACCCCGTCGTGGCGATCTACGCCACCTTCATGAACCGTGCGTTCGACCAGGTCATGATGGACGTCGCCCTGCACAAGGCGGGGGTGACGTTCGTTCTCGACCGCGCCGGCGTGACGGGTCCCGACGGCCCCAGCCACCACGGCATCTGGGATCTCGCGATGCTGCAGCTCGTCCCGGGCATCCGCATCGCCGCGCCGCGCGACGCGAGCCGTCTGCGAGAGGAGTTCCGCGAGGCGACCGCCGTCGAAGACGCCCCCACCGTCGTGCGGTACCCGAAGGGCAAGATCCCCGACGACCTCGATGCGATCGAGCGTCTCTCCGACGGCGTCGACGTGCTCGCACGCGGCTCGTCAGAAGATGTGCTGCTCGTCGGCATCGGCCCGATGGTGCACCTGGCGATGGAGGTCGCCGAGCGGCTTCGCGCGCAGGGCATCGGCGCGACGGTGATCGATCCCCGCTGGGCCATCCCGGTGCAGCCCTCGATCGTCGAACTCGCCCGTACGCACCGTCTGGTGATCACGATCGAGGACGGCATCCGAGTCGGCGGGGTCGGCACCCGTGTGCGTCAGGTGCTCCGCGAGGCCGGCGTCGACACGGCGGTCGACGAACTCGGCATCCCCGACGCCTTCATCGACCACGCGACGCGCGAGCAGATCCTCGAGGATGCCGGGCTCACGGCGTCGAAGATCGCCCACGACGTGGTGGCCCAGGTGCTCGGCACCCGCATCCCCATGGCCCGGCAGACGCCCACCGGGTCGATCCCCACGTTCGACTGGGAGAAGTCGCGCCCGTGACGTCCGCGCCCTGACGCGCGAAGATCAGGCCGGACTGCACGGGTTCCGGCCTGATCCCGTTGTGCGGGTCGTTCCCACGACGCTGCGCGCCCCGACACGGCGCCCCGATCAGCGGGTACGCCAGCGGCGCCGCCCCCTCGGGGACGGCGCCGCTGTGGTGCGTCAGGCTCCGATGCCGCGAATGGGCGGGTGGTGGAACGTGTCGCCGAAGGCGCGATTCGACGCTCCCTCTCGATCGAGGTACGGCGAGGCGCCGCCGTCGATGAAGGGCCATCCGGCGCCGAGGATGAGGCACAGGTCGATGTCTTCGACCTCGGGCACCACGCCCTCGTCGAGCATGATCTTGATCTCCTGTGCGAGGCCGTCCTGCACGCGGGCGAGGATCGTCTCGGGCGCGACCGGCGTCTTCCCGGTGACGAGAACCTTCTGCGCGGCCTTCGTCCAGCCGGTCACGCGACCGCCCTTGTCCTTCTCGACGACCTCCGGGAGCGCGGCGAGCTCGTGGAAGTTCTCCGACGAGAAGAAGCGGTCGGGGAACGCGTGCGCCATCGTGTCCTGCACGTGGGCGGCGACCTTCCATCCCACGAGGTCGATGAGCTGGAACGGCCCCATCGGCAGGCCGAGAGGTGCGAACGCCTTCTCGACCGTCGCGATCGGGGTGCCCTCGTAGACCGCGCGTGCCGCCTCGCCCATGACCTTCGCCAGCAGACGGTTCACGACGAAGCCGGGCGCATCGGCCGTGAGCACCGCGTTCTTGCCCAGGCCCTTCGCGACGACGAACGCCGTCGACAGGGCGGCGTCGCTCGTGGCATCCGTCTTCACGACTTCGATGAGCGGCATCACCGCGACGGGGTTGAAGAAGTGGAAGCCGACGAGACGCTCGGGGTTCTGCAGCACCGAACCGATCTCGGCCACCGAGAGCGACGAGGTGTTCGTGGCGAGGATCGCGTCGTCGGCGACGATCTTCTCGATGGCCGAGAACACCTCCTGCTTGACCCCGACCTCTTCGAACACCGCCTCGATGACGAAGTCGCAGTCGGCGAACTCCGAGCGGTCGGTCGTGCCGTGCACGAGGGCGCGCAGCTGGTTGGCGGTGTCGCCGTCGAGGCGGCCCTTGGCTTCGAGCTTGCCGATCTCTTCGCGGATGGATGCCACGCCCTTGTCGACGCGCCCCTGGTCGAGGTCGGTGATGATCACGGGAACCCGGAGCTTGCGCACGAACAGCAGCGCGAACTGCGACGCCATGAGACCGGCGCCGATGACGCCGACCTGGGTGACCTTCTTCGCGAGCGCCTTGTCGGGGGCCCCGACCGGACGCTTCGCGCGCTTCTGCACGAGGTCGAAGGCGTACATGGATGCCGCGAACTGGTCGCCCGTGATGAGGTCGGCGAGAGCTTCGTCTTCGCGGGCGAAGCCCTCGGCCCTCGTGCCGCTCTTGGCCTCGTCGAGCAGGTCGAGCGCGACGTAGGGGGAGCGGGGCACGGTGCCGATCTTGGACTCGAGCATGCCGCGGGCCATCTTGATCGCGATGGGCCACTTGGTCAGGCGCTCGAGCTTGCCCGGCTCGTTCTTGCGCTCGACCTTCACCCGGCCGGTGAGCACGCCGTCGGCCCACCGCAGCGAGTCCTCGAGGTACGAGGCCGCCGGGAAGATGGCATCCATGATCCCGAGGTCGAAAGCCTGCTGCGGCTTGAGCATGCGGTTCTGCTTGAGCGGGTTCGAGATGACGACCTCGAGCGCGTTCTCGATGCCGATGAGGTTCGGCAGCAGGTAGGCGCCGCCCCAGCCGGGGATGATGCCGAGGAACACCTCGGGAAGGGCCACCGCCGCGGCCGAGGCGTCGACCGTGCGATACGTCGAGTTCAGCGCGATCTCGAGACCGCCGCCGAGTGCGAGGCCGTTCACGAAGGCGAACGAGGGCACGCCCAGCTCGGAGAGCGAGCCGATCACCTGATGTCCGCGCTGGGCGATCAGGCGGGCGACGTCTTTCGAGGGCAGCTTCGCCACGTCGGACAGGTCGGCGCCGGCCGCGAGGATGTACTGCTTGCCCGTGATGGCGACGGCGTGGATCTCGCCGGCCGCGGCCCGGCTCTTCAGAGTCTCGAGCGTGCGCCCGAGCTCGGCGAGCGTCGCCGGCCCCAGGGTGTTGGGGCGGGTGTGGTCGCGACCGTTGTCGAGCGTGACCAGGGCGAGCACGTTACCCGAGGGCAGGCGCACGTCGCGGACGGGGGAGTGGGTCACGACCTCGTCGCCGGTGAGGGCGTCGAGGGGCGAGAAGTCGATGGCGGCGTAGTCGGTCACTTGCGCTTCTTCTTTCCGTCGAAGAACGGGTTCTCCCAGATGACCGAGCCGCCCTGACCGAGTCCCACGCACATGGCGGTGAGGCCGTAGCGCACGTCGGGACGCTCGGCGAACTGGGCGGCCAGCTGGATCATGAGACGGACTCCGGATGCCGCGAGCGGGTGGCCCAGGGCGATGGCGCCGCCCCACGGGTTCACGCGCGGATCGTCGTCGGCGATGCCGAAGTGATCCAGCAGCGAGATCACCTGGATGGCGAAGGCTTCGTTGAGCTCGAACAGACCGATGTCGTCGATCGTGAGCCCGGCCTTCTTGAGCGCCTTCTCGGTCGAGGGGATGGGTCCGATGCCCATGATCTCGGGCTCGACGCCGGCGAAGGCGAACGAGACCATGCGCATCTTCGGAGTGAGACCGAGCTCTTTCACGGCACCGGAACCGGCGAGCAGGCTGATGGTCGCACCGTCGGTCAGCGGCGACGACGTGGCCGCGGTGACCCGTCCGTGCGGGCGGAACGGTGTCTTGAGCGTCGCGAGTCCCTCGAGGGTCGTCTCGGGTCGGCGGCCCTCGTCTTCGGTCGCGAGTCCCCACGCGCCCTCGGCGTTCTTCACCGCGACCGAGACCAGGTCGGGCTGGATCTTGCCGGCCTCGTAGGCGGCCTGCACCTTGTGCTGACTGGCGACCCCGAAGCGGTCGGCGCGGTCCTTGGTCAGGTGCGGGAAGCGGTCGTGGATGCGCTCGGCCGTCACGCCCATGTTGAGTGCGCCCGGGTCGACGAGCTTCTCGGCGACGAAGCGGGGGTTGGGGTCGACGTTGCCGCCGATGGGGTGGCGGCCCATGTGCTCCACGCCGCCCGCGAGGGCGAGGTCGTACATGCCGACGCCGATCGAGGCACCCATGGTGGTGACGCTCGTCATGGCTCCCGCACACATGCGCTCGACCGCGAAGCCGGGCACCGTCATCGGCAGACCCGCGAGGATCGCCGCCGTGCGTCCCAGGGTCAGCCCCTGGTCACCGGTCTGCGAGGTGGCGGCGATGGCCACGTCGTCGATCCGGTCCTTCGGCACGTCGCCGTTGCGCTCCATCAGCCCGATGATCGCCTTGACCACCAGATCGTCGGCACGCGTGTTCCAGTACATGCCTTTTTCGCCGGCGCGCCCGAAGGGGGTACGCATTCCGTCGACGAAGAAGACGTCCGTCATCTCGGCCACTCTGCCTCCATTGTTTGGGATGACCCCAGCCTAGGAAGGCGGTTCGGCGCCCGAGAATCGGTTGTCCGAACCTACGAATCCGTGACGGGGACGTCGTCTTCCGTGTTGAGGGAAGCTACAAAGCTATCGGCGATCACCTGTGCGGTCTGATCAATCTGCCAGGGTCGAGCACCCCACTCCGCCAGCGCCGCGCCGACGGCGTCGGCCGTGAGCTCGGCGGGGGGAGCCCACGCCACGCGGCGCAACGTCTCGGGGGTGAGCAGGTTCTCGGTCGGCATGTGCAGCGCTTCGGCGCGCTCCTCGACGGCGGGACGCGCCGCCTTCAGCCGGCGGTCGGCATCGGGGTTGCGATCGACCCACGCGCGGGGAGGGGGAAGCGTATCGCTCGGCACCCGGTCAGCGGGCAGCTCGGTCGCCTCGCGCCCGGCGACGATGGCGTTCCACCACCGGTCGAGCTGCGTCCGGCTCGCTCGTCCGTTGAACTCCTTGATGCCCGCGAGGGCCTGCTTGGTCGCCGGGTCGGCCATCACGGCGGCGACCAGAGCGCGATCGGGTACGAGTCGCCCGGGGGCGATGTCCTGCTCCCGCGCGAAGTCTTCGCGCGCCTGCCAGAGCGAGCGGGCGATGGCGAGCGATCGTCGACCGCGCACCGAGTGCAGGCCGCTGAGGCGGCGCCACGGGTCTTCACGCGCGGGCTTGGGCAGACGCTCGAGCACCGCCTGGAACTCCTGGCGGGCGAACTCGGTCTTCTCCTGCTCCTCGAGCTCGGCGACCAGCACGTCGCGCACGTCGATCAGGTGCTCGACGTCGAGAGCGGCGTACTCGAGCCAGGATGCCGGAAGCGGGCGCGTCGACCAGTCGGCGGCCGAGTGCGCCTTGGCCAGCGTGATGCCGAGCGTGTGCTCCACCACGGCCCCGAGGCCGACGCGCTCGTGACCGAGAAGGCGCGAGCCCAACTCGGTGTCGAAGATGTGCGGGGGTTCGAGACCCCGTTCCCGCAGCGACGGGAGATCCTGGCTCGCCGCGTGGAACACCCACTCCGCATCGCCGATCGCCGCTTGCAGGGGCGCGAAGTCGTCGATGGTGGACGGGTCGAAGAGGAACACTCCGGCGCCGCGGCGGAACACCTGGATCAGGTAGGCCCGCTGCGAGTAGCGAAAACCCGACGCCCGTTCGACGTCGACGGCCACGGGACCCGTGCCCGCCGCAAGACTCTCGCACGCGGAGCTCAGCCCCGCGGCATCCTCGATGACGATGTACTCAACCACGCGTGGGCCTCCGGGCTCCGAACACGGCAACACCCTCCGACCCCGGGGGGAGGCCGGCGAGCATGCACACAAGCTCCGCCCACGCCTCGAGGTGCGGGCGGAAGGGACCGCGCGGCGTCCATGACGCGCGAAGTTCGATCTGCGACCCCTCGCCCTGCGCGGCGAGGGCGCCGAAGCCGGTCGAGAGGGTCTTGGTAGCGGTGCCCGACTCCGAGTGGCGCTCCGCGCCGCGTGAGTCGAGGGCGTCGATGAGCCACGACCACGCGACGTCGGCGAGCAGCGGGTCGATGCCGATCTCGGGCTCGAGCGGTGCCTGCGCGAAGCAGACGATGCGCCACGCCCCACCCCACGGCTCGGGCTCCTCGGGGTCGTGCAACAGGATGAAACGCCCGGTGCCGAAGGGTGAATCCGTCGCGTGCTCCTCGGGCCGCACATCGCCGGCCAGCGCGAGTGAGAAGGGCGCCAGTCCCGCGGGGGAGGCGATCTCGCGCACGACCAGATCGTCGCGGAACATCGTCGCGCGCACCTCGTCGCCCGCGCGCACGAAGGGGCTGGCGGCGTCCCCGGGGCGCTGGTCAGTCACGGCCACAGACTAGAGTGAGGCCACGATGAACGCTCCCAGGCGCGCCGCGGGTCCGCGCGCATCGCGACGCACGGTCGCCGGTGTGCGCCTCGCCCTGTCCTCCCTCTCCCTCGCTCTCGGGGTGTCCTCCGCGGCCCTCGCCGCGGTGTCGTTGCGCGTCGCCCGCACCGTGGTCACGCCCGCCGGTCGGGTTCCGAACGTGCGCATCGCCTCGGTCGATGCGGCGGCGCAGACGATCACCCTCGACCGCACCCCCGACACCGAGTTGCCCGGCCGGTACGGCCTCTTCACCGTGGGGAGCGTCGACTACCTGCGGGTGGGGTCCATCGTCGGCAGCGACGCGACGACCGTCACCCGCAAGCTGCTGACGCACGTGCCCGCCGACGGCGACCTGGCGCCCGAGGCCGCGTTCAGCGGCTGGTACTACGACCAGCCGGAAGACCTTCACCTCCCCGTGCGTTCGGTGACGATCGACACCCTGGTCGGCGCCTGCCCCGCCTGGGAGTTCCCGGCGCCCGCCGACACCGACGTGTGGGTCATCCAGGTGCACGGGCGCGGCACGACGCGCGCCGAGACGCTGCGGGCCGTCCCCGTCTTCCACGACCTCGGCATCACGAGCCTGGTCGTGTCGTACCGCAACGACGGCGAGGCCGCGCCGAGCGCCACCGGCACGTATGCGCTCGGGGCGACCGAGTGGCACGACCTGGATGCCGCGATCGGGTACGCCCGCGCGCACGGCGCGCGCCGCGTCATCGTGATGGGCTGGTCGATGGGCGGAGCCCTGGCCCTGCAGGCGGCGTTCGACTCGCCGCACGGCGACATCATCGCCGGTCTCGTGCTCGACTCGCCCGTCGTCGACTGGCGCACCGTCCTCGCCTATCAGGGGCGTCTGATGCGCCTGCCCGCACCGGTGTTCGGCCTCGCCCAGCACCTCATCGGGTCGACCTGGGGCGCCGCCCTGCTCGGCAGCGGCGAACCCATTCCGCTCGACCGCCTCGATGGAGTCGCCCGGGCGGCCGAGCTGCGGCATCCGGTGCTCCTGCTGCACAGCGACGACGACGGGTTCGTCCCCGCCGACGCTTCGCACGCCCTAGCCGCCGCGCGGCCCGACCTCGTCACCATGGAGACCTTCGAGGTGGCACGCCACACGAAGCTGTGGAACTACGACGAGATGCGGTGGACGGATGCCATCCGCTCGTGGGTGCGCGCCCAGGGCCTCGCGGTCGGCGATCCCGAGGACTGAACACCTCCCCGTGCGCTCGCCGAGCGCACGCGTTCGGTGGGTCTCAGCCGGCGCGCTTCGCGCGCACCTGACGCTTCGCGCGCATGAGCATGCCCGTCATCCCCGCGATGCGCAGCGGACTCACCGCGCGCGTCAACCCGATGCTCTGCGGGAAGTCGTCGGGCACGGCCAGCATCTCGTCGGCGCTCAGCCCGGTGAGCCCCTGCGACAGGATGCTCGCGAACCCGCGCGTGGTCGGCGCCTCGGCGGGCGCGGTCGCGTGCATCGCGACGCGGTCGTCGGCGTCGACCGTGACGATGATGTACACCGGCGACTGGCACTCGACGACGCGTTCACGCATCTCGGGGTGGTCGGCGTACTCGGCCGGCACCGCCGGCAGCTCCTGCGAGAACTCCAGCAGCAACTGCAACCGGTCGGGCTCGTCGAGCTCGAGGAACTCCTCGCGGATCTCGGCGAGGCGGGCGGGGAGGGCGTTGTCGGACATCTCCGTCATCTTCCCACGCCCGCGCCGACCGCGGTCAGCGCGCGGGCACCTCGCCCGGCTCCGACCCCGCGACGATCGGCACGCGCACGGCGCTGCCCCACTCGGTCCACGACCCGTCGTAGTTGCGCACGTCCTCGAAGCCGAGCAGGTGCTTCAGCACGAACCAGGTGTGGCTCGAGCGCTCGCCGATGCGGCAGTACGCCACGATCTTGTCGCCGTCGGCCAGTCCGGCTCCGTCGCGATAGATGGCATCCAGCTCCGCGCGCGACTTGAACCCGCCGTCCTCGGCGACCGCCTTGCCCCACGGCACGCTCTGGGCGCTCGGGATGTGTCCTGCGCGCAGCGCGCCCTCTTCGGGATAGGCGGGCGCGGTGGTGCGCTCGCCGGAGTACTCCTCGGGGGAGCGCACATCGATGAGCGGGTTGCCGAGGTGCGCGAGCACGTCGTCTTTGTATGCGCGCAGGAGGGAGTCGTCGCGCTCGACCACGGGGTAGTCGGTGGGCTCGACGACCGTCTTGTCGGTCGTCACCGGACGCCCCTCGCCGATCCACTTGTCGCGTCCGCCGTCGAGCAGGCGCACGTCTTCATGGCCGAAGAGCGAGAACACCCACAGGGCGTACGCGGCCCACCAGTTGTTCTTGTCGCCGTAGATGATGACGGTGTCGTCGCGCGAAATGCCCTTGCGGCTCAGCAGCTCCGCGAAGCCCTCTCCGTCGACGTAGTCGCGCACGACGGGGTCGTTCAGCTCGGTGTGCCAGTCGACCTTGACCGCGCCCGGGATGTGACCGACCTCGTAGAGGAGCACGTCTTCATCGGATTCGACGACGACCAGGCCCGGCTGACCGAGGCGTTCCTGAAGCCAATCGCCGGTGACGAGCCGACCGGGCTCGGCGTAGTCGGCGAATTTGGGGGAGGTGGTGTCGAACTCGACGGTCACAGGTGTCTCCTCGGTCGGGGTGTCGGATGCGGCGGCATAGGGTGGACACCGCACCTCCGACCCTAGATCGGCTGTGTCGGGGCCAGCACCCCTCTCGTAAGACTCGGACACAGGACGACCATGACTTCTACGCCCGCGACGACCGGCCTCATCCACCTCGGCGACCGCGAGCCCGCGGTCACGGGTGCCGAGATGGTGAACGCCCTGGTGCCGCCCCCGCAGTTCGACGGCGCGACGTTCGAGTCGTACCGGGCAGACGACGCGTACCCGTCGCAGCAGGAGTCGAAGGAACTGCTGCAGGCGTTCGCCGGCAAGCAGTCGGCTCCGGCCAAGAAGGGCGGGTTCTTCCGCCGCGCCGAGAAGGCTCCGGCCGTCAAACCCGGCGTCTATCTCGACGGCGGCTTCGGCGTCGGAAAGACCCACCTGCTCGCATCGATCTACCACGCCATGCCCGCGCGCCGGAAGTACTTCGGCTCCTTCATCGAGTACACCGCCCTGGTCGGCGTGCTCGGCTACGCCAAGGCCGTCGAGCTGTTCCGCGGATCCGACCTGCTGTGCATCGACGAGTTCGAGCTCGACGACCCGGGCGACACGATGGTGATGACGCGACTGCTCGGCGAGCTCGTGGCATCGGGCACCCGGTTGGCCGCCACCTCGAACACCCCGCCCAACGCCCTGGGCGAGGGCCGGTTCGCCGCCCAGGACTTCTTGCGCGAGATCCAGTCGATGTCCGACAGCTTCCGCACGATCCGCATCGACGGCACCGACTTCCGCCAGCGCGCCATCGACGGCTCCGCCAAGGTGCTGTCGGACGACGACTACCGTGCGGCGATCGATGCCGCGGCGGCCGGGGGAGTGGCATCCGACGACGCGTTCTCGGACCTCGTCGCCCACCTCGCCCGCGTGCACCCCTCGCGCTTCATCCGCCTCATCGACGGTGTCGACACCATCGGCCTGCGGGACGTCGAGGTGCTGCACGATCAGTCGGCCGCGCTGCGACTGGTCGCCTTCATCGACCGCGCGTACGACGCGCAGATCCCGATCCGGGCCACCGGCGTGCCGCTGAACACGGTGTTCGGCGAAGAGATGCTCGGGGGCGGCTACCGCAAGAAGTACCTGCGCGCCGTCTCGCGCCTGGTCGCGCTCACGCACTCCTGAGGCTCTCTCATCACCGCCTCTCGGCCCGACGAAACGTGATGTTTACCGGGGCGGGCCTGCTGTAACCCGCCGGTAACACGAGGCGAACGACGACGGTAACCCGGGCTGACGACACTGAGGGGACCCGACGCTTTACCTGCGTCCCTGCAGAGAGGTTCCCTCCGAGATGGATCAAGGCAACACCGCATTCATCCTGATAGCAGCCGCCCTCGTGCTGCTGATGACGCCAGGACTCGCGTTCTTCTACGGCGGCCTCGTCAAGGCCAAGAGCGTCATCAGCATGATGATGATGAGCTTCGGCGCAATGGGTCTGATGGGGGTCCTCTGGGTCCTCTACGGATACGCCATCGCGTTCCCCGCAACCGACTCCGGGGTCACCAACTTCCCCTGGATGCTCGACTTCAACGAACTCGGCCTCACGGGCGTGCTCGAGACCCCCGAGGGCGCCGCTTACCCGCCGCTCGCCTTCGTCGCCTTCCAGGCGACCTTCGCGATCATCACCGTCGCGCTCGTGTCGGGCGCCATCGCCGACCGTGCCAAGTTCGGTGCGTGGATGATCTTCGCCGGCATCTGGGCCACGGTCGTCTACTTCCCCGTCGCCAGCTGGGTCTTCAACTTCGGCCTGGCCGAGGACGGCTCGTTCTCGTACGGCGGCTGGATCACCAAGGGCCTTCAGGACGTGTTCGGCGTCGGGGCGATCGACTTCGCCGGTGGAACCGCGGTGCACATCAACGCCGGTGCCGCAGCCCTCGCCCTGGCGATCGTGCTCGGCAAGCGCGTCGGCTTCCAGAAGGGCGCCCACGTTCCCCACAACCCGCCGTTCGTGCTGCTGGGCGCGGGTCTGCTGTGGTTCGGCTGGTTCGGCTTCAACGCGGGCTCCGAGCTCGCCGCTGACGGCACCGCGGCTCTGGCCTTCGTCAACACGATCGCCGCCCCCGCCGCCGCTCTTCTCGCCTGGCTGATCGTCGAGAAGATCAAGGACGGCAAGCCCACCTCGGTCGGCGCCGCCTCGGGTGCCGTCGCGGGTCTCGTCGCCATCACCCCCGCCTGTGCCGCTCTCGACCCGATCTGGGCCATCGTGCTCGGCTTCGTCGCCGGTGCGATCTGCGCCCTGGCAATCGAGCTGAAGTTCAAGCTCGGCTTCGACGACTCGCTCGACGTGGTCGGCATCCACCTCGTGGGTGGTCTGATCGGAACGCTGTACCTGGGCATCTTCGCTCGAGGAACGGGCCTCATCGAGAGTGGCTCGTTCAACCAGCTCATCGTGCAGGCCATCGCCGCCCTCGCGGTGCTGATCTACTCGTTCGTGCTCGCCTTTGTCATCGGCTTCGCGATCGAGAAGACGATCGGCTTCCGCGTGAAGAACGAAGACGAGATCGCCGGCATCGACACCGTCGTGCACGGTGAAGAGGGCTACGTGCTCTCGGACGTGCGCGGCTGATACCGGCTCACCCCGAACGGGGCGTCACCGATTCGTCGGTGGCGCCCCGTTCTGCGTGCCTAGGGTGTGGGTATGGGAACCACGTCTCGTCTCATGTCGGCGCTGCTCGGGATGTTGCGGCCATCCACCGCCGCACCACCTCGGGGACCGCGCCCCGACCCGGTGCCGCCGACGCCCTCTCCCGCGGGCGCTCGGACCATCGAGATCGACCCGCCACGGCGCCTCACCCTGTCGTATGCTCCCGAACGCGACAAGGCGCCCGACGGGGGCGAAATCGTCTGGACCTGGGTGCCCTTCGAAGAGCGTGACGGCCGGGGCAAGGATCGGCCGGTCCTCATTATCAGCCGAGCGGATGCCCGCAGCGCGTATGCCGTGCGTCTGACGAGCAAATCGCACGAGGGCGACCGGCAGTACCTCGCACTCGGTACGGGGGAATGGGACCCGCAGGGGCGACCCTCATGGGTGGACATCGAGCAGCTGTACCTCGTCTACGACGTCGGCATGCGGCGCGAAGCCGCCGCCCTCGACCGAAAGCGGTTCAACGCCATCGCTTCCGCCCTGGCCGCCCGACACGGGTGGCGTCGGGAGTGAACGTCATTCCCGACGGTCGAGCGTCGAGACCAGGGAGGCGCCCAGCCACGGGGCGAGCGAGTCGACGAAACTCGCCGTGAGGTGGTCGGCGTCGCGATAGGCCCCGGCGCCACCGATCACGGGCGAACACGTCGTCGCATCGCAGTAGACGTCGGTGAAATCGAGCACGCGGACGGATGGCAATCCCCTCGCCGCGCGCGCGAACGGCTCGTCTTCGGGGAGCGCGGTGCGCCGTTCGGTCGAGCAGTCGCTCGGCGCACGGTTGAGGAGGCATACGGCGGGATTCGTCTCGAGAGCGGGGTTGTCTACGAGGGCGACGATCGGGATGCCTCGGGTCGCTGCCGGCGCCCAGACCGCTCGGAAGCCGCGCACGGCGGCATCCTGTGCCTCAGAGAACCCCGCCGTGGCATAGGAGGTGCCCGAGAAGGCCGTGGTGACAATCATTGCCGGTTCGCGGCGCATCAGCGTGTCGGCGACCTGTGCTCGCCACGTGTCACAGGCGGAGCCGAACGGGCCGTCGTCGGCGAGCGGGGTCGTGCTCCACGGGCAACCACCCTTCAAGAGTGTGGTCAGCCGCCATCCCTCGCGCTCCGCGATGTCCGCCAGCGCGTCGACGTACTGGAACGCGTGGCTGTCGCCGATCAGGAACACCTCCGGGGCGCCGGGCGCTTCGGATCCCCGCGTGCAGGTGCGGGCGTCGTCGCCGTCGAACTGCACGAGACATTCGCCGGCTGAGGGAGCGTCCATACCCATGGCCGAGGCGGAGGGCGTGTAGGTCTCGAATCCGGCCGACGCGCACGATGAGTCGAGCACGGCGGCTGCGCCGAAGCAGTCCGTGGGGGCGGCGCGGGCGGCCCTGATTTCCTGGCGTGCGGCGTCGTAGCGCGGCATCGCCACCGCAGCCAGCCCCACGGTAAGGACCGCGACGCCCGCCATCGCACCGGCGGTCATCCAGAGCGTCCGGCGCGGACGGGCGGAGACGAGGGCGGGGAGGGCGCGGATCGGCTCCTCTACGAAGCGCTGCGTCACCCAGGCCACACTCCCTGTGACGATCAACAGCCCCAGACGCTGGACGAGGTCGCCCGTCCAGAAGGGCAGAGCGGGAGCGACGAGGATGAGGGGCCAGTGCCAGAGGTACAGGCTGTAGGAAATGGCGCCCAGGAACGAGAAGGGCGGGAGCGCGATCACGCGGGTCGCGAACCACGGCCGCCCCGCGGGGGAGGCGGCGATGACCAGCGCGGCCCCGACGACCGGTACGAGCGCCAGATATCCGGGGAAATCCATCTGACCGTTCAAGAGTGTGAACGAGGCCACGAGAGCGGCCACCCCGCCCCAACCGATCGTGAAGCGGACGACGGGATGTACGGCGCGCAGGCCCGGGAACAGGGCCAGGAGACCGCCGACTCCGAACTCCCATACCCGGGTGAAGGTCGCGAAGTACGCCGCCGCCGGATCGACGGCGGTGAACCACACGCACGCGATGAACCCGACGACCGTGACAGTCCCGACAGTTGCGAGGAGGACCCCGCGCCCCGCACGGCCAGCCCGCCGAGTGAGCAGCGCCGCTCCCACCAGCAGCAGCGGCCAGACGAAATAGAACTGTTCCTCGACCGACAGCGACCAGTAATGCTGCGCGAGGGTCGGATCCCCCGAGTGTCCGAGGTAGTTGGCCGAGGTGGCGACGAGATACCAGTTCTCGACGTAGAACGTCGAGGCGAGGATCTCCTTCAGCCGGGAAGGCATCGCTGCGACCGGGACGAACCAGGGCGACGAGACGACGACGGCGCAGAACACCAGGACGGTCAGGGCGGCGGGCAGGAGTCTTCGTGCGCGTCGCGCCCAGAACCGCGCGAGGCGCACGGTTCCGGTGCCCGCGATCTCCCGAGCCAGGTGCGCGGTGATGAGGAAGCCCGAGATGACAAAGAAAACGTCGACTCCTGCGAAGCCGCCCGGGAGGGCCGTCGGCCACATGTGGAACACCACCACGGCCAGCACGGCAATGGCGCGAAGGCCCTGCACGTGGGGGAGGAACGTCGAGGTTGCCGGCCCGGAAGGATCGACGGCGCGCGGTATGGCGGAAGACACCCGCACAGCGTAAGAAGCGGGAGCGCTGCTCTCGGCTCTCGAACAAGCCGAGAAGCACGGATGAGGGACGCGTCGACGTTTCTCCTCTGTGCCGGTGGGCCCGGCAGGTCACCCGCTGGCGGCGGCGAGGCCATGCTCCGGATAGATCGGCGGTTCACCCACCGCCTCGCCCATCGCAGGGGCTTTCGCCGTACGTCGGACTTCTCGGGTCGACGACAATGTGCGGCGAAAATGAAGAAGCCCCCGGCGGACCGGGGGCTTTCGGTGGGCGATGCCGGACTCGAACCGACGACCTCTTCCGTGTGAAGGAAGCGCGCTACCAACTGCGCCAATCGCCCGCATCTCGTACGGGACTCATCGATCGTACCGGATGCCGAGGAGTGCTCCGAACCATAGGCCGCGCAGCAGAAGGAGACACGCGCGGGGCGCGCCCCGTTTTGCGCCGGCGCTCAGATCAGGTAATGTCTTACGAGTGCTCGGGGCAAGCCCCGGGAACGAAATGCGGATGTAGCGCAGTGGTAGCGCATCACCTTGCCAAGGTGAGGGTCGCGAGTTCGAATCTCGTCATCCGCTCGAGTGAAGAGGTCTTCGTCAGGGAATCCGACGGAAGATCACGACACGTGGGTCGAACCACACACGGTGGCGTGGCCGAGCGGCTAGGCACCGGCCTGCAAAGCCGTTTACACGGGTTCGAATCCCGTCGCCACCTCGCTCATAACAGAACAGCCTGTATAGGCGCGATTGGCGCAGCGGTAGCGCGCTTCCCTGACACGGAAGAGGTCACTGGTTCGATCCCAGTATCGCGCACAGCTCAGTATCGTTGAAAACCCCCGGATTCCCGGGGGTTTTTTGCGTTGCGACACCGCGCTCTGGACGATCGCGATTCGCCGGAGATCGGCATCCCGTCGACGAGTGCCGGCACCGTGCCGTGGGGGAGCGACCCGCTTCGAGCCGGTTTCACGCCTCCGGCGGCTTGCGCCGACGACGGGCGCCCAGCTCGACGCCGAGGCGCACGCAACCGATGATGATGAACGCGAAACCGAGCACCACCACGTTCCACCGCCACAGCCCCTCCCCGTCGAAGAGAGACGACGAGGCGAAGGCGAGGATCGCCGCGAGGAAGAGCCACCCGGCGATCTGCGGGGGAGTGTCCTTCTTGTCCGTCATGAGCCCCACGATAGGCAGGACCATCGACGGCGACCTCCGCCGCGAGGGGGAGATCCCACCGGCGCACCCGGGAATCCGAGGTGGAGACTCCCGCCCCAGGCAGGGGGGTGCCGAGGGGGCGGGGCGGGAGCCTTGACGAGGCTACACGATTGTCCCCCAAATGGGGGACACGGACCCCTCTCGCTCCGTCGCTGCGTGTCGCGCGATGACACACGGCGCGCGGGGCGCACGGCGGATCTGGGTGAGGGGGGAATCGTTCCCGCCGCCAGTAAGGGGGGCTGGTGAAGTGCCTGACGGCGGGAACGTTCTGACGCTAGGGCATGTCCCCCAAGTGGGGGACGGGTAGCGGGCAGACTTGCGCCCACCTTGAGGTTCTCTTCAGCCGACCTTGAGGTTGCACGTCCCGGTCGCTCGACGTCGGGATCAGAGCACCCCGATGCTCTCGAGGTACTGCGCGACGCGTTCGTGCGCGACGGTGTCGACCGACTGGCCGCCGGGGCGCCGCACCGCCGTCAGCAGGGTCACGGAGTCGTTCGACAGCCCGAACTCGTGGGTGTGCAACGACACCACGACAGCCCCCACGCGTGGCACCACATAGCTCCCCATGTCCTCACCGTAGAGCGTTCATCTGCGCCATGGAAGCGCTCCCATGACATGTGCGCGAAGTGCACAGGGCGCGCGCGATCGGTCCGGGAACACTCCTCGACGAGCGCAACCCCGGTCAGTGCGCGGCGACCGCGCAGTACCGTGGGCGACATGACCGTTCCCGACACCCTCTGGCGCGAGATCGCGGCATCCCCGTTCGTCTCCCTCGGCACCTATCGCAAGAACGGCGCCCTCGTCGCGGTTCCGGTGTGGGTCGCCCGCGACGGCGACGAGCTCGTCGTGACGAGCGAGCGCAACACGGGCAAGGTGAAGCGCCTGCGCAACGACCAGCGGGTGACCCTGCGCCCCTGCACTCGGATGGGAGCGGTGGAGCCGGACGCCATCACGGTCGAGGCGCACGGCCGCATCGCTGGGGCCGCGACCGACGACGCGCACGCCGACGC
The DNA here is from genome assembly GCF_001423785.1 of Microbacterium sp. Leaf179. Taxonomy (NCBI): domain Bacteria; kingdom Bacillati; phylum Actinomycetota; class Actinomycetes; order Micrococcales; family Microbacteriaceae; genus Microbacterium; species Microbacterium sp. Leaf179. The sequence goes on along the minus strand of NZ_LMPH01000004.1, from coordinate 223,830 downwards.
GGCCCTGCGCCGCAAGTACCGCCTGCAGTACCGGCTGATCCTGGGGTTCGAAGCCCTCGTGCGCCGGGTCCAGCGCAAGCCCGGCGACCGCGTCATCATCCGCATCTCGCGCTGAGCACCGAGCGACCGTCGGCGGCGGCCAGGCCGCGGAGCGCCGCGGCCTGGCCAGATTCCGCACGACGACGCGCGGGTGTTCTCGACTACCGAGCATCCGCGAGACGTTAGAGGCGGAGAACCGGTCGACACCGCCGGCCACCGCGTTCGACATTTCTCGCCGAGGGAAGCGCGGTCCCGGCGTCGATCTGCGGGGGGCATCATGGGCAAGTTCATTTACGACAGCAACATCAAGGTCGATTTCGAGGACCGCCTCCTCGCCCACTTGCAGGCCGTGATCATGGCCAAAGTACGTCGCGGGGAGAGTTTTCCTTTCACCTGGAAGGACGACATCAGCACCGGGGGCGGGCGGACGACGGTCTACATCCACCCGAACGTCTCGCTGGTGTTCAAGTATCACGGCAGCCGCACTCCGCAGCTGAGTTCGGCCTGGCTGCACGCGCTGACCCACAACGCCAACTCCGGCCGCGGTCTCTACGTCATCCCCGAACCCGACGAGTTCACGCCGCGCGACAGCGCTCCGCGCGATGAGATGGTCTTCCGCGAGGTGCCGAACGACCAGCATCCCGCGTTCACGAAGCCCTGAACGGGAATAGCCCACCCGACGGCGACGGTTGAGACGGGCATGAGCGACTGGACCGACGCCAAGCCCTACTTCGAAACCGACGCGATCGCGCACCTCGCAACCCTCATGCGCGACGGGTCCCCGCACTCCGTCCCGCTGTGGGTGGGCGTCGACGGCGATCGCCTCATGATCTTCACCGAGGTGGACACGCTGAAGGACCGCAACCTGCTCCGCGACCCCCGCGTGGCGATCTCGGTCACGGGCGCCGACAACGCCTACGCGATGGCGTTCGTGCGCGGCGAAGCGGGGGGACGCATCGACGGCGACGCAGCCCTGCCGTACGTCGACCGCATCTCCACCCTGTACACGGGCGAACCGTATGAGATGCGCGAGGGACTGGCGGTGTGGTTCATCGAGCCCCGCAAGTCGTGGGCGCGCGCGTACGAGAGCTGACGTTCAGAACGCCAGCGGCAGCACGCCGAGGACGAGGATGATCGGCGCGATCACCGCGCCGAGGAGCACGAAGCGGCTCCAGCGCACCTCGACGCCCGCTGCGACCAACCGGTCGTGCCAGAGAAGGGTCGCCAGCGACGCCCAGGGCGTGACGATCGGTCCCGCGTTGACACCCACGAGCAGGGCCGCCAACCGCACGGGCGACCCGGCGACCGACTCGAGCGCCAGGTAGCCCGGCAGGTTGTTGATGCCGTTCGCCGCCAGCGCCCCCACCCCGGCGAGCTGCCAGAGCGAGACGAGGTCGTCGCCCGTTCCGGCGAGCACCGAGGTGATCCGCCCGATCCCCAGGGCTTCCAGCGCGCCCACCGCCAGGAACAGACCGCCCGCGAACACGAGAAGCGACCACGGCACCAGCCGGATGCCGAGAGTCCGGGGCGCCCGCCACGCGAACACCGCGATGAGCACGACGGCAGCGCCGACGGCCGGCATCCACGGCTCGAGACCGACCACGAGCAGCGGCAGCAGGGCGAGGGTCACCACCCCCGACACGCGCAGCAGCACGGGATCCGAGACGGTGGGGGAGGCGGCATCCGGGTACGTCTGGGGCAGGCGACGCAGGAACACCAGCGTCAGCACCACGACCGACACCGCGATCGCGATGAACGCCGAGGGTCCGAGCAGAGCGAGGAACGCGACCGGGTCGTGCCCACCGCCGAGAGCCTCGGATGCCAGCAGGTTGGTGAGGTTCGACACCGGCAGCACCAGCGAGGCGGTGTTGGCCAGCACCACGGTCACGAACGCGAAGGGCAGCGGATCGAGCTTGCGCGCCACCGCCATCGACACCACGACCGGCGTCAACAGCACCGCGGTGGTGTCCAGCGACAGGAAGGCCGTCGCCACCGTCGCGAGGGCCACGACCAGCACCCACAGCAGCGCCGTGCGTCCCCGGGCGATCCGGGCCAGGCGCGCGGCGACGACGTCGAACAGGCCGGCCTTGGACGCCAGTTCGGCGACGACGGTGACCGCGACGACGAACAGCAGGATCGGCCACACGCGATCGGCGACGGCGAGGGCGTCGTCGGCGGGGAAGATGCCGGTGAGCAGTGCGATGATCCCGAGGATCCACAGCACGCCGCCGATGATGGCCAGAGTCACCGCTCCACTATGGGGCACGTCGGGTGCGGTCGAGACCACGCCCGCCGGGTAGCCTGGAAACGACCCCTTCAGGAGATGTTCTGTGACTGATTTCCCCGCCGATGGCTTCGCCCTCTTCCCCGACCGTTCGGTCGTCGCTCTGCGCGTCAACGGGGAACTGAAAGACCTGGCCACGACCGTGACGGCCGACGACCAGGTGGAGCCTGTCACGATCGACAGCCCCGACGGACTCTCGATCCTGCGCCACTCCACCGCGCATGTGCTCGCGCAGGCGGTCCAGCGCGTCAAGCCCCAGGCCAACCTCGGTATCGGCCCCCCGGTCACCGACGGCTTCTATTACGACTTCCAGGTCGACGAGCCCTTCACTCCCGAGGACCTCAAGGTCGTCAAGAAGGAGATGGAGCGCATCGTCCGCGAGAACCAGCGGTTCGTGCGCCGCGTCGTCACCGACGACGAGGCGCGGGCGGAGCTCGCCGACGAGCCGTTCAAGCTCGAGCTCATCGGACTCAAGGGCGGTTCCGCCGAAGCCGCCGAGGGAGCCTCGGTCGAGGTCGGCGCGGGCGAGCTGACGATTTACGACAACGTCACCCGCGACGGCGAGACCGCGTGGAAAGACCTGTGCCGCGGACCCCACGTTCCCGGTACCCGCCTGATCGGCAACGGCTGGGACCTCACCCGCATCGCCGGCGCGTACTGGCGCGGCAGCGAGAAGAACCCGCAGCTGCAGCGCATCTACGGCACCGCGTGGCCCACGAAAGACGAGCTGCGCGCGTACCAGCACCGCCTCGAAGAGGCCGCCAAGCGCGACCACCGCAAGCTCGGCAAGGAGCTCGACCTGTTCTCGTTCCCCGACGAGATCGGCCCGGGGCTGGCGGTGTTCCACCCCAAGGGCGGCATCATCCGCTACGAGATCGAGCGCTACATGCGCGAGCGCCTGCTCGCCAACGGCTACGACGTCGTGAACACCCCGCACATCACCAAGGGCGACCTGTTCATGACGAGCGGTCACCTGCAGTGGTACGCCGACGGCATGTACCCCCCGATGGTGCTCGACGAGGTGGTGGATGCCGACGGTCACGTCTCGCGCGAGGGTCAGGCGTACTACCTCAAGCCGATGAACTGCCCGTTCCACAACCTCATCTTCCGCTCGCGCGGCCGCAGCTACCGCGAGCTGCCGCTGCGCCTGAGCGAGTTCGGATCGGTCTACCGCTACGAGAAGAGCGGTACCCTCGCGGGCCTCACGCGCGTGCGCGGCATGACCCAGGACGACACGCACATCTACGTCACCGCCGAGCAGGTGAAGGGCGAGCTGACCCACAGCCTCGACTTCGTGCTGCAGACCCTGCGCGACTACGGCCTCAACGACTTCTACCTCGAGCTGTCGACGAAAGAAGACGGCAACCCGAAATTCATCGGTGACGACGCGCTCTGGGTCGAGGCGACCGAGACGCTGCGCGAGGTCGCCGAGGCCTCGGGACTCGAGCTCGTGCCCGACCCGGGCGGGGCGGCGTTCTACGGACCCAAGATCTCGGTGCAGGCGCGCGATGCCATCGGTCGCACCTGGCAGATGTCGACGATCCAGCTCGACTTCAACCAGCCCGAGCGCTTCGAGCTCGAGTACACCGGTCCCGACGGCGAGAAGCACCGCCCCGTGATGATCCACCGCGCCCTCTTCGGCTCGGTCGAGCGCTTCTTCGCGATCCTGCTCGAGCACTACGCGGGCGCGTTCCCGGTGTGGCTCGCACCGGTGCAGGTCGTGGCGGTTCCCGTCGCGGCCGAGTACGGCGACTACCTGGCCGAGATCGTCGCCGATCTGAAGTCGAAGGGCGTCCGCGCCGAGGCCGACCACAGCGACGACCGCATGCAGAAGAAGATCCGCACGCACACCACCCACAAGGTGCCGCTCATGCTGATCGCCGGCGAGCAGGACCGCGCCGCCGGCACGGTCTCGTTCCGCTTCCGTGACGGCACCCAGCTCAACGGTGTTCCCGTCGCCGAGGCCGTCGCCCGCATCACCGGCGCGATCGCGGGCCGCACGCTCGTGAACACCGCCGAGGATCTGGCGTGACGAACGATCCGGATGCCGGGGCGGCGGGCGAACCGTCGATCGTCGACGCCGCGGATCTCGCGGGGGTGCCCGACGAGTTCCAGCGACTGTGGACGCCGCACCGCATGGCGTACATCTCGGCGGGCCGCGAGCCCATGGAGAAGAACTGCCCGTTCTGCGCGGCGCCCGAGAAGTCCGACGAGGACGGGCTGATCGTCGCGCGCGGAACGACCGCGTACGTGCTGCTCAATCTCTTCCCGTACAACTCGGGCCACCTGCTGGTGTGCCCGTACCGTCACATCGCCACGTACGACCAGGCGACCGACGAAGAGGTCGCCGAGATCGGCGCGCTCACCCAGCGGGGCATGCGCGTGCTGCGCGCGGTGTCGAACTGCGACGGCTTCAACCTGGGCATGAATCAGGGCGCGATCGCCGGTGCCGGAGTCGACGGGCACCTGCACCAGCACATCGTTCCGCGCTGGGCGTCGGACGCGAACTTCTTCCCGATCATCGCCAAGACGAAGGCGCTCCCGCAGCTTCTGGGAGACGTGCGCCGCACGGTGGCCGAGGCCTGGAACAGCTGAGCGGGTTCATCCACACCCCCTCCGCGCACTCGTCGCGCAGTGACTAGCGTGAGCGGATGGACCTTCGCCTCCGCCCTCTCGTTCTCTGGTTGACGCTCGTCGGAGTGCTGCTGGGCGCGACCGCCTGCATCCCGCTCCCGAGCCCGCGAGATGCCGAGAGCGTCGCCACTCCCGGGCCGACCACCGAGGAGTCGCCGACCGAGGGGTCGTCGTCCGCGGCACCCGACGACGACACCGACGCCGACGAGCTGGGCGACGCGTTCGACGAACGCGAGGAGTTCTTCCGCGCCCAGCAACTGCCGATGGACGGTACGCCCCTGGTCGCGGTGACGCCCGCACAGAAGCAGTTCATCGCCGAGCAGCGCGCGTACGTCGAGGGGCAGGGGGCGTCCTGGTCGGCGCAAGACGAGAGCATCACGCTCGCCCTGGCGGCCGACGCGTGCGAGACCGCCATCCTCAGCGCGCACGAGGTCGATGCGACCACGCTGCAGACCCACGTCGACACGTCTCCGCTGTTCGCCGCGATCCTGCCGAAAGACACCGACGCCGCGACGCGGGCCGCGGGCGAGCGCAACGTCGCCAGCGTCATGATCTTCGGAACGTCGTTCCTCTGCCCCGACGACGCCCCCGCGTGGCAGGCGGCGTATCTCGAGGTCTACGGCGGCTGACGCCGGCCGCCGGAGCGACCGATCGAACCGCGCCGCACGGGCGATCGCAGTGCGACTGCCGCTCAGCGCACCTGGCGCACCGAGAACTGCAGGCGCGGGTGCGCGTACGCCTCCTGCGACTCGATGAGACGCAGCTCGCGCGAGCCCGACTCGTAGGTGTTGGTGAGCAGGTCGAAGACGCTCGACGCCGTGCGCGCGAGCGCGTCGGCCGCGTCGCCACCGCTGCGGCGGTAGTGCGCGGTGAAGAGTGCGGCCGTGACGTCGCCCGAGCCGTTGGCCTTCATCGGGATGAGCGGGGTCTGCACGATCCACGCGCCGTTGTCGTCGACGACCATCATCTCGATCGTGTCGGCTTCGCGGTCGGGGCGCTCGACGCTGGTGACGAGGATCGTGCGCGGACCGCGGTCGCGCAGTGCGTCGGCCGAGTCCAGCGTCGAGTCGATGCTGCCGGGCTCGGTGCCGGTGAGGAAACCGAGCTCGAACTGATTGGGGGTGAGGATGTCGGCGACGGGCACCACGCGCTCGCGCAGCAGCTCGGGGATGGCCGGTGCCACGAAGCAGCCCGACTTGGCGTTGCCCATGACGGGGTCGCAGGCGTACACGGCATCCGGATTCGCCCGCTTGACCCGCGCGACGGTGTCGATGATGACGTCGGCGATGCCCTCGCCGCCCTGGTAACCCGAGAGCACCACGTCGATCTCGGGGAACACCCCGCGGTCCTCGATGCCGGCGATCACCGCGGCTACGTCGTCGGGCGCGATGAGGGGTCCGCGCCACGCGCCGTATCCGGTGTGGTTCGAGAAGTTGACCGTGTAGACCGGCAGGACCTCGACGCCGATGCGCTGCAGCGGGAAGACGGCTGCGGAGTTGCCGACGTGCCCGTACGCGACGGCCGACTGGATCGAAAGCACCTTCATGCCTCGATCCTCCCACTTCGCGCCCGCGCGGGGGGCACGCCCGCCGACAGTGTGCCCGCGGCGATCGCGATGTCGTCGGCGAGGGAGTCGGCCGAGTCCGCGTCGAGGTCGTGCACGGTCAGACGCAGGAACGATCCCGCGTGCTCGGGCGCGAGGAAGAACGGGTCGCCCTCGCGGACGAGCCAGCCGCGCCGCATGAGCTCCTCGCGCACGGCGGCTGCGGGAACGGGGAGCGGAACCCAGAGGTTCAGGCCGTCGCCCGGGCTCACCGCCAGCCCGCGCGCACTCAGCGCTTCGGCGAAGGCCGCGTTGCGGTGCGCATAGTGCGCAGCCGCCCGTTCGATGCCGGCGCGCACGGCCTCGTCGGTGACGAGCGCGAGGGTCATGCGCTGCAGCAGGTGGCTGACCCAGGTGGTGCCGGGGGTCAGGCGCACGGCGAGGCCGTCGGCGGTGTCGACGTCGGATGCCGTGACCGCCAGGCACGTGTCGGGTCCGAGGAACTTCGACATCGAACGGATACGCGCCCACCGGCGCTGACCCGGGCCGATCACCGAATGCAGTGCCGCCCGCGACAGCAGCGAGAAGTGGTCGTCCTCGATGACGAGCACGTACGGATGCTCGGCGAGCACCGCGCGCAGCGCCGCCGCGCGCTCCGCGGTGAGGCTGGCCCCCGTGGGATTGTGTGCGCGGGGCGTGCAGATGACCGCGCGCACCCCCGCCTGGAGTGCGACGCGGAGCCCCTCCACGGTCATGCCCTCGGCATCCACCGCCACGGGCACCGCGCGATACCCGCCGGTGCGCACGGTGTGCAACGCCGACAGGAAACAGGGGTCTTCGAGGGCGACGGCGTCGTCGCGCTGCAGGGACTGGGCCAGCAGGCGTTCGATCGCGTCGCTCGCACCGCTGGTGACGGTGATGCGCAGTTCGTCGTGGGGAAGCTGGTCGGCCATCCACTCGCGCGCCCAGGCCTCGAGGCCCGGGTCGATGACCGGTTCGCCGTACAGCACGGGTCGGGTCGAGCGCGCGAGGGCCGCGGTGGGGTCGGGGATGCGCCCGGGGTCGGGGTTTCCCGTGCCGACATCGCGCAGCACGGTGTCGGGCGCGTACCCCTCTTGAGCGACGGCGGCGCGGTCGGCGACCCGCGTGCCGCCCCGGCCACGCGCCTCGACGAGGCCGGCTTGCGCGAGCTGACGGTAGGCGGCGACGACGGTGTTGCGATTGACCCCGAGGTCGGCGGCCACGGCCCGCACCGACGGCAGCAGGGTGCCGGGGGCGAGCTCTCCTCGCTCGATGCGCGTGCGCAGGTCCGCGGCGATTCCGGATGCCGACCGGCCGGTCATGTCGATGGTCATACGCCCCCCTGGGTCGGCGTCCAGCCTACGTCCTGAGCCATGCTACGTTTTGGCCTAAGTCAATGAACGCGCCCCGAAGCGCGGAACGGAGTGGACATGACCGACACCGGAACCTCCCGCGTCAAGCGCGGTCTCGCCGAGATGCTCAAGGGCGGCGTCATCATGGACGTCGTCACGGCCGACCAGGCCCGCATCGCCGAAGACGCCGGCGCCGTCGCCGTCATGGCGCTCGAGCGCGTGCCCGCCGACATCCGGGCCCAGGGCGGCGTGGCGCGCATGAGCGATCCCGACCTGATCGACGACATCATCGCGTCGGTGTCGATTCCCGTCATGGCCAAGGCCCGCATCGGCCACTTCGTCGAGGCGCAGATCCTGCAGGAGCTCGGGGTCGACTACATCGACGAGTCCGAGGTGCTCTCGCCCGCCGACTACGTGAACCACATCGACAAGTACGACTTCACCGTGCCGTTCGTCTGCGGCGCCACCAACCTGGGCGAGGCGCTCCGCCGCATCACCGAGGGTGCCGCGATGATCCGCTCGAAGGGCGAGGCCGGCACCGGCGACGTCTCGGAGGCGACCAAGCACATCCGCACCATCCGCGGCGAGATCAACGCCCTGCGCGCCAAGACCAAGGACGAGCTGTACGTCGCCGCCAAGGAGCTGCAGGCCCCCTACGACCTCGTCGCCGAGATCGCCGAGACCGGAAAGCTGCCCGTCGTGCTCTTCACCGCCGGGGGAGTGGCCACCCCGGCCGACGCCGCCATGATGATGCAGCTCGGCGCCGACGGCGTCTTCGTGGGCTCCGGCATCTTCAAGTCGGGCAACCCCGCCCAGCGCGCCGCGGCCATCGTCAAGGCCACCACCTTCCACGACGACCCCAAGATCGTCGCCGAGGCGTCGCGCGGGCTCGGCGAGGCGATGGTCGGCATCAACGTGTCGGATCTGGCCGCCCCGCACCGACTCTCCGAGCGTGGCTGGTAGTCCCCGCGTCGGCGTCCTCGCCCTGCAAGGCGACGTGCGGGAGCACCTCGCCGCGCTGACGGCCCTCGGCGCCGACGCCCGTCCGGTGCGTCGGCCCGAGGAGCTCGCCGCGGTGGAGGGACTCGTCCTTCCCGGCGGCGAGTCCAGCGTCATCGACAAGCTGGCCCGCGCGTTCGGGATGCAGGCGCCGATCCGCGCGGCGATCTCCGACGGCATGCCGATGTACGGCACGTGCGCGGGCCTCATCCTGCTCGCCGATCGCCTCGACGGCGCGATCGAGGGCCAGCAGACCTTCGGCGGCCTCGACGCCCGCGTCGCGCGCAACGTCTTCGGCAGCCAGACCGCCTCGTTCGAGACCGACCTCGAGGTCCCCGCCCTCGGCGCCCCTCCCGTGCACGCCGTCTTCATCCGCGCCCCCGCGGTCGTCGAGTGGGGTCCGGATGCCGAGCCCCTCGCCGCGCTTCCCGACGGACGCGTCGTCGCGATCGAACAGGGCGCGCTCCTGGGCACCGCCTTTCACCCGGAGTCGACCGGGGAGCTGCGCTTCCACCGTCGCTTCCTGGATCGCGTTCGCGCCCGACGCGGTGCGGGCGCGCCCGCGCTCTAGACTGGAACGCATGTCCGGACACTCCAAATGGGCCACGACCAAGCACAAGAAGGCGGTCATCGACTCCCGCCGCGCCAAGTCGTGGGCCAAGCTCATCAAGAACATCGAGGTCGCGGCGAAGCTCGGTGGGGCCGACATGCAGGGCAACCCGACGCTGTTCGACGCGGTGCTGAAGGCCAAGAAGACCTCGGTCCCCAAAGACAACATCGACCGTGCGATCAAGCGCGGCGCCGGGATCGGCGGCGAGGCCGTCGAGTACGCCTCGATCCTGTACGAAGGCTACGGACCCAACGGCGTGGCGTTCCTGATCGAGTGTCTGACCGACAACAAGAACCGCGCCGCGGCCGAGGTGCGCACCGCCCTCAGTCGTAACGGCGGCACCCTCGCCGACCCGGGCAGCGTCGCCTACAACTTCGCTCGTAAGGGCGTCATCGTCGTTCCCTCCGAGGGCACCAGCGAAGACGACGTCATGCTCGCCGTGCTCGAGGCCGGCGCCGAAGAGGTCGAGCCCCACGGCGAAGGCTTCGGCGTCATCACCGAGGCGAGCGACCTCGTGTCGGTACGAAGCGCCCTGCAGGACGCCGGGATCGAGTACGACTCGGCCGACGTCGAGTTCGTCCCCTCGCTCAAGGTCGAGGTCGACGCCGACACCGCCCGCAAGGTGTTCCGCCTCATCGACGCGCTCGAAGACAGCGACGACGTGCAGAACGTCTACACGAACTTCGACCTCAGCGCCGAGGTGCAGGCCGAGCTCGAGAACGACGAGTAAGGGCGCGCCCTCGTTTGCGACACGGCTCCTGCGCTTAGCGTGGGGGCCGTGTCCCGTTCCCTCCGCGTCCTCGGCATCGACCCCGGCCTGACCCGCTGCGGCATCGGCGTCGTCGACGTCTCGCCCACCCGTACGGCGTCGCTCGTGCATGTGGGCGTCGTGCGGTCCGCGCCGACCGATCCGATCGAGAAGCGCCTGGCGGCCATCGCCGCGGGGATCCGCGAGGTGCTGCACGCGCACGATCCTCACGTCGTCGCCGTCGAGCGCGTCTTCGCACAGAACAACCGCCACTCGGTCATGGGCACCGCCCAGGCCAGCGGCATCGCCCTGCTGCTGGCCGCCGAGCACGGCATCCCGGCAGCCACCCACACCCCCAGCGAGGTGAAGGCCGCGGTCACGGGGTACGGTGCCGCCGACAAGCTGCAGGTGCAGACGATGGTCGCCCGCGTGCTGCGCCTGGACGCCCTGCCACAGCCCGCCGATGCCGCCGATGCCCTGGCGATCGCTCTCTGCCACGCGTGGCGCGGGGGAGCGGCATCCCCCTCGGACGACTCGGCACTCACCCCCGCGCAGCGCGCCTGGCGCGACGCCGAGAAGCGACGCACGCCCCCCACGCGTGTCGCTCGAACACATGTACGAACCGCGCCCTAGGCTCGGAAGATGATCTCCTCGCTGCACGGTTCGGCGGCCCACGTCGCCGACGATTCCCTGGTCATCGTGGTCGGCGGCGTCGGCTTCTCGGTGGCCGTGACCTCCCAGCTCGCCCGCACCGTGCACATCGGCGACGACGTGCACCTGCACACGAACCTCATCGTGCGTGAAGACGCGCTCTCGCTGTTCGGCTTCGAGTCCCGCGAGGAGCTGACGGTGTTCACCCAGCTGATCGGCGTCACCGGGGTGGGTCCCAAGTCGGCGCTCGGCGTGCTGTCGTCGCTCACCGTGCCGCAGATCGCGCAGGCGGTCGCCGACGACGACGACGCCCCGTTCCGTCGCGTGTCGGGCATCGGCCCGAAGACCGCGAAGCTCATCGTCGTGCAGCTCGCCGGCAAGCTCGCCGTGGTCGCCGCCGCCGCCCCCGCGGTCGCCTCGGTCCGCGGCGCCGTGCCCGCGCAGGTGACGCAGGCGCTCATCGGTCTGGGCTGGACGGAGCGGACCGCCGCCGAAGCCGTGGCATCCGTCGCCGAGAACGCCTCCGAGGCCGACCGCGCGTCGGTGCAGGCGCTGTTGCGCCTCACCCTCGCCCTGCTCGGCCCCGCGCGCAAGGAGCCGGTGAGTGGCTGACGTGCGCGACGCCGGCACGCCCGACGACGAGATCGAGCTCGCGATCGAGGGCGCCCTGCGCCCCACCTCGCTCGCCGAGTTCGTCGGCCAGCAGAAGGTGCGCGGGCAGCTGCAACTGCTGCTCGACGCCGCCCGCATCCAGCAGCGCTCGCCCGATCACATCCTGCTGTCGGGCCCCCCGGGTCTCGGCAAGACGACGCTCGCCATGATCGTCGCGCACGAGAGCGGACGCCCGCTGCGTCTGTCGAGCGGACCGGCGATCCAGCACGCGGGAGACCTGGCGGCCCTGCTGTCGTCGCTCACCCCCGGCGAAGTGCTCTTCATCGACGAGATCCATCGCATGGCGCGCTCGGCCGAAGAGATGCTGTACCTCGCGATGGAGGACTTCCGCATCGACATCATGGTCGGCAAGGGCGCGGGCGCGACGAGCATCCCGCTCGATCTCGCCCCCTTCACCCTCGTCGGGGCGACGACACGCGCGGGGCTCCTCCCCAACCCCCTCCGCGACCGCTTCGGTTTCACCGCGCACCTGGAGTACTACGAACCCGAGGAGCTCGAGCGGGTCGTGTCCCGATCGGCATCCATGCTCGACGTGGGCCTGCCCGGCACCTCTCGGTCCGAGATCGCCCGTCGCTCGCGCGGGACGCCCCGCATCGCCAACCGCCTTCTGCGCCGCGTGCGGGACTACCTCGTCGTGTACGGCCCCTCCGACGGCGCCGCCGAGGGAGACGCCGACGTGCGGACGGTGGGCGCCGCCCTCGACCTGTACGACGTGGATGCCATCGGACTCGACCGCCTGGACCGCGCGGTGCTCGACGCGCTCGTCCGCCGCTTCCGCGGGGGACCGGTGGGGCTGAGCACCCTCGCCGTCGCCGTCGGCGAGGAGCCCGAAACCATCGAGTCGGTGGTCGAGCCGTACCTCGTGCGCATCGGTTTCATGGGGCGTACGCCCCGCGGACGCGTGGCCACCCCCGAGGCGTACGACCACCTCGGCGCTCCCCACCCCGACGGCGTCCTCCGGTTCAGCCAGGGGTCATGACCTATACTCGGCGAGGGATTCCCCGACCCCCGCTAGGCAGTGCCGCACGGCGCGCCTGAATTGAAAGGTGCACCGCCTCGATGGATATCGCCCGGTTCTTCGCCGATTACGGCATCATCATCCTGCTCATCGGCCTGCTGGTCTTCATGTTCTACAGCTCGCGCCGTCGGATGAAGAAGCAGAAGGCCGACATCGAGCAGAAGGCGCGCGAGACCGTTCCCGGCGCCGAGGTCCTTCTGCAGGGCGGCCTGTACGGCACCATCGTCGAGTACGACGGTGAAGACCTCGACAAGCCCGCGCACGTCGAGATCGCTCCCGGCGTCGTGATCAAGGTGCACAGCCAGGCCGTGCTCCGCATCGTCAACCCGGCCGAGGGCTTCGTGACCGAAGACGACTTCATCGACGCCGAAGAGGCCGAGGCCGAGTACGTCGCCGGTGTCGCCGACGGCGACATCACCTCGATCAGCGACGACCGCCGCGCCGCGCGTCACGACGAGCACACCGAGGCCGGTCTCACCGACGCCGAGCGTGCCGACAAGGACCGCCCGCAGGCCTGACGCCCTCACCGGCCCCTTCCTCGTTCACCGCCGCACAGAAAGCCGACTCCGTGGCGCCCTCGACTCCTGTCCGTCATGCCTGGCGCGTGTTGACCGGATTGCTCGCCATCACCGGCGTGCTCTTCGGCATCAACGCGCTGGGCGTGTACGCCTTCTCCGCAAGTTCCTGGACCCCCGAGCTCGCGCTCGACCTCCAGGGCGGCACGCAGATCATCCTGCAGGCCCAGACCACCGACGGGGCCAACCCCGACAGCGAACAGCTGCAACAGGCCGTCTCGATCATCCGCCAGCGCGTCGACGCCTCGGGCGTGAGCGAGGCCGACGTGGCCACCGAGGGCGGCCGCAACATCGTCGTGCAGATCCCGGGCGAGGCCGACGAGGCCACCCGCGAACGGATCCAGAGCTCGGCTCAGCTGCAGCTGCGCCCGGTGCTGTTCACCGGGTCGCCCGCCACGACGTTCGTCGGCCAGGACGGCAACACCACGCCGTATCCGACGCCCGACCCGTCGCTGCCCGCGACCCCGACCGCGTCGCCCACCAACGGCAGCGACCCCGCGTGGATCACCCCGGCGCTGCAGGCGCAGTTCCTCTCGTACGACTGCGCGAACCCGCCGAGCAACCCCGCGCAGGCTCCCGCCGATCAGCCCATGATCACGTGCGGTCAGGGCGATTCGACCAAGTACATCCTCGGTCCCGTCGAGCTCGACGGCACCGACATCTCCAACGCCACCAACGGCCAGGAGCAGAACACCGGCCAGTGGGCCGTCAACCTCGTCTTCAACGACCAGGGAACGCAGACCTTCGCGGAGATCAGCCAGCGCCTCTACGGCGCTCAGGCCCCTCTCAACCAGTTCGCCTTCGTGCTCGACGGCAGCGTGCTGTCGGCGCCGTCGATGAACGGCATCATCGTCGACGGCCGCCCGAGCATCACGGGAAGCTTCACGCAGGAGTCGTCGAAGGCCCTCGCCGACCAGCTCAAGTACGGCGCCCTGCCGCTGAGCTTCCAGGTGGTCAGCTCCGACACCGTGTCGGCGACCCTGGGTTCGCAGCAGCTCCAGGTGGGCTTCATCGCCGGCCTGATCGGTCTGGGCCTCGTCGCGATCTACTCCCTGATCGTGTACCGGGCCCTCGGCACGGTGATCATCGCCTCGCTCGGCGTGATGGCGGTGCTGACCTATCTCGCCCTGTGCATCCTGGCGTGGCGGGCCGGCTTCCGCCTGTCGCTCGCCGGTGTGGCCGGTCTGATCGTGACGATCGGCTTCACGGCCGACTCGTTCATCGTCTACTTCGAACGCATCCGCGACGAGTTGCGCGACGGAAAGTCGATCACGGCCGCCGTCGAAGACGGATGGTCGCGCGCCAAGCGCACCATCTACATCTCGAAGTCGATCAACATCCTCGCCGCCGTCGTGCTGTACATCCTGGCCGACTCCACGGTGAAGGGCTTCGCGTTCACGCTGGGGCTCACCACCGCGATCGACATCCTGATCTTCATCCTGTTCACCCACCCCGTGATGCAGTTGTTGGCACGTACCCGGTTCTTCGGGTCGGGACACCCCCTGTCGGGAATGGACCCGCACGCGCTGGGAGCCGTCTACCGCGGCCGCGCCGAGTTCCGTGCTCCCGTCGCCGACGCCGGCCGTGCGAAGCGCTCGCGCGGTGAGGCCCAGCGCCGCCAGACGATCGCCGAACGCAAGCAGGCCGAGCTCGCCGCCGCGCGCAGCGATAGCCGCTCGACGAAAGAGGGAGACGTCTAATGCGCTCCATGACGCAGCTCGGCAACGACCTCTACTCCGGGAAGACCTCGTTCCCGTTCGTTCAGCGCCGTCGCCTCTGGTTCATCATCGCCGCCGTGCTGGTGATCGGCGCGGCCCTCGTGCCGCTCATCCGCCCGGTGCAGTTCTCGATCGAGTTCACCGGCGGCTCGCAGTTCACGGTGTCGAACCCGGCCTCGTTCGACCAGTCGCTCGCCACCGACGCCGTGACCTCGGTCGTGCCCGGTGCGAGTACGCGCGTCAGCACCATCAGCGACCAGGCCGTGCGCGTGCAGACCGACCAGATGGACAACGACGAGACCCAGGCGGTGGCCGCAGCGCTGGCCTCCGCCTACGGCGTCGATGCGTCCGAGATCACGAACTCGTTCATCGGACCCACCTGGGGCAACGACGTCACGCGCCAGTCGCTGTGGGGTCTGTCGATCTTCCTCGCGCTGACCTTCCTCATCCTCGCGCTGTACTTCCGCACGTGGAAGATGTCGGTCGCCGCCATCATCGGCCTCGTCGACGTGCTCGTCATCACGATCGGCGTGTACGCGCTCTTCGGCTTCGAGATCTCGCCGGCCGCCGTCATCGGCTTCCTGACGATCCTCTCGTACGCGCTGTACGACACCACCGTCGTCTTCGACAAGGTGAGAGAGAACACCCGGGACGACGGCGAGATCTCCGGCCGCACGTTCGCGGAGTCGGTCAACCTCGCCGCGAACCAGACGTTGATCCGATCGATCAACACCACGGTGGTCGCCATTCTCCCCGTCGGCGCCATCCTCTTCATCGGAGTGCCGCTGGGCGCGCGCACCCTGAGCGACATCTCGCTGTCGATCTTCGTCGGCACGATCGTCGCGGCGTACTCGACGCTGTTCGTCGCCGTTCCGATGTACGCCCTCCTGCGTGAGAAGGAGAAGCCGATCGCCGAGCGCGATGCCCGCGTCGTGGCCGCACGCGAGAAGGCGGGCGTCCCGGCCTGACGCCGGGGCCCCGCCCCGCGGGGCGTAGACTTGATCGACTGGCCGTGAGGAAGAGGTGGCGATGACCGAGACCGCGTCGTCCACGCCGCCCCCGTCGTCACTGCGCCGCCTGGTGCCGCGCATCTTCTCGCGCGCCGCCCGCCGCGACGACGTCGACAAGCTGCTGCGCACCGTCCGCACGCACCACCCCAAGGGCGATCTCGCGATCGTCGAACGGGCCTACGCGGTCGCCGACAAGGCGCACGACGGACAGAAGCGCCAGAGCGGCGAGCCCTACATCACCCACCCGTTGGCGGTGGCGCAGATCCTCGCCGAGCTGGGTCTGGGGCCCAAGGCGATCGCGGCGGCGCTTCTGCACGACACCGTCGAAGACACCGGCTACCCCCTCGACGAACTCGCCGCCGACTTCGGCGACGAGGTGGCCATGCTCGTCGACGGCGTCACCAAGCTCGACAAGGTCAAGTACGGCGACAGTGCCCAGGCCGAGACGGTGCGCAAGATGATCGTCGCGATGTCGAAAGACATCCGCGTGCTGCTCATCAAGCTCGCCGACCGCCTGCACAACGCGCGCACCTGGGGCTTCGTCCCCCCGCACAAGGCCGCGAAGAAGGCGACTGAGACGCTCGAGATCTACGCTCCGCTGGCACATCGTCTCGGCATCCAGGCCATCAAGAGCGAGCTCGAAGACCTCTCGTTCGCGGTGATGCACCCGAAGCTCTACGCCGAGATCGAGAGCCTGGTGAGACAGCGCACTCCGCAGCGCGAGCAGTACGTGCAGAACGTCATCGACTCCGTCGACGCCGACCTGCGCGAACTGCGGGTACGCGGCCGGGTCATGGGGCGACCCAAACAGCTCTACTCGGTGTACCAGAAGATGGTCGTGCGCGGGCGCGAGTTCGACGACATCTACGACCTCATCGGCATCCGCATCCTCGTCGGCACGGTGCGCGACTGCTACGCCGTGCTGGGTGCGATCCACGCGCGGTGGACGCCGCTGCCGGGGCGCTTCAAGGACTACATCGCCACTCCCAAGTTCAACCTGTACCAGTCGCTGCACACGACGGTGCTCGGACCGGGTGGCCGCACGGTCGAGATCCAGATCCGCACGCACGAGATGCACCAGCAGGCCGAGTTCGGTGTCGCGGCCCACTGGAAGTACAAAGAGCGCATGGCCGGCGGCAAGACGGATGCCAAGGCCGTCGACGCCGACATGGCCTGGATCGCGCACATCTCGGACTGGCAGGCAGAGACCGCCGACCCGGGGGAGTTCCTCGACTCGCTGCGGTTCGAGATCGGCGCGAAAGAGGTCTACGTCTTCACGCCGAAGGGGCGCGTCGTGGGTCTGCCCACGGGGGCGACGCCCGTCGACTTCGCGTACGCCGTGCACACCGAGATCGGCCACCGCACCATGGGGGCGAAGGTCAACGGTCGCCTGGTGCCCCTCGAGTCGGCCCTGCAGAGCGGCGATGTGGTCGAGGTCTTCACGTCGAAGAACCCCGACGCCGGCCCCAGCCAGGACTGGCTCGGCTTCGTCAAGAGCACCCGCGCGCGCAACAAGATCCGCGGGTGGTTCACGAAGGAACGTCGCGAAGAGGCCATCGAGCAGGGCAAGGACTCCATCGCCCGCGCCATGCGCCGGCAGAACCTTCCCCTGCAGCGTCTGATGAGCCAGGACTCGTTCACCGAGGTCGCGCGGCTCTTCCACTACGAAGACGTCTCGGCGCTGTACGCCGCGGTCGGCGAGGGTCACGTCTCGACCCAGTCGGTGATCGAGAAGGTCACGGCTCTGGTCAACGTCGAGGAGTCGAACACCGGCCCCATCGACATCCCCGTCGGACGCAGCCGGGCCCCGCGCGGTGGCGACTCGGGAGTGCTCGTGCGCGGCGCGCCCGATATCCTGGTCAAGTTGGCCAAGTGCTGCACCCCCGTGCCGGGTGATCAGATCGTCGGCTTCGTGACGCGCGGCAGCGGCGTCTCGGTGCACCGCGGCGACTGCACGAACGTGAAGTCGCTCAAGGAAGAGCCCGATCGACTCATCGAGGTCGAGTGGGCGCCGACCTCGAAGAGCGTGTTCCTCGTGCAGATCCAGGTCGAGGCCCTCGATCGCTCGGGCCTGCTCAGCGACGTCACGCGGGTGCTCAGCGAGCACCACGTCAACATCCTCTCGGCCACCGTGTCGACGACGAACGACCGACTCGCGCTCAGCAAGTTCGTGTTCGAGATGGGCGACACCGTGCATCTGGATCGGGTGCTGAACGCGGTGCGCCGCATCGACGCGGTCTACGACGTCTACCGCGTCACGTCTTCCTGAGGGGCGACGCGGTCCTCGTCCGCGCCGGCACGGGCGATGGCCGTACCCGGTGATCCCGGGTGACCGTGGGACATGTCGCTGCTCCGTGCCTCGTGCTGCGCGGCGTAGCCGGGCTCTGCTGCTCCGCGGGCGCACCGCAGCGCGTCGACGGCTCGCCGACCGTAGGGGAAGCGCGGGTGCGCCCGCAGCCAGAGCGTCGCCGCGGCGGCGATCCTCGGCTCCTCGGCGGCCCACGCGCAGGCCACGGCTCGCTCGGCGGCGTCGCCGGAACGCGCGAGATCGATGAGGGTGCGCGCCGGCGTGGTGACGTGAACCCCCGCGACGGTGACGACGTCGGCCGCCCCGAGACGCACCTCGTGATACTGCGCGCGGGCGGTTCCCCGCACGATGTGGCGTATCGCGCTCACCCGTTGCGCGTGGTGGCGGGTCGGCTCGACGGTCTGTCCACCGTGGATCCACGCCGCGCTCGCGCGTACCGCCGCCCAGCGATCTCCGAGGAGCGGACGGAGGCTTCGCGCACGCATCCACGAGCTCTCGACGGCATCGGCGGGCATGAACCCCTCGCCCAGGGCGACCAGGATGCCGTCGAGGCACGCGGCCGTGAGCTCGGCCAGGGCCATGCGCTCGTCGGCGAAGAACAGGAAGGGCGACACCATCCCGTCAGTGTGACGCGAGGGTGTCGCCCTTTCTGTTGACCGTAGAGATCTGTGGAGAACCCGCTCAGCCGCCGAGGGCGCGCAGCCAGGTCCGTCGCGCTTCGAGGGCCTCGGACGCCTGAGCCGCCGCGCGCTTGTCGCCGCGCGCGGTGGCGTCGGCGAGCTCGGCCTCGAGCTTGTCGATCGCGTCGGACAGCTGGCGCGTCATGTCGTTGGCACGCGCCTTCTGCTCGGGATCGTTGCGCTTCCAGTCGGCGTCTTCGCGGGTGCGCACGCTCTGCTCGATCTTGCGCAGGTCGTCGTCGAGGGCGCGTTCCTTGTCGCGCGGGAACACGCGACCGATCTCGTCCCACTGGCGCTGGATGGCGGTGAGCTTCTGTCGCGCGGTGGCGAGGTTCTTCTCGTCGACGAGCGGAGCCGCCTCGGCGAGGAGCACCTTCTTCTGCTCGATCTTCTCTTTCGAGGCCTCGGTCTCGGCGGACTCCCGCTCGATGCGTGCGCCGTACAGGGCGTCACCGGCGGCTTTGAACCGCGCCCACAGAGCGTCGTCGACCTTGCGGCCGGCGCGGCCCGAAGTCTTCCACGCGTCGAGCAGGTCGCGGTAGGCGCCGATGCCGTCCTCGCCGCGCGGGGCCAGGGCCTCGGCGCGCTCGACGAGACGCGTCTTGGCGTCGCGCGCGACCTTGTGGGTGTCGTCGAGCTGCGAGAAGTACTCGCGGCGGTGGCGGTCGACCGTGGCGCGGGCGTCGCGGAACCGGCGCCACAGCTGCTGCGCGGTCGACTTCGACAGGCGGGGCCCGTTCTGCTGGTGGGCCTGCCAGCGGTCGAAGAGCGCCGCCATATCGGCGGTCATCTGCTTCCACTGCACGGTCTGCGGGTCGCGGGCGGCCAGTGCCTCGGCCTGCTCGACGATGGCCGTGCGCTCGCGCACGGCTTCGTCGACGGCTTCCTTCGCGGCGGCCGCTTCGGTCTCGCTGGCTTCGGCGAGCTGCGAGGTGAGGGCGTCGAGGCGCGCGACCAGGGCGGCGAGGTCGCCGACCGCGGCGGCGCCGTCGAGCTTGCCGCGCACCGTCTTGGCCGTCGAGCGCAGATCGCCGGCCGACGCACCGCCGCGGCGGTGGCGCACCTCGAGCAGGGTCACCTCGCTCGCGAGGTCGGAGTATTTGCGCTCGAAGTAGGCCAGTGCTTCGGCGGGCGTGCCGTCGGGGTACTGGCCCACGGCGCGCCAGTCGTCACCCTCGCGCACCGAGACGGTGCCGTCGTCGTCGACGCGGCCCCACGGCTCGGTGGGCGCGCTCGACGCGGGGGCGCCGGCGGGCTTCGAGGGAACGGGGGCACCCGGGCGCGGACGAGCCATGGGGGTGGCGGCGGGACGCGGCGACGGCGCCGGCGTGCGAGGCGCGGAGGGCTCCTCCGACTGTTCGGCGGCGGCAGGCTCGTCGGCGCTGGGTTCGTCGGCGCTGGGTTCGTCAGCGCTGGGCTCATCGGCACTGGGCTCGTCGCGGTCGGTCGCGGCGGGGGTGCCGAAAGCAGCGTCGACCTCGTCGGCATCGGGGGCTGCGTCGTCCGTGTCATCGGATGCCGCGGACGGGTCCACGTCGGGGACGGAGTCGGCGCCGTGGTCGTCGGAGGCGACGGGCGAGTCGACACCGGGCGAATCGGCACCGGGCGAATCGGCACCGGGCGCGGAATCGGCCTCGGCGGCCGTCGCGCCCTCGGGCGCGGCGGTGGGTTCGACCTCGGCATCACTCGCGCCGTCGCGCGGGTCGGAGGTCTCGGGGGTGGGAGCGGAAGTCACGGGTAGCACCTCATCGCGGCAGAACCGCCTGGGGGAGTAGGACTCTCCGAGCCTAGTACGGGCCGCACCCACGGAACAGGATGCCGCCCCGGCTCACTCCGTCGGCACCGGTGCGGGCGTCTCGGGAATGGCCGTCGGCGCCGGGGTGGTCGGCGCATCGGTGACGGCGGGCACGGGTGCGCCCGGACCCGCGACGAAGTAGAACGTCTGCGCGGCCCCGGCACCGAGGATGACCGCGAGTCCGACGACGACGCCGATCACGGTGTCGCGGCGACGCCGACGCCCCTGGCGTTCGTGCAGCTCGAGGCGCGCCTGGTAGACCCGCGCGCGCTCGCGCTGCTCCCGTGTCTGACGGTCTTTCCCCCGCGTCGCCACATCGACCTCCTCGCGCTCGGACGCCTCGATCCTACGCACGGGCCCCACGGACCGAGGTGCCGGCGGTCGTCCGGCGGCCTCCGACGAGAGCGGCGGGGACCGCTGCTCGCTCCGGTGTCGGAGGCCCCGGTTAGCCTGGAGCAGTGACCCGTGCCTCTGCCCTCTTCCAGGGCTCAACCCCGCTCGCGGTGCGAATGCGACCCGTCAGCCTCGATGAGGTCGCCGGCCAGGGTCACCTGCTGCGCCCCGGCTCTCCGCTGGTCACCCTCGCGACCACCGACTCCTCGGCATCCGTCTCGGCGGTGTCGGTCATCCTCTGGGGTCCTCCCGGAACGGGCAAGACCACGCTGGCACAGGCCATCGCGCGCTCGTCGGGGCGTCGTTTCGTCGAGCTGTCGGCGATCACCGCGGGTGTGAAGGACGTTCGCGAGGTCATGCAAGAGGCGCTGACGCAGCGCGACCTGTACGGGCAGTCGACCATCCTCTTCCTCGACGAGATCCACCGGTTCACGAAGGCCCAGCAGGACGCCCTGCTCCCGGGAGTCGAGAACGGGTGGGTCGTGCTCATCGCCGCGACGACCGAGAACCCCTCGTTCTCGGTGATCTCCCCGCTGCTCTCGCGCTCCCTGCTGCTGACGCTGCGCCCCCTGGGCGACGACGACCTCGGCGCCCTCGTCGATCGGGCGGTGACCGACCCGCGCGGACTCGCGGGGCGCGTCGTGCTCGACGACGAGGCCCGCGCCACGCTGGTGCGCCTGGCATCGGGCGACGCCCGTCGCGCCTTGACCGCCCTCGAGGCCGCCGCGGCGGTCGCCGGTGACGACGGCGGGGTCGCCGCGCCGGTGGCCACCCGTGCCGCCGACGGCGATGACGATGACGACGACGATGACGACGACGAATCGGATGCCGGGACAGACGACCCCTCGCGTCCCCCCGACGATCTGCCGGTCATCACCGCCGACCACATCGCCCAGGCCGTCGATCGCGCTCTGCTGAGATACGACCGTCAGGGCGACGAGCACTACGACGTGATCAGCGCGTTCATCAAGTCGGTGCGCGGCTCCGACCCCGACGCCGCGATCCACTACCTCGCCCGCATGATCGAAGCGGGGGAGGACCCGCGCTTCATCGCCCGACGCCTCGTCATCTCGGCCGCCGAAGACATCGGCATGGCCGACCCGCAGGCCCTGCAGATCGCCGTCGCCGCGGCCGACGCCGTGGCGTTCATCGGCATGCCCGAAGGGCGCATCCCGCTCGCCGAGGCGACCGTGTACCTCGCGACCACGGCCAAGTCGAACGCCGCGTACAACGCCATCAATGCGGCGATCGCCGATGTGCGCGCCGGCGGTTTCGGACGCGTCCCGATGCACCTGCGCGACGCCCACTACCCGGGCGCCAAGCGCCTGGGCCACGGCAAGGGATACAAGTACGCCCACGACAGCGAGATCGGCATCGTGACGCAGCAGTACCTGCCCGACGAGCTGCGGGGCAAGCGTTACTACGAGCCCACGAACCACGGCACCGAGCGCGATGTCTCGGCACGGCTCGAGAAGATCCGCCGTATCCTCGACGGGCAGTGACACCCGCGCAGGGGTCTCGCCGAGTGCTCTGATAGCATGAACCGGCTCGAAACAGGGTTTTCGGGCATCCCCTCCTTCCAGTGATCACCTTCCGGTGCGCCCCGGCGTGCGCTTCGGATCGGGCGGAAGGGGGCGATACGCCCGCGAGCCGCGAAAGGCGCGGCCGCGTCATCGGAAGGAGCACTTCGTGACCACGAAGTCTCAGGACCGCCGTAAGGTGCGTCTGTCGCGAGCCCTCGGCATCGCGCTCACCCCCAAGGCCGCCCGCTACCTCGAGAAGCGTCCCTACGCTCCGGGTGAGCACGGTCGCACCAAGCGCAAGGCCGACAGCGACTACGCCGTTCGTCTGCGCGAGAAGCAGCGTCTGCGCGAGCAGTACGGCATCCGCGAGAAGCAGCTGCGCATCGCGTTCAACGAGGCCCGTCGCACCGACGGCCTGACCGGTGAGAACCTGGTCGAGCTGCTCGAAATGCGTCTGGATGCCCTCGTCGTGCGCGCGGGCTTCGCCCGCACCACCGCGCAGGCTCGCCAGCTCGTCGTGCACCGCCACATCATGGTCGATGGCCAGCTCGTGGACCGCCCGTCGTTCCGCGTCAAGCCGAACCAGATGATCCACGTCAAGACCAAGAGCGAGGGCCTCGAGCCCTTCCAGGTCGCCGCCGCCGGTGGGCACGCCGAAGTGCTGCCCCCCGTTCCGGGCTACATCGAGGTCGACCTGGCGACGCTGCAGGCTCGCCTGCTCCGTCGCCCCAAGCGCGCCGAGGTGCCCGTCACGTGTGACGTGCAGCTCGTCGTCGAGTACTACGCCGCCCGCTGATCTCAGCGAGCTGAAGGGCGCCGGGTTCTCCCGGCGCCCTTCTTTCGTTCTGACCGCGCTCCCCGCTCACCGCCCGATCGCCCTCGGATGCCGGAGGGCACGGCATTCATCGATCCCTCTTTCGCGGCGGACAGGGGTGGTCGCCTACGATGAGGGATGCCGCGACCGCGGCGTCGTATCGAGGAAGAAGTGGTGATCGTGAGAAGCCTCGTCTGGTTCGCCCTGGGCATCGTCGGCGGATTCGTCGCCGCCCACATGGTCAACAAGGACCCCCGCGGGCAGGAAGTCCTCGCCCAGCTCGACTCGCGCATCGGCGAGTTCACCGATCACATGAGCGACGCGTACCGCCAGCAGGAGACGCGTCTGTCGGAGATCATCGACGACGTCAAGAGCGTGGCATCCACGGCGGTCGACAAGACAGCGGACGCCGTCGACGACGCCGCAGCGGCTGCCAAGAAAGCCGCTTCGCCCTCCGACTGACCTCCCCGGCATCGGGTTCCGCGTGTCGGGGCCGATACCTCACGCGCACGGAAAGACCCGCCATGAAAACCGCCGAGATCGCCCAGCGCTTCCTCGACTTCTTCGAGAAGAAGAATCACACGATCGTCCCGTCGGCCTCGCTCGTCACCGACGACCCGGCCCTGCTCTTCACCGTGGCGGGCATGGTGCCGTTCATCCCGTACCTGAGCGGCGTCGTTCCGCCGCCGTACCCCCGGGCCGCCGACGTGCAGAAGTGCATCCGCACCAACGACATCGAAGAGGTCGGCAAGACCCCCCGCCACGGGACGTTCTTCCAGATGCTCGGCAACTGGTCCTTCGGCGACTACTTCAAAGAGGACGCGATCCGCTTCGCCTGGGAACTGCTGACCTCGCCCGAATCCGAGGGCGGCCTCGCCTTCGACGCGAAAGACCTGTGGGTCACGGTCTACGAGGAAGACGACGAGGCGCACGATCTGTGGCGCTCGCTCACCGACCTGCCCGAGGAGCGCATCCAGCGTCTGGGCAAGGACACGAACTACTGGTCCACCGGTCTTCCCGGTCCCGCCGGCCCCTGCTCCGAGATCTTCTTCGACCGCGGACCCGCGTACGGCATCGACGGCGGCCCCGCCACCGACGACGACCGCTACGTCGAGATCTGGAACCTCGTGTTCATGCAGTACGAGATCACCAACGTGCGCTCGAAGTACGACTTCGACATCGTCGGCGAGCTCCCCGCCAAGAACATCGACACCGGCATGGGCCTGGAGCGCATCGCGTTCCTCAAGCAGGGCGTCGACAACATGTACGAGACCGACCAGGTGCGCCCCGTGCTCGACCTGGCAGCCAAGCTGGCCGGCAAGGCCTACGGCCACGAGTCGCACGAGGACGACGTTCGCCTGCGCATCGTCGCCGACCACGTGCGTTCCTCGCTCATGCTGCTCGCCGACGGCGTCACGCCCTCGAACGAGGGCCGCGGGTACATCCTGCGTCGCATCATGCGCCGCGCCATCCGCTCGATGCGCCTGCTGGGCGTCGAGGGTGCGACCTTCCCCGAGCTGTTCGCCGCCTCGCGCGATGCGATGAAGGAGTCCTACCCCGAGGTCGGCACCGACTACGCGCGCCTCTCGGCCTACGCGATCGCCGAGGAGCAGACGTTCCTGCGCACGCTGGCCGCCGGCTCGGCGATCCTCGATCAGTCCGTCGTCGAGGCGAAGAACGACGGGGGCACGACGCTGTCGGGCTCGGAGGCCTTCCTGCTGCACGACACCTACGGCTTCCCGATCGACCTGACGCTCGAGATCGCCGAAGAAGCCGGCCTGTCCGTCGACCGCGCCGCTTTCGACGAGCTCATGCTCGAGCAGCGCACCCGCGCCAAGGCCGATGCCCGCGCCCGCAAGGGAACGATCGCCGACCAGAGCGCCTACCGCGAGTTCCGCGCGCTCGGCGAGACGGTGTTCACCGGCTACACCGAACTGCAGACGGAGTCGACGGTGCTCGGCATCCTGATCGACGGCCGCGGCACCGACCGCGCCGCCGAGGGGCAGATCGCCGAGATCATCACCGCCGAGACGGCTCTGTACGCCGAGTCGGGTGGCCAGGTCGCCGACAAGGGCGTGATCGTCGGCCCCGGGTACGAGCTCGAGGTGCTCGACGTGCAGCGTCCCGTTCCGGGCCTCGTCAGCCACACCGTCGAGGTCAGCACCGGCGAGGTGTCGGTGGGGGCGCGCGCCACGACCGTCGTCGACGCCCTCAACCGCCACTCGGCGCAGCAGGCGCACACCGCCACCCACCTCGTGCACGCCGCGATCCGCGACACGCTCGGCAAGAGCGCCACCCAGACCGGTTCGCTCAACCGCGCGGGCTACATGCGCTTCGACTTCAGCTGGGGCGCCGCGCTGTCTCCCGAGACCCGCACCGAGATCGAGGACATCGCCAACAACGCCGTCCGCGACAACCTCGAGGTCACCACGCGCGTGATGTCGCTCGACGAGGCGAAGGCCGCGGGGGCCATGGCCCTGTTCGGCGAGAAGTACGGCGACACCGTGCGCATGGTCGACGTCGGCGGACCGTGGTCGCGCGAGCTTTGCGGCGGCACGCACGTCGCCCGCAGTTCCGAGATCGGCCTGGTCAACCTGGTGGGGGAGCAGTCCGTCGGTGCCTCCAACCGCCGCGTCGAGGCGCTCGTCGGGCTCGACGCGTTCCGCGATCTCGCCGCCGAGCGGGCGATCGTGTCGCAGCTGAGCACGAGCCTCAAGACTCCGCGCGAACAGCTCACCACCCGCATCGCCGATCTCGCGGCCAGCCTCAAGGCCGCCGAGAAGAAGATCGCAGCCTTCGAGGCGCAGGCCCTGAGCGGTCGTCTGCCCCAGCTCGTCGAGTCGGCCGTCGCGGTCGGCACCGTGCGGGTCGTCGCCCAGAGCCTCGGCGAGGGCGCATCGGCCGACGATGTGCGCTCGCTCGCCCTGCAGGTGCGCGACCGACTCGGGTCCGACCCCGCCGTCGTGGCCCTGGCCTCTGTCGCCGGCGGGCGTGCCACGGTGGTCGTCGTGACCAACGAGGGCGCGCGCGAGCGCGGCCTGGCCGCGGGTACCCTCGCCAAGAACGCCGCGGGCGTGCTCGGCGGTGGAGGTGGGGGACGCCCCGACGTAGCCCAGGGCGGCGGAACGGATGCCGCGGCCCTGCCGACCGCACTCGAGGGCGTCGTCACGGACGTGCGGGCGACCGCCGCGTGACGGGATTCCGGCGCGGTATCCGCCTGGGGATCGACGTCGGGCGCGCCCGGGTGGGCGTGGCCCGCTCCGACCCCGACGGCGTGCTCGCCGTGCCCGTCGAGACCGTGCCGCGAAAGGGTGAGCCGGTGCGGCGGATCGTCGAGCTCGCGGCGGAGTACGAGGCGTTCGAGGTGCTGGTCGGCCTGCCGCTGAATCTCCGCGGCGACGACACCCCGTCGACGACCGACGCGCGCGCGTTCGCCGGCGCCCTCGCCGAGGCGTTGCCGATGCCGGTGCGCCTGGTCGACGAGCGCCTGAGCACCGTGTCGGCGCACGGCGTCCTGCGAGAGGCAGGCCGTTCCCAGCGAGCGTCTCGTAGCATTGTTGATCAAGTCGCCGCCGTGGTGCTGCTGCAGCAGGCGCTCGACGTGGAGCGACAGTCCGGCGAGCCGGCCGGACCCACCGTCTCACCGGGACAGGAGCCCGCCTGACATGCCCGAGAACCAGCCCCCCGAGAACGATCCGTTCGCTGATCTGTACGGGCGCCTTCCCGACCCGCGCACGGGCGCCCGCCCGTCGGCCGCCTCGACGTCGGACGGTGCCGAGGGAGAGACCCTCTCGCCGCGGCGCGCCGCCCGCGAGGCCCGCCGCGCCGCGACCGGTCCCACCCCCACCCCGGCGGCGGACTCGAACGCGTCGGAGACCCCCGCGCAGGGCGATCCGACGGTCGGGGACACCGACACGCCGTCGTCCCCTGCGCCCGCCGCGGGCGCTCCCGACGCCGCCCCGCGTCCCGTGGACGCCCCGCGATCCGCCGTCGGCGACGACGCGCCCCGTGCGGCCGACGGCGTCGCCCCGTCGTCCCTCCCGGCCGTGGTCGCGGCGCGCGATGACATCTCCGCATCCCCCGCAGACGCGCCCCGCCCGGCCGCTGCGGCCGAGCCCCCCGTCGCACGGCGCTTCGACGCCGCGCGACGCGCCGACGCCCCCGTCGCCACCCCGCGTTCCACCGAGTCGTCGCGCCGCGCGTCGACCGACGTCCCCGCCGCCCGGCGTCCCGACGCCGCTCGCCGTGCCGAGACGCCCCGGACGACCGAGCCGTCGCGCGACCGCGAGCCCGCTCTGGTCGGCGCCGGCGTCGGTGCGTCGGCCGCGTCCGCGTCGCGGGGTCCGGTGGCATCCGGATCACTCGAGGAGCTCTTCACCGGCGAGACCACCACGCACGACATCGGCTCCCCGCCGCCGCGTCCGCCGAAGAAGCGCCGTCGCATCGGCGGCTGGATCGCCCTCGGCGTGGTCCTTCTCCTCCTCGCCGGCATCGTCGGTGGAGGTTTCGCGCTGTGGAACACCTACGGCACGCGCGTACAGGCGTTCTTCGGCACGAGCGAGCCGATCGAGTTCGACGCCGGTCAGGCGACGGGCGAAGCCCGCATCACGATCGTCGCGGGTGACACCGGCGAGTCGGTCTCGCCGAAGCTCTTCGACGCGGGGATCACCAAGGCCTCGAACTCGCTGTACAAGTACATGCTCGACAACTCCGTCGTCTTCACGTTCCAGCCGGGCATCTACCAGCTGCAGCAGCAGATGACGTCCGAGGCCGTGCTCACGGCGCTCCGCGACCCGGCGAACCGTCTCGACAACTCCGTGCAGCTGCGCGAGGGGCTCACCCTCAACCAGTCGCTCGACCTGATCTCGGAGCAGATCGGCATCCCGCGTGAGGAGCTCACCGCCGCGGCCGCCGATCCCTCGCAGTACGGCGTGCCCGCCGGCACCCTCGAGGGGTGGATCTTCCCCGCCACGTACGACTTCGACGAGGGCGTCACCGCGAAAGACGTCATCACGCGCATGGTGCAGCGCACCATCCAGTCGCTGGACGCCGCCGGGGTGCCCGAAGCCGATCGGGAGCGCATCCTCACCGTCGCCTCGATCATCGAGCGCGAGGCGCGCAGCAGCGAGGACTTCTACAAGGTCTCGCGCGTGATCGAGAACCGTCTGCAGCCGACGAACCAAGAGACGTTCGGCAAGCTCGAGATGGACTCCACCGTGCAGTACGGCGCGGGCGAGATGGGTAGCGGCTCGGTGAGCACCTCGACCGAGGCGCGCAACTCCGACAACCCGTGGAACACGTACATGTACCCGGGCCTGCCCGTCGGTCCGATCGCGAACCCCGGCGACCTCGCGATCGACGCGGCCATGAAGCCCGCCGACGGTCCGTGGCTGTACTTCGTGACCGTCAACCTCGACACCGGTGAGACGGTCTTCACCTCGACCTACAGCGAGCACGAGAAGGCCGTCGCCCAGTGGCAGGCGTGGTGCGCGGCGAACCCCGACGGCGGATGCTGACCGATCGCACGCGCCTCGCCGTGTGGGGCGACCCGATCGCGCATTCGCGGTCGCCCCGCCTGCACGCGGCGGCCTACGAGGTGCTCGGACTCGACTGGCACTACGGCCGCGAACGGGTGGACGAGGCGGGCTTCCCGGCTGCGCTGAGCGGGCTGGATGCCGACTGGCGCGGCCTCTCGCTCACGATGCCGTTGAAGCACGTCGCCGCTCGCAGTGCCGTCTCGCTCGACGACGACGCCCGACGGACCGGTGCGGTGAACACCTACCTGCTCGACGCCGATGGTCCGCGCGGCTTCAACACCGACGTGGGCGGGCTCGCGCGCGCGCTCGACGAGTTCGGGGTTCGCGCGCCGGGCGTGATCCGCGTGCTCGGTGCGGGAGCGACCGCCACCTCGGCCGTCGTCGCCGCGGCGCGGGCGGGCGCCGGCGTCGTCGAGGTGCGCGCCCGGCGCGTCGAGGCGGCCGCCTCGCTCCGCGCCCTCGGGCCGGAGCTGGGGATCGACGTGCGCGTCCGCGCCCTCGCCGACACCGCCTCGGACGGGGAGCCCGTGGATGCCACGATCGCGGCTCTTCCCGGCGGCACCGATCTCGGACCCCTCGCCGAGGCCCTGGCATCCACGTCGGGACCCCTCGTCGACGTCGTCTACGGCGGCTGGCCCACCCCGCTCGCCCGGGCGTGGGAACGCGCCGGTCGACCCGCCCACGACGGGCTGACGATGCTGCTGCACCAGGCGCTGCTGCAGGTGCGCGTCTTCGTCGGCGGCGACCCCTCGCGCCCCGTGGATCGCGAGGACGCCGTCCTGGCCGCGATGCGCACCGCGCTCATGGGAGACTAGGTCCATGCTTCGCGTTCTCACGGCCGGCGAATCCCACGGCCCCGAACTGATCGCCCTCATGGAGGGGATGCCCGCCGGCGTTCCCATCTCGTCCGCGCAGATCCGCGCCGAACTGGCGCGACGCCGACTGGGCTACGGCCGCGGCTCGCGCATGAAGTTCGAAGAAGACGAACTGTCGCTGTCGACGGGCATCGTGCACGGTTTCACCATCGGCAGCCCCATCGCGCTCCGCATCGGCAACACCGAGTGGCCGAAGTGGACCGAGGTGATGAGCCCCGAGCCCGTCGAGCTGTCGGACCGCTCGCGCGGACGCGGAGCCGCCCTCACGCGCCCGCGCCCGGGCCACGCCGACCTGGTGGGCATGCAGAAATACGGCTTCGACGAGGCCCGTCCGATCCTCGAGCGCGCCTCGGCCCGTGAGACCGCCGCCCGCGTGGCGCTCGGCGCGATCGCGCGCTCGTTCCTCGGCGAGCTCGGCATCCGCCTCGTCAGCCACACCCTCTCGATCGGCCCCGTGCGCGTTCCCGACGACGCCGCGCTGCCGACCCCCGACGACGTCGACCTGCTCGACGCCGATCCGCTGCGTTGCTTCCACGCCGACACGAGCGCCGCCATGGTCGCCGAGGTCGACGCCGCGAAGAAGGACGGCGACACGCTCGGCGGCGTCGTCGAGGTGCTCGCCTACGGCCTGCCCCCGGGACTCGGCTCGCACGTGCAGTGGGACCGGCGCCTCGATGCCAAGCTCGCCCAGGCCATCATGAGCATCCAGGCGATCAAGGGTGTCGAGGTCGGCGACGGTTTCCTCACGACCACGCGCCGCGGTTCGCAGGCACACGACGAGCTGTTCGCCACCGGCGAGGGCATCACGCGTTCGTCGGACCGCGCGGGCGGCACCGAGGGCGGCATGTCGACCGGCACCGTGCTCCGCGTGCGCGCCGGCATGAAGCCGATCGCGACCATCCCCAAGGCCCTGCGCACGGTCGACGTGGCCACCGGTGACACCGCCGCCGCCCACCACCAGCGTTCCGACGTCTGTGCCGTGCCCGCATCGGGTGTCGTGGCCGAGGCGATGGTGGCCATCACCCTCGCGGACTCGGTGCTCGAGAAGTTCGGCGGCGACAACATCGCCGAGACGCGACGCAACCTCGAGACGTACCTGGCCCACCTGCCCGAGACGCTGCGCACCACCGACGCGTCCGACGCCGCGCTGCTCGCGCATGACCTCGCCTGAGGTCGCGCCCGAGCACGCGACGGGCGGCCTCTCGACCGGCGCCGACGCGAACGGCCCCGCCGTCGTGCTCATCGGCCCCATGGGAGCGGGCAAGACGAGCGTGGGGCGTCGCGTGGCGCGCGCGCTCGGCGAGCCCTTCGCCGACACCGACAAGATCGTCGTGCGCGACCACGGGCCGATCCGCGATCTGTTCCTCGCGCACGGAGAGGCCCACTTCCGCGCGCTCGAGCGCGACGCCGTGGCCGAGGCCCTGGCCCGCGGCGGCGTCGTGGCGCTGGGTGGGGGAGCGGTGCTCGACCCCGTGACCCGCGAGCGGCTCCACGCGCACCGCGTCGTGCTCCTCACCGTCGCGATGCACGTCGTGGCATCGCGGATCCACGGCGACGAGCGACCCCTGCTGGGCGGTGAAGACCCCGTGGCCCGGTGGCAGCGCATCTTCGATGAACGACGGCCCGTGTACGAAGAGGCCGCCGACATCGTGTTCGACACCTCGTCGGGCCCGCTCGCGCGGGTCGTCGACGACATCGTGGCCTGGGCACGCCGTGTGCCGGCCGGAGAGACGGCATGACCGACACCACCACCATCAGCGTCGCCGGCGACCCCGGCTACGACATCACCGTCGGACGCGGCCTGCTGGCCTCGCTCGGCGAGAAGCTGCCGCCGGCGGCCCGCAAGGTGCTCATCGTGCACCCGCCGACGCTCGCGGCTCAGGCCGAGGCAGTGCGCGCGCAGCTCGTGAGCGACCGCGAGGTGCTGCTCGCCGAGATCCCGGATGCCGAGGCGGGCAAGCGCGTGGAAGTGGCCGCGTTCTGCTGGCAGGTGATGGGGCAGGCGGACTTCACCCGC
Organism: Microbacterium sp. Leaf179; assembly: GCF_001423785.1. Lineage (NCBI taxonomy): Bacteria > Bacillati > Actinomycetota > Actinomycetes > Micrococcales > Microbacteriaceae > Microbacterium > Microbacterium sp. Leaf179. The sequence goes on along the minus strand of NZ_LMPH01000004.1, from coordinate 192,014 downwards.
ACGGACGCGGTCATCGGCTTCGGCGGGGGAGCGGTGACCGACCTCGCGGGCTTCGTCGCCGCGACCTGGCTGCGCGGCGTCGCGCTGGTGCAGGTGCCCACCACCGTGCTCGGCATGGTCGACGCCGCCGTGGGCGGCAAGACCGGGATCAACACCGCCGAGGGCAAGAACCTCGTCGGAGCCTTCTGGCCGCCCGTCGCGGTCGTCTGCGACCTCGACCTGCTCGAGACCCTGTCGCGAAACGAGGCGACCGCCGGGTTCGCCGAGGTGGTCAAGGCCGGCTTCATCTGGCATCCCGAGATCCTCGACCTCATCGAAGCCGACCCCGAGAACATCGTCGATCCGCGGGGCGACGGGTTCCGCCGCTGCATCGAGCTCGCCATCGATATGAAGGCGCGCGTCGTCGGCGAAGACCTGCGCGAGGCGGGTCTGCGCGAGGTCCTGAACTACGGTCACACCCTGGGCCACGCCATCGAGCACGCCGAGCGCTACCGCTGGCGCCACGGTGCCGCGATCTCGGTCGGCATGGTGTTCGCCGCCGAGTTGTCGCGTCTGGCCGGCCGTCTTCCCGACGAGGTGGCGCAGCGTCACCGCACGGTGCTGGAGTCGTTGGGTCTTCCCACGTCGTACCGTGCCGGGGCCTTCCAGACGCTCAAGGCGACGATGCAGCGCGACAAGAAGAGCCGCGGCGGCATGCTGCGCTTCATCGTGCTCGACGACCTCGCTCGGCCCACCGTGCTGCAGGCCCCCGACGAGTCACTGCTCTTCGCGGCCTACCAGGAGGTCGGTGCGTGACCCCCGCCGCGCGCCGTGTGCGCGCGGACGAGGGCGCGCGCGTCCGGGAACTGCGGCTGCGTGCCGTCCGTGATCCGAACGCCGCCCTGGCGTTCCTGACCACCTACGAGCAGGAGATCGCGCGCGATCCCGCGTTCTGGGACGCCCGCGCGGCGAACGGCGCGAGCGGCGACGCGGGCGCGATGTTCGTGGTCGAGACCGAGGGCGAGTGGGCGGGATCGGCGACGGTGCTCGTGCGCCGGGCCGGCGACGTCGACCACGCAGGCCGTCGACGGACCGAGGCGCACGCCGGGATCGTCGGCGTCTTCGTCGACCCGGCGCACCGCGGCTCCGGGGCCATCGACGCCCTGCTCGACGCTGCCGCGGACTGGGCCCGCGCGCAAGGATTCGAGACGCTGTCGCTCGACGTGCACGTCGACAACGGGCGCGCCCAGGCCGCATATCGTCGCGCGGGATTCGTCGCCACGGGCGAGGAGTTCACCACGTCGATCGGCCGCGAGCTCGCCATGACCCGCTCGCTGCGGACGCGCTGACACGGCTGCCGGCGCCCGGCCCACCCGTCGCGGCCCCGCGCCCTCGACCGCGCGCGGGAACGACGAAGGCCCCGCCTCCCGGGGGAGACGGGGCCGAGGTCGGGCGTCAGACCGAGACGGTCGCGCGCTCGCGCGACGACAGACCCAGCTGGTCGGTGGGGACGTCCTTCGTCTCCCGAGCGGTCAGGGCGCTGACCGAGGCGATGATCGCGATGACCGCGGTGAAGATGCTGATGACGACCCAGCCGCCCGCACCGCCACCACCGAGGGCGGCGACGATGCTCGGCGCGAAGCCGGCCATCAGGAAGCCGAGCTGCGTACCGATCGCCATGCCCGAGAAACGCACCCGGGTGCTGAACATCTCGCCGTAGAACGACGGCCACACGGCGTTGGCCGCGGCATACCCGCACGAGAACGTCAAGATGGCCAGGCCGAAGGTGAGCAGGTCGTTCCCGGCGCCCATCGACAGCATGTAGAACGGCATGAACGCCGCCGACGACAGCGCGCCGTAGATGAAGACGGGCTTGCGGCCGATGCGGTCGGCGAGCTTGCCGAACAGCGGCTGGGTGAACAGCGCGACGACGTTGGCGACGACGACGAGCCACAGCGTCACGCTGGCGGCGAGACCGACCTCTTTGCCGTAGGCGATCGCGAGCGTGCCGAACACGGTGGACACCGCGGCGATGAAGGCGCAGAAGATCACGCGGAGCACGTCGCGCCAGTGGTTCTTCAGCAGGGGCACCAGCGGCATCCGCGCGATCTTCCCGTCGGCCTTGGCCTGCTCGAACTCGGGCGTCTCGTGCAGGCTCCGGCGGATGAAGAACGCCACGACCACGACCACGGCGCTCAGCCAGAACGGGATGCGCCAGCCCCACGAGAACTTGATGTCGTCGGGCAGGGCGACCACCGGGATGAAGATGAGGGCGGCGAGGATCTGCCCGCCCTGGGTGCCGGTGAGCGTCCACGACGTGAAGAACGACCGGCGCGAGTCGGGGGCGTGCTCCAGCGTGAGCGACGAAGCCCCCGCCTGCTCGCCGGCGGCCGACAGTCCCTGGGCGAGACGGCACAGCACCAGCAGCGCGGGCGCGAACCACCCGATCTGGGCGAAGCCCGGGAGGCAGCCGATGATGAAGGTCGACAGGCCCATCAGCAGCAGGGTGAACATCAGCACCTTCTGGCGCCCGATGCGGTCGCCGAAGTGGCCGAGGATGACGGCGCCGAAGGGGCGCGCGATGTAGGCGAACCCGAAGGTCGCGAACGACATCACGAGCGCCGCCTGATCGCCCGACGGGAAGAAGACCGTCGGGAAGATCAGGGCGGCGGCGGAGCCGAACAGGAAGAAGTCGTAGTACTCGACGGCGCTGCCCATGAAGCTGGCGGTGGCCGCCTTCACGGGAGTCTTCCGCGTCGTTGCGGGGGTGGTCATGCGAGTGTGCTCCTTATCGGGCGACGGCCGGGTCGGCGGTCGTGTCGGGGATGCTGTCGGTGGTGACGAGGTCGAGGAAGTGGGCGGTCATGCGGTCGGGGTCGGGTCGCGTCCCCGTGATGAGGGCGAACGCGTCGACGGCCTGGTGGACCGCCATACGTCCGCCGCTGAGTGTGCGGCAGCCGCGCTCGCGCGCGGTGATGAGGAGTTCGGTGTCGAGCGGGCGGTAGACGATGTCGGCGACCCACAGCTCGGGGCGGAGGAGCGCGGCGTCGAGGGGGAGCCCCGGGTGCTCGGCCATTCCGACGGGGGTGCAGTGCACGAGGCCGTCGGCGCCGGCGAGCACGTCGGCGAGCCGGTCGGGGGCGGCGGTGTCGACGACGGCGAGTGGATGCCGTGACGCCAGGTCGTCGGCGAGGGCCGCGGCGCGCGCGGGGTCGAGGTCGACGATGCTCAGCCGCGCGGTACCCAGGCGCAGCAGCGCGTCGGCGACGGCCGACCCCGCACCTCCCGCGCCGAGTTGGACGACGTGGTCGGTCGCGGCATCCGGGAGTCCGTCGGTGAAGGCGGCGGCGAAACCCGTCGTGTCGGTGTTGTAGCCGACGCGCCCGGTGGGGGTGAACAGCACGGTGTTGACCGCGCCGAGGGCGGCGGCGACCGGGTCGACGCGATCGAGGTGCGCGAGAACGCTCTGCTTGCACGGGTGGGTGACGTTGACGGCGTCGTAGCCGAGCCGTTCGGCCCACGCCAGCACATCGCCGATGCGTTCGGGATCGATGCCGAGGGCGGTGAGGTCGAGCGGACGGTAGACGTAAGTGAGTCCGAGAGCGCGCGCCTCGGCCATGTGCATCGGCGGCGTCAACGAGGGGAGGACCCCCGTGCCGATGAGGCCGACGAGATACGGGTGCGCGTCGATCACGGTACTCCTTCGTTTCCGCGAGCCGGTTATGTACTAACCGGTACGTTCAGAGGAAACCACGCCAGGCGCATCGTGTCAACGACGACTTCGGTATGGCGCCGCGGCCGGGACCCGGGCGTCCCGGACCATCGCGATCGTCGAACGTCCAGGACACGCCGCACGCCGCCGGGCCGACACGGCATGTCGTGGACACTCAACGGGGGTCTGGGCCGGGGAGGGGGCCGAGCGCGGTCAGCGCGCGGGAGCCGAGCGGGAGCGCGGTCAGCCGCGGGAGCCGAGCGGGAGCGCGGTCAGCGCGCGGGAGCCGAGCGGGAGCGCGGTCAGCGCGCGGGAGCCGTCAGCCAACCGACGACCACGTCGCCGATGACCGCGCGCAGGTGCGAGCGCCGGTCGGGCGAGGTGAGATCGACGTCGAAGAGGTGGCCGAACGTGTACCGGTTGGCGACCTGGAACACGCAGTACGAGCTGATCACGAGGTGCACGTCGATCGCGTCGACGTCGGAGCGGAAGACCCCCGCGGTGCGCCCGCGCTCGAGGATCTCGTCGAGCAAGCCCTTCGCCGGCTGCGACAGGGTGCGGAGCCCCTCGATCTGGCGGATGAACTCGCCGCGGTGGATGTTCTCGATCGCGACGAGACGGATGAAGGCGTCGTGCCCGACGTGGTGGTCGAAGGTCAGCTCAGCGAGCGAGCGGATGGCATCCACGGGGTCGGCGTGATCGACGTCGATCGCCCGCTCCGCCTCGCGGATGCCGCGGTACGCCTCTTCGAGCACGGCCCGGTACAGGCCCTCTTTGCCGCCGAAGTAGTAGTAGATCATGCGCTTCGTGGTGCGCGTGCGTGCGGCGATCTCGTCGACCCGCGCTCCCGAGAAGCCGTCTTCGGCGAAGACCTCGGTGGCCACCGCGAGGAGTTCGGCGCGGGTGCGCTCGGCGTCTCGACGTGCCTCGGCCATTCGTTCAGACTAGTGGACCCGCTTTGTACCAGATGGTACATTCGGCCGCCATGAGGACCTCCATCGCGACCGTCTGCATCAGCGGAACGCTCGCCGACAAACTGCACGCCTGCGCCGACGCCGGTTTCGACGGGGTGGAGATCTTCGAGCCCGACCTGCTCGCCGCCCCCGAGAGCCCCGAAGAGATCGCGGCACTGGCCGGGCGCCTGGGCCTCAGCCTCGACCTCTACCAGCCGATGCGCGACGTGGAGGGCGTCGACGAGGCCGCCTTCGCCGCGGTGCTCCGCCGCGCCGAGGCCAAGTTCCAGCTCATGCGGCGCCTCGGCATGGACCTCGTGCTCTGCTGCAGCAACGTCGGCACCGCCACGATCGACGACGACGCCGTCTCCGCCGACCAGCTGCGACGCCTCGGCGACCTGGCCGCGGGATACGGCATCCGGATCGCGTTCGAAGCCCTCGCCTGGGGCCGCTACGTCGACGACTACCGGCGCGCCTGGCGCATCGTCGAGCAGGCCGACCACCCCGCGGTGGGCGTCTGCCTCGACTCGTTCCACATCCTCTCGCGCGGGCACGACCCCGCCGGGATCGCCGCGATCCCCGGCGACAAGATCTTCTTCGTCCAGCTCGCCGACGCCCCGCGCCTGAGCATGGACGTGCTCTCGTGGAGCCGCCATCACCGCCTGTTCCCCGGCGAGGGCGAGTTCGACCTCGCCGAGTTCACCGCGCGCATCGTCGAGGCCGGCTACACCGGACCCTGGTCACTCGAGGTGTTCAACGACACGTTCCGCCAGACCGACCCGCGCCGGACGGCGCTGCACGCCCGCCGGTCGCTGCGCTGGCTCGAAGACGCGGTGGCTCGCAAGATCCCGGATGCCACGACCCACCGCGGCGATCTGTCGATGCTGCCCGACTCGGCGGCCCCGTCGGGCGTCGACTTCGTCGAGGTCAAGGCCGAGGACACCTCCGCGATCGAGGAGCTGCTCGGCCAGCTCGGCTTCACCTCGCGCGGACGCCACCGCACGAAGCCCGTGACCCTGTGGACCGCCGGCGACGCGCGGGTGGTGCTCAACGAGCAGCACGCCCGGGGCTGGGAGCCCCGGCTCGCGGCCGTCGGGCTCGAGGTCGACGACGCCGAGGCGGTCGACCTGCGCATGGACGAGCTGCGGGTACCGCGGGCCTACCGCCGCACCTACGCCACCGAGGAGCGCCTCGACGGCGCGATCGCCCCCGACGGCACCGAGGTGTACTGGGCGCAAGCGGCCGACGAGGGCGACCCGGCGTGGGTGGGCGAGTTCGAGCACGGCGAGGCAGCGCGAGAGACGGCCATCACCGGCGTCGATCACGTCAGCCTCAGCCAACCCTGGGACGCGATCGAAGAGGCGACGCTGTTCTACACCGCGGGTTTCGCGCTGCGCGTCGACAGCAGCACCGACGTGCCGGGGCCCCGTGGACTCGTGGCCAGCCGCGTGCTGGTCGCGCCGGGGAGCACCGTGCGTCTTCCCCTGAACGTCGCCCCGCCCATCCTCGCCTCGCAACGCGCGGGAGCCGCACTCCCGCAGCACGTCGCCTTCGTCTGCGACGACGTGCGCCACGTCGCCCGCGCGGCGCGCGATCGCGGCTTCGCGCCGCTCGAGATGCCGGCCAACTACTACGACGACATCGCCGCCCGCTTCGATCTGTCGGAGGCCGCCGTCGACGAGCTGCGCGACCTGCACCTCGGCTACGACCGCGACGACGCGGGCGAGTACCTGCACTTCTACACGCGCACGATCGGCGAGGTCTTCTTCGAGTTCGTGGAGCGCGTCGACGCCTACGCCGGCTACGGCGCCGGGACCGCCCCGGTGCGCCTCACCGCGCAGGGGCGGCGCTGATAGCGTGCCCGACATGACCACGCCCCGCCGCCTGCTCCTCGTCAACGGCCCCAACCTCAATCTGCTCGGCACGCGGCAGCCCGAGATCTATGGTCGCGACACGCTCGCCGACGTCGAACGCGTCGTCGACGAGGCCGCCGCGCGTCACGGGCTCGAGGTGCGCGCCGTGCAGAGCAATCACGAGGGCATGCTGATCGACGCGATCCACGACGCACGTCTCGACTGCGCCGGGATCGTGATCAACGCCGGAGGACTCACGCACACCTCCATCGCCTTGCGCGACGCCCTGGCATCCGTCGCCCTCCCCGTCGCCGAGGTGCACATCTCGAACATCAAGGAGCGCGAGGCCTTCCGGCACTTCTCGTACATCGAAGACGTCGCCGTCGTGCACGTCATCGGCGAGGGAGTGCCCGGCTATGCGCGCGCGGTCGACCTGCTGATCCCCGTCATCGCCGGACGCGCCGAGGGCTGACGCGCCGCGCCCGGGCGCGGATCGCACCGGCGTCGGGGCATCGCGTAGACTCGGTCGCCGGGTGCGCGCCACAGCGCGGACCCTCCTCACACGAAACGGAACAGCGACCTCATGGCATCCACCGCAGACATCAAGAACGGCGTCGTCCTGAACATCGACGGTCAGCTCTGGAGCGTCGTGGAGTTCCAGCACGTCAAGCCCGGCAAGGGCGGCGCGTTCGTCCGCACCAAGCTCAAGAACGTCATGAGCGGCAAGGTCGTCGACAAGACGTTCAACGCCGGCGCGAAGATCGAGACCGAGAACGTCGACCGCCGCGACTTCACCTACCTCTACAACGACGGTGACGGCTTCGTCTTCATGGACGTGCTCGACTACGACCAGATCACCGTGGGAGCCGCCACCGTCGGCGACGCGGCCAACTTCCTGCTCGAGAACCAGCAGGTGCAGATCGCGCTGAACAACGGCAACCCGCTCTACGTCGAGATGCCGCCGTCGGTCATCCTCGAGGTCACCTACACCGAGCCGGGCCTGCAGGGCGACCGCTCGTCGGCCGGCACCAAGCCCGCCACCGTCGAGACCGGCTACGAGATGCAGGTTCCGCTGTTCCTCGAGACCGGCACGAAGATCAAGGTCGACACCCGCACGGGTGACTACCTCGGTCGCATCAGCTGACCCCGTGGTCCTGACGAAATGAGCGCGAGGACCAAGGCGCGCAAGCGCGCCCTCGACATCCTTTTCCAGGCCGACGTGCGCGGCGAAGAGCTCGCGATCATGCTGGCCGCCGAGGCCAAGCGCGCGGCATCCGAGCCCGCGCGTGAAGCCTCGTGGCTGTACGCCCGCGACATCGTCGACGGCGTGATCGACAACCGCGACGCCATCGACGAGCAGATCACCACGTTCTCGAAGGACTGGTCGCTCCAGCGCATGCCGGCCGTCGACCGTGCCCTGCTGCGGATGGCCGCGTGGGAGATCCTCTACAACGACGAGGTTCCCGTGGCCGTCGCCATCGACGAGGCCGTGGAGCTGGCCAAGGAGTTCTCGACCGACGACTCCGGCTCGTTCGTGCACGGCGTGCTGGCGCGCATCGCGCGTTCGTCCTGACCCCTCTCGACGTGTTCCGACGCGGCCCCGACCCGGTGTCGGCGGTCGCGTCGCGTCGTTTCGCGGATGCCGAGACCCGGGTGTCCGCGCGTCCGGCGCCCGCACCCGCCCCGATGTCGGAGGCTCCCGGCAGGATGCTCCCGTGACCTCGTGGCGCGACCTCGTCCCCGCGGGCGAGACGACCGCGTTCGAGCCGCTCGCCCTGGGAGTCGAGCTGCGCCAGCGCGAGGCGTACGACCCGGCGCGGTGGGAGGCCCGCGCGGTCGTGCCGGTGACCCCGCGCTCGCTCGCCCAGCGCCAAGACGACCTGCAGTTGGTCGCACGTCCGCTCGTGCGCGGAGCCCGCGACGCCTGGATCCGCGCCGATGCCACCTGGGATGCCGTGCGCCGATCGTCGGGTCGCTTCGACCCGGCGCACGTGCGCTGGTTCGCCGAACTGCACGCGCTGGCCCAGGCGCTGCGCACCACCGGCCCCTTCGCGCCGTCGGGCGACACGGTCGCCCTCGACGCCGCCGACTCGCCCCTGCTGTGGCCGCTCCTGCGCCGCGGCGAGGTGCTCGGCATCCCGATCGTGCCGATGCATGCGCAGCAGAGCGTCCGCCTCGCGCGCACCGCCACCGCGCGCGTGGCGCTCGACGCGGTGGGCGGGGGAGCGCTGCGCGTCTCGGCCGACCTCGAGATCGACGAGCGGCGCGTCGACGCCGCCCACGCGCGCGCCCTCGGCGCCGCGGGCCTGTTCGCCTACGAACTCGACCGCGACCCCGTGCCGATCGTGCTCGCCGCCGTCGAGCTACCGGCGCCCCTGCCGGCCCTGCTCGGCGGCGGGGTCGTCGAGGTGTCATCGGCCGAGGCGGCGGAGTTCCTGGCCGAGATGTACCCCCGCCTCGCCCGGCGCGCCCCGCTGTCGGTGGGGGCGGGGGTTCCGGCCCCACCGCCGCCGCGGCCGACCCTCGAGGTCGCCGTGACGTACGCCGACGCCGACGTGGCCTTCGTCCTCACCTGGGCGTACCCCGGCACGCACCGCGTCGCCTACGACGCCACGGCCGACGACCCCGAGCGCGACCCCCGCGCCGAAGCGCAGATCGGCGAACGATTCGAGACGGCGTGGCTGGCGGCATCCGACCTGCCGGTGACGGCGCGCGCCACGCTGCGCGACGCCGACGCGGCGGTGTTCGTCTCGCGCGTGCTCCCCGCCGTCGACCTGCTCGACGAGGTGCGGGTGCGCACGACCGGCACGGCACCGTCGTTCCGCGAGCTCCGGGGCGACCCCTCGCTGCGCATCACGGCGGTGGAGTCCGTCCACCGCGACTGGTTCGACCTGGGGATCGTGGTGACGATCGAGGGCCGGACGATCCCGTTCGCCACCCTGTTCTCGGCTCTCTCCCGCGGGCGCACGCGCATCAAACTCTCCGACGGCGCGTGGTTCTCGCTCGCGCACCCCGCTCTGCAGCGGCTCCGCGATCTGCTCGACGAGGCGGCGGCCCTCGACGAATGGGAGGCCGGGCCGCGCCTGCCGCGCACCCATCTATCGCTGTGGGCGGAGTTCGAAGACCTCGCCGACCAGTCCGAGGCGGCGGTCGAGTGGCGCCGGCTCGCCCGCGCCCTGCGCGACGTCGCCGACGTGCCGCGGGTGCCGACGCCCCCCGGATTCCGCGCCGAGCTGCGCCCGTACCAGCGCGAGGGCCTGTCGTGGCTGGCCCTGCTGCACCGGCATCGACTGGGGGGAATCCTGGCCGACGACATGGGGCTCGGCAAGACCCTGCAGCTGCTCGCCCTCATCGCCCACGCGAAAAACCTCGGCGACGAGCGGCCGTGGCTGGTGGTCGCCCCGACCTCGGTGCTGCCGACGTGGCGCGACGAGGCCGCGCGGTTCGCTCCCGGCCTGCGGGTCGCCGTCGTCGAAGCCACCGCCGTCCGTCGCGACCGCACCATCGCCGAGGTCGCCGCCGACGTCGACATCGTGGTCGCCCCGTACGGGGTCGTGCGCGCCGATGCCGACGAGTTCGCCGGCCCGCACTGGGCGGGGGTCGTGCTCGACGAGGCGCAGTTCGTGAAGAACCCGGCGACCCGCATCCACCGCGCGATCGCGGCGCTGCGCACCGACGCGGTGTTCGCGGCGACCGGCACCCCCATCGAGAACGGCCTCGACGATCTCTGGGCCCTGCTCGCGCTGACCGCGCCCGGGCTGTTCCCCTCGATCCGGCAGTTCCGCGAGGACTACACGCGCGCGATCGAGCAACTGCCCGCCGACGCGCCCACCGCGCTGTCGGCCGCCGCGGCCGGCGCGCACCGCGAGAAGACGCTGGATCGTCTCCGCCGCCGCGTGCGACCCTTCCTCCTGCGTCGCACGAAAGACGTCGTGGCGTCCGATCTCCCGCCCAAGCAGGAGCAGGAGATCGCGGTCGCCCTGGGGCCTGCGCACCAGGAGCTCTACGACCGGGTGCTGCAGCGTGAGCGGCAGAAGGTGCTCGGGCTGCTCGACGACCTCGACCGGCAGCGCTTCATCGTCTTCCGCTCGCTGACCCTACTGCGCATGCTGGCGCTGGCCCCGGGCCTCGTCGACGAGCACGACGCGCACCTGGGCTCGGCCAAGCTCGACGTGCTGCTGGAGCGTCTCGTCGAGGTCGCCGCCGAGGGACATCGGGCGCTGGTCTTCAGCCAGTTCACCTCGTTCCTCGACCTGGCCGCCGCGCGATTGGATGCCGCGGGCCTGGCCTACGCCCATCTCGACGGCAGCACGGCTCGCCGCGGCGAGGTGATCGAGGGCTTCCGCGGGGGAGACGCCCCGGTGTTCCTCATCAGCCTCAAGGCCGGGGGTTTCGGGCTCACCCTCACCGAGGCCGAGTACGTGTTCGTGCTCGACCCCTGGTGGAACCCCGCCGCGGAGTCGCAGGCCATCGACCGCGCCCACCGCATCGGCCAGACCCGGAGCGTGTTCGTCTACCGGCTCATCGCCGCGGGCACGGTCGAAGAGAAGGTGCGGGCATTGCAGCACCGCAAGGCGGCGCTGTTCGACGCCGTGATCGACGACGACGACGCCTTCGCGGCCTCGCTCGACGCCGACGACATCCGCGGGCTGCTGGGGCCCTGACGCGGGGCGCAGCGCGGGCACCCCGGCATCCGTTCTCGCGAGCGACCCGCCGTGGCTCCCCGAACCCGTTCAGCCACCCCCGCGTAGACTCGTCAGGTTCGCCAACGACACAGGAGCGACATGAGAATCACCGGCCTCGGCCACGCGGGCATGTTCATCGAGACCGCGGGTGGCAGCATCCTCTGCGACCCGGTCATCGGTCCGAGCTTCTTCGGCTCGTGGTTCCCGTTCCCCGACAACCGCCAGCTCGACTGGGAGCGGTACGGCGCCGCGGACTTCCTCTACATCTCGCACCGCCACCGCGATCACTTCGACCCGGCGGTGCTCGAGCGGTACGTGTCGAAGGACATCCGCGTGCTGCTGCCCGAGTACCCCACCGACGACCTCGAGCGCGACCTGGTGGCCCTGGGGTACACGAACCTGGTGCGCACCGAAGCGGGCGTCCCCCTGCAGTACGGCGATCTGAAGCTCATGATCACGCCGCTGCGCGCCCCCTCCGACGGCCCCATCGGCGACTCGTCGCTGTCGGTCGACGACGGAACCGCGTCGATCCTCAACCAGAACGACTCGCATCCCCTCGACCTCGAGAAGCTCATGGACTTCGGCAAGCCCGACGCCTACTTCACGCAGGTGTCGGGCGCCATCTGGTGGCCCATGGTCTACGACCTGCCGCTCGATGCGAAAGAGAACTTCGCGCAGCTCAAGCGCGACGCGCAGAACAAGCGCGCGATGTACTACATCGAGAAGGTGGATGCCGAGCACGTCTTCCCCATGGCGGGCCCGCCGATGTTCCTGCGCGAAGAGCTCTTCCGCTACAACGGCACCGGCCTCGAGAACGACTCGATCTTCACGGATCAGTGGGAGTTCCTCGCGCACATGAAGCAGCAGCGCCCCGATCAGAAGGGCTACCTGTTCCTCCCCGGCGCCGAGGTCGAGGTGCGGGGGTCCGACGTCACCGTGACGCAGACGCTCTACACCGACGCCGAGATCGACCGGGTCTTCGGCGACAAGTGGAACTACCTGGCCGAGCAGCGCGATGCGCGCCAGAGCGAGGTCGCTGCCGAGGTGGCATCGCGCGCCGAGATCCTGCCGCCCGCCGAGATGCTGGCCGCGATCAAGGAATGGTGGGAGCCGCTGCTCCGCCGCGCGCGCACGATCCGCAACGGCGTCGGGGGAGCGGTGCGCTTCCGCATCGGCGAGCTCGACATGGTCGTGGACTTCCCCAAGGCGAAGGTGCGCGAGTACGCCGGCGAAGACTGCATCTACTGGTACACGATCCCCGCCGACCTGGTGTCGACGAACATCCGCGACCACGAGATCGACTGGTCGAACTCGATCTTCCTGTCGATGCAGTTCGAGGTCGGTCGCTCCGGCAAGTTCAACGAGTTCCTCACCACGTTCCTCAAGTGCCTGTCGCGCGACCGCATCGAATACGTCGAGAACTGGTACGCCGAGCAGTCGGATCAGACCGAGGATGCCGAGATCGACGGCTGGACCGTGCAGCGTCGGTGCCCGCACCTGCGCGCCGACCTGACCAAGACCGGCAAGATCGAGGGCGGCGTACTGACCTGTTCGCTGCACGACTGGAAGTGGGACCTGGCGACGGGCCGCTGCCTGACGACGACCGGTCACCCGATCCGCTCGACGCGCGCCGCCGAGACGGCCGAGGTCGCCGCGGGCTGAGCCCGCGCAGGCGCGACAGCGCGGCGGCAGCCGTCACGGCGCCACCGTCCCGGACCTGCCGTCACGGCATCCACCCGCTAGACTCGACCACGAACCACAGCAACCTTTAACCCCGTCCCGTGAGGCGGAGAAGGGAGCGACGGATGAGTACGCGCACCGTTATGCACGATGCCGACATCGCCCGCGCTTTGACGCGCATCTCGCACGAGATCCTGGAGTCCAACAAGGGACCGGAGGGACTCGTCCTCCTCGGCATCCCGACCCGCGGTGTCACGCTCGCGAACCGCATCGGGCCGCTCGTCAGCGAGTTCGGGGGAGCGCCGGTCCCGGTCGGCTCGCTCGACGTGACGATGTACCGCGACGATCTGCACCGCAACCCCACCCGGGCGCCGCGCAAGACCGAGATCCCCGCCGGCGGCATCGACGGCCGGGTCGTCGTGCTGATCGACGACGTGCTGTTCTCGGGCCGCAGCATCCGCGCCGCGCTCGACGCGCTGCAGGACATCGGCCGCCCCGCGGCCGTACGCCTCGCGACCCTGATCGACCGGGGGCACCGCGAGCTGCCGATCCGCCCCGACTTCGTGGGCAAGAACCTCCCCAGCGCCCGCGACGAACGCGTCAACGTGCGCCTCGCCGAGATCGACGGCATCGAAGAGGTGACGATCGGATCATGAGGCACCTCCTCGATACCCAGCACCTCTCGCGCACCGCGGCCCTGTCGATCCTCGACGTCGCCGAGGACATGGCCGACACCCAGCGCCGCGAGAACAAGAAGCTCCCCACGCTGCGGGGCAAGACCGTGGTCAACCTCTTCTTCGAGGACTCCACGCGCACCCGCATCTCGTTCGAGGCGGCGGCGAAGCGCCTGAGCGCCGACGTCATCAACTTCTCGGCGAAGGGCTCCAGCGTCAGCAAGGGCGAGTCCCTGCAGGACACCGCCCAGACGCTCCAGGCGATGGGGGCGGATGCCGTGGTGATCCGCCACGGCGCGTCCGGCGCCCCGCGGACGCTGGCGACCAGCGGATGGATCACCGCCGGGGTCGTGAACGCCGGCGACGGCACGCACGAGCACCCCACCCAGGCGCTGCTCGACGCGTTCACGATCCGCAAGCGTCTGTTCGGCGATGACAGCCGCGGGCGCGACCTGGCCGGCATCCGGGTCACGATCGTCGGCGACGTGCTGCACTCGCGCGTGGCGCGGTCGAACGTCTGGCTGCTGCACACCCTCGGCGCGCACGTGACCCTCGTCGCACCCCCCACGCTCGTTCCCCAGGACGTCCGCGGCTGGCCGGTCGAGATCGACTACGACCTCGACCACGCCATCGCCCAAGAGCCCGACGCGCTCATGATGCTCCGCATCCAGCTGGAACGCATGAACGCCGCGTATTTCCCGACTGAACGGGAGTATTCACGGCGCTACGGTCTCGACGCGCGGCGTTTGGAGGCCCTGCCGGGCGGTAGCATCGTTCTGCACCCCGGCCCCATGAACCGGGGTCTGGAGATCTCCGCCGAAGCCGCCGATTCCCCTCGCTCGACGGTGCTCGAGCAGGTCACGAACGGCGTCTCCGTGCGAATGGCCGTGCTGTACCTGCTGCTGGCGGGCGAGCGGCCCGACACCGAGAAAGAGGACCTTCGATGAGCCACGCCCCCTCCCAGACGCTTCTGGTCCGCGGCGCGCGCGTCGAGGGACGGGATGCCACCGACCTCCTCGTACGTGACGGGGTCATCGTCGAGACCGGCTCGGGTCTGTCCCACGCGGGTGCCACCGTCGTCGACGCCGACGGGCTGATCGCCCTCCCGGGCCTCGTCGACCTGCACGTGCACCTGCGCGAGCCCGGGTTCGAGGCATCCGAGACCGTCCTCACCGGATCGCGGGCCGCCGCGGCCGGCGGATTCACCACCGTCTTCGCCATGCCGAACACCTCGCCCACCGCCGACACCGCCGGAGTCGTCGAGCAGGAGCTCGCGCTCGGCGAGGCGGCCGGGTACGTGCACGTGCAGCCCATCGGTGCGGTCACGGTCGGCCAGAAGGGCGAGCGGCTCGCCGAGCTCGGGGCGATGGCCGACTCCCGCGCCCGCGTCCGCGTGTTCAGCGACGACGGCTTCTGCGTCTTCGACCCGCTCATCATGCGCCGCGCACTCGAGTACGTGAAGGCGTTCGACGGCGTCGTCGCCCAGCACGCGCAAGACCCGCGGCTCACCGAGGGTGCGCAGATGAACGAGGGCGCCGTCTCGGCCGAACTGGGCCTGACCGGCTGGCCTGCCGTCGCCGAAGAGTCGATCATCGCCCGCGACGTGCTGCTGGCCGAGCACGTGGGCTCGCGCCTGCACGTCTGCCACCTCAGCACCGCCGGGTCGGTCGACATCATCCGCTGGGCCAAGAAGCGCGGAGTGAACGTGACCGCCGAGGTCACTCCGCACCACCTGCTGCTGACCGACGAACTCGTGCGCGACTACGACGCGCGGTTCAAGGTCAACCCGCCGCTGCGCCGCGAAGAAGACGTCCTGGCCGTGCGCGAGGGCCTGGCCGACGGCACGATCGACATCGTCGCCACCGACCACGCCCCGCACCCCGCCGAGGCGAAGGCCTGCGAGTGGGCCGCCGCGGCGAACGGCATGGTCGGCCTCGAGAGCGCGCTGCGCGTCGTGCAGCTGGCCATGGTCGACACGGGCCTGCTCGACTGGGCCGACGTCGCCCGGGTCATGTCGGCCGCCCCCGCGCGCATCGGCCGTCTCGACGGGCACGGCACCCCGCTGACCGCGGGACAGGCCGCGTCGTTCACGCTGTACGACCCGCGCCCCTCGCGCCCCTTCGGGGTGGGCGACCTGCGCGGCCGCAGCAAGAACTCGCCGTACCTCGGCCGAGAGCTGCCGGGCGAGGTGCGCTGGACCGTGCGTCGTGGCATCCCCACGGTCGTCGACGGCGCCCTGCTCGACGCCCCCGGGGTGCTCGCGTGAGCCGCGAAGGCGCCCTGCTGGTCATGGCCGGCGTCGCCGTCGTGCTGCTGGCGCTGCTGGCCTGGGCCTGGGTGCGACGAACGCGGCGCGATGCGCGCTACACGGCCCCGGTGGGGGAGCTGCCCGAGAACGCCGTCGAAACGGCGATGTTCCCGGGGCTCTACGTCGCCACGACCCGTCACGACGAGCCGCTCGAGCGCCTCGCCATCAAGGGTCTCGGTTTCCGCTCCCGCGTCGACATCACGGTCACGACCCTCGGTGTCGCCCTCGACCTGCCCGGCCAGCCCCGCATCGCGCTCACCCGCGACCGCCTGGTGGATGCCGCTCAGGCCACCGTCGCCATCGACCGCGTGGTCGAGCGCGACGGCCTGACGCGCATCAGCTGGCGCATCGACGACGACACCGTCGTCGACACCTACCTCCGACCCCAGGATGCCTCGGCGAAAGCCCTCGCCGACGCCATCCGTCCCCTCATCCTCACGACAGGAAGCGACGCATGACCGCCGTGACCCTTTCCTCACTCATCTCGCGAGACCCCGCCGTCCTGGTCCTCGAAGACGGCACCCGCTACACCGGCCGCGCGTACGGCCAGCGCGGCGAGACCCTCGGCGAGGTCGTCTTCGCCACCGGCATGACCGGCTACCAGGAGACGATCACCGACCCCTCGTACGCGGGCCAGATCGTGCTGCAGACCGCCCCGCACATCGGCAACACCGGGGTGAACGACGAGGACCCCGAATCGCGCCGCATCTGGGTCGCCGGCTACGTCGTGCGCGACCCCTCGCGCATGGTGTCGAACTGGCGCGCCGACCGCTCGCTCGACGACGCGCTCGTCGAAGACGGCATCGTCGGCATCTCGGGTATCGACACCCGCGCCGTCACCCGTCGCATCCGCTCCTCGGGCAGCATGCGCGGCGGCGTCTTCTCGGGCGAGCTCGCGAACCTCGATGCCGACGAGCAGCTGCGCCGCGTCCGCGAGGCTCCCGGCATGGCCGGGCGCAACCTGAGCGCCGAGGTGTCCGTCACCGAGGTCGAGGTGACCGCCGCCACCGCGGAGCGCATCGGCAACCTCGCCGTGCTCGACCTGGGCGTGAAGACCTCGACGATCGACAACCTCGCCGCCCGCGGCTTCGACGTGCACGTCTTCCCGCAGTCCGCGACGATCGACGAGATCCGCGCGATCGAGCCGGTCGCCGCGTTCTACTCCAACGGCCCCGGCGACCCCGCGGCCTCCGACCAGCACGTCGAGCTGCTGCGCGCCGTCCTCGGCGACGGACTGCCGTTCTTCGGCATCTGCTTCGGCAACCAGCTGCTGGGGCGCGCCCTGGGCTTCGGCACCTACAAGCTGCCCTTCGGCCACCGCGGCATCAACCAGCCCGTGCTCGACAAGACCACCGGGCGCGTCGAGATCACCTCGCAGAACCACGGCTTCGCGGTCGACGCTCCGCTGGACGCCGTGGTCGACAGCCCCGCCGGCTTCGGCCGCGTCGAGGTGAGCCACATCGGTCTCAACGACAACGTGGTCGAGGGCCTCCGCGCCCTCGACATCCCCGCGTTCAGCGTGCAGTACCACCCCGAGGCCGCTGCCGGCCCGCACGACGCCAACTACCTGTTCGACCGCTTCCGCGACATGGTTATCGCCACCCAGGAGAAGAAGAATGCCTAAGCGCGACGACATCCACTCCGTCCTCGTCATCGGCTCCGGCCCGATCGTCATCGGTCAGGCCTGCGAGTTCGACTACTCCGGCACCCAGGCGTGCCGCGTGCTCCGCGAAGAGGGGGTGCGCGTCATCCTCGTCAACTCCAACCCGGCGACGATCATGACCGACCCCGACTTCGCCGACGCGACCTACATCGAGCCGATCACCCCCGAGGTGATCGAGACGATCATCGCCAAAGAGAAGCCGGATGCCATCCTCCCCACCCTGGGTGGACAGACGGCGCTGAACGCGGCGATCGCGCTGCACAAGCTCGGCATCCTCGAGAAGTACGACGTCGAGCTCATCGGCGCCGACTTCGAGGCGATCAACAAGGGCGAGGACCGTCAGATCTTCAAGGAGCTCGTGCTCGAGGCGGGCGCCGATGTCGCGGCATCCGTCATCTGCCACTCGATGGACGAACTGATCGCCGGCGCCGAGAAGCTCGGGTACCCGCTGGTGGTCCGACCCAGCTTCACCATGGGCGGCCTCGGCTCGGGCTTCGCCTACGACGAGAACGACCTCCGCCGCATCGGCGGCGCGGGCCTGCACGACTCGCCCACCAGCGAGGTGCTGCTCGAGGAGTCGATCCTCGGGTGGAAGGAGTACGAGCTCGAGCTCATGCGCGACACCGCCGACAACACGGTGGTCGTCTGCTCGATCGAGAACGTCGACCCGGTCGGCGTGCACACGGGGGACTCGATCACCGTGGCCCCGGCGCTGACGCTCACCGACCGCGAGTACCAGAAGCTCCGCGACATCGGCATCGACATCATCCGCGCCGTGGGCGTCGACACCGGCGGCTGCAACATCCAGTTCGCGGTCGACCCCGCGACCGGCCGCATCATCGTCATCGAGATGAACCCGCGCGTCTCGCGCTCCTCGGCCCTGGCGTCCAAGGCCACCGGCTTCCCGATCGCCAAGATCGCCGCCAAGCTCGCGATCGGCTACCGCCTCGACGAGATCCCCAACGACATCACCAAGGTGACCCCGGCGAGCTTCGAGCCCACGCTCGACTACGTCGTGGTCAAGGTGCCGCGGTTCAACTTCGAGAAGTTCCCCGCCGCCGACACCACGCTCACCACGACCATGAAGTCGGTCGGCGAGGCCATGGCCATCGGCCGCAACTACACGACCGCCCTGCAGAAGGCGCTCCGCTCGCTCGAGAAGCGCGGATCCAGCTTCCACTGGGGCGAGGAGTCGCGTTCGGTCGACGAGCTGCTCGAGGTGTCGAAGAAGCCGACCGACGGCCGCATCGTCGTGCTGCAGCAGGCGCTGCGCCTGGGCGCGACCGCCCAGCAGGCGTTCGACGCGACGGCGATCGACCCGTGGTTCATCGACCAGATCGTGCTCATCAACGAGGTCGCCGGCTTCATCGCACAGGCCGAGACCCTCGACGCCGACACCCTCCGTCTCGCGAAGGACCACGGCTTCAGCGACGTGCAGATCGCCCAGATCCGCGGTCTCGACGAGGCCGAGGTGCGCGGCATCCGGTACGCGCTCGACGTGCGCCCGGTCTACAAGACGGTCGACACCTGCGCGGGGGAGTTCCCGGCCCTCACGCCGTACCACTACTCCAGCTACGACGTCGAGACCGAGGTCACGCCCTCGGACCGCACGAAGGTCGTCATCATCGGCTCGGGCCCCAACCGCATCGGCCAGGGCGTCGAGTTCGACTACTCGTGCGTGCACGCGTCGTTCGCGCTGTCGGATGCCGGGTACGAGACCGTCATGGTCAACTGCAACCCCGAGACCGTCTCGACCGACTACGACACCAGTGACCGCCTGTACTTCGAGCCGCTGACGCTCGAGGACGTGCTCGAGGTGCTGCACGCCGAGGCGCAGTCGGGCACGATCCTCGGTGTCGTCTGCCAGCTGGGCGGCCAGACTCCGCTGGGCCTGGCGAAGGGCATCGAGGCCGCCGGCTACACGATCCTCGGCACCAGCCCCGAGGCGATCGACCTCGCCGAGGAGCGCGAACTGTTCTCGCGTCTGCTCGACGAGGCGGGTCTCGTGGCCCCCCGCAGCGGCACCGCGATCGACGTCGACGGCGCCGTGGCGATCGCCGAGGAGATCGGCTACCCCGTGCTCGTGCGCCCCAGCTTCGTGCTCGGCGGCCGCGGCATGGAGATCGTCTACTCGACCGACGCCCTGCGCGACTACTTCGTGCGCGTCGCCGACCAGGCGATCATCGGACCCGGCCTGCCGCTGCTGGTCGACCGCTTCCTCGACGATGCGATCGAGCTCGACGTCGACGCACTGTACGACGGCACCGACCTGTACATCGGCGGCGTCATGGAGCACCTCGAAGAAGCCGGCATCCACTCCGGTGACTCCTCGTGCACCCTTCCGCCGGTGAGCCTCGGTCGCACCGAGGTCGACCGCGTGCGCGAGGCCACCCTCGCGATCGCGAAGGGCGTCGGCGTCCGGGGTCTGCTCAACGTGCAGTTCGCGATCTCGGCCGGCGTGCTCTACGTGATCGAGGCCAACCCCCGCGCCAGCCGCACCGTGCCGTTCGTGTCGAAGGCCCTCGGCATCCCGCTCGCGAAGGCCGCCAGCCGCATCATGGTCGGCGACACCATCGCCGAGCTCATCGCCGAGGGGCTGCTGCCCGAGGGCGACGGTTCCCGCGTGCCACTCGACGCCCCCGTCGCCGTGAAAGAGGCCGTGCTGCCGTTCAAGCGGTTCCGCACCGCCGACGGTCACACCGTCGACTCGGTGCTCGGACCCGAGATGCGCTCGACCGGTGAGGTCATGGGCATCGACCGCGACTTCCCGACGGCGTTCGCGAAGTCGCAGGAGGCCGCGTACGGCGGCATGCCCACCTCGGGCACCGTGTTCATCTCGGTCGCCGACGCCGACAAGCGCGCCGTCATCCTGCCGGCCCACCGTCTGCAGGAGCTCGGCTTCGAGCTGATGGCCACCGAGGGCACGGCCGAGATCCTGGCCCGCAACGGCATCAAGGTGCAGGTCGTCGAGAAGTACTCCGAGACGCAGGGGTCGGGTCAGCAGAACGTCGTCGACCTCATCAACGCGGGCGAGATCGACATGATCGTCAACACGCCCAGCGGCGGCACGGCCCGCGCCGACGGCTACGAGATCCGCGCGGCGGCCGTGGCCGCCGACAAGGCACTGTTCACCACGATGGCCGTCCTGGGTGCCGCCGTGAGCGCCCTCGGCGCCATGAAGGACGGCTTCGAGGTGCGGAGCCTGCAGGAGTACGCCATCGATCGCGCGGGGCGTCTGTGAGCGAAACGTTCGGCCAGCGGCTCAGCGCCGCCCTCGACACCCACGGCGCCCTGTGCGTCGGCATCGACCCCCACGCCGCACTCCTGTCGGCGTGGGGGCTGGATGCCACGGCCCAGGGCGCCCGGGAGTTCGGTCTGCGGGTGGTCGAGGCCGCCGTCGGCCGGGTCGGGGTGGTCAAGCCGCAGGTGGCGTTCTTCGAGCGGTACGGCTCGAAGGGCTTCGCCGCGCTCGAAGACGTGATGGCCGAGGCCCGCGCGGCGGGTCTGCTGGTGATCGCCGACGCCAAGCGCGGCGACATCGGCACGACGATGGAGGGATACGCCCACGCCTGGCTCGAGCCCGGCTCGCCGCTCGAAGCCGACGCCGTGACCCTGACGCCGTACCTGGGCGCCGATTCGCTGCGCGCCACGCTCTCCTTGGCGGTGCATCACCGCAAGGGCGCCTTCGTCCTCACCGCGACGAGCAACCCCGAGGCACGGGCCGTGCAGAGCGCGATCGTCGACGACGCCCTCGCCGTCGGCGACCACGAGCACGTCGCCGCGCGCGTCGCGCACGACATCAACGAGGCCAACCTCGGAGCGCCCGGAGCCCTGGGCCCGATCGGCGTGGTGGTGGGCGCCACGGTCGACCGCGCCGCCTTCGGCCTCGGCGACGTGGCGCTCGCGGGCATGCCGATCCTCGCTCCCGGCTTCGGCGCGCAGGGTGCCGAGCCCGCCGACCTGGGCCGCCTCTTCGGCTACGTCGCGAAGGCGGTCGTGGCCAACGAGAGCCGGAGCATCCTCGCGGTCGGACCCGATCGTCTGGCCGCCCGCATCGACCAGCGCGCCGCGCTCTACCGGGAGACCCTGCATGGCTGAGACCCGTCGCCCGCCCGAGGTCGACCGCGCCGCCGCCTCGCGCCGCGCCGTCGAGGCGCGTCGCGAGCGCGCCGCGCTCAAGCGCGACGTGTCGACGCGCGTGATCTCGCCGCAGGAGCTCCTGCGGCGGGGACTCGCCGACCCGCTGTCGGCGGCCGGGGCCATGCGCGTCACCGAGTTCCTCACCGCCATCCCCGCGATCGGCGAGAGCAAGCGCGACCGCATCCTCGCCTCGCTCGGCATTTCGCCGGTCAAGCGCCTGGGGGGCCTCGGCACCCGTCAGCGCGACGCATTGCGCGCCTTCCTCGACGGCCGGTGGCCCGAGCCGGGGCCGCGTGACGGACGCAGCCGCCTCATCGTGCTGGCCGGTCCCACCGCGGTCGGCAAGGGGACGGTGGCGGCGCACATCAAGGAGCACTACCCCGAGATCCACCTCTCGGTCTCGGCGACGACGCGCGCGCCCCGTCCCGGCGAGGTCGAGGGCGAGCACTACTACTTCGTCGACGACGCCGAGTTCGACCGCCTGGTCGCCACCGGTGCGCTGCTGGAGTGGGCGGTCGTGCACAACAAGAACCGGTACGGCACGCCCCGCGAGCCCATCGAGCGGGTGCTCGCCGACGGCGGCACCGCCCTGCTCGAGATCGACCTGCAGGGCGCGCGCCAGGTGCGGGCGGCCGATCCCTCGGCGACCCTGGTGTTCCTGCTCCCGCCCAGCTGGGACGAACTCGTCCAGCGTCTGGTCGGACGCGGAACCGAAGACGCCGAGGAGCGCGCCCGACGCCTGCGCACCGCCCGCGTGGAACTCGCGGCCCAGAACGAGTTCGACTACCGCGTCGTGAACGAGGACGTCGCGTCGGCCGCCGCCGACGTCGTCGCCCTGGCCGCCGCGCAGCACTGACGCGTCGCCGCCCCGTTGCGGCGTGGTTCGGCCGGGCTCGGGTTGGCTCGGGTTGGCTCGGCGCGCGGGCTGGCTCGGGGCGCGGGCCGGCTCGGGGCGCGGGCCGGCTCGGGGCGCGGGCCGATTTGGGGCGCGAATGGTGCAACGGGGCGGACACGGCGCGCCCCGGTGCACCGAACACGCCCCGATGTCGCGCCTTCGGCGTGGCCGACACTGCCGTGGCTGCCCCGCCGGGCGCCGCGGCACACGCCGCGGCGGGCCCTCGGCACAGTCCGAGCCCGCGTCGGCTAGAATACGAGGATGCTTCGGCGCTTCCGGCGCCGCATCCACCCCATCCCGCCGAACCAGGAGGTTCCCCATGGCCGGACGTGACAAGGGCATCATCGACCCGCCCATCGACGCACTGCTCGACAAGGTCGACTCGAAGTACCAGCTGGTCATCTACGCGTCCAAGCGTGCGCGTCAGATCAACGACTACTACTCCGACCTGCACGAGGGCAACCTCTTCGACAACGTCGGGCCGCTCGTCGACTCGACCGTCGAAGACAAGCCGCTGACGATCGCGCTGCACGAGATCCACGAAGACAAGCTGCGTCTGCGCGCTGCGGAGTAATCTCCCGGCGAGACCCGCTCACACGTGAACTGTTCACAGATGTGACGATGCCCCGGACGGCCGTGCGCCGCCCGGGGCATACTTGTGCCCGTCCCCACCTCGCTACCCTCCCGGAGTCGCCTTGACCGACCTGCGCCTGTTCACGTCCGAGTCCGTCACCGAAGGACACCCCGACAAGATCTGCGACCAGATCTCCGACAGCATCCTCGACGCCATCCTCACCGACGACCCCACCGGTCGCGTCGCCGTCGAGACCCTCGTCACGACCGGTCTCGTACACGTCGCCGGCGAGGTGTCGACCAGCGCCTACGTCGAGATCCCGGCGATCGTGCGCGACGTGGTCAACCGCATCGGCTACACCTCCAGCGACACCGGCTTCGACGGCGAATCGTGCGGCGTCTCGATCTCGATCGGCGCACAGTCGTCCGACATCGCCGCGGGCGTCAACAAGGCGTTCGAGCAGCGCGAGCGAGGCTCGGTCGATCCCCGCGACCTGCAGGGCGCGGGCGACCAGGGCATCATGTTCGGCTTCGCCACGAACGAGACCCCGCAGCTCATGCCGATGGCGATCTGGACCGCCCATCGCATCGCCGAGCGCCTGGCATCCGTCCGCAAAGACGGCACGCTCCCCTTCCTGCGCCCCGACGGCAAGACGCAGGTCACCCTCGGCTACGAGGGCCTCGTTCCACGCACCGTCGACTCCGTCGTGCTCTCGACGCAGCACCACCCCGACATCTCGCAAGAAGACCTGCGCGCCGAGGTACAGGCCGCTGTCATCGACCCCGTGCTGGCCGAGACGGGTCTCGAGCTGCCCGACGTCAAGTACTACATCAACCCGGCCGGCCCGTTCGTCATCGGCGGCCCCAAGGGCGACGCCGGTCTCACCGGTCGCAAGATCATCATCGACACCTACGGCGGGGCCTCCCGTCACGGCGGCGGCGCTTTCAGCGGAAAAGACCCGTCGAAGGTCGATCGCTCGGCCGCCTACGCCATGCGGTGGGTGGCGAAGAACGCCGTCGCCGCGGGCCTCGCCGACCGCCTCGAGGTGCAGGTGGCCTACGCCATCGGCAAGGCCAACCCCGTCGGGTTGTACGTGGAGTCGTTCGGAACGGCGCACGTGGCCGACGACGTGATCGTGCGCGCGATCCGCGAGGTGTTCGACCTGCGGCCCAAGGCCATCGTCGACCAGCTCGATCTGCTGCGCCCGATCTACGCGCAGACCGCGACCTACGGCCACTTCGGCCGCGAACTGCCCGACTTCACCTGGGAGCGCACCGACCGCGTCGACGAGCTGCGCGCCGCCTCCGGGATCTGAGCGTGCAGCACGGCCGCGGGCCACGCGGCTCCGTCGGCGTTGCGCGTCTCGGAGTTGTGGGCATCGGTGTCGCGGGTCTTGGCGGCGCGCGAGCCGGCGAGGCGGGCGCCAGCATGGTCGGCGTTCCGGGCGTCAGCGCTGCAGGTCTCGGCAGCACGCGCGTCGGCGCCGCGGACCTCTGCACCGCGGGCCTGGGCACCGCGGGCCTCGGCAGCGCGCATGATCGCGCCCGCGGGAGTAGCTCGTGAGCGAGCGCCGCGTGGCGCGCGTGCAGCTCGAGTCGCCCGTACCGCAGCTCGATCGCCTGTTCGACTACGCCGTGCCGCACCCGCTTGTCGGCGACGTCGCACCGGGTGTGCGGGTGAAGGTGCCGTTGCGCTCGGCCGGCCGCATGATGGACGCCTTCGTCGTCGAGGTCGTGGCCGATGACGGCAGCGAGCGTCCCCTGTCGTCGATCGAGACAGTCGTCTCGCCGATGCCGGTGCTGCCCGAGCGGCTCTACACGCTCGCGCGGCGGGTCGCCGACCGCGCGGCGGGATCGGTGAGCGACGTGCTGCGCCTGGCCGTCCCCAAGCGCATGGTGCGTGCCGAGAAGGCCTGGGCGGCCGCCCCCGCCCCCGAACCGCCCGAGGTCGTTCCCGCCGCCCTCGAGCGCGCCCACGAGCTGCTCGCCCCCTACGCCGACCTCGCCGCGGCGATCGACGGCGGCGAGCGCATCGCCGTCGATGCCCCTCCGCATCCGAGTGCCGACCTGCCGCGCGGCGCGTGGGCCGATCTTCTGGCCGCCGCCGCCGTGCACACGTTGGCCCGGGGACGCAGCGCCGTGCTCGTCGTTCCCGACTACCGCGATCAGGCGCAGCTGCTGGCGGCTCTGGCCGAGCTGGTGACCCCGGATGCCATCGTGCGCGACGATTCCGATCAGTCCGGCCCCGCCCGCTACGCGCAGTATCTGCGTGCCCTCGCCCCGGTGCCGTGCATCGTGGTGGGTCGTCGATCGGGTGTGTACGCCCCGGCGCACGATACGGGTCTCGTGGCCATCTGGGACGACGGTGACTCCCTGCTCGCCGAGCCCCTGGCCCCGGGGGTGCACGCGCGCGACGCCGCCCTGGTGCGGCAGGAGCTCGAGGGCTCCGCCCTGATGTTCGCCGGGCACACCCGGACGACCGACGTGCAGCGCCTGGTCGAGGTGGGGTACGTCCGTGAGATCGTGCAGACCCGTCGCCCCAGCCCGCGCATCGTGCTCAGCGCCACCCGCGAGGGCGAGCAGCGCATGTCGCGCGTCCCGTCGTCGGCGTTCGCGGCGGCCCGTGAGGCGCTGAAGAGCGGTCCCGTGCTCGTGCAGGTCGCACGTCCCGGGTACGCGCCGTCGCTCGTCTGCGCCGACTGCCGTCGCCCGGCCCGCTGCGCGCACTGCGCGGGGCCCTTGCGTGCCGCGCGGCCGGGGGCGACCCCGGTGTGCTCCTGGTGCGGGCGCAGTGCCCACGCCTGGACGTGCGGGCACTGCGGGTCGGCCAAGCTGCGCATGGCGTCGTCGGGCAGCGAGCGCACCGCCGACGAGCTCGGTCGTGCGTTCCCGAACACGCGGGTGATCGTCGCCGACGGTGCGCATCCGGTGGCCGAGGTCGACGACCAGCCCGCCCTGATCATCGCCACTCGCGGGGCCGAGCCCCTGGCACGTAAGGGCTACCGTGCCGTCATCCTGCTCGACGGTGACCGCATGCTGCAGAGCGAGGCCCTGCGCATCGCCGAGAGCTGCCTGCGCTGGTGGTCGAACGCCGCCGCCCTCGCCGCCCCCGGCGCTCCGGTGCATCTGGTCGGGGTCGCCGGTCCCGTCGCCCGGGCGCTGGCGACCTGGACTCAGCCGGCCTACGCGCGCGGCGAGCTCATCGAGCGTGCACCGCTGCGCATGCCGCCCGCCGTGCGGGTGGCCAGCGTCGACGGGCACACTCGCAGCGTCGACGCGCTGCTGGCGTCACTGCGCGAGACGGTGCCCGAGCTCGACCCGCTGGCCGTCCTGGGCCCGGTCGACACCTCCGAGACCCCCGACGTCGCCACCTCCCGGGCGCTGGTGCGCTTCGACTACGCACAGGGACGCGCGGTGGCCGAGGCCCTGCGGGCCGGAGTGATCGCCGACGCTCTGCGCGCGCGCAAGTCGCGGAAGAATCGCGGTCCCCAGCCGCGCAGTACGCTCAGAGTTCGTCTCGACATCCCCGAGCCCGACCTGTGAGCGTGCGGCGATCCCGACCACCCGCTCCGCACAGCCCGCTTCGAACCGTCTGAGGAGAACCATGCGCCTCGTCTTCGCCGGCACCCCCGCCGTCGCCGTCCCCTCGCTCCGTGCCCTGGCATCCGGTCCGCACGAAATCGCCGCCGTCGTCACGCGCAGTGATGCACCATGGGGCCGCAAGCGCGTGCTCACGCCCTCGCCGGTGGCGCAGGCCGCCGACGAGCTGGGCCTGCCGGTGATCAAGGCCGACCGCCTCGACGCCGACGTCACCGCCCGCATCGCGGCGCTCGAGCCGCAGCTCGGCGTGATCGTCGCCTACGGCGGGCTTGTGCGCGAACCGCTGCTGTCGACGCCCTCGCACGGGTGGATCAACCTGCACTTCTCCCTGCTGCCGCGCTGGCGCGGCGCCGCCCCCGTGCAGCGGGCGCTCATCGCGGGCGACGCGGTGACCGGGGCCAGCGTCTTCCAGCTGGTCGCCGCTCTCGACGCGGGCGACGTGTTCGCCGAGGAGCGCTACGCCGTTCCCTCCGGTGCGACGTCGTCCGACGTGCTCGACGCCCTCGCGGAGCTCGGCTCGCCCCTGCTGGCCCGCGTGGTCGACGACATCGCCGCCGGAACGGCCGTCGCCACCCCGCAGGCGGGCGAAGCGACCGTCGCGCCCAAGCTCGTGCTCGCCGACGGTGCGCTCGATCTCACCCGCGACGCCGAGGCCCTCCTGCACCAGATCGCCGGGGTCACGCCCGAGCCCGGCGCCCACACCACGCTCGACGGCGCCCGGTTCAAGGTGCTGCGGGCGACCCCCGCCGACGCGCCGCCGCTGCCGCCCGGGAGGGTCGCGGCATCCGGAAGAGACGTCATCGTCGGCACCGGCACGACGCCCCTGCGCCTCGAGAGCGTGCAGCCCGCCGGTAAGGGCGCCATGGACGCGGGGGACTGGTTCCGTGGTCTGCGCACGAGCGATCCGGTGCTGGGCGCATGATCGTGCAGGGAGCGCGTTCGGTCGCGTACGACGTCCTGCGTGCGGTCTCGGGTGACGAGGCCTACGCCAACCTGCTGCTCCCGCACGCGATCGTGCGGGCGAAACTCGACGCGAAAGACGCCGGTCTGGCCACCGAGCTCACGTACGGCACCCTGCGCCGTCGTGGCACGTACGACGCGATCATCGCCGCCGCCGCCGACCGGACGATCGACCGAATCGACCCGGCGGTGCTCGACGCCCTGCGGCTCGGCGTGCACCAGTTGCTGTCGACCCGCGTGGCCTCGCACGCCGCGGTCAACGAGTCCGTCGAGCTGGCGCGTCGCCACGGCGGTGGCAAGGGCGCCGCGGGCTTCGCGAACGCGGTGCTGCGCCGAGTCTCGCGCGACACCCCCGGCCAGTGGATGGACCGCATCGCCGCCGAAGCCCGCAGCGACGACGAGCGCCTCGGGCTGACGACCTCACACCCGGTGTGGATCGTGCGGGCGCTCCGCCGCGCCCTGACCGCCGAGGGCCGGGCCGACGAGCTCGACGCACTGCTCGCGGCCGACAACGTCGCCCCGCGGGTCGCGATGGTCGCCCTCCCCGGCCTCGCCGAGGTTCCCGACGACGCCACCCACACGCCGTACGCCCCCACGGCGTTCCTCACGCGCGGCGGAGACCCCGAGGCGCTCATCCGTTCTTCCGGTGGCCGCATCCGTGTGCAAGACGAGGGATCCCAGCTCGCGGCCCTCGCCCTGAGCCGCGCGTTCCCCGTGCGCGAGGGAGAGCGCTGGCTCGACCTGTGTGCGGGTCCCGGCGGCAAGACCGCCCTGCTCGGTGCCGAGGCCCTCGCCCACGGTGCGCACCTCGACGCCAACGAGATCGCCCCGGCGCGCGCGGGGCTCGTGCGCCAGGCCGTGGCATCCGTCCCCCTCGACATCGAGGTGAGCGAAGAAGACGGCCGCGAACGCGCGACCCGCACGCCGGGGGAGTACGACCGCATCCTCGTCGATGCCCCGTGCACGGGGATCGGGGCGTTGCGACGCCGTCCCGAGGCGCGGTGGCGCAAGACTCCGAGCGACGTTCCCGACCTCACCGCTCTGCAGCAGGACCTCGTGCTCGCGGCTTTCGAGGCGCTGAAGCCCGGGGGAGTCGTCGCCTACGTCACGTGCTCGCCGCACCTGGCCGAGACCGCGGGCGTCGTGGCCGAGGTCAAGCGCGCCCTGGGCGATGCGGTGGAGGAGCTCGATGCCCGCGCCGTCGTGCGCGACATCGTCGGTGAGCCGATCGATCTGCCCGACCAGGCCGACGGTTCGCTCCGCGCGCAGCTGTGGCCCCACCGCCACGGCACGGATGCCATGTCGATCGCCCTCCTGCGCAAGCGCTGACACGCTCACCACCGCGTGAGTCGCCACGATTTGTCGCTCCCACGCCGCCTGCGGCGACAAATCGTGGCACCTCACGCATCCCTGCACCGGGGGCCGCCGACCGGCGCGCCCATAATGGTCGAGTGCCTACCGACGCCCCGCGCATCAACCCGAGCATCCTCGCCGCCGACTTCGTGAACATGGAGGCCGAGCTCGCACGCATCGCGGGCGCCGACTTCGTGCACGTCGACGTGATGGACAACCACTTCGTGCCGAACCTCACGTTCGGGCCGCAGATGGTGGGCCGCATCCAGCAGACGAGCCCGGTGCCCCTCGACGTGCACCTCATGATCGACGACCCCGACCGCTGGGCTCCCGCCTACGCCGAGCTGGGTGCGGCGTCGGTCACCTTCCACCTCGAGGCCGCGGCGTCACCCGTGGCCCTGGCCCGGCAGTTGCGCGCGATGGGCGCGCGCGCCGGAGTGGCGGTGAAGCCCGGCACCCCCGTCGAGAACCTGTTCGACGTGCTGAACGAGTTCGACCAGATCCTCGTGATGACCGTCGAACCGGGTTTCGGGGGCCAGTCGTTCATGCCCGAGACGATGCCCAAGCTCCGCTCGCTCGCCGACGAGGCGAAGCGCCGCGGCTCGGCCGTCTGGCTGCAGGTCGACGGCGGCATCGGCGAATCGACGATCGCCCAGGCCGCCGAGGCCGGGGCCGACACCTTCGTCGCCGGATCCGCCGTCTTCGGCGCCGACGACCCCGACCGCGCCATCCAGTCCCTCCGCGCCTCCGCCGCCCGCCACCACCACTGAGCCGCGCCCGCGCCACGCCCGGCACAGCGCCACCGCCCGGCGCCGCGTCTCGGCCCATCGCGTGTCGCCCTCACGCATAAACGCTCTTCCTGCGCATAAACGCGCTGCCGTACCGTTTGCGCGCAGGATCAGCGTTTATGCGAGGTGACGGGGGCACCCGGATGCCGTCATCGGGGCCGCGTGAGCGCTGACGGCCTTTCCGCGGCGCGTCGCCCCGCCCGCCGCGGGCGCCACCCACCCCGCCGCACCCGCAGCCGGGACCGCCGCCGCCCGCCGCCCACCCCACCGCACCTGCCGCCGCCGCGCGCCACCCACCCGACCGCGCCGCCCCCGACCGCCGACCGCACCCCTGCGGGCATCCCCACCCCCGCCGACCCGATACCCTGGAACCGTGAAGACCTTCGACGACCTGTTCGCGGAACTCAGCGCCAAGGCCGTCGAGCGA
The DNA here is from genome assembly GCF_001423785.1 of Microbacterium sp. Leaf179. Classification (NCBI taxonomy): domain Bacteria; kingdom Bacillati; phylum Actinomycetota; class Actinomycetes; order Micrococcales; family Microbacteriaceae; genus Microbacterium; species Microbacterium sp. Leaf179. Next base: position 161,771 of record NZ_LMPH01000004.1, on the reverse strand, counting down.
CCCGAGGGGTCCGGCACCGTCGCTCAGCTCGACGCGGGCGTGCACGCCATCGGCAAGAAGATCGTCGAAGAGGCCGCCGAGGTATGGATGGCCGCCGAGTACGAGTCCGACGACGCCGCCGCCGAAGAGATCTCGCAGCTCCTCTACCACCTGCAGACGCTCATGCTGGCCAAGGGATTGTCGCTCGAGGACGTCTACCGACATCTCTGAGCCCCGCTCCTCCTCCCACAGCTCACCCCACACGAAAGCCCCCGTCATGCTGCGAATCGCCGTGCCGAACAAGGGGTCGCTCGCCGAAACCGCCGCCGAGATGCTCTCGGAGGCCGGGTACACCGGACGACGCGATTCCAAAGACCTCTACACCGTCGACCCCGTCAACGAGGTCGAGTTCTTCTACCTCCGCCCCCGTGACATCGCGACCTACGTCGGCTCCGGCGCGCTCGACGTCGGCATCACCGGCCGCGACCTGCTGCTCGATGCGCGCATGCCCGGCGCCCGCGAGGTCGAGTCGCTCGGCTTCGCCGGTTCCACGTTCCGCTTCGCCGGCCGCCCCGGACGTTTCACCGAGATCGCCGACCTCGAGGGCCTGCGCGTGGCGACCGCCTACCCGGGCCTCGTCGATGCGTTCCTCGACGAGCGCGGCATCGCCGTCGACATCGTGCCGCTCGACGGCGCAGTCGAGTCCGCCGTGCAGCTCGGAGTGGCGGATGCCGTGGCCGACGTCGTCTCCACCGGCACGACGCTCCGTCAGGCGGGGCTCGAGATCTTCGGGCCCGTACTGCTGCAGTCCGACGCCGTGCTGATCGCCGGCCCCGAAGAGGCCCCCGGCACCGAGACGCTGCTGCGGCGCCTGCGCGGCGTGCTCGCGGCCCGCAAGTACGTGCTGATCGACTACGACCTGCCGGCGGCGCTCGTCGAGCAGGCCGTCGCCGTGGCCCCGGGCCTGGAGTCGCCGACGATCTCGCCGTTGCGCGACCCCGAGTGGGTGGCCGTGCGGGTGATGAGCCCGCGCCGCGACGTGAACCAGGTCATGGACGCGCTGTACGCGATCGGCGCCCGCGCGATCCTCGTCACCGAGATCCTCGCCGCGAGGCTCTGATGACCCTCGCGCGTCGCGTCATCCCGTGCCTCGACGTCGCGGGCGGCCGCGTCGTGAAGGGCGTCAACTTCCTCGACCTGCGCGACATGGGCGACCCCGTCGAACTCGCGAAGCTCTACTTCGACCAGGGCGCCGACGAGGTCACGTTCCTCGACGTGACCGCCACGGTCGACGAGCGCTCGACGACCTACGACGTCGTCCGCCGCACCGCCGAGCAGGTGTTCATCCCCCTCACCGTCGGCGGGGGAGTGCGCTCTGCCGACGATGTCGCCCGGCTGCTGTCGGTCGGCGCCGACAAGATCGGCGTGAACTCCGCCGCGATCGCGCGCCCCGCCCTCATCGACGAGATCGCCGACCGCTTCGGCGCTCAGGTGATCGTGCTCTCGCTCGACGTCAAGCGGGCGGCATCCACCCCCTCGGGTTTCGTCGTGACCACCCACGGTGGGCGCACCGAGACGACCCTCGACGCCCTGGAGTGGGCACGCGAGGCCGTCGAACGCGGGGCCGGCGAGCTGTTGGTCAACTCGATCGACGCCGACGGCACGAAACAGGGCTTCGACCTCGAACTCGTCCGCCTGATGCGTCAGGTGGCCGCCGTGCCCGTCATCGCCTCGGGCGGCGCGGGAGCACTGGAGCACTTCGCCCCGGCGGTGCAGGCCGGTGCAGACGCCGTGCTCGCGGCATCCGTCTTCCACTCCGGTCAGCTGACCGTGGGTCAGGTCAAAGACGCGATGGCGTCCGAGGGGATCGAGGTGCGCCGGTGAGCGTCGACCGCGTGAAGTACGACGCCGACGGTCTCGTCGCCGCTGTCATCCAGCAGTTCGACTCGCGCGAGGTGCTGATGGTCGGGTGGATGGATGCCGAGGCCCTGAGCCGCACGCTGACCACGGGCCGGGTGACCTTCTGGTCGCGCTCGCGTCAGGAGTACTGGCGCAAGGGCGACACGTCGGGCCACATCCAGCTCGTGAAGGGGGCGCGCCTCGACTGCGACGGCGACACCCTGCTCATCGAGGTGGACCAGATCGGCGCCGCGTGCCACACGGGCGACCACACCTGCTTCGACGCCGACGACCTGCAGCCGGTCGTGGGGGAGCGGTGATGCGTCGCGCCCGATCGATGTCGGTGCTCGCGATGCTGCTGGCCGGAGCCATCGGCGTCATCTCGTCGACGCAGACGTGGATCGATGTCACCCTCGACGACGGCGCTCAGCAGACGCTCGCGGTGCCCGGCGCCGAGGCGCTCCCGGTGCTCACTCCCCTGAGCCTCGCCGCCCTCGCGCTGGGAGCGGCTCTCTCGATCGTCGGCCCCGTCCTGCGCTATGTCTTCGGTGCCCTGGGTCTCGCGATCGCCGCGCTCGTCGGGTTCGGCACCGTTCAGATGCTCGTGGCCACGCCCGTCTCGGCGACCGCCGCCACGGTCACCGACGCCACCGGCATCTCGGGAACGGATGCCGTGGCCGCGCTCGTGTCGAACCTGTCGCTCACCCCGTGGCCCGCGGTGACGCTGCTCGCACAGGTCGTGCTGGCCGCGGCCGCCGTCTTCACCCTCGTCACCGCGCGCGGCTGGACGTCGGGCGCGAGCCGCAAGTACCGCACCGCCACCGAGGCGGGCGCCGACAGCGGCCGCCCCCACGACGCGATCGACTCGTGGGACGATCTGTCGCGCGGCGACGACCCCACGGCCTGATCCGCCGCGCGGCGGCCGGGTCGAGACCGACCTCGCGAAATCGAGACGTCGGGACCGGGGAGACCCTCGCGCTTCGATAGACTTGGTCCACGCTTTCCCCCGCGCCCGCGCGCGACTGTAAGGAGCCCCATGAGCAACCCCATCGGCGATCCCGGCCACGGACACTCGCCCGCCGCCTGGACGGCCGTGATCATCATGCTCGCCGCCTTCGCGTTCGGCACGCTGTTCTTCTGGCTCGACTTGCCCGTGCTCGTGTGGGCCTCGGTGGGTCTGCTCGTCGTCGGCGCCATCGTGGGCTGGGCCATGTCCAAGGCCGGCTACGGCGCGAACGGCGCGAAGTCCAACCCGAAGGCGCACTGACCGTGCTGGCCGATCTCACGGCCGGGGCAGTCGAAGACGCGCAGAAGCGCGAAAGCACGCGCTCGCTGGCGTCGGTCGAGCGCGACGCGCTCGCGCAGTCGCCGGCGCGTGACGCGCTGGCGCTGCTCGCCCCCGCCGACCGGGTGAAGATCATCGCCGAGGTCAAGCGCGCGAGCCCCTCGCGCGGCGATCTCGCCGACATCCCCGACCCCGCGCTCCAGGCCCGGCTGTACGAGCAGGGCGGCGCCTCGGCGATCTCCGTGCTCACCGAGGGCCGCAAGTTCAAGGGAAGCCTCGCCGACCTCGAAGCCGTCCGCGCGGCGGTCGACGTGCCGGTCCTGCGCAAGGACTTCATCGCCACGCCGTACCAGGTGCTCGAGGCCCGCGCATCGGGCGCCGACCTGGTGCTGCTGATCGTCGCCGCGCTCGACCAGAAGACGCTGGGCGAGCTGTACACGCTGACGAACGAGCTCGGGATGACCGCCCTCGTCGAGACGCACTCGGCCGACGAGCTGGAGCGCGCCGCCGACATCGGAGCCAGGCTCATCGGCGTCAACGCCCGCAACCTCTCGACCTTCGAGCTCGACCGCGACCTGTTCGGCTCCCTCGCCGATCGCTTCCCGGCCGACGCGACCAAGATCGCCGAATCGGCCGTGCTCACCCCCGCCGATGTGGCCCACTACCGCGCCGCGGGTGCGGACGTCGTGCTCGTGGGCGAGGCCCTCGTCACCGGCGACCCCGTCGCCACGCTCCGCGCGTTCCTCCAGGAGACCTCATGACCACCGTGCGCGATCAGAAGCTGCGCGATCAGAAGGGGCCGTTCTTCGGCGACTTCGGCGGCCGCTACATGCCCGAATCGCTCATCGCCGCGATCGACGAGCTCACCGCGGTCTACGAGTCGGCGATGGCCGACCCGGCCTTCCACACCGAGCTGACCGCGCTGCTGCACGACTACGCGGGCCGCCCCTCGGTTCTCACCGAGGTGCCGCGCTTCGCCGAGCACGCCGGCGGCGCGCGGATCTTCCTCAAGCGCGAAGACCTCAACCACACCGGCTCGCACAAGATCAACAACGTGCTCGGCCAGGCTCTGCTCACCAAGCGCCTGGGTAAGACGCGCGTGATCGCCGAGACCGGCGCCGGCCAGCACGGCGTCGCCACCGCGACCGCCGCGGCCCTGTTCGGCCTCGAGTGCGTCGTGTACATGGGCGAGGTCGACACCGAGCGTCAGGCCTTGAACGTCGCACGCATGCGACTGCTCGGCGCCGAGGTCGTGCCCGTCACGACCGGATCGCGCACGCTGAAGGACGCCATCAACGAGGCGTACCGCGACTGGGTGGCCTCGGTCGAGACGACCAACTACATCTTCGGCACCGCCGCGGGCCCGCACCCGTTCCCCGCGATGGTGCGCGACTTCCAGAAAATCATCGGTGAAGAGACGCGAGCGGAGTTCCTCGAGCGCCTCGGCCGCCTCCCCGACGCCGTCTTCGCCTGCGTCGGCGGCGGTTCCAACGCGATCGGCATGTTCGACGCGTTCCTCGACGACGAGGGCGTCGCGCTCTACGGCGTCGAAGCCGCCGGTGACGGCGTCGACACGCCCAAGCACGCGGCATCCATCGGCCGGGGCCGCCCCGGCGTGCTGCACGGCGCGCGCACCTACGTGCTGCAGGACGAAGACGGGCAGACCACCGAGTCGCACTCGATCTCGGCGGGTCTCGACTACCCGGGCGTCGGCCCCGAGCACGCGTGGCTCGCCGACATCGGTCGGGCGCAGTACATCCCCGCCACCGACGACGAGGCCATGCAGGCCCTGCGTCTGCTGTCGCGCACCGAGGGCATCATCCCCGCCATCGAGTCGGCGCACGCCCTCGCCGGGGCGCTGCGCGTGGGGCGCGAGCTGGGCCCCGACGCCATCATCGCGATCAACCTCTCGGGGCGCGGCGACAAAGACATGGACACCGCCGCGCGCTACTTCGACCTGTACGACGCCGAGCACGCGACCGAGGGCCCCGAGGGTGGCGCGCAGACGCACGCCGCAGAGACGGTGGCCGCGGCCCCGGGTTCGCCCGTCGAGGTGACGCCGGCTCCGGATGCCGCGAGCGGTGCGGGAGTGGAGCTGTGACCTCTCGTGTCGCCGCGGCCATCGAGGCCGCCCACGCCGTGGGCCGGGGCGCCTTCGTCGGCTACCTGCCCGCGGGCTTCCCCGACGTCGCCACGAGCATCGAGGCCGCTGTGGCGCTGGCCGAAGCCGGCGCCGACGTCATCGAGCTCGGCCCGCCCTACAGCGACCCCGTCATGGACGGCCTCGTCATCCAGGAGGCCACCCAGACGGCGCTGGCGAACGGGTTCCGCATGCGCGACCTGTTCACGATCATCCGCGAGGTCACCGCCCGCACCGACGTGCCGGTGCTCGTCATGACGTACTGGAACCTCGTCGAGCAGTACGGCGTCGACCGCTACGCCGACGACCTCGTCGCCGCCGGGGGAGCGGGGCTCATCACCCCCGACATCACCCCGGATGCCGCGGCCGAGTGGATCGCCGCGAGCGAGCGCACCGGCCTCGACCGGGTGTTCCTCGCCGCCCCGACGTCGTCCGACGACCGCCTGAGAATGATCGTCGAGGCCTCCACGGGCTTCGTCTACACCGTCTCGACCATGGGGATCACGGGCGAGCGCACCCAGCTCGACGCCGCGGCCCGTGACCTGGTCGCGCGGCTCCGCGCGTTCGGCGCCACGCACGCGTGCGTCGGCATCGGCATCTCCAACGCCGCCCAGGTGGCGGGCGTGGTCGAGTACGCCGATGGCGCGATCGTGGGCACGGCCCTGGTCAAGGCGCTCCGCGACGGCGGCGTCGAAGGGTTGTCCACCCTTGCTCGCGAGCTGTCCGCGGGTGCCGTGCAGCGCGCTTAGACTCGTCAGCATGACGTTCGCCCTCTCGAGCGCCGCCTCCGGCGTGCTCGCCAGCATCCCGAGCCCGACCATCTCGTCGTTCAATATCGGTCCAATTCCCATCCGTTTCTATGCCCTGTGCATCGTCGCGGGAATCATCGTCGCGATCTTCCTCACGAACGCGCGCCTGACGCGTCGTGGCGCCGAGAAGTGGGTCGTCATCGACATCTGCCTGCTGGCGGTCCCGCTCGCGATCGTGGTCGCGCGCATCTATCACGTCGTCACGCACCCGGGCTTCTACTTCGGCCCGGGCTCCAACCCGTGGAACATCACCGAGCCGGGCTCCGTGTGGGCCATCTGGGAGGGTGGCATCGCCATCTACGGCGCACTGATCGGTGGCGCCATCGGCGCGTTCCTCGGCTGCAAGTGGACCGGCATCCGGTTCTGGACCTTCGCCGACGCACTTGCTCCCGGGCTCATCATCGCGCAGGCCATGGGACGCTTCGGCAACTGGTTCAACCAGGAGCTCTTCGGTCAGCCCACCGACCTTCCCTGGGGCCTCGAAATCGCCTCGGGCAACCCGGCCATCCCCGTCGGACTGCCAACCGGCACGCTTTTCCAGCCGACCTTCCTCTACGAAGTCATCTGGAACCTGCTCGGCGCCGCCGTCATCCTGTGGGCGGGAAAGCGCTTCACCCTGCAGTGGGGCAAGCAGTTCGCGATCTACCTCGTCTGGTACTCCGCGGGCCGCATCGTCTGGGAATCCATCCGAATCGACCCCAGCGAGATCATCCTGGGCCTGCGCACGAACGTCTGGGCGGCCATCTTCGGCGTCGTCCTGGGCATCGTGATCTTCGCCGTGCAGTCGCGTCGTCACCTCGGTCTGGAGCCGTCGCCCTACGTCCCCGGTCGCGAGAGCAAGGCTCCCGGGGCTGTAGACTCAGGCGACCCCTCTGACTTCGTCGACGTGAGCGAGCCGCCCGCGACGAGCGACACCGTCGGCACCAGCGCCACAAGCAGCCCCGCCACGAACTAATTCTCCGGGCCGACGTCGTCCCATTCGAAGCATCAACGTGAGGACGGTTGATATGGCTTCCAGCCTGCGTTCCGACACCGTCGGAGGAACGTTCCCGGTCCGCCAGGGAATGTACGACCCGTCGTTCGAGAAAGACGCCTGTGGCCTCGCCATGGTCGCCACTCTCCGCGGCGTGGCCGGCCACGACATCATCGATCTGGCGCTGACGGCGCTGCGCAACCTCGAGCACCGTGGGGCGATCGGCTCCGACGCGGGCACGGGCGACGGTGCCGGCATCCTCACCCAGATGCCCGACGCCTTCCTGCGCGCTGTCGTCGACTTCGACCTGCCGCCGGTGGGGGAGTACGCCGCCGGCATGGTCTTCCTGCCGCTCGGCCACGACGAGCGCGCGGCGATGAAGGCGGGGATCGAAGAGATCGCCCGCCACGAGAACCTCGAGGTCCTCGGCTGGCGCGAGGTGCCCGTCGAGCACGAGAACCTCGGCAAGCTCGCCTACGAGGCCCGACCCGCCTTCGAGCAGCTGTTCATCGCGCGCCCGGCCGTCGGCGATCAGCCCGCCCTCTCGGGGATCGAGCTCGACCGCCGCGTGTACCGCCTGCGCAAGCGCGCACGCCACGAGATCGACGCGTACTTCGTGTCGCTGTCGAGCCGGACGCTCGGCTACAAGGGCATGGTCACGACCCTGCAGCTCGAGCCGTTCTACCCCGACCTGTCGGACGAGCGCTTCGTCTCGGAGCTCGCCGTCGTGCACTCGCGGTACTCCACCAACACCTTCCCGTCGTGGCCGCTCGCGCAGCCGCTGCGCATGCTCGCGCACAACGGCGAGATCAACACGGTCAAGGGCAACCGCAACTGGATGCGCGCGCGCCAGTCGCAGCTCGAGTCCGAGCTCATCGGCGACGTGCGTCCGCTGCTGCCGATCTGCACCGAGGGTGCCAGCGACTCGGCCTCGTTCGACGAGGTGCTCGAGCTGCTCACGCTCACCGGGCGCAGCCTCCCGCACGCGATCATGATGATGGTCCCCGAGGCGTACGAGAAGCAGGCCACGATCGACCCCGATCTGCGCGCCTTCTACGACTACCACTCCATGCAGATGGAGCCCTGGGACGGCCCCGCCGCCCTCATCTTCACCGACGGCACGGTCGTCGGCGCCACGCTCGACCGCAACGGCCTGCGCCCCGGGCGCTGGACCGAGACCACCGACGGCCTCGTCGTCATCGGCTCCGAAACCGGCGTACTCGATTTCGCACCCGAGCGCATCAAGCGTCGCGGCCGGCTGCAGCCCGGGCGCATGTTCCTCGTCGACACGGCCCAGCGCCGCATCGTCGAAGACGAAGAGATCAAGGCCGAGCTCGCGGCTCTGCAGCCGTGGGGCGAATGGGTCGACAAGGGCCGCGTCAAGCTCAGCGAGCTGCCCGAGCGCGAGCACATCGTGCACCCCATCGCCTCGATCACCCGCCGCCAGCGCACCTTCGGCTACACCGAAGAAGAGGTGCGCATCCTGCTCACCCCCATGGGTCAGGGTGGCGCCGAGCCCCTCGGCGCCATGGGCAGCGACGCGCCCGTTGCCGTGCTGAGCGACCGTCCGCGCATGCTGTTCGACTACTTCTCGCAGCAGTTCGCGCAGGTCACCAACCCGCCGCTCGACTCGATCCGCGAAGAAGTCGTCACCTCGCTGTCGCTGGGTCTCGGTCCCGAGCGCAACCTGCTCGACTGGGGACCCGACCACACCCGCACGGTCACGCTCGACTTCCCCGTGATCGACAACGACGAGCTCGCCAAGATCCAGCACATCGACACCGCCCTGCGCGGACGGTCGTCGGTGACGATCCGCGGTCTGTACCGCGTCGAGGCCGGTCACAAGGGGCTGCAGAAGCGTCTGACGCAGATGTGCAGCGAGGTCGACCAGGCGATCGAAGACGGTGCCGAGTTCATCGTGCTCAGCGACCGCGACTCGAACAAGGACCTCGCTCCGATCCCGTCGCTGCTCATGCTGGCCGCCGTGCACCACCACCTCATCCGCAAAGAGACGCGCATGAAGGTCGGGCTGGTCGTCGAGGCCGGCGACGTGCGCGAGGTGCACCACGTGGCGACCCTCATCGGGTACGGCGCGTCGGCGGTGAACCCCTACCTGGCGATGGAGACCGTCGAGTACCTCGTGCGGGCGGGCTTCATCACGGGCGTCACGCCGCAGAAGGCCGTCAAGAACCTGATCTACGCGCTCGGCAAGGGTGTGCTGAAGATCATGTCGAAGATGGGCATCTCGACGGTGTCGTCGTACGCCGGCGCCCAGGTCTTCGAGGCCGTGGGCCTGTCGCGCGACTTCGTCGACGCGTACTTCACCGGCACCGAGTCCAAGCTCGGTGGTGTCGGACTCGACGTCATCGCCGCCGAGAACGCCTCGCGCCACGAGTACGCCTACCCCCAAGACGCCGCGGCCCGCGCGCACGAGCGTCTGTGGACCGGCGGCGAGTACCAGTGGCGTCGCGACGGTGCCCCGCACCTGTTCAACCCCGACACGGTGTTCCGCCTGCAGCACGCCACGCGCGAGCGCCGCTACGACATCTTCCGCGAGTACACGCATCTCATCGACGACCAGGCGCACGAGCTCAAGACGCTCCGCGGCCTGTTTGCGTTGCGCACCGACGTGCGTCCGCCCGTGCCGATCGACCAGGTCGAACCGGTCTCGGCCATCGTGAAACGCTTCTCGACCGGTGCGATGAGCTACGGCTCGATCTCGAAAGAGGCGCACGAGGTCCTGGCGGTCGCCATGAACCGGATCGGCGGCAAGTCGAACACCGGCGAGGGCGGAGAAGACGTCGACCGCCTGCTCGACCCCGAGCGTCGCAGCGCCATCAAGCAGGTAGCATCCGGTCGGTTCGGTGTGACGAGCCTGTACCTCACCCAGGCCGAGGACATCCAGATCAAGCTCGCCCAGGGCGCGAAGCCCGGCGAGGGCGGTCAGCTGCCTCCGACCAAGGTGTACCCGTGGGTGGCGCGGACGCGTCACGCGACCGCGGGCGTGGGCCTCATCTCGCCCCCGCCGCACCACGACATCTACTCGATCGAAGACCTCAAGCAGCTGATCTTCGACCTCAAGCGCGCCAACCCGTCGGCCCGCATCCACACCAAGCTCGTGAGCCAGTCGGGCATCGGTGCGGTCGCCGCCGGCGTCGCCAAGGCGCTCAGCGACGTCATCCTGGTCTCGGGCCAAGACGGCGGCACGGGTGCGAGCCCCATGAACTCGCTCAAGCACGCGGGTACGCCCTGGGAGCTCGGCCTGGCCGAGACGCAGCAGACGCTCATGCTCAACGGCATGCGCGACCGCGTGGTCGTGCAGGTCGACGGGCAGATGAAGACCGGCCGCGACGTCGTGATCGGCGCGCTGCTGGGCGCCGAGGAGTTCGGTTTCGCGACCGCCCCCCTCGTCGTCTCGGGCTGCATCATGATGCGCGTCTGCCACCTCGACACGTGCCCCGTGGGTGTCGCGACGCAGAACCCCGTGCTGCGCTCGCGCTTCACCGGCAAGGCCGAGTACATCGTCACCTTCATGGAGTTCATCGCCCAGGAGGTGCGGGAGTACCTCGCCGCCCTCGGCTACCGCTCGATCGACGAGATCGTCGGGCGCACCGACCTGCTCGACGTGAACGAGGCGATCCAGCACTGGAAGGCGCGCGGGCTCAACCTCGCGCCGATCCTCGAGGGACCCCGCTTCGCCGACGACGAACCGCGTCGACACGCGCGCAACCAGAACCACGAGCTCGAGGAGCACTTCGACGTGCAGCTCATCGAGCGCGCGCAGGACGTCATCGCGCACGGCGGTCAGCTCACGATCGACCTGCCCATCCGCAACACGGCCCGCGCGGTCGGGACCATGCTCGGCCACCACGTCACCAAGGCGCGCGGCGAGCACGGTCTGCCCGAGAACTCGATCGACGTGCGTCTGACCGGCTCGGCCGGACAGTCGTTCGGTGCGTTCATGCCCGCCGGCATCACGCTGCGCCTCGAGGGCGACTCGAACGACTACGTCGGCAAGGGTCTGTCGGGCGGGACGATCGTCGTGCGGCCGCCGCGCGGCTCGTCGTTCGCGGCCTCCGAGAACGTCATCGCCGGAAACGTCATCGGCTACGGCGCCACGCAGGGGCAGATGTTCCTCAACGGCGTGGTGGGCGAGCGGTTCCTCGTGCGCAACTCCGGCGCGACGGCGGTCGTCGAGGGCGTGGGCGACCACGCGCTCGAGTACATGACCGGTGGACTCGCGGTCATCCTCGGCGCCACGGGCCGCAACCTCGGCGCGGGTATGTCGGGCGGCCAGGCCTACGTCTACCGACTCGACAGCGACCTCGTGAACCGCGAGGCCCTGGCATCCGGCGAGCTCGTTCTGGGCGCCCTCGGATCCGGGGATGCCGAGATCCTGCGCGACCTGCTCGAGAAGCACGTCGCAGAGACCGATTCCACCCTCGCCCGTCGTCTGCTCGACGACTTCGAGACCGAGGTGGACAATTTCGTCCGGGTGCTGCCACGCGACTACGCCGCCGTGCTGCAGACCCGCCAGGAGGCGGTTGCCGAGGGGCTCGACCCCGACGGCGACGTCGTCTGGAAGCGCATTCTGGAGGTGACGGGTGGCTGACCCGAAGGGCTTTCTCAAGACGACGGAGCGCGAGCTCCCCAAGCGTCGACCGGTGCCCGTGCGCATCATGGACTGGAAAGAGGTGTACGAGCCGGGGGATTCGGCCGTCATCAAACGCCAGGCCGGACGCTGCATGGACTGCGGCATCCCGTTCTGCCACAAGGGCTGCCCGCTCGGCAACCTGATCCCCGAGTGGAACGACCTCACGTGGCGGGGCGAGGGCCGTGCCGCCATCGAGCGCCTGCACGCGACGAACAACTTCCCCGAGTTCACCGGTCGGCTCTGCCCGGCGCCCTGCGAGAGCTCGTGCGTGCTGGGCATCAACCAGCCCGCCGTGACGATCAAGCAGGTCGAGGTCTCGATCATCGACGAGGCGTTCTCGAACGGCTGGGTCGAGCCCGAGCCGCCCGAGCGACTCACCGGCAAGACCGTCGCCGTCGTGGGCTCCGGTCCCGCCGGCCTCGCCGCGGCACAGCAGTTGACGCGTGCGGGTCACACGGTCGCCGTGTTCGAGCGCGACGACCGCATCGGCGGCCTCATGCGCTACGGCATTCCCGACTTCAAGATGGAGAAGCGCCACCTCGAGCTGCGACTGCGCCAGATGCAGGCCGAGGGCACGCGTTTCCGCGCGGGCGTCGAGATCGGCAAAGACATCTCGTGGAGCGACCTGCGGGCGCGCTACGACGCCGTCGTGGTGGCCACCGGTTCGACCCTGCCGCGCGACCTGGCGATCCCTGGCCGCGACCTCGACGGCGTGCACTACGCCATGGAGTACCTCATCGAGGGCAACAAGGCCGTCGCCGGCGACCAGGTGCCGCAGCAGATCTCGGCGGAGGGCAAGCACGTCGTCGTCATCGGCGGTGGAGACACGGGCGCCGACTGCATCGGCACCGCGCACCGTCAGGGCGCGCTGAGCGTGACGAACCTCGCCATCGGCAAGCAGCCGCCGTCGGAGCGCCCCGAGAATCAGCCGTGGCCGATGATGCCGAACCTCTTCGAGATGGCCTCGGCCCACGAAGAGGGCGGGGAGCGCTCCTTCCTCGCGTCGACCGTCGAGTTCCTCGGCAACGCCGCGGGCGAGGTCCGGGCCCTGCGGGTGGCCGAGACCGAGTACCTCGACGGCCGCCGTGTGCCCAAGAGCGGCACCGAGCGCGAGATCCCCGCCGACCTCGTGCTGATCGCCATGGGCTTCACCGGCCCCGAGAGCGCGCACCTCAGCGACCAGCTGGGCACGCGGTTCACCGATCGCGGCAACGTCGAACGCGATGCCACGTACGCGACCTCGACGCCGGGCGTGTTCGTCGCCGGCGATGCGGGTCGCGGCCAGTCCCTCATCGTGTGGGCCATCGCCGAGGGCCGTGCGGCCGCCGCCGAGGTCGACACGTTCCTCATGGGCGAGACGGTGCTGCCCGCACCGGTGCGCCCGACCGATGTCGCCATCGGCCTTCTGCCCACCTAAGCTGGCAAGGGCCGATCGGCCACTTCCCGAAAATTTCACGGAGCTTGAAACCGGATGAGACGCGCCAAGATCGTCGCAACACTCGGGCCCGCCACGTCGTCGTATGAGATGGTTCGCGCCATCATCGACGCCGGTGTGGATGTCGCCCGCCTCAACCTGAGCCACGGAGATTACTCCGTGCACGATGCCAACTTCGCCAACGTGCGCAAGGCGGCAGAAGACGCCGGTCGCCCGGTCGCCGCCCTCGTCGACCTCCAGGGTCCGAAGATCCGCCTCGGCAAGTTCGAGAACGGCCCCCACGACCTGCTGCCCGGTGACATCTTCAAGATCACCATCGAAGACATCCTCGGCACCAAAGAGATCGTCGGCACCACGTTCAAGGGCCTTCCGCAGGACGTCCGCCCCGGCGACTTCCTGCTCATCGACGACGGCAAGGTCCGCGTCGAGGTCGTCGAGACCGACGGCACCGTCGTGACCACCAAGGTCATCGTCGGCGGTCCGGTCTCGAACAACAAGGGCATCAACCTGCCCGGCGTGGCCGTCAACGTGCCCGCGCTGAGCGAGAAGGACGAAGCCGATCTGCGCTGGGGCCTCAACGCCGGCGCCGATCTGATCGCGCTGTCGTTCGTCCGCGACGCCAGCGACATCACCCGCGTGCACGAGATCATGGCCGAAGAGGGACGCTACGTCCCCGTCATCGCCAAGATCGAGAAGCCGCAGGCGGTCGACAACCTCGAAGAGATCATCGACGCGTTCGACGGCATCATGGTCGCCCGTGGCGACCTGGGCGTCGAGCTGCCGCTCGAGGCCGTGCCGATCGTGCAGAAGCGCGCCGTCGAGCTGGCCCGCCGCATGGCGAAGCCCGTCATCGTCGCGACGCAGATGCTCGAATCGATGATCACCAGCCCGGTGCCCACCCGCGCCGAGACCAGCGACGTCGCCAACGCCGTCCTCGACGGTGCGGACGCTGTCATGCTCTCGGGCGAGACCAGCGTCGGCGACTACCCGGTCGTGGTCGTCGAGACCATGGCGCGCATCGTGGAGTCCACCGAGGAGCACGGTCTCGATCGCATCGCGCCGCTGACCAACAAGCCGCGCACCCAGGGCGGCGCGATCACCCTCGCCGCCGTCGAGGTCGCCGACTTCGTCGAGGCGAAGTACCTCTGCGTCTTCACCGAGTCCGGTGACTCGGCGCGTCGCATGTCGCGCCTGCGTGCGACCATCCCCATGATCGCGTTCACGCCCGAGCCCGGCATCCGCCGCCGCCTGGCGCTGACGTGGGGCGTGCGCTCCACGCTGGTGGAGCACGTGTCGCACACCGACAAGATGTTCCTGCAGGTCGACGACTACCTGCTGTCGAACGACCTGGCCAAGGTCGGCGACAAGGTCGTGGTCATCTCGGGTTCCCCTCCCGGAATCGCGGGCTCGACCAACGACCTGCGCGTGCACCGCGTCGGCGACGCCGTGCACGGTGCGGCTCCCGGTTACCAGGACGTCTGAGTCCCGACGACGCGCGCCGGTTCATTCCGGCGCGCGTCGCCTTCGTTCCCGCCCGGTAGATTGGGAACGCAACACCTGCCGGTGTGGCGGAATGGCAGACGCGGGGCACTCAAAATGCTCTGTCGAAAGACGTGTGGGTTCGAGTCCCACCACCGGTACCCGCGACAGCATCCCGTGCGATCGGGGGCTGCGATCCGGGGGATTGTCCCCTCCCAGACTTAGGATGGTTCCGTGACTGATCAAGAAGCCGTTCCGGCCAGCGCTCCGAACGCACCTCGACGCGTCGTCGTGGCCGAAGACGAGTCGCTCATCCGCCTCGACATCGTCGAGATCCTGCGCGACAACGGCTATGACGTCGTGGGCGAAGCGGGCGACGGCGAGACCGCCGTGCAGCTCGCCACCGAACTGCGTCCCGATCTCGTGATCATGGATGTCAAGATGCCGCAGCTCGACGGCATCAGCGCCGCCGAGAAGCTCAGCAAGAACCACATCGCCCCCGTGGTGCTGCTCACCGCCTTCAGCCAGAAGGAGCTCGTCGAGCGTGCCAGCGAGGCCGGCGCCCTGGCGTACGTGGTGAAGCCCTTCACTCCGAACGACCTGCTTCCCGCGATCGAGATCGCCCTCGCCCGCTACGAGCAGATCATCACGCTCGAAGCCGAGGTCGCCGACATGGTCGAGCGCTTCGAGACCCGCAAGCTCGTCGACCGGGCCAAGGGCCTGCTCAACGAGAAGATGGGCCTCAGCGAGCCCGAGGCCTTCCGCTGGATCCAGAAGGCGTCGATGGACCGCCGCCTGACCATGCAGGACGTCGCCAAGGCGATCATCGAGCAGCTGGCACCCAAGAAGGGCTGACGAGACCTCTCGCGAAATGGATGCCACTTCGGTGGCATCCATTTTTCGTTCCCGGGGGAGGGGGTCGGCGCAGGAGCAGAGCCGGTCAGCGCGACGGCAAGGGCCGCGCGCGCGACCACGATCAGCGCGCGGGGGCGTCCTTGATCATGTTCGTGATGCGCACCGTCGAGCAACGGCGGCCCTGCTCGTCGGAGATCGCGATCTCGTGCACCGTCAGCGAACGGCCCAGGTGGATCGGTGTGCAGACGCCGGTGACATGGCCCGAGGTGGCGGAGCGCGTGTGCGTGGCGTTGATGTCGATGCCGACGGCCAGGCGCCCCGGACCCGCGTGCAGGTTGGCGGCCATCGATCCCAGCGACTCGCCGAGCACGACGTAGGCGCCCCCGTGCAGCAGGCCGACGGGCTGGGTGTTGCCCTCGACGGGCATGGTGGCCACGCACCGGTCGACGGTGAACTCGACCCACTCGAGGCCCATCTTCTCGGCGAGGGCGCCCATTCCGCGCAGCTTCGCCCAGTCGAGGCCGGACACGGAGTCGGAGGGTGTGGACGTCATCATCGCCTTCGTCGGGCCGGGACCGGGGGAGTGTCCGTGGCACTCGTTACGCTGGAGGAGTGACGGATGCCGAAAAGCCTACTCTCCTCGTCGTCGACGGCCACTCGTTGGCCTACCGCGCGTTCTACGCGCTGCCCGTCGACAACTTCTCCACGAAGGACGGACAGCACACCAACGGCATCTACGGCTTCCTGTCGATGTTCGTCAACCTCGTGAAGGCCGAGAAGCCGACGCACCTGGCCGTGGCGTTCGACACCTCGCGGCAGTCGTTCCGCACGCGCGAGTACGCCGAGTACAAGGCGAACCGCAGCGAGTCTCCCGCCGAGTTCAAGGGCCAGATCCCGCTGCTGCAGGACTGCCTGCGGGCGATGGGCGTCCCCGTGCTCGCGAAAGAGGACTTCGAGGCCGACGACATCCTCGCCACCCTCGCCACGCAGGGTGAGGCCGAGGGTTTCACCGTGCTCGTGTGCTCGGGCGACCGCGACACCATCCAGCTCGTCACCGACGACGTCACGCTGCTGTACCCGAACGTGCAGGGCGTGTCGCAGCTGAAGCGCTACGACACCGCCGCCGTCATCGAGAAGTACGGCCTGCCGCCGGCGCAGTACCCCGAGATCGCCGCCCTGGTCGGCGAGACCAGCGACAACCTGCCGGGTGTGCCCAAGGTCGGCGAGAAGACGGCCGTGAAATGGCTGACCCAGTGGGGCTCGCTCGATGCCCTGCTCGACAACGCCGACAAGATCACCGGCGTCGTCGGCGGCAACCTGCGCGAGCACATCGACGGCGTGCGGCGCAACCGCACCCTCAACCGTCTGCTGCGCGACGTCGAGCTCGACAAGGCCCCCGGCGACCTCGCGATGCAGCCGCTCGACGCGCAGGCCGTGCGCGACATCTTCGCGCGTCTCGAATTCCGCACGCTTCTGCCGCGCGTGTTCGACGCCCTCGGCGGCGACCCGGGCGATGCCGTCGACGAGGCTCGGCCCACGGCGACCGCGCCGACTCCCGCCACCCTCGACGCCACGGCTCTCGTCGAGTGGGCGACGGGCGTCACGGGACCCGTGGGACTGTCCCTCACCCTCGAGGGCGGCCGACCGGCGCACCTCGGTCTGGCGACCGCCGACGCCGCGGTCGAGGCCGCGTGGACCCCCGCGGTCCGTGACTCCCTCGCCGAGTGGTTGGCCTCCGAAGCGCCCAAGGTCCTGGCCGATGCCAAGCCCCAGATCAAGGCGCTCGCCCGCGAAGACGTGACCTTGCGCGGCATCGCCTCCGACGTCATCCTGGCCGGTTGGCTCGTGCGCCCCAGCTTCCCCGACAAGACGCTGGGCGACCTCGTCGAGCGCTTCCTCGACGAGAAGCTCCCCGAGGCCGACCCCACGCAGCTCGTCCCCGAGACCGAGGGCGCCACGCCCGGCCAGCTCGCGTGGTTCATCCGCCGCGTGGCCGAGGCGCAGCGCGCCGACATGCCCGCGCGCGTCGCCGAGGTGCTCGACGACATCGAGCTGCCCTCGCTCACCGCCCTGGCCGACATGGAGCTCGCCGGTGTCGCGGTCTCGCACGAGAAGCTGTCGAGCTTCTCGGTCGAGCTCGGCGCGCGAGCCGACGCGCTCGCCCGTGACGCCTACGCGGCGATCGGCCACGAGGTGAACCTCGGTTCCCCCAAGCAGCTGCAAGAGGTGCTGTTCGACGAGCTGCAGCTGCCGAAGACGCGCAAGACGAAAAGCGGCTACACGACCGACGCCGCCGCCCTCGCCGACCTGCAAGAGAGCGCGCCGCACCCGTTCCTCGACCTGCTGCTCAAGCACCGCGAGGCGACCAAGCTCAAGCAGATCATCGACGCACTCGACGCGGCCACCGGCGCCGACGGGCGCATCCACACCACCTACGTGCAGACCGGCAGCCAGACGGGGCGCCTGTCGAGCACCGACCCCAACCTGCAGAACATCCCGATCCGCACCGAAGAGAGCCGCCGCATCCGCGCGGCCTTCGAGGTCGGCGAGGGGTACGAGACCCTGCTCACCGCTGACTACTCGCAGATCGAGATGCGCATCATGGCGCACCTGTCGGGCGACCCCGGACTGATCGAGGCGTTCAACTCGGGCGAAGACCTGCACCGCTTCGTCGGCGCGCGCGTCTTCGGCGTCGAGCCCGCCGAGGTCACCCCGGCCATGCGCACCAAGGTCAAGGCGATGTCGTACGGCCTCGTGTACGGCCTGTCGGCGTTCGGCCTGTCGAAGCAGCTGCGCATCGAGCAGTCCGAGGCGAAGAAGCTCATGCTCGAGTACTTCGCCCGCTTCGGCGCCGTCCGCGACTACCTGCGGGGGTCGGTGGAGCAGGCCCGCCAAGACGGCTACACCGAGACGATCTTCGGCCGCCGCCGCCCGTTCCCCGACCTCACCAGCATGAACCGCGTGCTGCGCGAGAACGCCGAGCGCGCAGCCCTCAACGCCCCCATCCAGGGCAGCGCCGCCGACATCATGAAGGTCGCGCTGTTCCGCATCAGCGACGAGCTGGCATCCGCGGGTCTGCGCTCGCGTGTGCTGCTGCAGATCCACGACGAGCTCGTCGTCGAGGTGGCGACGGGGGAGTGGGATGCCGTGGAGCAGATCGTGCGTGCGCGCATGGCCGACGCCGCACAGCTCACCGTGCCGCTCGACGTGCAGATCGGCCGCGGGGCGGACTGGGACGAAGCCGGGCACTGACGCGGGGGCACGGGCTGCGCTTCCGCGCCGGGGTAGGGGGCCGCACGCCTCGGCGTACGGACCACGCTGCCGCACCGGCGCCGCGGGCCGCTTGCTCCGGCCGCGTTCGCACACCCCGGCGCCCTCGACCCCGCGTCATCTGCCGTATCGGCATCCGGCGCGATCCGGGGCCGAGGTGCATCTGCGCCCCGGCTTGCCTAGGCTCGAAAGATGACTGACGCACAACGCACCCCCACGCCGATCGACACGATCGCCGACGCGTGGGTCGACACCCTGGCCGAGCGCGTACCCACCCTGGCGACGTACATCGGACGCGACGAGCACAACGGCCGCTTCGGCGACTACAGCCCCGAGGG
The DNA here is from genome assembly GCF_001423785.1 of Microbacterium sp. Leaf179. Lineage (NCBI taxonomy): Bacteria > Bacillati > Actinomycetota > Actinomycetes > Micrococcales > Microbacteriaceae > Microbacterium > Microbacterium sp. Leaf179. Next base: position 142,655 of record NZ_LMPH01000004.1, on the reverse strand, counting down.
CACCGATGCCCTCGTGGCCGAGGCACGCGCGGCTAAGGCCGCCCTCGAGGCGGCCCAGCCCGTCGATGCGATCGACACCGTCACGCAGATGGACCTCGTGCGCGAACTCGATCTGATGATCGAGCAGCACGCGGCGCGCACGCACCTGCGCGACCTGAACGTCATCGCCTCGCCCGCGCAGGACATCCGCGCGACCTTCGACCTCATGCCCACCGCCACCACCGACGACTGGGCGACGATCTCGCAGCGCCTGCGCGCCCTGCCCGCCGCGATCGACGGCTACGTCGAGACCCTGCGTCGGGGCATCGCCGAGGGCGTCGTCCCCGCGCGCCGGCAGGTGACCGAGGTGGTGACGCAGATCGGCCGCTACACCGCCGACACGGGCTTCTTCGCCGAGTTCGTCGGCAACGCCGCTCCGGCCGAGGGACAGCTCCCCGCCTCGCTCGCCCGCGATCTCGACCAGAACGCGGGAGCCGCGCGCGTGGCGTACGACGCGTTGGCCTCGTTCCTGTCCTCGGAGCTCGCCCCGGTCGCAGGGGACGTCGACGGTGTGGGACGCGAGATGTACGCGCTGCACTCCCGACAGTTCCTCGGCGCCGAGATCGACCTCGACGAGACCTACGATTGGGGCGTCGAAGAGCTCGCCCGCATGGTCGCCGAGCAAGAGGCGATCGCGAACGAGATCCTCCCCGGTGCGAGCGTCGAAGAGGCCGTGGCCTTCCTCGAGAAGGACGAGTCGCGCAAGCTGCACGGCACGAAGGCCCTGCAGGAATGGATGCAGCGCACGAGCGACCACGCCGTCGCCGAGCTCGGTCGCACCCACTTCGACATCGCGGAGCCCATCCGCACGCTCGAGTGCATGATCGCCCCCACCAACGAGGGCGGCATCTACTACACCGGTCCGACCGACGACTTCTCGCGCCCGGGGCGCATGTGGTGGTCGGTGCCCGAGGGCGTCGACACCTTCGACACCTGGCGCGAGCTGACCACGGTCTACCACGAGGGTATTCCGGGGCACCACCTGCAGATCGCGCAGGCCGTCTACAACCGCGCCGAGCTCAACTCGTGGCGGCGACTGCTGGCCGGCACGAGCGGTCACGCCGAGGGCTGGGCGCTGTACGCCGAGCGTCTGATGGAGCAGCTGGGCTACCTCGACGACCCGGCCGACCGCCTCGGCATGCTCGACGGTCAGCGCATGCGCGCGGCGCGCGTGGTGCTCGACATCGGCGTGCACCTCGGCAAGCCGCGCCTCGACGGAACTGGCACGTGGGACCACGACTACGCCCTGGCGTTCATGCTGAAGAACGTCAACATGAGCGAGGAGTTCGTGCGTTTCGAGGTCAACCGCTACCTCGGCTGGCCCGGGCAGGCGCCGGCCTACAAGGTCGGCCAGCGCATCTGGGAGCAGGTGCGCGACGAGGAGCAGGAGCGCCGCGGCGCCGACTTCTCGATGAAGCAGTTCCACACGCGTGCGCTCGACATCGGCGGCGTCGGTCTCGACACGCTGCGGGCGGCTCTGGCCTCCGGCTGAGCGAGGGGGGGCGTCGCGATCGCGGCGCCCCTCCGCCGATGCGGGGAATGTTTCGTCCTCGCGTAAAGTTCATTCATCCGAATGCAAGGAGACCCCATGGACGCCACCCCCGTCGAGCTCGGCCTCGATACCTTCGGAGACATCTCGCGCGGCCCCGACGGGTCGCTCCAGTCCGACGCACAGACCATCCGCAACGTCGTCGAGCAGGCCGTGCTCGCCGATCAGGTGGGCCTGTCGTTCTTCGGCGTGGGGGAGCACCACCGCAAGGACTTCGCGGTCACGAGCCCCGAGATCGTGCTCGCCGCCGCCGCTGCCCGTACCTCGAACATCCATCTCGGCACCGCGGTGACCGTGCTGTCGTCCGACGACCCGGTGCGCGTGTACGAGCGGTTCGCCACGCTCGACGCCGTCTCGAACGGTCGCGCCGAGGTCATCCTCGGGCGCGGGTCGTTCATCGAGTCGTTCCCGCTCTTCGGCTACGACCTCAGCGACTATGAGCAGCTGTTCGAAGAGAAGCTCGAGCTGTTCTCGCTGCTGCTCGACGAGAAGCCCGTCACCTGGTCGGGACGCACGCGGGCCGGGCTCCAGGATGCCGACGTGTACCCCAAGACCGAGAACGGCCTGAAGGCGTGGGTCGGCGTCGGCGGTTCGCCGGAGTCGGTCGTGCGCGCCGCACGCTACGGCTACGGCCTCGTGCTCGCCATCATCGGCGGATCGTCGGCCCGGTTCCGCCCCTTCGCCGATCTGTACCGCCGCTCGCTGCAGGAACTCGGCAAGCCCGCCATGCCGATCTCGGTGCACTCGCCCGGCCACGTCGCCGAGACCGACCAGCAGGCGTGGGACGAAGCGTACGAGGGCGTCGCCGAGCTGAACACGACGATCGGTCGCGAACGCGGTTGGCCCGCCTACAACCGCCTGCGCTTCCAGCAGGACGTCGGCCCCGAGGGCTCGATGTACATCGGTTCGCCCGAGACCGTGGCCACCAAGATCGCCGCCACCGTGCGCGTGCTCGGCGCCTCGCGCTTCCAGATGAAGTTCGCCAGCGGTTCCATCTCGCACGACCGACTCATGTCGGGCATCGAGCTGTACGGCACCCGCGTGCTCCCGCTGGTGCGCGAGATGCTCGCCGACACCGATCTCTCCGTCGACGCCGACCTGCCCGGCATCCGGTGACCACCACGACCGACACCGTGCGGGTGTCCGAACGCCTCGACGCGCTGCCGTTCACCCGCCGTCACGGCAAGATCCTCACGGGGTCGGGTCTGGGCTGGGCTCTGGATGCCATGGACGTCGGGCTCATCTCGTTCGTCATCGCCGCACTGGCGGTGCAGTGGCAGCTCGCGCCCACGCAGGCGTCGTGGATCGCCTCGGCGGGCTTCGCCGGGATGGCGATCGGGGCGAGCCTCGGCGGGCTGCTGGCCGACCGTTTCGGTCGACGCCAGGTGTTCGCCCTGACGCTGCTGGTCTACGGCGTGGCAACCGGGGCGAGCGCCCTGGTCGGGGGCCTCGGCGCCCTGCTGGTGTTGCGCTTCGTGGTGGGGCTGGGCCTCGGTGCGGAGCTGCCCGTGGCCTCGACCTACGTGAGCGAGTTCGCGCCGGCGCGTATCCGCGGGCGCCTGATCGTGTTCCTCGAAGCGTTCTGGGCCGTCGGGTGGACCGCCGCCGCACTCATCGGGTACTTCGTCGTCCCCGCGTCGGCCGACGGGTGGCGGTGGGCGTTCGCGCTCGGCGCGATCCCCGCCGTGTACGCCTTGATCGTGCGGTGGGGGCTCCCCGAGTCGCCGCGCTGGTTGGCCTCACGCGGCCGCAACAGCGAGGCGGTCGCGATCGTGCGCGATCTCGAGGCCGCCGCCGGGCGCATCTCGCTCGAGCCCTCGTCCGAGGGAGTCGCGGCATCCGCTCCCGCCCCGCGCGCTCGCGTGGGCGCCCTGTGGTCGCGGTCGCTCCGCGCGCGCACCGCGAGCCTGTGGGTGCTGTGGTTCTGCGTCAACTTCTCGTACTACGGCGCCTTCATCTGGATCCCGACGATCCTCGTCGCCCAGGGCTACGACCTCGTGCGCTCGTTCGGCTTCACGCTCATCATCACTCTCGCGCAGCTGCCCGGGTACGCGGTCGCCGCGTGGCTCATCGAGGCGTGGGGCCGGCGCGCGACGCTCGCCACCTTCCTCGCGGGTTCGGCCGTCGCTGCGGTGCTGTTCGGCACCGCGTCGGGCGAGGTGTCGCTGATCGCCACGGGCATGATGCTGTCGTTCTTCAACCTGGGCGCCTGGGGCGCCCTGTACGCCGCCACGCCCGAGACGTACCCGACGGCGCTGCGCGCAACGGGTGCCGGGTGGGCGGCCGGTGTGGGACGGATCGCCTCGATCCTCGCCCCGCTGGCGGTGCCGCCGCTGCTCGCCCTGGGCGGCGCCCCGGTGCTGTTCATCGTCTTCGCGGCGTTCTTCGCCGTCGCCGTGGTCGCGGCCCTGTTCTTGCGCGAGCAGCGGGGACGCGCGCTGGCGTGACCCGTCGCCGTGCTCGCCGCGCTGTTCTCGCGCGAGCAGCGGGGTCGCGCGTTGGCGTGACCCGTCGCCACACACCGTCGAGTGTCCAGGACACGCCGTGCTCGCCCCGACGGACGCGGCGTGTCGTGGACACTCGACGAGGTGGATCTCGCGCGTAGGCTCGACCCATGGCATCCGTCCGCTACGTCGCGATCGGCGACTCGTTCACCGAAGGAGTCGGCGACGAACTGCCCGACGGAACCGTGCGGGGGTGGGCCGACCTCGCCGCTCAGGGATGGGCGGATGCCACCGGCGAACCGATCGAGTACACGAACCTCGCGATCCGCGGCAAGCTCATCGAGCCGATCGTCGAACAGCAGCTCGAACCGGCGCTGGCGCTGAAGCCGACGCACCTGTCGTTCAACGGCGGGGGCAACGACATGCTGCGTCCGCGCGCCGACCTCGAGCGCATCGTCGGCCTGTTCGAGCATGTGCTGCGCCGGTGCGACGACGAGGGGGTGCAGCTGATCGTGCTCTCGGGGGCCAACCCCTCGGCGGGACTTCCCCTCGGGCGCGTGCTGCAGGTGCGCGGCGACCGGCTGTCGAAAGCCGTCGAGGAACGCCTCGCGTCTCGCACCGACGTCATCACGGCGTACAACTGGTTCGACCGCGAGCTCGCCGGCGGGGAGTTCTGGTCGATCGACCGACTGCACATGAACACCCGTGGACATCACCGCGTCGCCGCGCGGGTGCTGGAGTCGGTCGGCCTGACGGCACCGGAGGAGTGGTGGCGCCTGCGCGAGATCCCCGAGATCGAGCGGCTGAAAGGCTCGGCCTACTACCGCGAGCACGTCGCGCCCTGGGTGCGTCGTCGCCTCGCCGGTACCTCGTCGGGCGACGGCCGCGCGCCGAAGTTCGGCGGGCAGTGGGTGGAGCTGACGCCGCGCGGATGACGGGCCGGGGCTCGGCATCCGGAATCGTCCACACCCTGGCCCGGGCGGCCACGGGCGCCTAGGATCGCAGGATGTCCCCCTCGACCAGGACGTTCTGTTCCCTCGCGACCGTCGCCGTAGCGGCCATCGCACTCAACGGATGCACCGGAGACGAGGACGCGGCGCCCTCACCCGGCGCCGTCGCGAGCGAGACGACGCCGTCGCCCTCCGCGTCGCCGTCCGTGACCCCCGACCCGTGGGCGGGGTACTTCGACGATGAGGTGGCCGCCGCCGCACCCGGCGACTTCCTCTGGCAGTCCTGGGGCACGTTCGGCGACCCGGGCGGCGTCGCTCCGTTCCGCAGCGACAACCAGACGATCGACCCCGGCGCCTACGCGGTCACGATCGATTGCGCCGGACCTGACGCGGTGACCGGGCGCATCTCGACCTCGGCGGGGACGGCCATCGGCGAGCCGCTGGTGCTGCCGTGCCAGGCATCGACGCAGGTGCAGATCGATCTGCCCGAGCGTGGTCTGCTCGTCGAGCTCGACAGCGACCGCGAGCCAGGGGCGTTCCTCATCCGGGTGAGTGCCCGGGGGTAAGAGGCTGCGGGGGAGGGGATCGGCGGGTCAGGACGTGCGGCACTCCGCACCAAGAACGAAGTGCAGCATCCCGTCGATCGTCGAGCGATCGCGGGCCGACACACGCACGACGCCGTCATACCGGAGGTCCTCCTGCATCGCGCGGTCCGTCGCGAATCCGGCTGCGTCGAAGGCGGCCAGGATCGCCGAGTAGGAGCGAGCATTGTCGCCTGTGGAAAGGGCGAGATCGATGCCCGTCGCTCCATCGCAGGGCAGCTCGGCGGCCGAGGGGATCGCGACGGGTGCGCCCGCGGCATCCGTAACCGGACCTATCGCGGAGTTCACGACGAGGGCGGCCAGCCGCACGACCTCGACCCGAGGGTCACCCGCGGCGGTTGGTCGAGGGCCACCGTCAGGATCGGGGGCGACCGTAGGCGATGGGAGCGAAGTGACCGGCTCGGGCCCTCCCGCCAGGCCGCACCGCACGTCGCCCGGATCGACGATGCGGGGGAGCACGAACCGAGGCTCGCCGACAGCGCCCAGCGGCTCGGTCGCGCTGTCGAACGTGTGCCACACGCGCAGGAGATCACCGTCGACGACGACCATGTACGAGCCTTGCGAGAAGGGCGTGTGCCCATCGTCGGTCGACACGTTCGCGACCGAAGTTGCGAGAATTCCCTCGGGACGCAGGACCTCGATCCGCGCCGATCGGAGAAACGGACGCTCGCTCACGACGTAGCCGGTCTCGCAACCCTGGGCCACCAGAGGCACCACCGTGCCCCCGCCCGTCACCACGCCGATCAGCCCGACGACGAGCATCGCCCCGAACGCCGCCAACCGCAGCGGGACGAAGAGCAGCAACCACCAGCGCGGTGCGGGGATGGCGCAGACGAGCAAGAAGAACAGAACCGCGGATGCCGCGGCACTTGCCGCGGCGAGCGATTCGGCATCCATCGTCGCGATGAGCACCTGCGTGCGCCCGTCGTCGCGCGCACTCACGGCCATCACCGCGGCGAAGACCGCGACGGCAACGACGAAAAGCGACCCGCAGAGCACGCTCAGAGCTCGTCGTGGCAGGCGAACGGGTGCGTCCCAGATATCGCGCGACATCGCGTGAGCATCGCAGGCTTGACTGAGCGCTAACCGCACACCCGGTCCATGGATTCATGCGCGACGATGTCCTCATGACTCTCGCGATCGTCACCGGAACCACCAGCGGAATCGGCCTGCACACGGCCATCGGCCTCGCTCAGCGCGGCGCCCGGGTCGTCGCCACCGTGCGCGACACCGGGCGCGCCGACGCACTGCGCGCCGCGGCATCCGACGCCGGTGTCGAACTCGACATCCGCGCGCTGGATGTGACGGATGCCGCGGCCGCCCAGGCCCTCGTCGACGCGGTCGGCCCGGTGGACATCCTCGTCAACAACGCCGGGCGCGGCGCCGTCGGCACGCTCGAGCAGCTCACCGACGCGCAGCTGCAGGAGCAGCTGGAGACGAACTACCTCTCGGTTGCGCGACTGACGCGTCTCGTGCTCCCCGGTATGCGCGAACAGGGGAGCGGCCGCATCGTCACGGTGACGAGCGTCGGGGGAGTGGTGGGCCAGCCGTTCTCCGACGCGTACTGCGCGGCGAAGTTCGCCGTGGAGGGACTCATGCAGTCGCTCGCCCCGGTCGTCGCCCCCTTCGGCATCGACGTGTCGATCGTCGAGCCCGCCGCCGTCACCTCGTCGTTCGTCGACTCGGTGCACCGCGCGGCGCCGGGCCCGTACGCCGCCCAGCAGCAGGCCTACCTCGACCGGGCCGCGACGTCTTTCGCGAACGCGCAGCCCGCCGACGAGGCCGCTGAGACCGTGATCGAAGCGGCGCTGACCGATGACCCGCGCTTCCGCTGGCAGACGTCGGAGGCCGCCGTGCGCTTCGCCGGTCTATCGATCAGCGACCTGTCAGGAGCACGCGTGCTCGACGTGACGTCGAGCTGGGTGCGCTGAGGCCGTCCTCTCGCGGCGCCGATCAGGCTTCTGACCTCCTGCGGCGCCGTCGCGTAGCGTGGGCCTCGTGACGCGGGTGTGGCTGAGCGCGACAGAGTGGGCGTGCTGTGGGGACCCCTTCGTGGTGGGGGACACCGTCGAGTTCCTCATCGGATCGCGGAACGTGCCCCCGCTTCTTGCCCGGCAGCTCGGCTCCGAGTGCGCGGCGACCATCGACGCCCTTGAGGAACGGCATCCGCAGAGGCCGACCGATGACATCGTGCGCGGGCGGGTGCGTGAGGTCCACACAGTGTCCCAGCAGCACGTGCTGCGTTTCACGCTACGTCGCCCCGGCCACGGCGCGCCCGCCGGCGCGCAGATGCCTGCCGAGGGGGAGCCTTGGCCTCTCGCCGGTCGCGACCTCGGGAACGGTCTGTTCGTCGGGTCACGTCCCACGAGGTGGATGGTGACGAGCGAGGCCCTGCCGGGTGCGGTGACCCTCACCCCGTGCGTCCGCGTACCCGAGGGCCGTGGTGACTCCGCCCCGGCCGTGGGGAGCGATGAGCTCGACGGATCGGAGCCTGCTGAGCGCACCGTCGTCGCGCAGATCGGATGGCTGGTCGACGTCGACGAGCAGACACCGCCGATAACGGCGCCCGTCAGTACAGCAGCGCCGCAGGCTCGAGATGGGCGGTCTGGTCTCCGACGAGCGTGAGCTCCCGCGGGTCGATCTTTCGCACCTCGGTGGTGTCGGCCAGATCGTCGAGGGTGACCCTGAAGATGTTGGGGCTCCGCGTCGAGCCGAAGTAGTAGACCCGGTTCGTGAGGTCGGCTCCGGCACGCCACCAGGTGGGGTACACGTCGCCCGTCGAGTACGGCGCGCCGTAGGGGACCGAGACGTTGGCGATGAGCTGGAACACTCCCGCCACGGCCTCCTCGGTGTTCTCGGGCTCGGGCAGGTAGTGCAGGAAGTACGCCGAGCGCACGAACCGGTCAGCCGACGTGATGTCACCGGGCGGGGGGAGCTCGCCGCCGAAGGGCCGATACCGGGCGAGGTTCTCGAGCTGCTTGTCGAGCGTGGGGGAGTTGGCCATCACCGTGTACTCCGAGCCGTGGTGCACGACCAGCTCGCCCCCCAGAGGCTCGATGATCGCGGAGTCTCCGGAGGCGTCTTCGAGGGCGATGTGCACCCCGAGTTGGATGCCGCGGAACAGCGGCGAGGTGATGCGCACGCGGTCGATGTGGGCGACGGCATCGGCCACCGTGGCGAAGTTGTCGAGCAGGTACTGCACCCACAGCGCGTTGGCGACCGACGGCCGCCCGTCGGGCTCGGGGAACTCGACGTCGGTAGGGTCGAGGTACAGGGCGTGGGCGCCGAGCCCCTTCTCGTTGAGGCCATCGACGGTCCCCATGCCCCACATGCTGGTCACGACGCTCGCGTAGGCAGACGTCCAGGTCAGCGAATGGTCGTCGGCCCGGCCGTCGCGGGCCGTGCCGCGGGGGAGGAACCACAGCTCGGGCTCGTCGCTGACGGCCCAATCCATACAGCGGCTGACGGTCTTGGCGACGTCGTTGGTGTTCCAGAAGATTCGCGTGCACACGAGGTGCAGCGTATCCCTTCGCGGCGGGGACGCTAGGGTGCACACGTGCCTGTGGAAAGTGACACCCCGTCGACCGGCCCCTGGGGCTGGGTCGGAGTGTGGGTACGCGAAGAGAAGTTCTGGCGCGATATCGGCGCACGAGTGCTGGCGGGTGTCGTCACGGCGGCGATCGTCTACGCGGGGGCGCTGCTGCTCGGCTACCTGCACACGCCCGAGATCGGCGCGGGCCTTCTTCTCGGTCTCGGTGTCTTCGCCTGCGGGAGCCTCGTCGCGGGCAGCGTCGCGCTCCTGAGCGGCGCGCGATCGCGCCGGCGGGCGGGGCGGGGCGTCGGGGCGCGCATCGCGCTCGCAGCTTTTCTGCTGCTCGCGGCGGGTGCCATCGCCGCCGGAGTCGTGTCGGACGTGTTCTTGACCTGATCGGGTTGAGGGATCGCCGCCGGCCGTTGCCCGGTGCCATTAGACATGTCATTCGCGAAAGTCGCTGACCTGGGGCTTGTCATGTCGGATGACACGAGCTCCACCCGAGGCGGTGTCATCCGACGTGTCACTTCCGGCGACGCGTCCGCGCGGCAACTTCCAAACACGCGTATCAAGTCGCAGGTCCCGCAAGTTCAGCTTCTGGCTGCTGAGTAGGGCCGCGCGATCAGCGACCGTGAGGTCGTGGCAAACCATCTGCAATCACCGCGGATTGCAGACGTCGTCTTTGGCGTGCGTCGCGATCACTGGCGGAGGGGCGGCTCTCGAGATTCCTTTCGGGGCGAGTGAACGCAAGCGAGATCGGCGCTGGAAGCTCGCAGCGGTGGTGTGCTTCATGCCAGAAAGCGAGCCACTTGACCGCCGAAGCGGGTGAGCTTAGTGTCGCCTCTCTCTGACTGTGCTCGACGCCTCAAGCTCTCGCCAGGTGGGGACGAGCGCGGTCATCATCGCGGCGAACGTCTTGCCGTGGGAACGATAGCGCAGATGAAGAAGCTCATGGACAATTACGTAGTCCTGGAACTCCTCAGGCATATCGACGAGGTCTCCAGCCAGGCTGATGACACCGTCTCGCGCGCATGAGCCCCACTTGGTCTCCAGCTCAGTGATCACGACTCTGGTGGGATTCACGCGGATCTTCGTCGCCCAGGCCATTGCTTTTCGCGTGAGCACCTGGTCGGCGGTAAGGATCATCTTCGGCCGAGCCATCAGACCTTCTCCAGCACGTTCATGACGTTCTCGATGATCTCGTTGCACGCCTTCGGTGGAACCTTATTGTCCAGCAAAGGCTTGTAGAGACCGCTGCGGAGTCGGCGGCGCTCATCCGGGTTCTGCTTCCAGTGCGGGAACTGGTCGACCGCGATCTCGATGGTCGTTGCGACGTACTGGATGTCGATCTTGAGCCCGTTCAATGCGGGTTCTGCGCTTAAAGCCGAATACACGCCAAAAGCTCGATCAGATAGGCCAGCGTTCTTCGCGAACTCACGAAGCCGATCCTTCTCTTCCGCGACGGCCTTGAGCTCGTCGAGGGCGGCGAGGCCGGTGACCTTGCGTTCTTCGAGATTCTCAATGACGCGCTCCGCCTTCTCCCTGATGCTCTGGAGCACGACGGCAGCAGCGGGGTTGTCTTCCATCTCCTTCCGCAGGCCGCGCAGGAGGTTGTAGACCTTCTCCTCCGGCGGGCCGTCGTCCGTGCCGAGCGCCTCCAAGGTGGCGACGTCGAAGGCGGCGAGCTTGGTGAATCGCCCGAGGCCCTCCTGGGTGGCGCTCTCCTCGATCAGCCGCTTCGTCTTGTGCTCCAGGTCGGCAGTGAATCCACCGGCGTCCGAGTAGGCGTTGCGCACGGCCGCGTAAAGCACGGAGAGTCGCTTGTACGTCGCGATTTGGTCGCGCAGCTCTGCTGACGGGGACAGAATCTCCCAAAGCGACTCGATGTCGCGGTAAACGTCGAAGAACTTCTTGCGCGCATCCTCCGTGAGGAACTTGCCGTAGACCAGACTTTCCAACTGCTCATCTGCACCTTGACCGCTGTCCACCTGGAGGTACTCGTTCGAGGTGGTGGCGATCTTGACCAGCAGGTCGGCCATCAGCACGTCGAGGTCTTCCAACGCGCCTTCGACGTCGGTCGAGTCGAAGCGCAACGCCTTGTGCAGTTCCTTGAGGATGCCGACGAAGTCGACGACGAGTCCGACCTTCTTCTGCACACCGTCACGGTCGACGTAGGGGCGGTTGACGCGGGCGAGCGCCTGGAGCAGCACGTGATCGCGCATCGGCTTGTCGAGGTACATCGCGTACAGCACAGGCGCGTCGTATCCCGTGAGCAACTTGTCGGTGACGATCAGGATCTTGGGCTCCTGGTCAGCCTTCTTGAACTGGCGCCGCACCTCCTTCTCACGATCGCCAGAGAGTTGCAGGTCGAAGACGTCACGACGCTGGACCACGTCGTTCGGGTTCTTGCTGTAGACAACCTCGGACCACTCAGGTGGAAGCAGCTCGTCGAGCGCACGCTTGTACTTGGCGCACGTTTCCCGGTCGACGGCAACGACGAACGCCTTGTAGCCCAGCGGCTCGACGTTCTCCTTGAAGTGGTTGGCAACGAATTCCGCCACCTGCTTCACACGACTGTCTGCCCCGAGGAACGTGCGCAGGCCGACGGCCCGATGGAGCACCTTGTTGAGCTCCTCGATGTCAGTGACGTCCTCGTCACCGGCTAGTGCGTAGAACTGCTCATCGAGATCCTGGGGCTGCATCGACATCGTTGACGGCGCAAGCATGTACTTGATGGGCAATGTCGTCTCGTCCTCGATGGACTCAATAATCGAGTACTTGTGCAGATAGCCCTTCTCGTCAGTAGCGCCGAAGATTTGGAACGATCCCGACCCCCCACCGTGCGTCCCCGTGACTGGAGTTCCAGTGAAGCCGATCAGCGTGGAGTTCGGCACGGCAGCCATCAAGTAGGAGCCAAGGTCGGCAGCGACCGAGCGGTGCGCTTCGTCGATAAACACGTAGATGTTGTCCCGGTCAGAGCTGTCCTTCCGGATCGCCTCGAACTTGTGGATCATCGAGATGACGAGGCCACGGAAGTCTGAGTCGAAGATGTCCTGTAGGTCGTCCCTGCTGTTGGCCCGTCGAACTGGGATGTCATTGGCCTGCATCTCACCGAGGAGCCTGTCGACCCACTCCTTGAGCTGACCCTCCAGCTCAGTGCGGTCGACGACAAGGATGACAGTCGCGTTCTTGAAGCGGTCCTTCTGACTCAGAATCAACTGAGCCGCGGTCAGCAAAGTGAAGGTCTTGCCCGAGCCCTGTGTGTGCCAGATCAGACCGCGGTTCTTCGTCGAGTCAGCGCAGCGTTCGACAACGGCGTCGACGGCCCCCCGCTGATGCTCGCGGAGAACGGATTTCCGGGTCTCGCCGTCCTCTACGTAAAAGAGCACCCACTCACGAAGCGTGCGCAGGAACTCATGCGGCTCGAAGAACGCCTGCACCGCGTCGCGATAGGACTCATCGCTCGTGTGCTTCCACTTGAAGAGCATGCGGCGGTTGACGTTCCACGTAACGCCGTACCAATAGTCGATCAGGTGAGTCTCGTTGTGCAGTTGCACCTGCGTGAGGAGCTCGGGTGTTTCCTTCTCGTAGCGACGAAGCTGGGTAACAGCCTTTGTCAAAGCATCGCGATCTTTCGGGTTCTTGTGCTCGACGATGGTCACCGGGATGCCGTTGACGACGAACATGACATCGGCGCGGTTGCCTTTGGCCCGCGCCGGCGGCTCGATCTTCCACTCCCACGTGACCTGCAGAGCGTTCTGGTCCGGGAAGGCAAAGTCAACGACCTGAACCGGTCTCTGCCGCTGCTCTTTCTCGTCGTTCCACTGTCGCTCCCCGCGCAGCCATCGCAGCACCTCGCGGTTGCCCTCGATCGTGGCCGGGAGAGCCTCAATGCTCTCGACGATCGCACGCGCCTGATCCTCAGTGAGCCACGAGTTAAAATCGCGCAGCTTGTCCTCCAGCACCTCGGGGAACAGCATGTTCGCCCGGCCGCGACGCATCCCCTCTGCTTCTTCGGGCGTCAGTTGCTCCCATCCGACAGCCGAAGCGTGCTTCACCATCGGAAACTGCACCGACTTGGCCTCGGAGATCTTGATCTGACTCATGCGGGGCTCCCTTCGAGCTTCGGAAGCGCGCTCAGGGCGAGGTCGTCGACCGACAGCTCGCCGGTCATCAGCTTGTGCAGCAGTGACTTGAAGAGCGAGTCGAGTACCTCGCGCTTGCGACTCTGCAGTTTAATCTTGCGGTCGAGGGCCTCAAGCACGTCGACGATCTCCTGCTGCTCGTTGGTGGTGGGCGGCACCGGCACGTTGATCTTGCGGACAATGTCAAGGTTCAGGTTCTGCTGTTGTCCACCGTGGGCGAGGGCGCGGATACCTTCGTACCTTGACGTTAGGAAGTAGTAGAGGTACTGCGGAAGGACATCGTCATCCGTCGGGGTCATCGCCGCGCATGCCTGGTTGCAGGATGCCTCGATACCCAGAATCCCGACCCTTCCGCGCGTTACGCCTTGCCCATACATGGCCATCAGCAACGTGCCTGGGCCGAGGATCTTCGCGGCAGATCTGTCGAGACCGAGCTGCGTGATGTGTTCCGCCGTCTCGGTGATGACGCGGTAATTTACCTCAGTCGTCTTTACCCAGGGGATTGTGCCATCGGTCCAATAGGAGGCGTTGCCACGCGATGGTGTCCCGCCAGATACAACCGAAAAGTGCTTGTCTATAGAGGCCAAATCCCAACCCTCGGGGATGCGGCCGATCTCGGTCTCCTTTTGGGCCGCGCTCCGCAGCCCTCTCGAAAACAGCTGCTGCAGGGCCAACCGCTTCAAGCCCGCGGCCGACTCAATTGCCTTTTCAGTCGCCATCCGTAGCTTGTACAAGCTCCACAAGAGTCCTGCGACTGACTCCTGAACGCGGGCATCCCAATCAGGGACCTCGAAGTTGCGGACATGGGCCCAAGAGGTTCGCGGGTGCTGTGCACCCGTTACACCCTGCATCGCGAATTCGATAAAAGCAGGCGAGTGAACGACACAGGCAAGATACTCGGGACAGACCTCACGCTTTGCACGCAGCACCAGCAGTTCTGTCGTGGCGATACCATCGCGGTCCGCCAGGACCGCCTTGTCGAGATACGGGCGCAGCTTCCCGTAGAGCACGTCCCGCGGCCTGAAGACCGCCTTCTGACTCGCGACCTCGTCTGCACCGCCAAATCCAGTTGGGCGAAGGCGCCCAGGCTCCAGATGTTCGAGACCAAGGTACGGCGCATCGGGCATGTCAGCAGGCTTGACCTGGACGTTGACGAGATCGCAAAGGTCCCCCAGTCGGATTACCGGACGGCTCATGCAAGTTTCCTCAGGCTGGCAAGCGCTTCTTGGAGTTGCACCTCAAGCACTGCTTCATCGGCCAGGCACTTCTCCAACTCCGTCACCAACATCCCCAGATCGCCGGTGTCGTCAGACCCGACCGGAACTACCCACCTACTCGGACTGAGGTTGTAATCCGCCTCCGCGACTTGGGAGATGTCTAGAACGGCGACCTCGCCTTCGACGGGCTCGTGCGCGTTGAAGAGCCTCGCGAGGTCGGTGACGTCCTCGTCGGCGAGGTGGTTCTTGGGCTTCCCCTTCGTGAAGCGCTTGCTGGCATCGATGAGCGTGATCTTGCCCCGCTTGGGCTCAGGCTTGCGCCTATTGAGCACCACGATCACGCCCGCGGCGGTGGTGTTGTAGAAGAGGTTGTCCGGCATGAGGATGACGCCTTCGATGAGGTCCTGGTCGACGAACCACTTGCGAATGTTGCGTTCCTTGTCCTCGTTCTTCGAGCCGGATCCGCGAGTGACCGCGCCGGTGTCGAGAACCACCGCAGCACGACCTCCATCTTTGAGGACTGACACCGTGTGCTGGAGCCAAGCCCAATCGCCCTTGCCCGAAGTCGCTCCGCCGCTCCTAATGAACCGGTCGTAGGGATCGTCCTCGAAGATGTTGGCACCAAAGGGCTGGTTCCACATCGGATTGGCGACAACGAGATCGAACTGGTCGAGGGAACCCGATGACGTACGGAATTTCGGATTGATCATCGTGTCGCCCCGCCGGAGGTCGACGTCCATGTCGTGGATGATCGCGTTCATTCGCGCAACCGCGTAGCTCTCGGCCTGGAGCTCCTGTCCGTACAGCTTCAGAGGCACCCTTGCGGTCGGATCGAGCTCGTTGGCAACAAGCTGGAGCTTGACGAGGAGCCCGGCAGAGCCACAGGCATAGTCGTGGCAGGTCTGCCCGGGTTTCGGGCGCAGGATCCGGGCCATGAGGAAGCCGACCTCGGTCGGCGTGAAGAACTCGCCGGCGCTCTGGCCGGAACCCTCGGCGAACTTGCGGAGGAGGTACTCGTAGGCACGACCTAGGAAGTCGGGTTGCACATCGGCAAGGCCGAGCCGGTAGCGCGGATCCGAGAAGGTCTCGACGACACCGTTGAGTTTCGCGGGGTTGATATCTCGCTCACCGTTGCGCTCGGCCGCGAAGTCGACGATGTCGATGACGCCGGCCAACGTGGGGTTGTAACGGACGACGCCACGCACCGCCTTCGTCAGGTGCTCGCCGATATCGCGGGGGCGGGTCGAGCGACCGCGCTCGTCGTCCGGCCAGTCGTATTCGGCACGGCCACTGATGACTGCCCACCGAGACTCTGGCGGGAGGTAGAAGCGAAGCAGGTCGTGATCGTTGTCGGTGATCTCCAAGGCGACGTCCCTGTCGCCATACTCCTCCGCGAGACGATCGACTTCGTCGTCGAAGACGTCTGAGAGCCGCTTCAGGAAGAGCAGAGGCAGCAGGTAGTCCTTGAACTTTGGCGCATCCTTCTCGCCTCGGATCGAGCAGGCCGCGTCCCAGAGCATCTGCTCCATCGGCTTGGTGGTCCGCGTCGCCGACTTCACCTGGCGGCCGCGCCGCCGGGTCACAACCGCGTCGCTCGTGCCCGGGGCTTCGCCAAGGTCGACGCCGGCCTCCTCGGCCAATTCACTGATCTTGGTCAGTTGGGCCCTCTGCGGCTTGTTGGCTCCGCCCTCCCACCTGTTGACGGTGGCGAACGAGACGCCGAGACGCTCGGCCAGCTCGGCCTGGGTCAGGTCGAGCGCGGCACGAATCGCCTGGAGTAGTCGCGGTATGCCGGCAGTTTCTGTCATGTCTGTTATGCTTGCATAATGATATAACAAATACAACCGAGGCGTGAATCCACCGATTTTGAAGCGTTCGGGCACGACCTCAGGGATTGTCGCTATGGCGGTAGCGCTTGCAAGGCTTCAATCTAGGTCGGATGGACGGGGCACGAATGAGCACAGATCATGGCAGTCCGGGGGAGCCCCGACGAGTTCTCACCATCGACGGCGGAGGTATCAAGGGTGTGTTCCCCGCGGCATTTCTTGCCGACCTGGAAAGCGAACTCGACCAGCCGTTAGCGTCCTACTTCGACCTGATCGCGGGAACCTCCACCGGCGGCATCATCGCGCTGGCGCTAGGTCTCGGCATCCCGGCGTCGGACGTCCTCCGCTTCTACGAGGAAAAGGGTCCGGAAATCTTCAAGGGCAGCAAGCGGCTCGGGCCGCTTCGTCAGTTGGTCACAGCCAAGTACGACCCGGCTCCGCTGAAGGCAGCGCTCACGGAGGTTTTCGGCGAACGGCGGGTCGGCGAGAGCACGACTCGGTTGGTCATCCCGGCCCTCAACCTTTCGACAGGTGAGGTCAACGTCTTCAAGACTGCCCATCACGAGAGGTTTGAGCGCGACTACAAGCTGCGAGCCGTCGACGTTGCGATGGCGACGGCCGCTGCACCGACCTACTTCCCGACCCACCGCCTCACCAACGGAGTCCCGCTCGTGGATGGCGGCACGTGGGCCAACAACCCCATGGGCACGGCGGCAGTGGAAGCGATTGGACTCCTCGAGTGGGAGAGAGGGGAGGTCGAGCTCCTTGGTGTCGGCTGCACGGAGGCGCCTGCCGACTTCCATGCAAGTCGCGATCGCCGCCACGGGTTTGCGAATTACTGGGCAAAGCGCATTGTGAAGGTCTTCATGTCGGGACAGTCATCGTCCTCGATCGGATCAACCATGCTGCTGCTCGGTCACACCCATGTCGTGCGTGTCTCACCCGTCGTCGACGAACGGCAGTACAAGCTGGACGGCGTAGAAGGAATTCCGGAGCTTCGCGCGCTCGGTGCTGATCAGGCACGCACACAATTGCCTCTCCTTCGCCCACGGTTCTTCTCGACGGCAGCAGCCCCCTTCGTCCCGGTTCGGGCACTGACGAGCGAGGCGGCGGCACGATGAAGCTGATGAAGCACTTCGACGCGTTCCTCGTCAACAAGGTCAATCTGGGCGACGGGCGCATCAAGCAGCTCGACCAGCGCGTCACTGCCATCACGAACTTCGTCCAGGCGGGGGACGATGCCTTTGCGACGAACTTCATCGACATCCTCCCGCAGGGTAGCTACGCCCACCGCACCATCATCAACCCGGTGCGCGCCAACGACGAGTTCGACGCCGACCTCCTGCTCGAGATGGACGAGGTTGACGAGTGGGAAGCCGAGGACTACGTCCAGGAGCTGTACACAGTCTTCCGTGGCAGCTCGACGTACCGCGACATGGTCAGCCGTCACGATCGCTGCATCCGGATCGACTACGCCAACGAGTTTCACATCGACCTGGTGCCTTACATGGAACGGCACAGCGCCCGCTACATCACCAACCGGGCCGAGAACCAGTTCGAGTTGACGAACCCGGAGGGCTACAACAAGTGGCTCGACGAGCAGAACCGTCTCGCGAGCGGCCGTCTCGTGAAGGTCATACGGCTCGTCAAGTACCTACGCGACTTCAAGGACACGTTCAGCTGCAAGTCCGTGATCCTGTCCATCCTGCTCGGCAACAGCGTCAGCGATGCGGCTGCGTGGGGCGACGACTCGCAGTACTCCGATGTACCGACCGCGCTGAGGAGCATCGTCGGTGCGCTCGACGACTACCTGCAGGACAACGAACTGATGCCCAGCATCGATGACCCGAGCGAGCCGACCGAGAACTACAACCATCGCTGGGATCAGGACGAGTACGCCAACTTCCGCACCAGGATCCACGTCTACCGCGGCTGGATTGATGAGGCGTATCTGGAAGAAGATGCTGAGGAGTCCAAGGTCAAGTGGCGTCGGCTCTTTGGCGACAAGTTCGGCACCTACGACACGACCGTCAAGAAGGCCTCCGAAGCGCACATCGGCGTCGAGGGAGTCCGCAACACCGATGAGACGATCGGTGATCGGTGGGGCATCCCGATCCGCCTCGATACGCGCTACCGCGTGAACCTGACTGGTCGCGTCGCAAAACGTCGGGGCTTCCGGGACTACGAGCTCAGCAAGTACGGCAACGTGGTGCCCGTCAAGTCCGTCATCAAGTTCCGCGTCCAGCACAACGTGCCAGGACCAATCGAGGTGTATTGGAAGGTGCGAAACACCGGCGAGGAAGCGATCCGTGCCGATTGCATCCGCGGGGAGGTCGTGAGGGACAACGGTACGCTGACTCGGACCGAGCCGACCTCATATCGCGGACGGCACTACGTAGAGGCGTATGTCGTGAAGGACGGCGTCTGCGTAGGCATCAGCAGGCAGGAAGTCCGCATCAAGTAACGGCGTCTCTCCTTGGTCGCACAGTTCTGGGAACCGCTCGTACGTAGCGACGGAGACTCTCGGTGCGTGGGCTCGACAAGCTGGCGGCCGGGATCTACTCTGCTGCGGAGCGAACGAGAGCGCGGTGTAGCGTGCTCCTGTCAACTCCGTATCGTCGCGCAACTTCGGCTTTAGGAATACCAGCAGAGATGAGCTGGCGCGCTTCGTCGAGTAGAACGGGGGTGAGCTTTCGAGCCCTTCCGCGGTATGGGCCTTCCGCTTTGGCAATGCGGATGCCTTCGGCCTGCCGCTCCCGGATAAGCGCGCGTTCGAACTCTGCGAACGCAGCCAGCATGTGCAGCATCAACTGCGGGAGAGCGTCGTTGGTGTCAGGGGAGTAGGTCTGCCCCTCTTGACGAATTGCACCGCCGCGCCCTTTGCGACGATCTCGTCGACGATGTCGCGCATGTCGCGGAGCGATCGCGCAAGCCGGTCCATCGATGCGACGCGAACGGTGTCGCCGTCGTGGATGTACTTGATGCACTCGTCCAGGGCAGTGCGGCTGTCTCGACTGCCTCCGCTGACCTTGTCGGAGAAGATCCGGTCGACCTCGCCGATCGCTTCGAGCTGGCGGGCGAGGTTCTGGTCGTCGCTGCTGACGCGGACGTATCCAACCATCTGTGTGCGTTGCGGCATCTCTAGACCCCTGCCCAGTTCCGTTGCACTGCTGCCACGAGGACTCTATCGACGCGCTCGTACGCCGGCTAACGTCGCGTGGTGTTGGGGTATACCCCAACGCAACGCCTCGCGGGGAGGTGATCTTCCGGGCGGCGATGCAGGGGTCGCGCTGACCTTCTCCCACCACACCAGGAATGATGTCCAGATGACTGCGGATCGCGACGACGCCTATCACTCTGTCGACCGGCTCGCATCCTGGTCGAACTGGGAGCCGTTCATTGATGCGGCTCCGCGCGCTCCCGTGACGCCCGGCGTCTATCAGATGCGTAGCAGCGACGGCACGATCGTCTACGTGGGGATGGCGGGGGAGCGCAAAGGCCAGGGCATCCGAGGGCGGCTTTCCATCTACCGCCGCGGCAAAGGAGCGGTGAGTGGTTTTGGCGAGGCAGCACTCGACCGCGCGCTTGCCGATGCCGCTTTCATAGAGGACCATCTTGCGGCGGCGCGTCTTGGCAGGCCCGCGCGCACTGCTCAGTGGGCGAAGGATGCGATCAGCTGGCTCGATGTCGAAGTGCGATGGGCCGAGTGTGCAACGCGAACCGAGGCGCTTGCGCTCGAGCATCTTGTGGTCAAGTTGCTCGGTGCTCATGCCATCTGGAACCGAGTCGCCGCACGACTTGAGCGGCCCGATCTTCACGATGAACCGGCCCACTCGGCTCAAGGGCCGCGCAAGGTTTCCAGTAGCTCCGCCGCACACGTTTCAGGCGACGCCGAGCACATGGTCGATGGAGTTGTAACTGTCGACGCCCTTACTCACGAGTTCGGCCTCGCCGATGGCGGCCGAGCGGTACGGCGTTTGCTCCGAGCGGGATTTCCGGAACATCAGAAGGGTGCCCCCTGGGACCCTCTCTCTGCAGCTCAAGCCGCGTACGTCCGACGTGCACGTTGACCTATACCGATCTCCAGACCTCAGTCGCCAAGCTGCCGTGATGAGTGGCTGTCGTCACCGGGCGAGACGGCTGCGATGACTCTGCTCGCGTCGCTCCTTCGACTCGCTCACCCGCGTCGACGGCCGCGATCGAGTCGGCGATCGACGAGCATTGCGCGCGAACTTCGGGGGAGTAGCGCTCGAGTTCGGCTACGGTCGCGATGTCGAGTTCGTGCTCGCGAGAATCGTCCTTCGCTTTCACGCTGCGACCACCTTCGACAGATCCGACAGACCTGCTCGCGGATCGAGAAGGGTGATCGTGCGCCGCCAGATCTGCGAGTAGAGGTTCGCGCGCACAGCAGATTCGCTATAGGGGAGCATGCGCGCGGCAGACGTGACCGTCGCCGAGACACTGCTGGCATCGGAGCTGACGTCTCTGACTTGCTGCTCGTCTTGCGGCGGCAGCGTGAATCGAGTGAAGCGGTAACCCGCGAGCCACCGTACGAGTCGCATTTCGCCAGCGTCCGGCAAGTAGATCTCTGCCACGCCGACGGTGTGGCCTCTGAGGATCGCAGCAAGCTCCGCGGATCTGAGCACGTCTTCGTGGGGGAGTAGGAGTGATCTTGCACCGGTCATGTCCTCGATGAGGAGCCATGGGCGGATGAGAGGAGTGGCATCCGAACGTGCCGGGATGACGATCACGGGATCCCGCGCGATCTGCGCGATGTCTCCGCTGAAGTCGAGAAAGGTCAGTACATCCTTTTCTCGCGCGGACGCGAAGGCGACGTGGCCCCGCGTGCGCGAGAACCACCAGCGTCCTTCGTATGCCCGTTTGCCTACCCACGCGGGGATGCTCGAGATGGGACGTATCGAAGACACCTCAAGTTTCGTGAACTGGTCCACGTCGAGGTTCCGCGCGTGTTTGCTGTCGTCGAGCCGGCACACAAAACGTGCTTCGGGGAGAAGGTTCCTGAGAGAGTTCATGCCAATCACCTCGCTTCGCGACATGTTCAATGGCAGAAGCATGGCGAACGCGGACTAGGCGGGCAAGGGGTGGCCGTAGATTCGCGGCGATTGTCTGCGAATTGGGGTGTTTTGCTATCTAATCAGGGAGTTTACGTGCGGTCATGTGCGTGGATAGACAGAGAATTAACGTGCTGCGGTGGCGACGGGGTCGAGGAGGAAAAGGCATGAGCTCTGCTCGTACTCACCGACCGACGCTGTGATGGTGAGGTTCGTCCCGACACCGATAGAGTCCGGTGCGGCGCCTACCCAGCGAAGGTCGTTCGTTGCGTTCACGTCACGGAACTGGAACGCGGGACCAGGCGCAGAGGTCTCGCTGAAGTCGCCGGCGCCGATCAGGAAGTCGTACCTGGTAGTCGCCCCGTTATGTGGCGCCATCGCACCGACGTATCCAGGGAAGGCGATCGTGTCGCCACGATGAGCGGCTGCGAAAGCGGCGACGTCGGGGGAGCAGTAGTCGGTCAGCACCAGGAGCGCAGCGAGTTCAGGACTGGTCTCGGGGGTGAGCACCACTTCTTCAGGCTCGGGCTCGGGCGACGCGGCGGTCTCGGTCGGGACCGGAGAGGGGTCGCTGCTGGGCTCGCTTATCGTTTCGCTCGGTGAGGGAGCGGCGGTCTCAGCTGTGCCAGCGTTCCGCTCGCTGACGACATCTATTGTGATGACCGTTGCAAGGATGAGCGCGAGCACCCCGCCACCGATGATCCAGAGCAAGAGGCGCGACTTCGGTTTCGGTCGTCGGAAGGTGAGCTCAGTCTGCAGCTTGCCGGGAGTCTGGGTGACGAATTCCCAGCCGTCGCCTTCCCACTTCTTGATGGTGCGAGACTCCGTCCCGCGAACCGCTCGGACCGTCTTCGTCTCGTACTCGACGTCGGCGTCTGTCGTCATCATTTGCCACCCCCAGGCTCGTGCCGGCAAATCGACCCGTACACGCGATCTTATCGACGCTGCGAGGCACGGCATCGCTCGTATGGGCGACTGACACGTCTCGTGTCACAGAGCTAAGCGACGAGCTCAAGTCCGGAGATTGACATGTTTGATGGCAGGAGTGACATGTCTGATGTCAACGGGCAGCCGTGTGGGTGCCGGGGAAGGGTCGTTCCTCTTCAAGCTGACATAATGTGCATTATCGGCGTACGCTCTGGTTTGGCTGCATCGAGCGAAAGAACCCCCGACGTGCTGCAGAGCACGCAGCAAATGCCGAGCACGTGCGCTCTGACGAGATCCGCATCCGCGCACGGCGTGCCGACCGCGCGAGCACCCACGGCCGGCGCCTCGCACGTCGACGGCCTCACCCGCGGCCAGGTGCCGTTGCCGGAAACGCGCTCGCGACGGAGAACGTCTTGATACACGTTGTGCTTAATTCACGATTTTCTGTATTCTGGCCGCATGTCGACGATCGCACCGAGCGCCACCGCGACCCACACCGCCGCACTGGCACGCCTGGGGCACGCTCTGTCCGACGGAACGCGCGCGGGGGTGCTCCTCGCTCTGCGGGAAGCTCCGGCGTATCCGTCCGACCTGGCGGACACGCTCGGGGTGTCGCGTCAGGTGATGTCGAATCAGCTGGCGTGTCTGCGCGGCTGCGGGCTCGTCGAGGCCGTGCCGGACGGGCGCCGCACCTGGTACCGGCTCGCCGACGCGCACCTCGCGCCGGCGCTGGATGAGCTGCTGCGCGTCGTCCTCCACGTCGAGCCCGACTGCTGCGCGGGTGAGACGTGCACCTGCGCATGAGCGATGCCGCGACCGATAGGCGGAGCGTCCTGCAGCGCCGCATCCGGTGGATCGTCGCCGCCACGATCGTCTACAACGTCGTCGAGGCCGTCATCGCCCTCACGGCGGGAACGATCGCCTCATCGTCAGCCCTCATCGGTTTCGGCCTGGACTCGACCATCGAGGTGATTTCGGCGGCCGCCGTCGCGTGGCAGTTCACTCGACGCGAACCCGAGCGATGGGAGAAGGGCACTCTTCGCGTCATCGCGGTCGCGTTCTTCGCCCTCGCCGCCTACGTCACGGTCAGTTCCGGTCTCGCCCTCGTGGGCCGCGTCGAGGTCGAACACTCCCCCGTCGGCATCGCCCTCACGGCGCTCAGCGTCGTCATCATGCCCTTCCTCTCGCTGGCCGAGCGACGCGCGGGCCGCGAGCTCGGGTCGGCGACCGCCCTCGCCGACTCGAGGCAGACGCTGATCTGCACCTACTTGTCGGCTGCGGCGCTCGCCGGCCTCGTCCTGAACGGGGTGTTCGGCTGGTGGTGGGCCGACGCCGTCGCGGGCCTCGTCATCGCCGCTTTCGCCCTACGCGAGGGGCGGGAAGCCTGGCGCGGCGACGCCTGCGCCACCTCCGTCGGGATGATCCTCGAGGCCGACCATGACCGCGCCGACCACGACACCACCGCGCATGACCACGCGCACGAGAACCATCACTGAGCCATGAAATCCCTCTTCACGCCCTTCACCGTGACCGCCGCGGCGCTCGCGATCCTCATCGTCGCCGGGCTGGTCGCCTTCCTCGTCGACCGAGCCCAGTCCCCCGGCCCGTCAGCGAACCCCGCGATCATTCGAGACGACACCCACGTCTTGGACGACGGCGGCGAAGACGCGGTGACGGTCGTGGAGTTCCTGGATTTCGAATGCGAAGCGTGCGGCGCCACGTACCCCGTGGTCGAGGAGCTGCGTGAGAAGTACGCGGGGCGCATCACGTACGCCGTCCGCTACTTCCCCCTCCCGGGCCACGCGAACTCCACCACTGCTGCCGTCGCGGCCGAAGCCGCCGCCCAGCAGGGCCGGTTCGAGGACATGTACCACCGCCTCTTCCAGACGCAGAGCAGCTGGGGCGAGGCGCAAGAGTCTCAGGCCGACATGTTCCGCCGATACGCCGCCGAGATGGGACTCGACATGGTGGCGTACGACGCGGCGGTCGCAGACCCGGCGACCGCCGCCCGGGTGAAATCGGACTTCGACGATGCACGCGCGCTCGGCGTGCGCAGCACTCCCACGTTCTTCGTCGACGGCGCCCCGCTCGTCCTCCAGAGCGTGAACGACCTCGAGAACGCGGTGAAGGCGGCCATCGAGCGCTGATCCGCTCAGCCGTCGGCGATCGTCGAGGGTGAGGCCCTCCGAGGCGCCACCCCCTCAAGCCTCGTCTGCCTCCTCGCTGCAAGAGCCGACCGTGCATCGCGACCGTCTCCGCCCCCGTTACGCTCGAATCGATGCCTCCCACCCCCGCTCCTCTGCACCGCCGGGTCCTCGCGTGACCGGCGTCCTCACCGGCTTCGCGGTCGTGGGCCTCGCCGTGGTGGTGGGCTACGTGATCGCCCGCATCGATCTGCTCGGGCCGCACGCGCGCCACGTTCTGAGTCGCCTGACGTTCTACGTGCTCTCACCCTTCCTTCTGTTCACGGTGCTCGCCCGCGCCGACGTGGCGACGCTGTTCTCGGCGCTCCTGCCGGTGTCGATGATCACCGCGGCCGTGATCATCGGCCTGTACACCCTCGTCTCGGCGCTGATCCTGCGTCGCCCGGTCGGCGAGACGGTCATCGGCGCGCTGTCGGCGGGCCAGGTCAACAGCAACAACATCGGCATCCCGATCTCGCTCTACATGCTCGGCAACGCGGCGTTCTCGGCTCCCGTCATCCTGTTCCAGCTGCTCGTGCTCATGCCGATCGCGCTGTCGATCCTGGATGCCGTCACCTCGGGCTCCCGCTCCGTCAAGCGAATCGTGACGCAGACGGCCAAGAACCCGATGCTCATCGGCTCGGCGCTGGGTGTGCTCGTCGCGGTGCTCGGTATCGACCTGCCGCCGATCGTCTTCAATCCGCTGCACCTCATCGCGGGGGCGTGCGTGCCGGTTCTGCTGATGTCGTACGGCATGTCGCTGTACGGCCAGCGGGTGCTGACCGAACCCGGCCGTCGCCTCGACGTCGTCATCGCGTCGGTCTTGAAGCTCGTGGCCATGCCCGCGCTGGCGTGGCTCGTCGCCCTGTGGTTCGGTCTGCCCGACGACCAGGTGTTCGTGGTCGTCGTTCTCGCCGCGCTCCCGACGGCGCAGAACGTGTTCAACTTCGCGCAGCGGTACGGCGTCGGCGAGATCCTGTCGCGCGATGTGGTGTTCCTCTCCACCGTCGGGTGCCTTCCCGTGCTGTTCGCGGTGGCCCTGCTGCTCGGGTGACCTCACCCTCACACGTCGACGGCATCACCCCCTCTTCACCCTGTGGAGAGTTCTGACGGCGGCCGGGCGCGGTGAGCCTACGATGCTCGCGTCCCCTTCGCCGACCCACCGCGGGAGCCCTCATGACGTCGTTCTCCATCGACACCGAAGCGGTGCGCGAGATCGCCGCCCGGGTACAGGGCATACGCGACGAAGCGCCGCTCGCCGCCCCACTCCCCCGCGTCGAGTTCGGTCACGGCGGGCTGGCCGCGGCGACCGCATCGTTCTCCGTGCTTCTTTTGCGTGCGTGGCGGAGCCACCTCGTCGAGACGGAGCAGATCGCCGCGCGCCTGCGTGCTTCCGCGGACGCCTATGACGAGGCCGACGAGGCGGCGGCAGCAGCGCATGGGTGATCTCGCCTCCGTCGCCGACCCCCTCGTCCTGATCCCCGGTCGCCCCGACCAGATCTTCTCCGCTGCCCGCGCCTGGACCCAGCTGTCCGACGCGGCGGTGGGGCTCGCCGACCGGCTGTTCGCCGTCTCCGTGCACGACGCCTGGCAGGGTGAGGCCGCAGACGATTTCTCGCTCCGCCGCACCTCCGCCGCCGACGACTGGTCGGTCGTCGCCCAGGTGCTGGTCGAGTGCGCGGCCAGCCTGCACCGGTACGCCGAGACCCTCGCCTGGGCGCAGGGCCGCGCCTCAGATGCCGTCGACCTGCACCGACGGGGTCTCACCGACACGCTCGAGACGGCCGCTCAAAACCCTTCCCAGGGCGCCGCCGATACCGGAGCGGCGCTCCGCGTCCGCGCCGAGGAGCTCCTGTCCGAGGCCCGCGAGGTCGTGCGCAACCGCGGCGAGGAGTGCGCGGCGGCGATCGAGGCCGCCGCCCGTGGGATGAGCGAGAACGGGCGATGGAGCGCCGCTCTGCTCTTCGCCCCCGCACCGTCGATCGACGCGCTCGCCCCGCGGGCGGCGACCCGCCGCCTGGGGATCTCGATCCTGGAGCGCCTGTCTCGGGCCGACGCGGAGCAGCACATCGGTGAGCTGCTCGCCCTCCACCCCGACTGGATGACGCTTCTCGAGCAGTTCCCACCCGACGACGACGAGGTCCGGGCGTGGTGGGACGGCATCGACGACCCGGCGGCCCGCTCCGTCTTGCTCGCCGCGATCCCGGCCGTCCTGGGCACCCTCGGTGGGCTGCCCCCGCTCGTTCGGGTGGCCGCCAACCGCGAGAACGCCGCGGAGCGCATGGCAGCACTCGAACGTTCCCTCGACGACCCCCACCTCGCCCCCGAGGAGCGCGCGGCGATCACGGCAGAGAAGCAGTACCTGCAGCGCGCGGTCGACGGCGACGTCCAGCTCTACCTGTACGACGCCCCCGCGCATCGCATCGTCGAGATGATCGGGACTCCCTCGGCGTCCACGACGACGACCGTCACCTACGTGCCGGGCACCTTCACGAGCATGCAGAGCTTCTACGGAGGGGGTCCGCAAGAGGTCGTGGAGTGGATGAACCAGCAGGATGCCGGTGTGCTCGGCTTCGTCTGGAAAGACGGGATGTTCCCGGGCGATGAGGCCGGGGCCCCGCCTTCCGTCGCCCTCGCGGAGCTCCCGCTGGCGACGGGGCTGTCGCAGGCGAACGATCCGGATCTCGCGCGCGCCATGGGAGACCGTCTCGCCGACTTCGCCGCCGAGATCCGCGGCGCGAGCGACGCCGTCGCCGACAGCGAGAGCGTGGCGATGGGGCACTCCTGGGGTCTCGCACCCATCACCGCCTCGGAGGTCGCCGGCGCTCAGTACGACCAGGTTCACTCGCTTGCGGGGGCCGGGATGCCGGTGGGGTGGGCACCCGATCCGCGAACGACGTACGCCCACTGGGCGTACACCGACGTGCTCACCATGGCGCAGGAGACGGGAGTCGTCTGGGAAGGACGCGTCCCCGCTCACGAGCCGGCCTTCGAGAGCCACGTCTACGCGCGAGACGGAGACGTCGAGATCCCGCTCCCCGCTCCCCCGGCGATCGGCCTACCCGGAATCGAGCCGCAGCCCACGCCCAGCTTCCGGGTGTCGTTTCGCGCGCTCGAGAATCACCAACTCATCGCGAGCGACGAACTTGCCAACCTCAACGTGCTCGAAGACATCCGAAGAAGGGTCCGCGAATGAAGAGATCACTGCTGTGGGGAGCGATTCTTGTTGTCGTCGCCGGTTCGCTGACGGGTTGCTCCGCGCCCGAACACAGAATCACGGACGACAGTCTGGACGTCTACGGAGCGAAAGACATCGCACAACGCATGGAACGAGCACTGTCGGCGTTCGTGCCCAAGGAGGCAACGTCGTCTGTGGAACAGATCGATTCGGGCGTCCTGCTCTCCTGCGAAGGTGACCGCTCCTTCCGGTGGACTGGACACCTCTACATGGATCTCGTAACAGACATCGATACGGAGCCTCTTGTCGACGAGGTCGCCGCTCACTACTCCGAGGAGCCAGGTTTCTGGACCGAACGGGACACGACCCGCGACGGCGTGCCTCGAGTGCGGGTCCGAGGTCCACACGGATCGAGCTACTCCATGGCGCTCAGCGTCGACCGCACGCGCATCGAGATCCTCTCCTTCTCCCCCTGCTTCCGCCTGGCCGACGGCCTCCACCCGCGCGACACCTACTGACGGGACCGCACCGTGTACATCCGGTTCGACAGCGCGCGCCACGGCGAGCTCGTCGCGCACCTCGACCAGGCCCTCTCCGGCATCGCGATGGAGATCGACCTGCTCGACCGGGAGGCCACTCGCCTTCGCGGGGATTGGCACGGCTCGGCGCGCGAAGCCTACGACCGGACCCACACCGCGGGGGCGGCGTTGCTCGATGAGCTGGAGCGCGGGCTGCGGGGTGCCCGCGACTTCGCCTCGGCGACGGCGGAACGATTCGTCGCGACCGAGCGCGCGGTCCGCGCCCTGTGGCGCCGGTGAGCGGCCGCGCCACCTCGCGACCCTCCGCGCTGCCGCCCACCAACGCAGCGGTCCCGGCACGACCGAGGCGGCGTGCACACGCGGGTCGGCCCGCGCGCGACCCGCAGAGAGGTTCAGCGTCCGCGAAACGCCGCGCACGGCGGTGCGGGTGCGGCGTGTCCGGGACACTCAACCGCGCGCACGACGAAGCGAGGACCGCAGAACGGTTGAGTGTCCACGACACGCCGCGCGTAGCCGGGTCGGAGCGGCATGTCCGGGACACTCAACGATTGGGCGCAACCCCCGATCCCCGCACGACCGGCAGTCCGGGCGCAGCCGGCGCCGCCACCCAACGGCCCCTCATGACTCCGCTCCACGCGGCGCGTACGCCCAGGTCGCGCCGGTTTCGTCGTGCGGTCTAAGGTGAGCACTGTTCACAGCGTTCATCCAGAAAGGCACGCAATGTCGCCCTCGTCCACGACCAGCCCCGCTCTCAGCGCCGTCCGCACCGCGCTCGGCGTCAGCGGCGCGCTGTCGCTCGTCATCGGCCTGCTCATCCTGGTGTGGCCCGGCCGCACCGCCGAGATCGCCGTCGGCATCATCTCTGTCTACGTCATCATCGCCGGACTGGTGAACATCGGCATCGGCCTGTTCTGGCGCTCCGGCTGGGCTCGCATCGGCTACATCGTGCTCGGCGTGCTGTTCATCGTCGCGGGCATCTTCTCGTTCGCCAACCTCTCGGCCACGACCGCGTGGTTCGGCGTCTTCATCGGCACCCTCGTCGGCATCCTGTGGATCATCGAGGGCGTCGTCTCGCTCACCACCGTCGGCCACGGATCGAAGGCGCGGGCCTGGACGATCTTCTTCGCGATCGTCAGCATCCTCGCCGGCGTCGTGCTGCTGTTCTCGCCGCTCCTGGGCGCGGTGACGCTGTTCCTGCTCATCGGCATCTCGCTCGTCATCCTCGGCATCTTCCAGATCGTGCGAGCGATCCAGTTCGGCAAGGCCGCGTAACACGGGTACGCGAAAGGGCCCGGATGCCATGGCATCCGGGCCCTCTCCGATTCACGCGACCGGCAGGTACCGCGCCCACCATTCGAGCACCGCATCGAAGCGCTGCACCCGGTGCTGCGGCCGACCCGCGCGGGTGAGCTCGTGGTCTTCGCCGGGGAAGACGAGCATCTCGGCCTCAGTTCCCTGGCGCTTCAGCGCCGCGTAATAACGCGTGGCCTGTTCGAGCGGGCAGCGGAAGTCCAGCTCGGAGTGGAGCACCAGCGTGGGGGTGCGCACCCGGTCGACGACGGCCATGGGGCTCTGCGCGGCCATCTGCTCGGGGTCGGTCCCGACGTACTCCTGACCGAAGAACGAGCCGATGTCGCTCGAGCCCGGGAACGCGGTCGGGTCGAGGAACCCGCGCTCCACGATCGCGCCGGCGAAGCGGTGGTCATGCGCGATGATCCATGCGGTCATGTATCCGCCGTAGGACCCGCCCATCACGCCGACGCGGTCGCCGTCGAGGCGAGGATCTGCCGCCACGACGCCGTCGAAGAAGTCGAGCACGTCGAAGAAGTCGAGGGTGCCCATCTTCTGTCGGATCGACCGGCCGTGGGCGCGACCGTATCCGGCGCTCCCGCGGGGGTTGCTGTAGACGACGGCGTACCCGGCGTCGACGAGCACCTGGGTCTCGTCGAAGACGTGCACCCCGTACGACGCGTACGGCCCGCCGTGGATCTGCAGGATGACCGGGAACGGCCCCTCGCCCTCGGGCGTGGCGACCCACCCGTGCACCGGGTAGCCGTCGCGGCCGGCGATCTCGTGCTCGACCGGCACGACGACACCCCGCTCGCGCACGGCGGCGCCGAAGTCGGTGACGGCGCGAACGCCCGCCACGGGGTCGACGAGCACCAGCTCACCGAACGATTCGGGCGCGGCGACGGATGCCACGACCCGGCCGTTCGCGACGGCGTGGCCGTTGACCTCGAGGTCCCCGCCGAGGACCTCGGACACGTCTGCTCCGCGCGTGACGCGCAGCAGGCGCAGGCGCCCGCGGGTGCGGTCCTGCACGAGCACGTCGCCGTCGTCGAACGACAGGTGACTGCCGACCTCGCCGAGATCGATCGTCTCGGCGTCGGTGAGCCGGCGCGGACCCTCGGCCTCCAGCAGGAACAGCGAGACGCCGGGGGCGACGAAGTCCACGCCCTCCGGACCCACGTCGTTCGCGAGCGCGAAGATCGCCCCGTCGGGCGCCACGGCGACCTCGGCGACCGACAGGTCGGACGAGGTCGAGAGCACCTCGCGCTCGACCCCACCCTCGACCGCGACGGCCACGATGCGGTCGCGCAGGTCGCGGCGGTCGGTCTCGATCACGTCGGGAACGCTCAGCAGCTCGCTGCCGTCGTGCGTCCAGACGACGCCGCTCCAACTGGTGTCACCCTCGGTCAGCCGCGTGGGCTCGGCGGGTATCACGCGCTTCTCGGGCGCTTCCAGCGCCGGAGCGGGCGTGTAGAAGGGCTCCGCCTCGGTCGAGGGCGCGTCCACCACGAAGAGATGGCTCGGGCGGTCCAGGTAGCCGGCGCCGTTCGAGTGCCACCGGATGCCGGTGATCCGACGCGGCGGTTCGGCGGCGGCATCGCGCCCCTCGACGGTGCCGTACCGACCGGGCTCGGGCACGCGCGCCGAGAACGCCAGACGCGTGCCGTCGGGCGACCAGGCGACGTCGGTCACTCCCCCGGGCTGGTCGGTCACCTGGACCGGCTCACCACCGAGGACCGAGACGACGAACACCTGCGCGCGGCCGCGCTCATCGGCGCGGAGGAACGCGACGGTGGCGTCGTCGGGCGAGAGGCGCGGCGCCTTGTCGGCGACACCGCGGGTCAGGCGGCGCGGCGCGCCGTCGGGCAGGTCGACCCGCCAGAGCTGGCCCACTCCGCGGTCAGCGACGAGATCGGGGCGCGAGGTGGCGAAGACGGCGACGTCGCCGTCGGACGAGAGCGCGGGGCGCCCCACGGAGACGAGCGCCTCGATGTCGACGGAGCGCATGCTCACTCGCCTCCGAACGAACCCGTGTCGCCCACGAGACGGGTGTTGTCGGCGGGAACCGGGTCGAGGGCCGCGCGGGCGACCTCGGCCGCGAACTCCGACACGTTGTACAGCTTGCCGGCGTCGTCGCGGCGGGCGGCGATCGCGCCGGGGTTGGCGCGCTCGAGCAGGGTGGCCGTGATGGTGCCTTCGATCATGTCGCCCGAGACGACGGTGAAGCCGATGCCGCGCTCCTCGAGAGCGGGGATCTTCTCACGCAGCGCGTCTTCGCCGGCCCGCTTCGACAGCGCGACCGGCTCGTACTCGGGCATGGTCGGGGTGGTGCGGATGAAGTGCGCCTGGTGACTGGTCACGAACACCACGCGCGCGTCGGCCTTGAGCAACGGCAGCGCGGTTTCGAGCACGGAGACCTGCGCGTCGCGGTTGAGCAGCAGCGCGTAGTCCTCGGCCATGCCGGACTCCATGCCGCCCGAGGCGTTGAGCACGAGCACGTCGAGGCCTCCGAACGTGCGCTCGACCTCATCGAACATCGCCTTCACCGACGCGGGGTCGGTGAGGTCGGCGCCCACGACGAGCGCCTCGACGCCCAGCTCACGCAGCTGCGACGCGAGCTTCTCGGCGCGCGGCGCCTTGTTGCGGAAGTTGATGACGACGTTCGCGCCGGCCTCGGCGAAGTACTTCACGGTGTCGGCGCCGATGCCGCGCGACGAGCCGGTGACGAGCGCGGTCTTGCCGCTCAGGGAGCCGGACGGAAGGGTCTGAGACACGGATTCTCCTGACGATTCGAAAAAGGGGGACCGCGAGCGGGGGGATACTCGGAGCCCCTCCCAGCCTACCGATCCCCCGCCCACCGCCACCGGCGCCGGGCCGCAGCCGCGCCGCTCCTCACGACGGCCACGGACGCCTCCACGACGCCGCGAACAGCCCCTGTCCACGGGCACGGGCGTGTCGTACGCGCGTGCTACGTTCTGGCCCGGAGGCCCTGACATGACCGCATCGCCCGCCGCCCGGCATCCCTACCTCTCACCGGAGGGACCGCGTGTGCTGGCGCACCGGGGGCTCGTCACCCCGGATGCCGTCGCGAACGGGCTGGTCGACAACTCGTTCGCCGCGGTGGCCGCGGCGCACGCCGCCGGCGCCGTCTACGTCGAATCGGACTGCCACCTCACCGCCGACGGCACCGTCGTGCTGTTCCACGACGACGACCTGCGACGCGTCGCCGAAGACCCTCGGGCGATCGCCGATGTCCGCGTGCACGAGCTGGCGGAGCTCATGTCGGACCGCGGCGGCCTCATCACCCTCGCCCAGGCGCTCGACGCCTTCCCCGACGTGCGCTTCAACCTCGACGTCAAGGCCACCGCCGCGGCCGAACCGGTCGGGCGGCTCATCGCGCCGCACGCCGAGCGGGTGCTCGTCACGAGCTTCTCCGACGATCGCCGTCGCACCGCCCTCGAGGCGGCCCGCCGCGCGGGGGCGACCCGCCGCCCGGCCACCTCCCCCGGATCGGCGACCATCGCCCGCCTGCTGGCGGCGCGCGTGCTGGGCCAGCGCCGGCGTGTGCGGGAGCTGCTCGCCGACCTCGATGCGCTGCAGGTGCCCGAGCGGCACGGGGTGATCCCGGTCGTGACCCCGGGCTTCGTCCGCGACGCGCACGCCGCCGGCGTCGAGGTGCACGTGTGGACGGTCAACGAATCCGCCGACATGCACCGCCTGCTCGACCTGGGCGTCGACGGGCTGGTCACCGACCGCGCCGACCTGGCTCTGGCCCTGGTGAACGAACGGTGAACTCCAGCTGACTGAGCATTCTCTGTGAAACCCGGCCGCGGGCCCGCCGTTCGAATAAAGCGCACAGGTGCGAGCGTTATACATGGGGACCGACGAGAGGACCACACAATGGCAGACCGCAGTCTCCGCGGCATCCGACTCGGCGCCCAAAGCCTCCAGAGCGAAGACGGCGTCGTGTTTCACGACCGTGCACAACACACGTACAACTGCAGCACCTGCGGACGCGACACCGTCCTGACGTTCGCTGCAGACGCCGAGGTTCCGGAGTCCTGGGAGTGCCGCACGTGCGGCGCCGAAGCGCTGCTGCGCATCGGTGACGGCATCGCGACCGTCGACCACAGCGGCGACAAGGCCGCCCGTACGCACTGGGACATGCTCCTGGAGCGTCGCACCCTCCCCGAGCTCGAAGAGCTGCTCGAAGAGCGTCTCGCCTTCGTCCGCGCCCGCCGTGGCGCCGGGAACGAGAAGCTCAGCGCCTGACGCTGAGAAACGGATTCAGACGCCGGCCCCTTCGGGGGTCGGCGTCTTCTTCGTGGCGCGGGACCGCACCGCGACGAGCACACCGGCCGCCAGCAGAGCGACGAGGCTCCCCCCGCCCACCACGATCTTGACCGCGGGTCCGATGACCGTCGCGGGGGTGAGACCGGTGCGCAGCGGCACGTCGGTGAGCATGTGCCCCGCGACGTCGACGGGCAGCTCGTCGAGGGTGGCCCCGTCGGGTGCGATGACCTGGCTCGTGCCCACGGTCGAGAGGTTCACCACCGAACGACCGGTCTCGATCGCCCGCATGCGCGCGAAGGCGAGCTGCTGCAGGTTCTCGTCGGTGCCGCGGAAGTCGGCGTTGTTGGTCTGGAACATGTAGATCTGCGCCCCCGCGGCCGCGCCGTCCCACACCACGTCGTCGTAGATCACGTCGAAGCAGATGGCAAGGCCCATGCCGACACCGTTCAGGTCGAAGAGCGGGCTCGCCGTTCCGGGGGTGTACTCGCGCCCGATCAGACCGATCAGGTCGGGAGCGAACGGCTCCCAGAACGCCCGGTCGGGCACGTACTCGCCGAACGGCACCGGATGCCGTTTGTCGTACGTGGCGATCGCCCCGCCGTCGGGGGTCCACAGCAGCGCGGAATTGAACAGGTCGGGCCCGCGCTCGGTCACCGCCGAGACGAGCAGCGGCGCGTCGACCCGGCGCGACAGCTCGTCGAGCACGGCGGCGGTCGGTCGCGAGGCGGTCGGGTCGGAGTCGACGCCACCCTCGGGCCAGAGCAGCACGTCCATGTCCTGCCCGAGAAGCGGAGCGGATGCCGCCAGCTGCGCGTTCAGCACGGCGTTGCGGGAGCGCTGGTCGAAGTAGCCGGCGGGACCGTTGCCCTGCGCCGCGCCCACGCGCAGCGAGCCCGCGTCGGTGGTCGGGAACTGCGGCAGCGCCACGAGCACGACCAGCACGAGTGCGGCCGGCACGGCACGCGCGAGACGGCGGAACCGCCCGGTGCGCACGAACTCGATCGCCATGGCGCACAGCAGCACGACCAGGAACGTCAGACCCGACATGCCGACCCACGACGCCACCTCGGCGAAGGGCCCGTTCACCTGCGAGACGCCGATACGTCCCCAGGGGAAGCCGCCGTACGGCCACGAGCCGACGATCTGCTCGCGCAACGTCCACAGCCCCGCGACGAGGGCCGGCAGCAGTACGAGCCGTCCGAGCGTTCCCGGCGCCAGCCGCGGCATCCATCGATAGGCCAGCGCGATGGGGATGGCGAACACCGCGGTGAGCAGCGCTTCGAGCACAGACAGCGCGATCCACGGGATGGGTCCCAGGTAGCGCGCCGTGAAGAGCAGGTTGACCGAGAAGAACGCCGCCCCGAACAGGAACCCCACGAGCAGCGACGACCAGATGCCCCGACCGGCGAGGACGACGAGCGCGAGCACCACGGCGGGCAGTGCCATCGGCCACCACGCCAGCGCGGGGAACGCGGTGACCAGCAGCAGACCCGCCACGACCGAGAGCGGCGCCGCGAACGCCAGACGCAGCACCGGCGGGGCGGGCTCGGCGAGGCGCGCGCGCGGACGGCGCGTCGACACGGCGCTCACGCGGACGTGTACGCGACGATGCCGCGCCGCACGGAATCCAGCGCCGTGCGCGCGGTCGACGCGAGCTTCGGTTCGGCGACGAGCGAGATCTGGTCGAGCAGGTCGATCGTCTGCTTGACCCAGCGGACGAAGTCGCCCGCGGCCATGTCGGCGAGGGTGAGCACGCTGTCGAGCGGCAGACCCTTCGCCCACGCGTGCATGGCGGGGGCCAGGCCGGAGGCGGGTTCCGCCGAGCCCGGCAGGCGGTGGTCGCGCTCGAGGTCGTCGAGCTCTTGCCAGAGGGTCTGCGTGGCATCGAGCGCCCCGCGGAACGCGCCGCGCGGCAGACCCCGCTCGCCCGGCCCGGCCTCGTCGCGGCGCGGTTCGTACACGAGGCAGCAGGCGAGGGCGGCGAGGGACGGAGCATCGAGTCCGTCCCACAGGCGCTGGCGCAGCGACTCGGCCACGAGCAGGTCGCGTTCACCGTAGATGCGGCGCATCGTGCGACCCGCGGGGGTCAGCACCGTGGCACCGTCGTCTTCTATCGCGACGTACTCCAGGGCGGCGAGCACCTCCACGACCCGGTCGAACACGCGCGCGACGTTGCCGGTGCGCTGATCGATCTGCTGCCGGGTCTTGTCGGTGGTGCGCTTGAGCTTCCAATACCGCTCCGCCCAGCGGGCGTGGGCCTCGCGATCGGGGCATGACTGGCAGGGATGTCGCTGCATGCGCCGGCGCAGCGACTGGATCTGCTCCTGCCGCTCGTCGCGCAGGCGACGGGGCGCCGTGGCGTCGCGCCGGTTGATCTTCTCGAGATCGCTGAGTTCGCGGCGGATCGTGGAGTACTCGCGGAAGTCCCCGCGGTCGCACGTCATCGCCTGCTCGTAGCCCGAGAGCGACTCCTCGGCATCCTTCACCTGACGCGCGAGACCGACGACCGAGCGGTCGGCCTGGAACTGCGCGAACGACGACTCGAGCACCTCGCGGGCCCGGGCCCGACCGAACTGGTCGATGAGGTTGACGGCCATGTTGTACGTGGGCCGGAAGCTCGAGTTCAGCGGATAGGTGCGGCGCGAGGCCAGCGCCGCGACCGACTGCGGGTCGAGGCCCTCGGTGAACTGCACCACCGCGTGGCCCTCGACGTCGATGCCGCGGCGGCCGGCGCGACCGGTCAGCTGCGTGTACTCCCCCGACGTGATGGCCACGCGAGCTTCGCCGTTGAACTTCTCGAGCTTCTCGAGCACGACCGTGCGCGCCGGCATGTTGATGCCGAGCGCCAGCGTCTCGGTCGCGAAGACGACCTTGACGAGCTTGCGACGGAACAGCTCCTCGACGACCTCTTTGAACGCCGGCAGCAGGCCCGCGTGGTGCGAGGCCATGCCGCGCTCGAGGTTGTCGCGCCACTCCCAGAAGTGCAGGACGGCGAGGTCCTCGTCCTTCAGTGTGAAAGTCAGCTCGTCGACGATCTGGCGGATCTCGACGCGCTCCTCGGCCGAGGTCAGCCGCACGTTCGCGCGCCGCAGCTGCTGCACGGCGGCGTCGCAGCCGGCGCGGCTGAAGATGAAGAAGATCGCGGGCAGCAGGTGGTTGCGCTGCAGCAGCTCCACGACCTCGGGACGGTCGATGCGCTCGATGCGCGGCCCCTGCGCCGCACGGGTCGGTTTGTGCCCGGCGCGGCGCTGGCCCGCGTGGCGCGGACCCCCGGCGTGGCGCGCCGAGCGGTACTCCTGCGCGCGCCGGTTGTTCTCGTATCCCCCCGAGTTGCCCCCGCGGATGCGCAGCAGCTCCTGGTTCACCTGGGCGGTGGCGACTCCCGCCCGGTCGTCGAACAGCGGCAGCAGATCGCCGCGCACGAGCACGTGCTGCTCGAGGGGCACGGGCCGGGTCTCCGACACGATCACCTCGGTGTCGCCGCGCACGGTGTCGAGCCAGTCGCCGAACTCCTCGGCATTCGACACGGTCGCCGACAGCGACACGAGTTTGACCGACGACGGCAGGTGGATGATGACTTCTTCCCACACCGCGCCGCGGAAGCGGTCGGCGAGGTAGTGCACCTCGTCCATGACGACGAAGCGCAGGCCACGCAGGGCCGGCGAATCGGCGTACAGCATGTTGCGCAGCACCTCGGTCGTCATCACGACGATGCGCGCCGAGGAGTTGATGTTCGTGTCGCCGGTGAGCAGGCCCACCTCGTCGTCGCCGTAGATCTCTTGCAGCTCGTGGAACTTCTGGTTCGACAACGCCTTGATCGGCGTGGTGTAGAACGCCTTGTCCCCGGGCTCCGACATCGCGAGGTGGATCGCGAACTCGCCGACGATGGTCTTTCCGGCGCCGGTGGGGGCCGCCACCAGCACGCTCCGTCCGTCTTCGAGGGCGTGGCATCCGGCGATCTGGAAGTCGTCGAGCTCGAACCGCTGCATCTCGGCGAAGTCGGCCGTGTGCGGGTGCGTCGAACGGGCGCTGGCGCGCGCGAAACGCTCGGCCGGACTCGGCGCGCTCACGCGATGGGCCCCGACGGCATTCCGGCCGCGGCGGCGCGACGTGCCTTGCGGCGGTCGAACAGCATCGACACCCCGGCGGCGGCGAAGAACAGCACGGTGAGGATGGCAGCCAGCATGAGCATGCTGATGATGTCGGCCGCGGGGGTGGCGAGGGCAGAGAACAGGGTGGCGATGAGGATCGCGACCCGCCAGCCCTTCAGGATCGCCTTGCCGCTCATGATGCCGGCGACGTTCAGCGCCACCAGGAACACCGGCAGCACGAACGCCACGCCCACCACGATCATGAGCTTGAACACGAAATCGTAGTAGTCGGTGGCGTTGTAGAAGTTGACGCCGCCTTCGGGAGTGAAGCCCCACATGAGCTCGATCACGTGCGGGACGATCAGGAGCCCCACCCAGCAGCCCACGAAGAACAGCGGGACGGCGGATGCCACGAACCCGACCGTGTAGCGCACCTCTTTGCGCGTGAGTCCGGGCATGATGAACGCCCAGATCTGCCACAGCCACACCGGTGCTGACAGGAAGATGCCGATCGAGAACGCGATGCGCATGCGCAGATCGAACGCCGAGGTCACCGAGGTGAAGTTCAGCGCCGAAAAATCGTCGCCACGGCGCTCGGCGATCTCGCGGATGGGCTCGGTGATCAGGTGGATGATCGGGTCGGTGATGATGAAGGCCACCACCATGCCCACCACGAGGGCGGCAGCCGCGATCATCAGACGCTTGCGCAGCTCGACGAGATGCGCGCCGATGGACATGCGCTTATCGCGCCGCGGCCCCTCGGGGAGGTCGATGCGCGGCGGGCCTGCCGTCACCACGACTTAGATCGTGGGGTCGTTCGACCTGCGCGGCTCGGGGGCGGCGGTCGAAGCGGTGCCGGTCTCGGTGGCGCGCGGCGTCTCGGGAGTGGGAGCCGCGACCTCGTCGTCGCGCTTCATCTCTTTCATCTCGCTCTTGAACACGCGAGCCGACTGGCCGACGCTCTTCGCGAGGGCGGGGAGCTTGGCGGCGCCGAACAGCAGAAGGATGACGGCCAAGACGATCAGCAGGTGCCATCCGGTCAATCCCTGAAACATGAGGACTCCTCGTCTTGTTCGGGCGTGGACATCAGTCTAACCCGCGGTTTCCGCCGCGGACCGGACAGGCCCACGGGCGCGACGACTCGGTGCGGACGCTCAGGCGCGGCGATCGGGTCGGCCAGCGGCTCCTCGTCGTCGCGGAGGGCCGTGCGGGCTGGCGCTCAGGGCTCCGCGCGATACTGCGCCAGCCCCGCCGCCGCCCACGCCGCCGCCGCGTGGCGGGCGCCGGCCGGTTCGAGCAGCTCGACCTCGCCGCCGCGCCGGGCTGCGAGGCGCTTCAGGCTCTGCTCGTCGGCGAGGTGGAGCGAGGCCACCGAGGTGACCCCGTCGGAGTCGTCGATGTCGGCGCGCTCGAGGTAGTCGGCCAGCAACGGCGCCACCGCGCGGGGAAAGCGGAACCGGGCCACCACCTCGTCGTCGGCCGGGGCGAACAGGTCGGGAACCGGATCGCCGCCGTGCACGGCCGGGATGTCGGTGAGGGTGGGGTCGCTCACGCGGTCGAGGTGGAACGTGCGCACAGCTTGGCGCAGGTGGCACCAGCCCTGCAGGTACCACTGGTCGTTGGCGATGTGCACCTTGATGGGGTCGACGGTGCGCGTGGTGGGACCGGCGCCGGGCGCGCGGTACGTGAACGTGACCGCCACGCGGGCACGGAGCGCCTCATCGACGACGTCGCGCACCCCGTCGACGGGCCCGGGCGCGACGATGACGGCGGGCGGCGCCGCGGCGGCACCGCGAGCGAGCTTGGAGAGCAGCCCCGAGACGAGGTCGTTGTCGCCGACGCCCGGCAGACTCCGAGCGAGTTGCAGACCCGCCAGCAGAGCCGCGGCCTCGCGCGCGGTCAGCCGAGGCGAGCGTTCAAGTCCCACGGTGTTGGTGATCGCGATCACATCTTCGCGGTCGAGCAGGTCCCAGTCGATGTCGAAGAGGTCGTGCGGCAACTGCCAGTACCCCTGCTCGCCGGGAAGGCCGATGACGGTGAGGCGCTCCACCATCGCGCGCATCTGCCCGGGGGCGACGTCGAAGTCGGCTGCGGCCTCGGCCACCGAGACCTCGCCCTTGCCGAGCAGGTAGGGCACCAGCTGCAGCAGCAGAGCCGCGCGGTCGAGGGCGGCGATGGGCCGATCGGTGCTCACGCGGCACCTCCGTGCAGGGCCAGCGTCGCCTCGAGGCGACGGATGACCTCGACGCGCAGGTCGTCGGGGGCGACGACGCGCACCTCGGGACCGTACGAGGCGAGCTCGTCGGCGAACACGTGCAGGTCGACGTACGGCACGAGGATGCCCTGCGGCGCCGCATCGGCGCGGCGCGCCAGCCGCAGGGCGGCTTCGGTTCCGGGGTGCACCTCGAGCAGGGCCCGCTGACGCGCGGCGACAGCCCGCAGGCCCGCCAGCGCACGCTCTCCGGCGCCGTCTCGCAGGTCGGCCGGGAACTTCTCGCGCGCGACGGTGACGTCGCCGACGATGCGGGCCAAGAGGAACGTGCGGTCGGCCTGCACGTTCTGGTCGAACCCGTAGACGTGCCACCGCGCCTCGTACTCGACGAGGGCGAACGGACGGATGCGCCGCTCGCGCGGACGCGCCTCGCCCGGACGCAGGTAGGTGAACGTCACGACCCGCGACTGCTCGATCGCCCGCTGCAGGGTCGCGAACGAGGCGTCGCGCACCCGGATGCGGGGCGCGTACCCGATGATCGGCTCGTCGACGGCGATGCCGAGCGCGCGGATCTTGCGCAGACCACTGCGGGCGTCGACCGAGAGCGACTCACTCCCCCACACGCCTCCGGCGATGTTCAGCAGCGCCACCTCGGCCGGGCTGAACGAGATGTCGTCGGGCAGCTCGTACTCGGCGGTCGGCACGCGATAGCGCGCCTCGCGCAGATCGTCGGGGTCGGAGCGGTTGCCGATCGTCTCGATCGGCACACCGAGCCCGCGCAGGTTCTCTTTGTCGCGCTCGAACATCTTCTCGAGCGCATCCTTCGACGCGCCCGCCTCGAGCTGCTCGCGGTAGCCCGCGACCGAGGAGAGGATGGTGTCTTTGGTCAGCCCCTGCTCGGTCGCCATGAGGGCGACGACGAGGTTCACCAGGCGCTCCTCGGGAGCACTTCTGGACGGGGTGGCGGGCACCCGCCCATCCTAGGCGTCGGGGCGGGTCAGCCGACGGTGCCGAGGATGTCCACGACGTACACCAGGGCGGTGTCGGCCGGAGCCTGGAGGATCTGCTGGTCCTGCTCGGTCTGGTCGGCGGGGACGACGACGAGAACCTGCGAACCGACGGTCTGCCCCTCGAGGGCCGAGGCGAGAGCC
Organism: Microbacterium sp. Leaf179; assembly: GCF_001423785.1. Lineage (NCBI taxonomy): Bacteria > Bacillati > Actinomycetota > Actinomycetes > Micrococcales > Microbacteriaceae > Microbacterium > Microbacterium sp. Leaf179. The sequence continues at coordinate 101,415 of NZ_LMPH01000004.1, read as the reverse complement.
GGCGGCAGAGCAGACACCTTGGCCTGGCCGGGCGCGCCGTTCTTCCAGGTGGAGGCGAACGTCGTCTTGGCGCCCCACGCCACGCCCTGCACGTGGATGACCACCGAGGAGTCGGCGGTCAGCGCGTCGCCGTCGCCCTTCATGATGGTCTGCGAACGCACCTCGGTGGGGGCGTCGCCCGCGGGGGTCACGATGCCGGGCTGTCCGTCGGGCGCGCGCACGACCGAGGGCATGCCGGACTCGGCGTTGTACTGGTCGGCGCCGTCTGCGGCGGGCAGGAACACCTTGCGCACGTCGAACACGAAGATCGCGCCGTCGCCCTCGCCCAGACCGAAGCCCTGGGCGCCCTGCGCACCGACCTGGTCGCCCGGGAGGGCGACCGCGACGCGCGAGCCCTCGGTCACGCACTTCAGCAGCGGGGCGACGGCGGGCACCGCCTGCGTGAGGCGCGTGATCGGGGTGGCGGTGGTGAGGTCGGAGCTGTACTTCGTCGCCCCCACCTGCTCGCCGGTGGCGGCGTCGAGCACGGTGACGTCGATCAGCGAGAGCTGATCGTCGGTCGTGATGCGCGTGCCGTTCCCCTCGATGAGCGTCTGCGTGCCCGCCTGCGACGGGATGAACGGCGACCGCACGGTCACCGTGGGCGTCGTACCGAAGTCACCGGTCGCCTCGACCACCGAGGCGATCGAGCTGTCGGTGGGGGTCGGGCAGGAGGACGCGGCGGTCGCCGAGCATCCGACGAGGCCGAATCCGGCCAGAGCGGTCACGGCCACGAGAGCGGGAAGTCTGCGCACCGGATCAGTTTAGGCGCTCGGGCCCGACTCCTCCGCCGCGCCCGCGACGGACTGCCGCACACCCTCGGCGGACTTCTGCGCTTCGCGCACGCGCTTGCGCAGATTCTTGTCGGTGATCTCGCGGTCGCCGACAGCTCCCGGGGTCCAGAGCTCCACGTCTTCATCGCCGTAGCTCGACTTCGACGCGCGGCGCTTGACCTCGGGCGGGACGGCGCCCGGCGCGAGACGGCGGGCTGTGATGAGGAACCCCGTGTGCGCGATCATGCGGTGGTCGGGGCGCACGGCGAGGCCCTCGACGTGCCACCCGCGCACCATCGTCTCGCTGGCATCCGGTTCGGTGAACAGACCCGTGGCACGGATGTACTCGGCAACACGGCTCAGCTGCGTCGCGGTGGCGATGTAGCACAGCACCACTCCGCCGGGGGTGAGGGCGTCGGCGGCGGCGTCGATGCACTCCCAGGGCGCGAGCATATCGAGCACGATGCGGTCGACGGATGCCGGGGCCACGGCATCCGGAAGGCTCTCGCCGAGGTCCCCGACGATGACGTCCCACGTCGGGGGGAGCTCGCCGTGGAAGGTCGCGACGTTCGCGCGGGCGACCTCGGCGAACTCCTCACGACGCTCGAACGAGAGCAGCCGACCCGCGGGCCCGATCGCGCGCAGCAGCCACAGCGACAGGGCACCGGAGCCGACGCCGGCCTCGACGACGGTGGCGCCGGGGAAGATGTCGGCCTGCGCGAGGATCTGCGCCGCGTCCTTCGGGTAGACGATCGCCGCGCCGCGGGGCATCGACATCACGAAGTCGCGCAGCAGCGGGCGCACGGCCAGGTAGTCATGGTCGGAGCTGTTCGTGACCACGCTGCCGTCGGGCTGGCCGACGAGCAGCTCGTGCTTGAGCACGCCGTTGTGGGTGTGCAGCTCGCCCGCCTCGCGCAGCGTGATCGTGTGCATGCGGCCCTTGGGGCCGGTCAACTGCACACGATCGCCGATGCGGAACGGACCGCTCAGGTGGGGGGTCTCGCTCATCGGTTCTCCTGGCGGGTCGGGACGTGCGCGGCGTGGAGCGCGCGCAGGTGGGCGGTGGTGCGGCCCTCGAGGCTCGGCCAGAGCGCGTGCGCTCCGACGCCCTCGAGCGGTACCATGAGCGGGACGCCGAGCGACACGGCGCCGCTGGCGATGGCCGAGCGCAGGCCGTTCGGGGAGTCTTCGATGGCGACGGTGTCGACGATGTCGACGCCGAGCGCTGCGGCGGCCTGCAGGTACGGGTCGGGGTGGGGCTTGGGGCGCTGGACGTCGTCGCCGGCGACCACGATGTCGAAGGCGGGGAAGTCGATCAGATCGACGACCGAGAGCGCCATGCGCCGCATCGACATCGTCACGAGCGCCGTCTGGACGCCCTCGGCGCGCAGATCGGCGAGCAGCTCGCGCGCGCCCGGGCGGAACGGCACCCCCGTGACGGCGAGCTGCCGCAGCACCTCGTCGGTGAGGTACGAGATGATCTCGTCGACGCCCCACGGCACGCCGGCGTTCTGCAGCAGGCGGGCGGAGTCCTCGAGCGCGAGGCCGACCATGCCCAGCGCCTGCTCGTGCGACCACGTGCCGCCGAAGCGCTCCACGAGCGGGGTCTCGGCGGCCATCCAGTACGGCTCGGTGTCGACGAGGGTGCCGTCCATGTCCCAGAGGACCGCGGACGGCGCGGGACGCGCGGGGGAAGTCATCGTTCCATCGTATCCAGCGCCCCGCGCGGCCCCGCGCCGCACGTCCGGCCGTCGTCGCGCGCGTGCGCCTATCCTGGAACCCAGCCCCGACGGGGCAGAGGAGGTTGTGTGGACGCACTGGGTCGCCGGATCATCGTCGCCGCATTCGACGGCTGGAACGACGCCGGAGAAGCCGCGTCGGCGGCGGCCGCCATGCTGCGCGCCGACGTCGAGTACGAGGTCGTGCACACGGTCGATCCCGAGCTGTACTTCGACTACCAGTACACACGACCGCAGATCGGATTGGATGCCGAGGGGCGGCGCACGCTCACCTGGCCCGAGGCGACGCTGCTGCGGCCCGTCGAGCGCTCCGACGAGGCCGAGATCTGGCTGCTCGTCGGCGTCGAGCCCGCCCGCGCGTGGCAGGCCTTCGCGGCCGAGTTCATCGACGTCGCCCTGCGCGAGGACGTCACCGGCTTCGTGGCCCTCGGCTCGATGATGTCGGACGTGCCCCACACGCGGCCCATCTCGGTGTTCGCCGGCAGCGACAACGACAACGTCCGCCAGTCGCTCGGCCTCGAGAAGAGCCTGTACGAGGGTCCGGTCGGCATCCTGAGCGCGATCGGCCACGCCGCCGAGGCCGTCGGCATCCCCACCGCGAGCCTCTGGGCGAGCGTGCCCCACTACGTCGCCGGGCACACCCCCTCGCCCAAGGCCACGCTGGCGCTGCTCGAACGCCTCGAGACCATCAGCGGCATCGCGGTGCCCCGCGGCGACCTCGAGACCGAGGCGCGCGCCTGGGTCGCCTCGATCGACGCGGCCGCCGCCGACGACGACGAGATGAGCGACTACATCCGCCAGCTCGAGCAGACCCGCGACACGTGGGACTCCCCCGAAGCATCGGGCGACGCGATCGCGCAGGAGTTCGAGCGCTACCTCCGCCATGGCGGCGACGGCCCCACGAAGCCCGGTCGAGACGACCCGCCGCGTCGCTGAACACAGAACGAAGGCGCCGCCCCCGAGGGGACGGCGCCTTCCGTCATTCCGGCCCGTCGGGGCGCGGCGCGTCAGCCGGTGATCGCCGAGTACGCCGGCAGCACGCCGAGCGCCAGCAGCACCATGACCAGGATGCCGAGGGCCACCCGGTAGATCACGAACGGCAGGAAGCTGCCGCGCTGCAGGTAGCGCATGAGGAACGCGATCACGACGTAGCCGACGACGAACGCGATGACCGTGGCCAGGGCCGTCTCACCGAGGCTGTAGGGACCGGTGCCCTCGTCGAAGCTCTTGTACAGCTCGTAGAAGCCACTGGCGAAGACGGCGGGCACGGCGAGCAGGAACGAGTACTCGGCCACGGCGGTGCGCTTGTAGCCGAGGGCGCGACCGAGCGTCGTGGTCGCGCCCGAGCGCGAGACGCCGGGGACGAGCGCGAGCGCCTGCGCGAAGCCGTACGCGATGCCGTGCGGATAGGTCAGGTCGTCGAGCTCGCGGCGGCGCTTGCCGTAGTGGTCGGCGAGACCGAGCAGGACGCCGAACACGATCAGCACGATCGCGGTGATCCACAGGCTCCGGAAGTTGTCGCGGATGAGGCTCTGCAGCAGGAAGCCCGCCGCCGCGATCGGGATGGTGCCGATGATCACGAGCCAGCCCATGCGGGCGTCGGGGTCGCTGCGCGGAACCCGGCCGGTCAGCGAGCCGAACCAGCGCGAGAGCACCCGACCGATCTTCTTGCGGAAGTAGATCAGGACGGCGAGCTCGGTGCCGATCTGCGTGATCGCGGTGAAGGTCGCGCCCGGGTCGACGCGCGACGGCAGGAACTCGCCCACGATGCGCAGGTGCGCGCTGGAGGAGATGGGGAGGAACTCGGTCAGGCCCTGAACGAGCCCGAGGATGATGACCTCGAGAATATGCATGCGGTCCTTCAGTACGTCCGGAGGAGGTCGGCGAGAACTCGTCGACCGAACTCGAGCGCGTCGACGGGGACGCGCTCGTCGACACCGTGGAACATCCCGGTGAAGTCGAGATCGGCGGGGAGTCGCAGCGGTGCGAATCCGTAGCCGGCGATGCCGAGGGTCGACAGCGCCTTGTTGTCGGTGCCTCCGCCCATCAGGTAGGGAACGACCGGCACGCCCGGGTCGTGACGACCGAGCTGTTCGATCATGGCGTCGACGAGGTCGCCCGAGAACGGCACCTCGAGGCCGATGTCCTGGTGCACGATCTCGATGTCGACGTGCGGGCCGACGATGCGGCGGATGTCGGCGAGGGCGGCCTCTTCGGTGCCCGGCAGCACGCGGACGTCGATGAGGGCCTCGGCGCGGTCGGGGATCACGTTGTGCTTGTACCCGGCGGTGAGACCCGTGGGGTTCGTGGTGGTGCGAAGCGTGGAGCGGATGAAGCTGGATGCGGCGCCGGTGCGCAGGGCGAGAGCATCGGGATCGCCCGCGTCGTCACCCGTGATCTCGGCGAGTCCCGCCAGCAGCTGCGTGGTGGTGTCGGTGAGCCGGATGGGCCATTCCGTGCGCCCGAGGGCCGCCACGGCCTCGGCGAGGGCCGTCACGGCGTTGTCGGGATGCAGACCGCTGCCGTGGCCGGCGCGGCCGCGGGCGACGAGCTTGATCCAGATGAGGCCCTTCTCGCCCACCTGCAACAGGTACGCCCGGCGGTCGCCGACGGCGATCGAGTAGCCGCCGACCTCGCTGATGGCCTCGGTCGCGCCGGCGAACCACTCGGGGCGGTCCTTCACCACGCGCGCCGAGCCCTCGACGCCCCCGTTCTCCTCGTCGGCGAAGAAGGTCACGATGATGTCGCGCTCGGGCTGGTCCCCCGCGCGCAGCACGTCGGCGACGGCGGTGAGGATCATGGCATCCATGTCCTTCATGTCGACGGCGCCGCGGCCCCAGAGCACCCCGTCGCGGATCTCGCCCGCGAACGGGTCGACGCTCCAGTCGGCGGCGACGGCCGGCACGACGTCGAGGTGGCCGTGCAGGATCAGGGCGGGCTTGTCGCGGTTGCGGCCCGGGATGCGCGCGCAGACGTTGGTGCGGCGCTCGACCGGCTCGTAGTACTTGACGTCGAGGCCCAGCGCTTCGAGGTAGGCACCGACGTACTCGGCGGCCTCGCGCTCCCCCTCGGCGCGACCCCCGCCGTAGTTCGAGGTGTCGAACCGGATCAGGTCGGACGCGATGCGGGCGACCTCGGGCACGTCGGTTTCGAGCTCGGACATGCGCTCTACGGTACCCGGGGAGCGCGACCCCTCCCGTCGCGTGACATCGCGAGACGCGCCCGGGGCGCCGGCCCGGTTCGAGGCGGGGTCGGGAGCATGGTAATGTCGTTCCTCGTTGCGAAAGCGACGAAACACCCAATGCGCGGGTGGCGGAATAGGTAGACGCGCTAGCTTGAGGTGCTAGTGCCCTTTAACGGGCGTGGGGGTTCAAGTCCCCCCTCGCGCACAGAACGACGAAGGCCCCGGGTTCATCCCCGGGGCCTTTTCTGTTCCCCTCGCGGCCCGGCGTCGGTGTCCTCGGAACCCTCCCCCGCCGCGCCTGTTCCGCGCGAACGTGACGCCCCAGAAACACCGGCGTGACACGGCCCGCTTAGCGTCGAGGCATGCCTCCGTTCCGCGTGCCGACGATCGACATCTCCGCCTGGGTGGGCCGCGGCTCGCCCGATGCCCGGGCGGCGGTGGTCGCCGCCGTCGATCACGCGTGCCGCACCGTCGGGTTCATGCAGATCGTGGGGCACGGCATCCCGGATGCCGCGGTCGCGGACCTCGCCGAAGGACTCGACGAGTTCTTCGCCCTGCCTCTCGAGGCGAAGAAGGCGTACGTGCGACCGGCGAGCGAGAACCGGGGGTACAGCCCGCCGAAGAGCGAGTCGTTGAGTTACAGCCTCGGCGTCGACCCGGTCACGCGCATGAACGACTTCTTCGAGGCGTTCAACGTGGGAACGTCGGCCGCCGAGTATCCGGGGTCGACGGCGACCCCCGACGACTACGCCGCGAACACCTGGCCCACCGACACGACCGTCTTCGAGCCCGCGGTCCGCACCTATTACGACGAGGCACGCCGGGTCGCCCACACGCTCACGCGCGTGTTCGCCGCGGCGCTGCGGGTGCCGGAGGACTTCTTCGACGACCTCACCGGCCACTCGATCGACGTGCTGCGCATGAACAACTACGCCCTGCCGCCCGGCACGATCGAACTCGACGGCGAGCTCACGGGCATGGGCGAGCACACCGACTTCGGGCTCGTGACCGTGCTCTGGGCCGATCAGGTGAAGGGGTTGCAGGTGCTGGGGTCGGACGGGTCGTGGAACGACGTCTCGCCCGCCGACGGCGCGCTGCTGGTCAACCTGGGCGACGTGGCGGCACGGCTCACCAATGACCGGTGGATGTCGACGCTGCACCGGGTGAAGCCGCCCGTCATCGACGGGACGATCGAACGCCGACGATCGGCGGCGTTCTTCCACGACGGCAACGCCGACGCGGTGATCGCTCCCCTGCCGCACTTCGTCTCGCCCGACGCGCCCGCGCTCTACGACCCCGTGACGGTGCGCGAGCACATCGCCGCCAAGCTCGCCGGCTCGCGGGCGGGCCGGCGCAACGTGACGGCGGTCCGCGAGGCCGCGCGCGTCGCGGCGAGTCGCGGCTGACGCGGCATCGCCCCGGCATGCGGCGCCGCCCCCAGCCGCCCGGGCATCGCGGCCGAGAAACGCTCGCTCTCGCGAGACGCGCGGTGTCGCGCCGTGTCTCGCGCGAATCGGTGTGTCTCGCGCGGCGTCTCCAGAGGCCTCGGCGTCACGCCGCGGAGACGCCGAACACCAGACCCAGCACGTAGGTCACGGCGGCGGCGCCGAAGCCGATCGCCAGCTGACGCAGGCCCCGCTTCAGCGGCGACGCCCCCGACAAAAGCCCCACCATCGCCCCGGTCGCCATGAGCGCGATGCCCACGAGGGCGAGGGCGAGGATGACGGCACCGAGACCCGTCATACCGAGGATCCACGGCAGCACCGGGATGATCGCGCCCGAGGCGAAGAACAGGAAGCTCGAGATCGAGGCACCCCAGGCGCTGCCGACGACGTCGTGCGCGGACTCCCCCGGGGCCGCGGCGGCGGGCGCCGTTCCCGCTCGCGCGGCGGTCACGGCCTCGCGGGCCTTGTCGAGGGCGGCGTCGGGGTCCATGCCGCGCGTGCGGTACACGAGGGCGAGCTCGTTGGCATCCAGGTCGAGGTGGGGAAGCGCGGAGTCGGCGAAGTCGCTCTCTTCGGTGGCTTCCAGCAACTCGCGCTGCGAGCGCACCGAGACGAACTCCCCCGCGCCCATCGACAGCGCTCCGGCGAGCAGACCCGCGATGCCGCTGAACAGCACGAAGCTCGGGGCGACGCCGGTGGCCCCCACGCCCATCACGAGGGCCAGGTTCGAGACGAGGCCGTCGTTGGCGCCGAACACGGCAGCTCGGAAGGTTCCCGACAGGCGACGGCGGCCGCGGGCGGCGAGACCGCGCACGACCTCGTGGTGCACGCGCTCGTCGGCGGCCATCGCGGGAGTCGCGTACGGCTCGTCGGAGTACGGCGAACGGGCCTCGGCGTTCTGGGCGAGGGCGAGCACGAAGATCGAGCCGAAGCGGCGGGCCATCCACGAGAGGGACCGCGTACCGATCCCGGGCCGCGGCAGGCGCGGCGGAGTCTCACCCAGCAGGTCGAGCCAGTGCTGCTCGTGGCGCCCCTCGGCCTCGGCGAGGGCGAGCAGGATGTCGCGCTCCTCGCCGGTGCGCCGCGAGGCGAGCTCGCGGTAGACGCGCGCCTCGGCGCGTTCGTCGACGAGATAGCGCGCCCAGCGGCGGCGATCACGGGCGGTCGGGGTGGCGAGGGTCGTCACTCGGGCTCCTTCGGGTCGCCCACCACCGTAATGAGCGCCCATCGCTCCCCCGGGCGCGTCGGCTGACACTGACAGCATTTCGGGCCTCCGAACCCCGGGAACACGCGGATCCCACGGCGACGGTGCCAGCATTTCGGGGCCGCGAAACGCGAGGTGACGGCACATCTGCATGACCGACCGCCCGATATGGGTTCGGGACGGGGCATACCGTGTACTCCCGCCCCACCGATCATGCAGATGAACATGGCCGCGGGCCGAGCTCGACCATCGCGGGTCAGGCGCACCACGTCCGCGGGACAGAAGTCGTCCGGCGCGGTTCAGGAATGCACGCGCCTGCGCAGCACGTCGATGCGCGCCTGCAGCTGCGCGACGGTCGCGTGCGAGACGGCGGGACCGCCGCAGATGCGCCGGAGCTCGGCGTGCACGAGGCCGTGGGCCTCGCCGCTCTGGCGGGCGTACAGACCCACCATGGTGTTCAGCAGCTGGCGCTGCTCTTTCAGCGTGCGGTGCAGCGGGGCGGGCAGGCCGCCCTCGTCGACCGACGGCGGCTCGACGCCGTTCTCTTTCTCGCTCGCCTCGCGAGTGGAGCGGTGGCGCGACTGCCGGGTCGCGCGCGACATCAGCACCTCGTGCACCTGTTCGGGCTCCAGCAGACCCGGGATGCCGAGGAACTCCTCTTCTTCGACGGTTCCGGGAACCGCGAGCTGACCGAACTCCTGCCCGTCGAACAGCACCCGGTCGAAGTGGGCGAGGGAGCCCAGTGCCTGGTACTCGAACTCCTGCTCGAGCGCGTCGGACGCTTTGTCCTCGCGCTCGGCGGCGTCCATCATGTCTTCTTCGGCGTTCCACTGGTCTTCCGCGTCGCTGTCGCGGTCGAGGGCGTGGTCGCGCTGCGCCTCCATCTCACCGGCGAGGGCGAGCAGCTGCGGCACGTTCGGCAGGAAGACGCTCGCGGTCTCGCCCCGCCGGCGGGCGCGCACGAAACGGCCGATGGCCTGGGCGAAGAACAGCGGGGTCGAGGCGCTCGTGGCGTACACACCGACCGCGAGACGCGGCACGTCGACGCCCTCCGACACCATGCGCACGGCGACCATCCACCGGCTCGTCCCCTTCGAGAACGTCTCGATGCGGCCCGAGGCCTCGGCCTCGTCGGACAGCACGACGGTGACCTTCTCGCCGCTGATGTCCTCGAGGATGGCGGCGTAGGCGCGCGCCGCGGTCTGATCGGTCGCGATGACCAGGCCTCCGGCATCCGGGACCGTCTCGCGCACCTCAGTGAGGCGGCGGTCGGCGGAGCGGAGGACCGCGGGAATCCAGTCGCCGTTCGGATCGAGAGCGGTGCGCCAGGCCTGCGAGGTGATGTCTTTGGTGTTGTCCTGCCCGAGCTGGGCTTCCATCTCTTCGCCGGCCTTGGTGCGCCAGCGCATCTGACCGGCGTACACGAGGAAGAAGACGGGGCGGACGACCCCGTCGTCGAGCGCGCGTCGGTAGCCGTAGGTGTAGTCGGTGCGCGAGAGGCGGATGCCCTTGGCGTTCGGGTGGTACTCCACGAACGGGATGGGCGCGGTGTCGCTGCGGAACGGCGTCCCCGACAGCAGCAGACGACGGGTGGCGCGGCTGTAGGCCTCGCGCAGCGCGTCGCCCCAGCTGAGGGCGTCGCCACCGTGGTGCACCTCGTCGAGCACGACGAGGGTGCGGGCGTCCATCGTCAGGCGGTGATGCACCTCGGCCTTGACCGCGACCTGCGCGTAGGTCACGGCGACGCCGTGATATTGCCGCGAGGGCGTGGCGTGGCGGTTCGAGAAGAACGGATCGAGACGGATGCCGACCCGCGCGGCCGCCTCGGCCCACTGGGTCTTGAGGTGCTCGGTGGGGGCCACCACGACGATGCGGTCGATGACGTGGCGGCGCATGAGCTCACTGGCCAGGCGCAGGGCGAAGGTGGTCTTTCCGGCGCCGGGGGTGGCGGCGGCGAGGAAGTCGCGGGGCCCCTTGCCCTCGCCGTCGGGTCCGTCGAGGCCGAAGTAGAGGTCGAGCGCCTCGGCCTGCCACGCGCGGAGGCGCTGGGCGGTGCCCCACGGCGCGCGCTGCGGGAACGCCGGCGAGAGGTGCTCGGCCGCGAAGGAGCCGAAGTGCGGCTCGGTGCCGTCGGGGGCCTCGTCGACGGAGAGGGGGGCGTCGCCGGGCACGGGGTGGTCGACGACGGGAGCGGTGGCGTGGGCCGGGTCGACGGGGGTGGGGGCGTGGGCGGGGCCGGCGGGGGCGGAGGCCGGGTGGGGCTCGGTGGTGCGCGGGGCGTCGGCGGGAGCGAGCGGCGTCGCCGCCGCGCGAGGCGGCGCGGGGGGATCGTCGAGCGGGGAGCGTCCGGGACTGGCGATCGGGCCCGGGCTGGCGATGCGCGCCGTGCTCGCGACAGGGCCGGGGCTGGCGATGCGGATCGCGCCGGTGCCCGCCGGGGAGGGGTCTGCGTGAGGGGGGTGCGGGGGGCGGGCTTCTTCTTCCAGCATCGAACCTCCATCCCTCGCGAGCGCGAACATCAACGATAGGTCACCTCCGCGCGGTGTCGCACCGGACTGTGGACAGATCTTGCCTCCGACGGACTCTCACCGCGCCCCATCCGAGCGGACGTCGGGCCGGAGCGTGTCGTGCGGCTGCGCGCGTCCACACGGCCGTCTGCGCGGCGGGGCGTCGCGGCGCGGCGGGCAGCGCGGAGGGCGCGGAGGGCGGTGCAGCGGGCGTCGCGGCGGGCGAGGGCCGACCCGCCGCCGGGTGCGCCGCCCCGGCCGTCCGGCACCTCCCGCCGTGTCGGGGGTCGGGGTTAGCCTGGACCGAGGAGGTACCGATGACGACAGATCCGCACTCGCCCCGCATCCCGTCCGCATCCGACAATCCCGGCCCCCACCCGTGGCGCCGCTACGTCGCCCTGGGCGACTCGTTCACCGAGGGGATCGGCGACCCGCTCCCCGACGGCGACCATCGCGGTTGGGCCGACCGCGTCGCGGCCGTGCTGGCCTCGCAGGTCGACGACTTCGCCTACGCCAACCTCGCCGTGCGCGGCAAGCTCATCGCGCAGATCGTCGCCGACCAGATCGAGCCGGCCCTCGCCCTCAAGCCCGATCTCATCACCTTCTCGGCCGGCGGCAACGACATCATCCGCCCCGGAACCGATCCCGACGCCGTCTCGCGCCAGTTCGAAGACGCCGTCAGGCGCCTGCGCCGCGACGGCGCCACCGTCGTGGTGTTCACGGCGATCGACACCGAATTCACGCCCGTGTTCCGCGGCATCCGGGGCAAGGTCGCGATCTACAACGAGAACATCCGCGCGATCGCCGACGCCCACGACTGCGTCGTCGCCGACCAGTGGGGGCTCAAGGGGGTGCAGGACATGCGTTTCTTCGACGACGACCGCCTGCACTACAACGCGCTCGGCCATCACGAGGTGGCGCGCATGGTGCTGCGGGCGCTCAACGTTCCCAACGATCTGCAGCCGATGCAGCCCGAGACGCTTCCGGTGCGCACGTGGCGCGCCGCGCGCGAGCGCGACCTGGTCTGGGCGCGGTCGTACCTCATGCCGTGGGTCCTGCGGCGCCTGCGGCACCAGTCGTCGGGCGACGACGTGCACGCCAAGCGTCCGGAGCCGCTGCCCGTCGTGACCCTCGCGCCGGGTCCGGATGCCGCGGGCCCACGCGGGACGCAGGTGTGAGCGGCGTGGGCCACGACGACCTGCCCGATGCCGTCACCGCGCTGCTGGACGCCGCCGACGCCGACGTGCTGCTGCGCGATGCCGAGTCACTGGCCGCGGGACTCGTCGAGGCCGGCTGGACACCCGAGGTCGAGAGCGGGCGCTTCGGCGCCGACGGCTGGGACGTGCTGTCTTCGGCCCGGGCGCCCCATGTCTCGGTGTTCCTCGACGGCGAGGTGAGCCGGGTGAGGGGCGCCGCGCTCGCGGTCGCGTCGGCGATGAGGGCCGTGCCGCACCGCTGGGTGTTCGACTCCGAGGGGCCGGACTGGTCGACGTGGTCGGTCGACGACGAGCGATGGGACGCCGAGTCCATCGACGCGCTGAAGTGGACGGGAGCCGACGTCGTCGTCACCCTCTTCACCGCGGGCGAGACGCCGGCGGGTCGGGACACGCTCCCCGCCCACCTGCACCTCGCGATCGAACGCACCGACACTCCGTCGGACGGCCTGCCGCGCGATGACGACCGCGCGCGGCGCGTGCTGCGCGAGGGCTCCGTCATCGATCGCTGGTACCTCACGGGCGAGGATGACCTCCCCGACGACGTGCTCACGGCCCTCGAAGCCGACCCCGACCCGCGCGTGCGCGCCGCGGCCGAGTCGGAGCGGTGGATCCGCGATCGCTCGCTCGGCGAGCAGCCGCCGGAGCTCTGACCCTTCTGGGCGCCCCGGCGCCGCGGCGGCTCCCGGCGATGTCCGAGCCCCTCGCTAGCCTTCAGGCATGACCTTCGTGAACGCCGGCACGCTCGGCACCGAACCCGGCCGACGCGATGAGCTCGTCGGCATCCTGACTCGTCGCAACGACGCGCTGCGCGAGCTGGGCTGCGAGCTGTACGAGGTGGGCACGACCGACGACGAGCCCGACACCGTGTTCGTCGTCGAAATGTGGCGCGACCCCGAGGCGCATAAGGCCTCGCTGCGGCATCCCGACGTCGTCGCCGCGATCGCCGAGGCCCGGCCCCTGTTGAACGGGGAGTTCGGCGGCTTCCGGTTCGAGGTCTCGGGGTCGCCTCTGCGCGACTAGCGCCGCCCGCGCCCCAGTTCCCACAGCGCGACGGCGCTCGCCGCGGCGACGTTGAGGGAGTCCACTCCCCCGGCCATCGGGATCGTCACGACAGTGTCGGCCGCGGCGAGAGCGGTACGACTCAGACCGTCGCCCTCGGCGCCGAGCAGCAGCGCGACGCGTTCGTGTCCCGCGGCCGAGAAGGCGTCGAGGCTGACGGCGTCGTCAGAGAGCGCGAGGGCGGCGAGGTGGAGCCCCGCGTCGTGCAGCAGCGGGGTCGCTTCCGACCACTCGGGCAGGCGGGTCCACGGCACCTGGAACACCGTGCCCATGCTCACGCGCACGCTGCGTCGGTACAGCGGATCGGCGCACCGCGGCGTCACCAGCACGGCATCCGCGCCCAGGGCCGCCGCCGAGCGGAACGCGGCACCGATGTTGGTGTGGTCGACGATGTCCTCGAGCACGACGACGAGCCGCGCATCCCGGACCACGTCAGCGACGGATGCCGGCATCGGGCGGTGCATGGATGCCAGCAACCCCCGGTGCACGGCGTACCCCGTGATCTGCTCGGCGGTCTCGGACGTGACGACGTACACCTCGGCATCCTCACCGACGAGGGCGAGGGCGTCGGCGAGGAACTTCTGCTGTACCAGGACCGAGCGGGGGCGGTGCCCGGCGCGGAGGGCCCGGTCGAGCACCTTCGACGACTCGGCGATGTACAGCCCTCCCGCGGGCTCCGATACCCGGCGCAGCGACACGTCGGTGAGATCGCGGTAGTCGGCGAGTCGGGGGTCGTCGGCGGAGTCGAGCGGGATGACGGGCATCGTCCCATCGTGCCAGCCGCGTGCCGCGCGCTGCGCCCACGCCCACGCCCGATCCCACGTCCACGCCCAGTCCGCCCACGTCCAGGCCGTATCCGCCCCCCACGTCTACGCCCAGGCCCACGCCGCGCCCACGCCCACGCTTGCGCCCAAGCCCACGCTCCGCACCCACGCTTACGCCCAGACCGCGCCCCGTGCGCCCCGGGAGCACGTCGAGTGTCCGGAACACGCCGCATCCGGGCCCGCTGGCACGGCGCGTCTTGGACACTCATCAGCTTCGGCGCCGCGCGTCACTCCCGCAGTCCGCACCGGCGTTCGTGCCCGGGTCTACGCCCGCGCCTGCGCCCACGCCCACACCCACGCCCAGGCCCAGGCCCAGGCCCAGGCCCAGGACTAGGCCGCGCCCATGCCCGGGCTCGCGCCTCGCCGGCGCCCCGTGAGGGCCGGAGCACGTCGAGTGTCCAACACACGCCGCGTCCCTGCCCGCTGGCACGGCGCGTCTTGGACACTCAACGGCTTCAGAGTGAGCGTGAGGGCCGGGACCGAGCCGGTCGCGAGTCGGAGCCGGGCCGGGCCGGGCGCGAGCCGGCGCGAGGCGCGAGCCGGCACGAGGCGCGAGCCGGGGCCGGGCGCGGGGCGGCGCGAGCCGGGGCCGGGCGCCGGGCGGCGCGAGCCGGGACCGGGCACCAGGCGCCGCGCGCCTTCACGCCACGTGCAGCACCCGCCCGCCGCCGACGACCAGCATCCGCTCGGGCAGGCGCACCAGCGCGTCGAGGGGGTTCTCGGCATCGAGCAGCACGATGTCGGCGCGGGCACCCTCGATGAGGTCGTGGGTCTCCCGGCCGACCGACCAGGCCGCGTCGGTCGTGGCGAGCTGCACGACGCGCAGCAGATCGTCGTCGCGCACGAGGCCCGCCGCGCGGGCGTACTGCCAGGCGATCCCGAGGGTGTCGCCGGTGCCGTAGGGGCTCCACAGATCACGGATGCCGTCGGTGCCGAACGCGAAGCGCACCCCGGCCTCGTCGAGCTCGGCGAGCGGCAGCTGCGGCAGGCGGAGCGGGGCGACCGTGGTCATGGTGACACCGACCTCGGCCATCGCGGCGAGCAGGTCGCGGCGGCGCGCGGGCTCGATCTGCGCGACGGCGAACCCGTGGGCGATGTTCACCCGCCCCTGCAGCCCGAGCCGGGCGGCACGGTCGACGAGCAGTTCGATCTGGAAGGCGCCGAGGTCGGCGGGGTCGTGCAGGTGGATGTCGATGCCGACGCCGGTGTCGGCGGCGAGCGCGGTGATCGCGTCGATCTGCCCGACGGGGTCGCGGTCGATGGTCGCCGGGTCGAGTCCGCCGATCCCCTCCACGCCGGGTCGGGCGGCGGCCGCGCGCAGCAGGTCGAGGACTCCGGGGCGGCGCAGGACCCCGTCTTGAGGGAAAGCGATGATCCGCACGTCGAGCGCGCCTTCGTACGCCGCGGCCGCTTCTTCCACGGCCTCGATTCCGCGCAGGCCGACTCCGCTGTCGACGTCGACGTGGGTGCGGATCGCGGTGGTGCCGTGGCGGACGAATTCGCGCAGCACGTGGGCGGAGCACTCGAGCGACGGGATGCCGAGGCGGTCGCGCTCGGAGCGTTCGTGGCGGATGCGCGCCTCGGTGGACGCCTCGCCGCCGTAGGACTGCCAGGGAAGCCCCCACCACGACTTGTCGACGTGCGCGTGCGCGTTCACGATGCCGGGGAGGGCGAGGAGACCGCGTCCGTCGAACTCCCGCACGCCGATGGGGGCCGTGCCCGCCGGGGTGATGCCGGTGATCTTCCCGTCGGCCATCGCGATGTCGACGAGGTCACCGCCCCAGGGCCGGACGCGCCGGAGCGAGGTGATGTCGAGCATGGCCGGAGGGGGAAGGGGGGTCATGGTCCCAGTATCCCCAGCGCCTCGGCCCCGTCGGCGGCGCCGCGCGCGGCGACCGCCCGCGCGCCCCGTTGGCCGGGGCTGTGCGACGATCACCGTATGGATCTGCAGAGCTTTCTCGCCGACGTGTGGTCGTACGGTGTCCTCGGCCTCATCGGCCTGATCGTTCTCGCCGTCGTGCTCGCCGTCATCTTCGGACCGGCCCTGCTGCAGGCGCGGATCGCGCGCACGGAGCCGAAGAAGCCCTACCCCTGGCAGCGGCGCAAGTAGGGGCCTCCCGCGCCGGCCGCCTGCGCCGCCGCCCGCGCGCGTCCGGTGTCGGTGCCCGTCCTAGACTCGGTACGACGGAGGTGCGCATGACCGACACGACGGAGGATGCCGAGTTCCTGGCATCCATCGATCGAGCCGTCGAGGTGCTCGCGGGCCGCCGCATCGCGGTGTTGACCGGTGCCGGCGTGTCGACGGACTCGGGGATTCCCGACTACCGCGGCAAGGGGGCTCCGACGCGGACGCCCATGACGGCGCAACAGTTCCTCTCGAACGCCGAGGCGCGACGCCGGTACTGGGTGGGCAGTCACCTGGGCTGGAAGGTCTTCGCCGCCGCCGAACCCAACGACGGGCACCGTGCGCTCGCCGACCTCGAACGCGCGGGAGTGGCGAACGGCGTCGTGACGCAGAACGTCGACGGACTGCACGTGCGCGCGGGCAGTGGACGCGTCGTCGAACTGCACGGCACGATGCGCCGGGTCGGCTGCCTGCACTGCGGTCAGGTGTTCGACCGTCGCGACCTCGCCGAGCGCGTCGAAGCCGACAACCCGTGGATCAGCCTGCCCGAGAACGTGGAGCTCGGCCCCGACGGCGACGTCACCCCCGCCTCGGCCGACGGGTTCGTGGTGCCGGTGTGCTCGGTGTGCGGTGGCACACTCAAGCCCGACGTGGTGTTCTTCGGCGAGTACATCCCGGTCGAGAGGTTCCGCGAGGCGGAGCAGCTCGTGCACACCAGCGGGGCCCTGGTGATCGCCGGCTCGTCGCTGGTGGTCAACTCCGGCATCCGTCTGGTCGAGCGGGCGCGACGCAAGCGCCTGCCGGTCGTGATCGTGAACCGCGGCGAGACCCGCGCCGACCAGCGCGCCGCGGTGAAGATCGACGGGAGCACCACCCACGTGCTGCGCGCACTCGCCGAGCGGCTGCCCGCGCTGCTCTGACACCTGTCAGCCGAACCGACGTTCGCGGGTCGAGATGACCTGCGGCGGGCGCTGCGGGCCGCGATGCCCGGTCCGTCGCGCGGTGGAGCGTGACGGGCGGAGGATCTGGGACGAGCGGAGGACCGCAATCCGCCCCGGCATCCTCCCCTCCCCCCCCCCCCCCCCCCCCCCCCCCCCCCCCCCCCCCCCCCCCCCCCCCCCCCCCCGCGTCCTCCGCTCCGCACCACCTCGCGCGACCCACCCGCACCACCCGCGCGAGCCGCGAGCCGCGCGAGCTGTGCAACCTATCGCCCGGAGGGCCGGACCGGCGGATGCCGCGCTCGGTTAGGCTCGAACGGTGACGATACTGACCCTCGTGCGACACGGTGAGACCGACTGGAACTCCGGGGGCCGCATCCAGGGCTCGACCGACATCGCCCTGAACGACACCGGTCGCGCTCAGGCGCGCGAGCTCGCCGAGCGTCTCGCCGCCGAGTACGCCGGGCGCGACGCGGTGGTGGTCTCGAGCGACCTGTCCCGCGCGGCCGAGACCGCCGACGTCATCGCCGCAGCACTCGGCACCACCGTGGCGCTGCGACTCCCCGGCCTGCAGGAGCGGTCGTACGGAGACGCCGAGGGGATGGACGCCCCGTCGTTCGCCCGGGCCTATGGCGCGTGGCACGCGGCCGAGGTCCCCGGCGCCGAGACCTGGCCGGTGGTGCGCGAGCGCGCGCTCGCCGCGCTCGCCGAGGCCCTGGCCGCCGCTCCCGAGGGTGCCGACGTCATCGCCGTCGCGCACGGCGCGCTCATCCGCGAAGTGATCCTCTACGCCACCGACGGCGCGTTCCCCCGCGAGGGCGAGCGACTGCCGAACTGCTCGGCGACGACGTTCCGCCTCGACGGCGACTCGTGGGAGATGCTGGCGTACGCCGGCGTCGCGAGCTGAGACGTCCGGGCCGGGGTCGCTGAGACCGGGCTCCCCGCCTCAGCGCCTCGCGCGCTGCACGAGCGATCGTGCGTGCCGCAGGATCGGCTCGTCGATCATGCGCCCCTCGAACCGGAACACCCCGCGCTCGCCCTCGGCGGCCGCGAGCACGGCGTGCGCCCACTCCACCTGCTCCGGGCGGGGGGCGTAGGCCTCGCGGATCGCCGCGACCTGCCCCGGGTGGATGCACGCGGTGGCCGCGAACCCGGATGCCGCGGCATCCCGCGCCTCGACCGAGAGACCCTCGAGGTCGGCGATGTCGACGTGCACGGCGTCGATCGCCCGCTTGCCGAACGCTCCCGCGGCGAGAAGCACCCGGGCGCGCGCGAGGCGGGCGACGTCGCGATACCGGCCGCCGTCCCCGCGGCTGGAGGTACCGCCGAGGCTGGCGACGAGGTCTTCCGCGCCCCACATCAACGCCACCACCTGCGCGCATGCGGCGAGCTGTTCGGCCGCGACGACGCCGCGCGCGGTCTCGCAGAGGGCGATGACCTCGTACGACACCAGCGGATCGAGGGATGCCGGGTCCTCGGCCTTGGCGACCATCACCGTGCGCACGCGGGTCTGCGCCAGCGCGGCGAGGTCGAGCGCGAAGTCGGCGGTCACGGGGGCGTTCACCCGCACCACGACCCGGTCGGGATCGGGATCGGCGGCGATCAGCGCCTCGCGGGCGGCGGCCTTGGCATCCGGGGCCACGGCGTCTTCGAGGTCGAGGATCGCGGCATCCGCGCGCTCGAGGGCTTTGGCGAGCCGCTCGGGCCGGTCTCCGGGAACGAAGAGCAGCGCCGGGCCGAGCTCGAACGACCCGCTCACGCAACGCTCCCCTGCCGTGACGCAGCGAGCAGCGCGGGGCCGAACTCGGACGATCCGCTCACGCAAGAGCCCCCTGCTGGGACACAGCGAGCAGCGCCGGGCCCGCTCACGCCCGCCCCTCCTGCGCCCACACCAGCACGGTCCGCGTCGCCGTGACGACCACCTCGTCGTTCTGCGATCGACCGGTGTGCGCCATCACCACGATCCCCTTGCCGGGACGCGAGCTCGACGCGCGCACCGACACGATCTCGGTTTCGGCGCCGAGGGTATCGCCGACGAACAGCGGGGCGGGAAAGCTCACGTCGGTCAGCCCCAGCTGGGCGACGAGAGTGCCCTGCGTCAACTGCGCGACCGACAGCCCCACGAGTGTCGACAGCGTCCACATCGAGTTCACGAGCGGCCGGCCGAAGGGCTGGGTCGCCGCGTAGGCGGCATCCAGATGCAGGGCCTGCGTGTTCATCGTGAGGGTGGTGAACAGCACGTTGTCGGCGTCGGTGACGGTGCGACCGGGGCGGTGCGCGTACCTCTCGCCGACGACGAACTCCTCCAGATACAGGCCGCGCTGCTCGATCATGCCGCCACGGTACCGGTGAGGCCCAGCGCGCGCGAGATCACCATGAGCTGCACCTCGGTCGTGCCCTCGCCGATCTCGAGGATCTTCGAGTCGCGGTAGTGCCGGGCGACGGCGTACTCGTTGATGAACCCGTTGCCGCCGAACACCTGCGTCGCATCGCGCGCGTTCGCCATCGCCGCATCGCTCGCGGTCATCTTGGCGACCGCGGCATCGACCGAGAACGGCTTTCCGGCGTCGCACAGCCGCGCCGCGTGCACCCAGGCCAGCCGGGCGGTGTGCACGCGGGCGTGCATGCGCGCGAGCAGGAACTGCATGCTCTGACGCGTCGACAGCGTCTCACCGAACACGGTGCGGGTGCGGGCGTAGTCGACCGCCGCTTCGAGGCAGCCCTCGGCGGCTCCGGTCGCGAGGGCGGCGATCGCCACGCGACCCTCGTCGAGCGTGCGGAGGAAGTTCTTGAACCCCTGTCCGCGCTCGCCCAGCAGGTGGGCCGCGGGCACGCGCACGCCGTCGAAGTGCAGCGGGTGGGTGTCGGAGGCGTTCCAGCCGACCTTGTCGTAGGCCGGGCCCACGGTGAAGCCGGGGGTGCCGTTCGGCACGATGATCGTCGAGATCTCGGGGCGATCGCCCGTGCGACCGGTCACCGCGGTGACGGTCACGAACCGGGTGATGTCGGTGCCCGAGTTGGTGATGAACTGCTTCGACCCGTCGATCACCCACTCGTCGCCCTCGAGTCGGGCGGTGGTGCGGGTGGCGCCGGCGTCGCTTCCCGCTTCGGCTTCGGTCAACCCGAAGCCGGCGAGCGCGCGACCGGCGACGAGGTCGGGGAGGTACTCGGCCTTCTGCGCCTCGGTGCCGTAGCGGTAGATCGGCATGGCGCCGAGCCCCACTCCCGCTTCGAGGGTGATCGCCATCGACTGGTCGACGCGCGCGATCGCCTCGATCGCGACGCACAGGCTCGCGTAGTCGCCGCCCTGCCCGCCGACCTCCTCGGGGAACGGCAGTCCGAACAGGCCGAGCTCGCCCATTTGCGCGACCAGGTCGAGGGGCAGTTCGTGCGCACGGTCGGCCTCGTACGAGCGGGGCGCGATCACCTCGTCGGCGAACTCGCGCACCATGGCGCTGAGGTCGCGCTCGTCGTCGGTGAAGGCCTGTTGGCTGTCGATGCTCACGGGAGGGTCTCCTTGTGGGAAGCGGGGATGGGGGAAGCGGGGAGAGAGGATGCCAGGGTGGTGGCCAAATCGCGGGGTTTCGCGGGTGCGGCGTCTGGGTCTGCGTCTGCGTCGTTTTCGGCGTCGGCGTCGGCGTCGGCGTGCGCATCCTCCGCGATGCGCGCCTCCTCCGCCGCACTCGCCGCATCGGCGACAGAGGTTGTGCGCATCGCCGAGGTTGTGCGCGAGGATTCGCGCCCCGCGGGGGCGTCGATGGGCTCAGCAACCTGATCAGCTCCGGTCGGTGAGCCGGTCGACGCCTCTCCCGCGGGGGCAGCCGGCGTCACGGTCGCGACCACCGCATCGCGGGCGACCTGGGCGCCCGCGGACGTGCGCAGCCGCACGGTGCCGGCGTGGGGAGCGGTCACTGTGTGCTCCATCTTCATCGCCTCGATGGTGACGAGCCGGTCCCCCGCCGCGACCGCGTCGCCGTCGGCGGTGTGCACGGCGACGACAGTGCCCGGAAGCGGGGCGACGAGGTCGGGGTCGATCGTTCCCGGCGCCCGGCCCGCGGCCGTCCGGCGCCGTTCGGCGGCCGCCCGCCGCGAGACGACGCGCAGCCGGTGCGCCCCGCCGTCGGCGTGCACCCAGTACTCGGTGGGCCCACCGGTCACGACGGCGGCCTGAACCGGGCCGGGAGCCAGATCGTGCGCGCGCTCCAGGTCGTCGCCGAGGTGGATGACCCCGGGCGCGACGTCGTGCACGCGACCGGCGTCGTCCTCGAGGTGGATGATCCGCGGGGCGGCCGCTCCCCCGGCACGCCACGGTCCGACGCGGCGCCAGACGGAGCCGAGGGTCGGGGTGCCGGCATCCGGGCCCTGTTCATTCGCGACGCGGTCGGCGACCGCGGCGAGCGCGGCGGTCGAGGGATGGGGAGCCTCGGGCGTTCCGCGCCGATCCAGCAGCCCGGTATCGAGCTCACCGGCCCGCACCGCGGGATCGGCCAGCAGCGCCCGCAGGTCGGCGATGTTCGTGTCGACGCCCAGCACGACGGTGTCGGCGAGGGCGGCGTCGAGGCGGGCGAGCGCGGTGGCGCGGTCGGGGCCGTGCGCGATGACCTTCGCGATCATGGGGTCGTAGAGCGCGCTGATGACTGATCCGGTCTCGACCGCGCTGTCGACGCGCGCGTCTCCCGCGTGCCAGTCGGTCACGGTGCCGGTGGCGGGAAGGTATCCGCGAGAAGGCGTCTCGGCATAGACCCGGGCTTCGATCGCGTGCCCGTCGAGGCGCACCTCGGGCAGATCGAGCGCGAACCCCGCCGCGACCCGCAGCTGCTGCTCGACGAGGTCGATGCCGGTGACGAGCTCGGTGACGGGGTGCTCGACCTGCAGGCGCGTGTTCATCTCGATGAAGAAGGGCTCGTCGAGCCGGTCACCCGAGACGAGGAACTCCACGGTGCCCGCGCCGAGGTATCCGACGCTGCGGGCAGCGGCCACGGCTGCCTCGCCCAGACGTCGGCGGGTCTCGGCGTCGACGACCGGCGACGGCGCCTCCTCGATGACCTTCTGGTGCCGGCGCTGCAGGGTGCACTCGCGTTCGCCGAGCGACAGCGTCGTGCCGTGCCGGTCGGCGAGCACCTGCACTTCGATGTGCCGGGGGCGCTCGAGGAGGCGTTCGAGGAGCAGGGTGTCGTCGCCGAAGGCCGATGCCGCCACCCGGCGGGCCGTGGCGAGGGCGTCGACGAGGTCGTCGGGGCGGGTGGCCACCGTCATCCCCTTGCCTCCCCCGCCGGCGGAGGGCTTCACCAGCAGGGGGTACCCGGCATGATCGGCTTCGACGGCGATCTCGGCGTCGGTGAGCCCGGTCGCCGAGAACCCCGGCACGGTCGGCACTCCGTGGGCGGCGACGTGCTCCTTCGCGCGGATCTTGTCGCCCATGACCTCGAGCGCCTCGACGCCCGGGCCGACGAAGACGACCCCGGCCGCGGCGCACGCACGAGCGAAACCGGCGTTCTCGCTGAGGAAGCCGTAGCCCGGGTGCACGGCCTCCGCACCGTCGGCGACGGCGGCGGCGACCACCGCGTCGACGTCGAGATACGAGGGCACGCGCACGGCGTGGTCCGCCTCGCGGACGTGGGGGGCGTCGGCATCCGCGTCGGTGTACACGGCGACGGAGCGGATGCCGAGACGCCGGAGCGTGCGGAACACCCGGCGTGCGATCTCTCCCCGGTTGGCGACGAGCACGGAGGAGAACGGGCGCGGGTCGGAGTCGGGGATCGTGGGCACGGGGATCACATCCGGAAGAGGCCGAAGCCCCGGTCGGCCAGCGGCACCCGGCTGACGACGTCGAGCGCGAGCCCGAGCATCGTGCGGGTGTCGGCGGGGTCGATCACGCCGTCGTCCCAGAGGCGGGCGGTGGCGTAATACGGGCTGCCCTGTTCGTCGTAGCGCTCGCGGATCGGCTTCTGGAACGCCTGGTCGTCGGCATCCGTCCACTCCTCGCCGCGGGCGGTGCGCTGATCGCGCGTGACGGTCGAGAGCACGGATGCCGCTTGCGCGCCGCCCATGACCGAGATGCGGCTCGCGGGCCAGGTCCACAGGAACCGCGGATCGTACGCGCGCCCGCACATCGCGTAGTTGCCCGCGCCGTACGAGCCACCCACGAGCACGGTGAGCTTGGGCACTCGGGTGGTGGCGACGGCGGTGACCATCTTGGCGCCGTCTTTGGCGATGCCGCCGGCCTCGGCATCGCGGCCCACCATGAACCCGGTGATGTTCTGCAGGAACAGCAGGGGGATGCCGCGCTGGTCGGCGAGCTCGATGAAGTGCGCGGCTTTCAGCGCGGATTCGCTGAACAGCACCCCGTCGTTCGCGATGATGCCGACCGGGTGGCCGTGCAGGCGCGCGAAGGCGGTGATGACGGTCTCGCCGTAGAGCGCCTTGAACTCGTGCAGGGAGCCCGCGTCGACGAGGGTGTCGATGATCGCGCGCATGTCGACGGGGTGCGACACGTCGACGGGGACGAGGTCGTACAGATCTTCCGCCGGGCGTCGGGGGGCGACCGCGGGCAGCACCTCCCACACCGGCGCGGGAGTCGGCGGCAGGGTGGCGATGATGTCGCGCACGATCTCGAGCGCGTGCGCGTCGTCATCGGCGAGGTGGTCGACCACTCCGGAGCGGCGCGCGTGCAGCTCTCCCCCGCCGAGCTGCTCGGCGGTGACGTCTTCACCGATGGCGGCCTTCACCAGGGGCGGTCCGCCGAGGAACACCGTGCCCTGGTTGCGCACGATCACGCTCTCGTCGCTCATCGCGGGCACGTACGCGCCTCCCGCCGTGCACGAACCCAGCACGGCGGCGATCTGCGGGATGCCGAGGGCCGAGAGCTGCGCCTGATTGCGGAAGATGCGACCGAAGTGCTCGCGATCGGGGAAGACCTCGTCCTGCATCGGCAGGAACGCGCCGCCGGAGTCCACGAGGGCGATGCAGGGCAGACGATTGTCGCGCGCGATCTCCTGGGCGCGCAGGTGCTTTTTGACCGTGAGGGGGAAGTAAGCGCCGCCCTTCACGGTGGCGTCGTTGGCCAGCACCATCACGTGGCGCCCGTGCACGAGACCGATCCCCGCCACCATGCCCGCCCCGGGAGCGCCGCCGTCGTAGAGCCCGTGGGCGGCCAGAGGCGCGACCTCGAGGAAGGGGCTGCCCTCGTCGAGCAGGCGGTCGATGCGGTCCCGGGCGAGGAGCTTGCCCCGCGCGGTGTGGCGTTCGCGGGCGGCATCCGATCCCCCGCGCGCGGCCCGGGCGAGGGTGTCGCGGAGCTCGGCCGCCAAGGAGCGCTGCGTGGGCGCGGCGTCGCTCGCCGCCTCGGGCGAGGGTGAATCGATAACCGGTGCTGTGCTCATGGCGGCTCCGTCTCGACGCCGCGTCGTCGACGGCATCGTCGCTCCCGTTGGGGGGTCGTTCCCCCGGGGATAGGTTTCAGTTAATGTTGGCTAACTGAGATTTCAGGCTAGCCCGACGGGATGCCGATGACAAGAGCGAACGGTAAGCCGTCGGCCGACGCCGGTGAAGCGCGCGACGAGCGCTCGGCCGACGCCGGCGAAGCGCGCCCGGGCACCGCGCGCGACCGCGCCAAGGCCGATCGCCGAGCGGCGCTGCTCGCGGCCGCCGCCCGTCTCTTCGCCGAGCGCGGCTTCGACGGCGTGACCCTCGAAGACATCGGCGCCGCCGTCGGGGTCAGCGGCCCCGCGGTGTACCGCCACGTCTCCGGCAAGCAGGCGCTGCTCGGCGCGATCCTCGTCGACGTCAGCGAGCGGCTCCTCCACGGCGGGCGTGCCGTCACCGCGGCGGTGTCGGACCCCGCGACCCCGAGCACAACCGCGGAGACCCCTCACGACACATCGGGCGACGGCTCCCTCGACCGGCGTGTCGCCGAGGATCCCCGCAGCCGTGAACGCTCGGCATCCGGGGACTCCCCGTCCGAGCGGAATCCGGGCGCACCGCTGCTGCGCGCCCTCGTCGACTCCCACGTCGCGTTCGCGCTCGCCGAGGCCGACGTGATCCGCGTGCAGGACCGCGACCTCGACCGCCTCTCGCCGGCCGACCGCCGTACGGTCCGCGACCTGCAGAACGCGTACGTCTCGGTGTGGACCGCGGCTCTCGCCGCCGCGGACCCGGATGCCGAGACCCCCGCCGAACGCCGCGTCCGCGCCCTGGCCTGCTTCGGTCTGATCAACTCGACCCCGCACAGCGTGCGCGGGGTGGCGGCCGCTCGCGTGCGCCCCACGCTGACGCGCATGGCCCTCGCGGCGTTGACGGCCTGACGCGCCCTCGCGGCGTTGGCGATCTGGCGCGCCCTCGCGCGGTGCCGCGCGTCGCCCCGCGCCTCGTCACCCGCCCGCCGTCTCCACCCTGTTGAGTGTCCAAGACACGCCGCACGCCGGAGCCCTCACGCGGCATGTCCTGGACACTCAACCTGTGTCACGACGCCACTCGGCGTCGAACCCTGCGCCGCCGGCCCGCGTCACTCGACCCGCCACACGACGCCGCACGGCGTCGAACCCGCCTCATTCGCCCCGCCCCCTGTCGAGTGTCCAAGACACGCCGCACGCCGGAGCCCACTCGCGGCATGTCCTGGACACTCAACCTGTGTCACGACGCCACTCGGCGTCGAACCCTGCGCCGCCGGCCCGCGTCACTCGACCCGCCTCACGACGCCGCACGGCCGCGAACCCGAACCCACACGCACACGCACACGAGTGTCCAAGACACGCCGCATGCCGAAGCCCCTCCCCGGCGTGTCCTGGACACTCGACGCACTCGCCACCCCAGCGCTCAGCCCGAGCTCACCGCAGCAGCATCGCCCTCCCGGGTTCGCGCAGCACCCAGGCGACGTCGGTGAGGAACCCGGCCGCCTCGGCGCCGTCGACGAGACGGTGGTCGAACGACAGGCTGAGCGTCAGCACGTCGCGCAGCGCGATCTCGCCGTGGTGCTCCCACGGCGTGCGGCGAACGGCCCCGACGGCGAGGATCCCGGCCTCCCCCGGGTTGAGGATCGGGGTGCCGGCATCCACGCCGAACACGCCCACGTTGGTGATCGAGAACGTGCCGCCCGTCATCGCCGCCGGCGAGGTGCGCCCGGCCCGCGCGGTGGCGGCGAGTTCCGCGATCGCGTCGGCGAGGTCGACGAGGTCGAGGCCGTCGGCATCCGGGATCACCGGCACCACCAGCCCGCGCTCGGTCGCCGCGGCGATGCCGAGGCCGACGTAGTGGTGCTCGACGATCTCACCCGCCGCCTCGTCCCACCGCGCGTTCAGCGCGGGCGTGCGCCCGAGGGCGAGGCATACGGCCTTCGCGACGATCGCGAGTACTCCGATGCGGTGACCGTCGAGGGCGCGATCGTGCTTGAGGGATGCCAGCAACTCCGTCGTCGCGGTGACGTCGACCGTGAGGAAGGTCGTCGCGTGCGGAGCGGTGAAGGCGCTGCGCACCATCGCCGCGGCGGTGTGCTTGCGCACTCCGCGGATCGGCGTGCGGGTCTCGCGCGCGCCGGGAGACGAGGCCGGGGGGACCGTCGACGTGGGAGTGGAGGCGAGGGAGGAGTCCGCTCGTGCGGCGTACTCCTCGACGTGCGTGCGCGTGACCGCTTCACCGGGGTGAGCGGCGGCGACGAGCACGAGATCGACGCCCAGGTCTTTCGCGAGCTTGCGCACGGGCGGTGTCGAGCGCGGACGCTCCATCGGCAGATCGATGGGGCCCGTGCGCAGCACGTCGTGCGGGGCGGCTTCGCGCACCGCGGTGTCGACGGCGGCGTCGGCGTCGAGGGTCGCGGTGACGCCGCGCGCTCGCCGCCGGGGGCGACCGCCCGACGACGGAGCCGCGCCGTAGCCCACCAGGTTCGGGGTCGCGCGGGCGGCGATGTCGTCGGCGGGAGCCTCGACGGGCGCCTCGACGACGGTCTCGACGGCCCGGCCCTCGGCGGCGGCGGGGGCGTCGGGCTCATCGTCGGCCCCCGCCACGGCGAAGGACACCAGCGGTGCCCCCACGGCCACGACGTCGCCGGCGGCGGCGTGCAACCCCTGCACGGTGCCCGCGTACGGCGAGGGGATCTCGACGATGGCCTTGGCCGTCTCGACCTCGGCGATGGTCTGGTTGAGGGTGACGTCGTCGCCCTCCGCCACGTGCCACTGCACGATCTCGGCCTCGGGCAGTCCCTCACCGAGGTCGGGCAGCAGGAACTCGGCGATCATCGGACACCCCCGTCGACGCGGACTCCGGCGGGGGTCGCGGCAGCTGTGACCGCACCCGTCCCGCGATCGAGCACCCGGTCCACCGCGTGCAGGATGCGATCCAGGTCGGGCACGTGGTGCTTCTCGAGCTTCGACGGCGGGTAGGGGATGTCGTGGCCGGTGACCCGCATCGGCGGCGCCTCGAGGTACTCGAAGCACTGCTCGGTGATGCTCGCCACCAGCTCCGCACCGAGACCTGCCTCGCGGGCGGCTTCGTGGGTGACGACGACCCGGCCGGTCTTGCGCACCGACGCCGCGATCGTGTTCAGATCGAGGGGCGACAGAGAACGCAGGTCGACGACCTCGAGTGAGATCCCCTCGTCTTCCGCGGCGAGCGCGGCATCGAGTGCCGTCCGCACCTGCGCGCCGTAGGTGACGATCGTCGCGTCGGTGCCCTCGCGGGCGATGCGGGCGAGGTGCATGGGCGGGGCGTCCGAGAGGTCGGCGTCCAGGTCGACCTCGCCCTTGGAGTGGTAGAGACGCTTGGGTTCGAAGAAGATGACCGGATCATCGGATGCCACGGCCTGCTGCAGCATGACGTATGCGTCCTGCGGGTTGCTGGCGGCCACGACGCGGAGCCCCGCGGTGTGCACGAAGTACGCCTCGGGAGACTCGGAGTGGTGCTCGGCGGCGCCCACGCCCCCGGCCCACGGGATGCGGATGACCAGCGGCATCCGGATCCGCCCGTTGCTTCGGTAGTGCAGCTTCGCGACCTGGCAGACGATCTGGTCGAACGCGGGGTAGACGAAACCGTCGAACTGGATCTCGACGACGGGCCGGTAGCCGCGTAGGGCGAGTCCGACGGCGGTACCGACGATGCCCGCCTCGGCCAGCGGGGTGTCGACGACGCGCTGCGCGCCGAAGCGCTTCTGCAGGCCGTCGGTCACACGGAAGACCCCGCCGAGCTTGCCGATGTCCTCGCCCATGAGCAGCACCTTGTCATCGCTCTCGAGAGCTTCGGACAGGCCGGCGTTGATGGCGGCACCGAGGGTGAGGGCGGTCATCGCGACACCTCGAATCCGGCGAGGTACTGCGCGTACTCCGCTTTCTGTTGCGCGAGCCCCGCGTGCGGCTCGGCGTAGACGTGGTCGAAGATCGTCTCGGGTGCCCGGGTGGTAGCTCCGATGCACGCGGCGCGCACCTCGGCGGCGAGGGCGTCGGCGGCACGGGCGACCTCGGCGAGGCCGCCGTCGTCGAGCATCCCCTCGGCGCGCAGGTACGCCTCGAGCCGGGCGATGGGGTCGCGCTCCGCCCAAGCCTCGACCTCGCCCGGTTCCCGGTACCGGGTGGGGTCGTCGCTGGTGGTGTGCGGGCCCATGCGGTAGGTCACGGCTTCGATGAACGAGGGTCCCTCCCCGCGGCGCGCGCGGTCGAGCGCCCACCGCATCGCCGCGACGCAGGCGAGCGCGTCGTTGCCGTCGATCCGCAGGCTCGGGATGCCGAACCCCGGCGCCCGTCCCGCGAGGGGGAACTCGGACTGCACGGTGACGGGCTCGGAGATCGCCCACTGGTTGTTCGAGCAGACGAACACCACGGGGGCGCGGAACGACGAGGCGAACACCATGGCCTCGTTCACGTCGCCTTGGCTCGTGGCCCCGTCGCCGTAATACGCGACGGCGACGTCGGTGGAGCCGTCGCGCTGCGCACCCATCGCCCACCCGGTCGCGTGCAGCGACTGGGCTCCGATGATGATCTGGGGCGGGGCGGCGTTGATGGTCGTGTGGTCGTAGGCCGAGTGCTCCTCGCCGCGCCAGGCGAGCACGTAGTCGGCGGGCTGGGCGCCGCGGCCGAGGAGCACACCGTGCTCGCGGTAGCTCGGGAAGACGAAGTCGCCCGGGGCGAGGGCGTGCGCGGTTCCGACCTGCGTGGCCTCCTGTCCGCGACACGGGGCCCAGAGCGCCAGCTGCCCCTGGCGTTGCAGGGCGACGCCCTCGGCATCGAGGCGGCGGGTGAGGACCATGTCGCGGTGGAGGGCCCGCAGCTCGTGCGGAGACAGGTCGCTCACCCAGGGATCGAGCGTCGGCTCGGCAACGCGGGTCCCATCCGATTCCAGGAGCCGCAGGGCGTCCTCATCCTCGTGGTGGCGCGCTCTTCCGATCGAAGAATCCTGCGTCTGGGTGTACGTCATCGTCATCCCTCCAGGTGCGGCCGGGGCCCCTCGTGGGAGCGTCGGCGGTCCGGGTGCCGGCAGCGTCGCCGACGAGGCCGACCGTACGCGCGGAATGCACCCCGCTCAAGACCTCGCCGTCATATTGAGCACACTGCCCATTGCGAACGGTCGCACCGCTGCTAATGTTTCGCAGCATGAGCAAGCTCGACGCGGTCGACCTCGACCTCCTCCGCGCCCTCGCCGCCGATCCGCGGGCCACCGTCGTGGCACTCGCCGAGAAGCTCGGCCTCTCGCGCAACACCGTGCAGGCGCGCATGAGCCGCCTCGAACGCGGCGGGGTGTTCCTGTCCTACGAGCGCACGCTGTCGGCCGAGGCCCTGGGCTTCCCGATCGAGGCGTTCCTGCAGGTGACCGTGCGCCAGGCCGAGTTGCCGGCGATCCGCGCGGAGCTCGCGAAAGTACCCGAGGTGCTGCAGGCCCACGGCCTCAGCGGCCAGGTCGACCTTCTCGTGCGCGTCGCCTGCCGCGACACGCAGCACCTCTTCGACACCGACGCGCGCATCCTCGCGATCGAGGGCGTCGAGCGCACCGAGACCTCGCTCGTGATGGGCGAGGTCATCGGCTACCGCGTGGGTCCGCTCATGCAGCTGGCGCGCGAGGACATCTAGGTCGGGGGCGGGCGGGTCAGGCTGCGTTCACGCGCCGGCCCCACACCGCCGCACCGCCCTACGGCGACGGCACCACCGGGATACTCGCCGTCTCGGCGCTCCGCTCGGCCGGACTCGCGGCATCCAATCGCACGAGCACGACCCCGACCAGGATCAACGCTCCGCCGACGAACTGGATCGGGGCGGGCGTCTCACCGAGCAGCAGCCACGCGAAGCCCAGGGCGAAGAGCACCTCGCTGAGCCCGACGAACGACGCCAGCCGCGACCCGATGAGCGGCACCGCGATCACCCCGAGCGCGTACCCCACGGTGGTGGCGACCGCGCCGACCCACAGCAGGGGCAGGATGCCGGGGAGCTCCAGCCCCGCCAGCGTCACCGTGATCGACGGCGCGGCGAACGGCAGCACCCCAGTGCCGACGAGCACGCCCATGAGCAGCGTGCCGGTGAGCAGGCCGCCCGCGGCGAGGGCGAGCGGGGGGAGGTCGTCGCCCGCGCGTCCGGCGATGACGAAGTACGCCGCCGCGCAGACGGCCGCACACAGTGCGAAGATCGTGCCGAGTAGGTCGAACCGGGCTCCGCTGATGTCGACCACCAGCACCAGACCGGCCATCGCGACGACCGAGCCGATCAGTACCGCTCTCGACGGCGCACGGCGCGTGCGCACCCAGACGGCGATGACGATCAGCACGGGGGCGAGGTACTGGATGAGCAGTGCCACGGCGACGGGCATGCGCTGCATGGCGGCGAAGTAGAACAGCTGGCACCCGGCGACGGCGGTGAGACCGAACGAGACGATCAGCAGGCCGTGACGGCGCAGGAACCCGCGTTGCCGTCGGATCGCGAGCAGGAGCGCCGGCGAGAGCAGCAGGGCGGCGACGCCCATGCGCACGAGCAGCACCGCGCCCAGCGACCACCCGCCGTCGAGCAGCGGCTTCACGAACGGACCGCTGGAGGAGAAGGCGAGGGCCGAGGCGACCGCGATCGCGAGGCCGGTGACGGCGCTGGATCCGCGATGCGTGGGGCGCGGGAGGGTGACGGACGACGTGGTCATGCGATGCCTGCTGTCAGGAGTGAAGAACGTTTACACTCGTGACAGTACGACCTCGACATGTCAGGAGTCAACGTGATCTTCATTCGTGACACGGAGCTCGTGCTGCGCGCCGCCGTGGAGCTCGTCAACACCCTGCCGCAGACCGACACCAGCGGTGCCGACACGCTCACCGACGTGTCCGACCTCGAGGCCTTCATCGAGCGGCACGGGTACACCGGATCCCGCACCCGCGACGCGGGCGAGCTCGCCGCCGTCCGCGGCATCCGGGGACGTCTGCTGCCCCTCTGGAGCGTCGACCGCGACGCAGCGGTGCCCCTCGTGAACGCGATGCTCGCCGACGGCCGCGCCCTTCCTCAGCTCGTTCGGCACGACGGGCTCGACTGGCACATCCACGCGAGCGACCCGGCGGATCCGCTGGCCACGCGCATCCTCGTCGAGACGGCGCTCGCCTTCGTCGATGTGATCCGCGCGGATGAGTACGGGCGCGTGCGGGTGTGCGACGCCGACGACTGCGACGGCGTGTACGTCGATTTCTCGAAGAACGGCTCGAAGCGCTATTGCGACGCCGGCAACTGCGGCAACCGCATGAACGTCAACGCGTACCGAAAGCGCAAGGCCGACGCGCCGGCCTGACACCGCGCAGCCCCGTCGACGAGGCGCCCACCGAAGCGCACGGCCGCCGCCGGCCTGACACACCGCGCGGCCCCGTCGACGAAGCGGCCGCAGAACCCCAGCATCCCTGCGCCTAGGCGAGGAACTCCCGAATCGCGGATGCCGCCGCCCGGGGCGTCTCGTAGTGGATGAGGTGCCCGACCTCGGGGATCTCGACCAGCTCGGCGTTCGGAAAGAGCGTCGCGAGGTGCCGCTCGGCCTCGATCGGCGTGATGTCGTCTTTCTCGGCGGCGATGAGCAGCGTCGGCTGCGCGATGCGCGGCGCGAAGGCCCGCACGTCGTGCGACACGCTCGTCACGAACGCCTCGTGCAGCACGTCGCGATCGGCGAACCGCGAGAAGTACTCGTCGTGCTGCTCGTGCACGAAGCGACGCAGTGCGGGGTCGCGCGTCTTCGCCATGGCGTTGCTCATCACGCGCACGATGATCCCGTTGCGCAGCAGCCCCTCGCCCACGGGGCGCGGCAGCTTCGCTCCGGCGAGGTAGTAGAAGACGGCGAGACGCGTGAGGACCCCCCGCGGCCCCTCGAGCGCGGGCGCGCCGATCGGGTTCACCAGGATCAGTTTCGGGGTGGAGAGCCCCCCGGCGACCGCGGCCGACGCGACGATGGATCCGAACGAGTGGCCGAGCACGACGGCATCCGGAGCGACGGATTCGACGAACTGCCGCAGCCACTCGGCGTACGTGTCGAGGTCGTGCGCGTACCCGACGAGAGGGGCGGTCTCACCGAAGCCGGGGAGATCGGGCGAGATGACCCGGATGCCGGGCAGATGCGCCACGACCGGATCGAGCCCGTGATGCTCGCCGCGGAACCCGTGCACCGCCACGATCGTCGTCTCGGCCGTGTCGTCGCCGTAGACCCAGTAGGCCGTGGTTCCACCGAGCAGGGCGACCTCGCGCCGCACGACGGGGATCTCGGCGAGCTGCGCGGCATAGGGGTTCGGCATCCGTGAAGTCTACGAGCAGGGTCCGACATCGCCGTGCCGGGCGGAGCGGGCGCGGGCGCCGGACCCCGTGACTCCGGCCTCTTCGCTTTCGGGCCTGCGCGCCTCGGCGGCCATGTCGGAGCCCCGCTCTACCGTGGGCGCATGACCCTGTGGCAGGCCGAGCCGCTCCCGCTCTTCCAGACTCCCGAGTGGACGCGTGTCGTCGGCGTCTTCGACCTCGAGACCACCGGTGTCGACGTCGTGAACGACCGCATCGTCACCGCGCACGTCGGTGTGCTCGACGCCGACGGGCAGGTGGTCGACGCCCGCGATTGGCTGGCCGATCCCGGCATCGAGATCCCCGCGGGTGCGGCCGCGATCCACGGCGTGACCACCGCGCACGCGCGCGCCGAGGGAGACCCCGCCCCGCGCGTGGTGGCCGAGGTCGTCGAAGCGCTCGGCGCGCTGTTCGCCGCCGGCATCCCCGTCGTCGCCTACAACGCCCCGTTCGATTTCTCGATGCTCAAGTACGAGGCCCTGCGCCACGGTGTCGAGCCCATCCACTCCCCCGCGCCCGTGATCGACCCGCTCGTCGTCGACAAGACGTACGACCGGTACCGGCGCGGCAAGCGCACGCTGTCGGTCGTCGCCGAGCACTACGCCGTACCGCTCGAATCCGCCCACGAGGCCTGCGCCGACGCGGTCGCCGCGGGCCGTCTCGCCCTGGCCCTCGCCGAGAAGTTCGGCCCCTGGATGCCACCCACCCTCGACGAACTGCACACCCGCCAGATCGCCTGGGCCCGCGCGCAAGCGGCGAGCCTCAGCGAATACTTCGTGAAGATCGGCCGGCTGGATGCCACGGCTGCGCCGCTCGATGGGGCGTGGCCGATCCGCTGAGGTGAGGTTCTCTTCGCGGCGGGGCGTGGCCGATCCCTGAGGTGTGGCTTCCTTCGCGACGCGGCACAGCCGGTCCGCTGATCTGCGGCTGCTCCGCTCGGTGGGGCCGGGCCGGTCCGTTGGTGTGCGGCTCTCTTTGCGACGGGGCATGGCCGATCCCATGACCTGCGCCTGCGTCGCTCGGTGGGGCGGGCCGGCCCGTTGGTGTGCGGCTCTCTTCGCGACGCGGCCAGGCGGATCCGCTGACGCCGAGTCTGACTACTCCGGGGCCATCCGGCATCCGTCCCCACGCGCGGCGCCCGTCCCCGGGCCAATGTCGGAGGTCCCCGATACCGTTCTCCCATGACCCGAACCGCACGTCCCGCTCACCGGCCGACGCCGGTGTTCCGGGCGTGCGACGGGGTTCCGTGGCCGACCGACGACGAACTCGACCTGGATGCCGAGTGGGCAGCGTTGCGCGAGTGCGGCGACGTCGAGTGGTGGACGGATGCCGCGCCCGAACCCACCGATGAAGACGCGCCCCTCGAGCTCCAGAGCCCGCACGATCGGGGTCACGGCGCGGTCGATGCGGCCTCCGACCTCGACGCGCGGCTGGGGCATCTCGAGACCGTCGTGAGCGAGCGCCAGCGGGCGACCGCCGAGGAGTACCGGCTGATTCTCACGGTCCTCGACGACGCGGCGTTCGACCCGGCGCCCTGGGTCGGGCCCGACCCCACGCTCGACCGCGCCTGGATCGACGCCCGTGGGCGGACGCCCCGAGCCGTGCGGCGCGACCGCGTCGACCTCGCGGAACGCGCCGCCGTCGCCGAGATCGCGGTGCGGCTGCACCTCTCGGAGCAGACCGTGCGAACGCGCGCCGCCCACGCACGCACGCTTGTCGGCGGTTGTCCGCAGCTCTGGGCGGCGTTCGGCGACGGTCGCATATCCGAGAAGCACGCCGTCGACGCGGCTCGCCTGGCGTCGACCCTCCCCGCGGGCGATACGGCGGCCTTCCATCGCTTCGACGATGAGGCGTGCGCCCGGGCGCTCGTCCTCCCACCCGCGAAGTTCTTCGTCGCGGCGAGGGCGGTGCGCGAGCGCGTCCACGCCGAGTCCCTCGACACCCGGCACCGTCGCGCCGCAGACGACCGTGCCGTATGGATGACGCCCGAGCTCGACGGCATGGCCACGCTGCACGCGCTCCTGCCCGCCGATCGGGCGAGAGCCGTGATGTCCACGCTCGATCAGGCGGCCCGTCACCTCCGCTCGCGCGACGACGAAGACCGCACGCTGGCGCAGTTGCGAGCGGATGCGTTCGCCGACCTCGTCACGACGACGGGCGATGAGGCGCCCGCTCCCGCTGAGGGTGCGACGACGGCCACCGAGGCGGCGCGCCCGGCCGGCGCGCCGACGTCAGGGACAGCACCCCGCACCTTCCGCGCGGCTCCCCCGGCGACCGTCGTCGTCACCATTCCCGCTCTCACCCTTCTCGGTGCCGACAGCGAGCCCGCGACCTTGGAGGGCTACGGCCCCATCGACCTCGACACGGCCCGGCGGCTGGCCGGCACCGCCACATCGTGGATCCGGCTCCTCACCCACCCCGTCACCGGGGCGCCACTGGTTCTCGACCGCAAGACCTATCGCGTTCCCGCCGCGCTGCGGCGGTGGCTCGGCGTCACCTCACCCACCTGCGTCTTCCCCGGCTGCGGCCGAGCGGCCCGAGACTGCGACATCGACCACCTCACCGCCTGGGCCGACGGCGGAACCACCGACGACGACAACCTCGACCCGAAGTGCCGACATCACCATCGCCTGCGCCACGAGTCGCGATGGGACATCGCGCATACGACCGGCGTGCCCACGGCCTGGACGTCTCCCCTCGGCGGCACCTACGGCACCGATCCCCCGCCGTTCTAGGAACGGCGCCTATCGCGCATCACCCCCGACCCCGCCGACCCCGCCCCCGAGGCTGCGAGTCGCACACACCACCCCCGCCCTCCCGCGAAACCGTGAGTCACGCGCATCACCCCCGCCCCGCCCGCGAGGCCGCCGGTCGCACACCTCACCCCGTCCCACCCGAGTAGCCGCGAGTCGCGCAGATCACCCCCGCCCGCCCGCACGGCCGCCAGTCGCACACACCACCCCCGCGTCGCCCGCGAGGCCGCGAGTCCCCCGTACCTCCCTGCCAGACTGTCCCCGTGACCTGCCGCATCGCCACCGTCCAGGCTGAAGCCCTTCCCGGCGCGCTCGAGCGCAACGTCGCTCGTGCCGCCCGCTTCGTCGCCGAGGGCTCCGCCCAGGGAGCCGACGTCGTCGTCTTCCCCGAGGCGTTCCTCACCGGGTACGACGAGACCGTCTTCGCGGGCGCCCTGCCGCACCTCGACGACCTCGCCTGGCTGCACCCGCTGCAGAGCGCCGTCGACGAGGCCGGCGTCATCGCCGTCGTGAACACCGCGCTCCAGGTCGGCGAGCACCGCACTCTCACCGACCTGCTGATCGCCCCCGGTCGGGCCCCTCACCCCGCGTACGCCAAGCAGCACCTGCACGCACCCGAGAGGGCGATCTTCACCCCGGGAACACATGGATACTCCTTCGAGGTCGGCGGCGTCGAGCTCGCCCTGTCGGTCTGCTACGACGCGAACTTCCCCGAGCACGCGGCCGCCGCGGCCGCCGCAGGGGCCACCGTCTACCTCAACAGCGGAGCGTACTTCCCCGGTGGCGAACGCCGTCGCGACCTGCACCTGGCCGCACGCGCGCTCGACAATGGCATCTACGTCGTCTACAGCGGTCTCGTCGGAGCCCCGAGCGACTTCATCGGCGGCTCGGCGATCTTCGACCCCCTCGGCCGCCGCATCGCCGACGTCACCGAACGCGAGGGACTGGCCATCGCCGACATCGATCCCGCCCTCGTGGATGCCGTCCGCGGCGACCAGCGGATGTGGACCGACCGGCGCGCCGACCTGGGTGCGTACGAACGGTCAGGCTCGCTCGTGCTGCACGGCTAGCTCGCACCCACGGCTAGCTCGCCCCACACAACTAGCTCGCACCGCACCACTCCTCGCTCGCGCCCAACGACTCCGCGCTCGCACCGCACGCCTCCCCCGCCGCGCCGTGTTGACGAGCGCGAAAAAAGCCCCCCGTCCCGAAGGACGAGGGGCTTTCGCGACGGATCCGTGGGGATCAACGACCGCCGAAGTTCTTGAAGCGCTGGTTGAACTTCTCGACGCGACCGGCCGAGTCCATGATGCGCTGCTTACCCGTGTAGAAGGGGTGCGAGGCCGACGAGATTTCCACGTCGATGACGGGGTACTCCACGCCGTCGAGCTCGATCGTCTTGTCGCTCGAGACCGTCGAACGGGTCAGGAAGGTGTCGCCCGAACCGAGGTCGCGGAAGACGACGGCCTTGTACGTGGGGTGGATGTCAGTCTGCATGGGAGGTCCTTTGAGAAGTGGTGCCCTGGATTCTGCCAGGACGTCAAAGTCGGCGGCGCCGTAGGCACCAACGGAAGAGTCTACCAGGCCCGCGCGCGAACGCCGGTCGCGCTCAGACCGCGCGCGCCGCGTAGCGGCCGGCTTCGTGCGTCAGCGTGATGTTGAGCCCGAACGTCGACGAGAGGTTCTCGGCGGTGAGGGCCTCGTCGAGGGGTCCGGATGCCACGACCTCGCCGTCGCGCAACAGCAGCACGTGCGTGAATCCGACGGGGATTTCCTCGACGTGATGCGTCACCATCACCATGGCGGGCGTCGTGGGCGCCTGCGCGTATCCCGACAGCAGCGCGAGCAGTTCCTCGCGCGCGCCGAGGTCGAGGCTGGCCGTGGGCTCGTCGAGCAGCAGCAGTTCGGGGTCGGTCATGACGGCGCGGGCGATCTGCACGCGCTTCTGCTCGCCGTCGCTGAGCGTGCCGAACGTGCGGTCGGCGAGGTGGTCGAGCTTCCACTCGGCGAGCACCCGCAGCGCGCGTCGCTCGTCGATGTCGTCGTAGTCCTCGCGCCAGCGCCCCACGACCGAGAACGCGGCGGTGAGCACCACGTCGAGCACGCTCTCCTCGGGCGGAACGCGGCGGGCCATCGCCGACGAGGCGAAACCGATGCGCGGACGCAACTCGAACACGTCGGTGCGCCCGAGCTGCTCGCCGAGAATCGTGACGGAGCCCGAGGTGGGATGCAGGAGCGTGTCGGCGAGCTGCAGCACCGTGGTCTTGCCGGCGCCGTTCGGTCCGAGGACGACCCAGCGCTCGTCATCCGAGACCGTCCAGTCGAGGTGGGACACGATGTCCCGACCGTTGCGGCGGACGACGACATCGGAGAATTCGAGCACCTGCGGCATGGGGCTAGCCTACTGGCCCCGACCCGCCGGGCCGGGTGCGACGCGGCCCGCGCGGCGAGGCGCCACGGCACCGCGAGGCCCGCGACCTCGGCGTACCGCGCGCACCCGACGGCGCCGATCCGCTACTTCCCCGCCACCTCCGCGTACAGCGCCGCCGTGGTCTCGGCGATCGCCGCCCAGCTGAAGTCGTCGATGGCGCGCTGGCGACCGGCCTGTCCGTAGGCGCGGGCGGTCTCGGCATCCGTCACCACCTCGGTGAGCACGCGGGCCAGGTCGTCGACGAAGCGCTCGGGGTCGACGGGCGTGCCCGTGCCGTCCTGCACCTGCTCGATGGGCACGAGACGGCCGGTGACGCCGTCGACGACGACCTCGGGGATCCCCCCGGTGGCCGTGCCGACGACCGCGGCACCGCACGCCATGGCCTCGAGGTTCACGATGC
Organism: Microbacterium sp. Leaf179; assembly: GCF_001423785.1. NCBI lineage: Bacteria > Bacillati > Actinomycetota > Actinomycetes > Micrococcales > Microbacteriaceae > Microbacterium > Microbacterium sp. Leaf179. The sequence goes on along the minus strand of NZ_LMPH01000004.1, from coordinate 63,025 downwards.
CCAGCGGCTCGTAGACCGAGGGGCACACGAACGTCGTCGCCGAGGTGAGGATCGCGCACAGCTCGCCCCGCGGCAGAAGTCGGTCGATCCAGACGACGCCGTCGCGCGTGGCCTGCAGTCCGCGCACGAGCTCCTGCACCTCGGCCATGATCTGCGGGGTGTCGGGCGCCCCCGCGCACAGCACCAGCTGCACCTCGGGGGGCAGCTGCTCCGCAGCGCGCAGCAGGTAGGGCAGCCCCTTCTGACGGGTGATGCGTCCGACGAACACGACCGAGGGCCGCGCGGGGTCGATGCCGACCGACGACAGGAACGCGTCGTCCGACACCGGATGCCACGACTCGGTGTCGATGCCGTTGTAGATCACGCGCACCTTGGCGGGGTCGAGAGCGGGGTAGCTGCGCAGGATGTCGTCGCGCATACCCGAACTCACCGCGACGACCGCGGCGGCTCCCTCGTACGCGGTCTTCTCGATGTAGCTCGACACGGCGTAGCCGCCGCCGAGCTGCTCGGCCTTCCACGGGCGCAGCGGCTCGAGGCTGTGCGCGGTGACGATGTGCGGGATGCCGTGCAGCAGCGACGCGAGGTGTCCGGCGAAGTTCGCGTACCAGGTGTGCGAGTGCACGACGTCGGCGCCGGCGATGTCGGAGACGATCTCGAGGTCGGTGCCGAGCGTCTGGATCGCCCCGTTCGCGGAGGAGAGCTCCGCCGGGACGCCGTACGACGTCGTGTCGTTCTCGTCGCGCGCCGCACCGAACGCGCGGACCTGCACCTCGGTGCCCTCGGCACGCAGCGCGCGCACCAGTTCGGTGGCGTGGACACCCGCACCGCCGTAGATCTCCGGCGGGTATTCCTTGGTCACGATGTCGACGCGCATGACACGAACGGTAGTACACCCGTCAAGCGACGCGCCGCGTGTAGTCGCGGGAGTTTTCGACCCCTAGTGTGGTGCCATGCCTGCAGCGCCGAAGGTCTTCGGAATCATCCTCGCCGGCGGCGAGGGAAAGCGTCTCATGCCCCTCACGGCCGACCGCGCGAAACCCGCCGTGCCGTTCGGTGGCCAGTACCGCCTGATCGACTTCGCCATCTCCAACCTCATCAACTCGGGGTTGCGTCAGCTGGTCGTGCTCACGCAGTACAAATCGCACAGCCTCGACCGCCACATCTCGCAAACCTGGCGCATGTCGCCGATGCTGAACGCCTACGTGGCGTCGGTGCCGGCGCAGCAGCGTCTCGGCAAGCGATGGTTCTCGGGTTCGGCCGACGCGATCCTGCAGTCGATGAACCTCATCCGCGATGAGAAGCCCGACATCGTGGCGGTCATCGGTGCCGACCACGTGTACCGCATGGACTTCAAGCAGATGCTCGACGCCCACATCGCCTCCGACGCGCGCGCCACGGTGGCCGGCATCCGTCAGCCCATCGGGCTCGCGAACCAGTTCGGCGTGATCGACACCGACCCGACCGACCCCACGAAGATCCGCGCGTTCCTCGAGAAGCCGCAGAACCCCACGGGTCTCGCCGACGCCCCGCACGAGGTGCTCGCGTCGATGGGCAACTACATCTTCGACGCCGATGCGCTGGTCGAAGCCGTCACGCACGACGGTGAGCTGCCGACCTCGGCGCACGACATGGGCGGCGACATCGTGCCCTGGTTCGTCGACCGCGGCGAAGCGGCCGTCTACGACTTCCAGCGCAACGACGTTCCGGGCTCCACGCCGCGCGACCGCTCGTACTGGCGCGACGTGGGCACGATCGAGTCGTTCTACGACGCCCACATGGACCTGATCTCGACCCTGCCGATCTTCAACCTGTACAACACCGACTGGCCGATCTACTCGCAGACGTTCAACGCCCCGCCGGCGAAGTTCGTGCGCGACTCGGTCGGACGCATCGGCAACGCGATCGACTCGATCGTCTCGCTCGGTTCGGTGCTCTCGGGCACCCACCTCGAGCGCAGCGTCGTCGGCCCCTGGGCCCTCGCGGGTGGCGGCTCGACCATCACCGACTCGGTGCTCTTCGACAGCGTGCAGGTCGGCGCGGGAGCCCGCATCCACCGCGCGATCCTCGACAAGAACGTCGTGCTCGAACCCGGCGCCACCATCGGCGTCGACCGCGAACGCGACCTGGCCCGCGGCTTCACCGTCACCGAGACGGGCATCACCGTCGTCGGCAAGGACGTGCACGTCCACGCGTGAGCGTGATCCAGACCCGGATGCCGGGATCCTGGATGCCGGAAGGGGCGGTGACCGCGATGGTCACCGCCCCTTCCGCGTTCCTATGGGGCGACGCTCAGACGCCCACGCGCGCGAACGCGTCGCGGCTGATGCCCTTGTCGAGCACGACCCTTGACCACTCGCGGGCGCTGTGCAGACTGTGGTCGCGGTAGTTGCCACAGCTGAACGCGTCGGTGCCGGGCACGTCATCCCACTGCACGTCTTCGGCGATCGCGCGCAGCGAGCCCGTGATGGCCTCGACGAGGTCGGCGACCGCCGGCTCGCCCCACATGATGACGTGGAAGCCGGTGCGGCATCCGAACGGCGAGATGTCGATGAGACCCTCGATGCGGTCGCGCACGAGGCTCGCGAGCAGGTGCTCGATCGTGTGGAGCCCCGCCGTGGGGATCTCCTGCTCGTTCGGCTGCACGAGGCGCAGGTCGAAGTTGGAGATGACGTCGCCGCGCGGGCCCGACTCGGTGCCGATCAGGCGCACGTAGGGCGCCAGCACGGCGGTGTGATCCAGGGTGAAGCTCTCGACATCGGCCATGGAGGGTCCCTTCTGAGGGGTTCGGGGTACCGCGAAAGCCTACGCGGCGATGCCGGTGACGGCACCGCGCGTGACGCCGCGCGACGCGGGACCCGCGGTCCGACCCGCTAGGGTCGAGCGCGTGCCTGCGCCCGCCCGATTCCTCGTCGTGCTCGATGCCGACTCCACCCTGATCCGCAACGAGGTCATCGAACTCCTCGCCGACGAAGCCGGCCGAGGCGCCGAGGTGGCCGCGGCGACCGAGGCCGCGATGCGCGGCGAGGTCGACTTCGCCACGAGCCTGCGCTCGCGGGTCACCGCCCTCACGGGCGTGCCGACCGAGGCCTTCGCCCGGGCGATCGCCCGCATCGAACCCACGCCCGGCGTGCGCGAACTCATCGCCGCCGTGCACGAGCGCGGTGGGGTCGTCGGCGTCGTGTCGGGCGGGTTCCACGAGGTGCTCGACACCGTCGCCCCCGACCTGGGAGTCGACGTCTGGCGCGCCAACCGGCTCGTCACCGCCGACGGCGCGCTCACCGGCGAGGTCGACGGCGCGATCGTGGATGCCACGGCGAAGGCCGAGACGCTGCGCGCCTGGGCGGCGGAACACGACGTGCCCCTCTCGCTCACCTTCGCGATCGGCGACGGCGCGAACGACCTCGAGATGATGGCGACCGCGGGCCTGGGTCTGGCGTTCAACGCCAAGCCCGCCGTGCGCGAGCGCGCCGACCTCGTGATCGGCGACGTCGACCTGGCCCAGGTCATCGCGCTGCTGCCGCGCTGACGCAACGGGGCTCACACCCGCCCGCGTGATCCCGCCTGCGGGCGATCGACGAGGTGAGCGAGCCCCTCGACGGCACCGGGCTCCGGCTCACCGCGCCCCGCGTCCGGTCGCCCCTGGCCGATGTCGGTGGGCCGTCCTACCCTCGAGGCATGGAGATCGTCCTCGTTCCCGGGCTCTGGCTCACCGCGTCGTCCTGGGACACGGTCGCCGACCACCTCACCCGCTCCGGTCACCGTCCGCGAGCTCTCACCCTGCCGGGCGTGGGCATCGGCGCGAGCGGTTCCGCGCACCTCGGTATCGCCGACTGGATCGCCGACGTCACCCGCGTGATCGATCAGGGCGACGAGCCGGTCGTCCTCGTCGGGCACTCCGGAGGAGGCAACGTCGTCTGGGGTGCGGCCGACGCACGCCCCGAGCGCGTCGCACGCGTCATCCTCGTCGACACGTTCGCTCCCACCGACGGCGCGGGGATCTGGGAGTTCGCAGTCGTCGACGGCGTCGTGCCCTTCCCCGGCTGGGCCTCGTTCGACGAGGTCGAGGTCGCCGACCTCGACGTCGACGCGCGCCGGCGAGCCGACGACGAGATGCTTTCCGTTCCGGCACGTATCCCCACCGACCCGATCTCGCTCCACGACGATCGCCGTCACGGCATCCCGGTCACCGTCGTGACGTGCACCCTGTCGGCCGATGACCTGCGCGCGACGCTCGCCGGGTCACCTCCGTGGGCAGCCGAGATGAACGCGATCGACGACCTCGAGATCGTCGAGTTGCCCGGCGGTCACTGGCCGCAGTTCGCTCAGCCGCATGCGCTGGCGAGCGCGATCGACGCGGCGATCCGCTGAGGGGCCGGCCGATACCAACTCGGGACGGGGTCGATCGTCGCGCGACGGGGGTCCTGTCTCGTCAGTGCCCCATGCCGAGGCCGCCGTCGACCGGGATCACGGCGCCCGAGATGTAGGCGGCGTCATCGCCGGCGAGCCAGGTGACGACACCGGCGACCTCGTCGGGAGAGGCGAAGCGCCCCGCGGGGATGCTCTTCTTGTAGTCGGCCTGCGTGTCGGCCGGAAGCTCGGCCGTCATGTCTGTCTCGATGAAGCCCGGAGCGACGACGTTCGCGGTGATCCCGCGCCCCCCGAGCTCGCGCGTGAGTGAGCGGGCGAAACCGACGAGGGCGCTCTTCGACGCCGCGTAGTTGATCTGACCGGCCGAACCGTACAGTCCGACGACGCTGGAGATGAGGATGACGCGGCCCCACCGTGCCTTCAGCATGCCCTTCGAGGCACGCTTGACCACGCGGAACGCTCCCCCGAGGTTCGTGTTGACGACGCTGTCGAAGTCGTCTTCGGTCATGCGCAGCAGCAGAGTGTCCTTGGTGACGCCGGCGTTGGCCACGACCACGGCGATCGGTCCGAGCTCGGCCTCCACCCGCGAGAAGGCGGCGTCCACGGCGGCGGCGTCGGTGACGTCGGCGCGCACCGTGAGAGTGCCCTCGGGGCCCTCGCCCGAGCGGGCGGTGACGGCGACGCGCCACCCCTCCGCGACGAACCGCTCGGCGATGGCACGACCGATGCCCCGGTTTCCACCGGTGACGACGACGACGCGGTCCTGAGACATGGGTGAGACTCCTGCGCTTGCGAGGGACGGAACCGACTCAGCCTACCGAGGCTGACGTCCGAGCCGTGGAGCGCGGGCTCGGGGCTCGGGCTCGAAGCGCGGCCGCGGAGCACGGGCACCGGCTCGGAGCACGGCACCCACGACGACGGGCGCGGGGGAACCCGATGCCACCCGTCCGCGCGCCCCCACCGCACCGCCGCCCGCCTCCCGCGAGCCCCGGAGGTTTGACACGGCCCGAGCGGCGCTGGAACTCTGGAGCGACGCACGATGAAAGGGACCCCGTGAGCGACGACCGCACGACCGACCCGAACCAGCCCGCCGGTTCGTCCGACGCCAGCGCCGACGCCTCCGGCGTGCCGGTGTCGCCGTACGCTCCCCCGACGGGCGACCCCTCGCCCGGCGCGAGCCCGTTCGACGGCGGCGACGCCGTCTCGAGCGACGGTGCCCCGTCGGCATCCGGTACGGCTCCCGAGGCCCCGGCAGCCCCGGCTCCGGCCCCCGGTGCCGCTCCCGAGGCGCCGTACGGGTCCGCCCCCGCCGCCCCGGCGTACGGTGCTCCCGCCACCCCGCCCTACGACGTGGCGGGCGACGCGGCATCCACCTCCGGCGCACCGGCCTACGGCGCCCCCGCGTACGGAGCCCCGGCGTACGACTCCCCCTCCGGTGCACCCGCGTACGACCAGGCGACCGCGGCCTACGGTGCGCCCGCCTACGGCTACGGCTACGCCGCAGCGCGCACCAACACCCTCGCGATCGTCTCGTTCATCGCGTCGTTGGCCGGGGTGTTCGTGCTGCCGGTCATCGGCCAGATCGCCGGGGTGGTGATGGGGCACATCTCGCTCTCGCAGATCAAGTCCCGGGGAGAGAAGGGCCGCGGCCTCGCCCTGGCCGGCGTGATCATCGGTTACGCCACGCTCGCCCTCGGCGTGCTGGCCATCATCGCGTTCGCGATCTTCATCGGAGCGCTCGCGAGCGCACCCGGGTCGCGGTACTCCTGAGACCGCAGCGCCTCGCGCCGACGGCACGGGGAGGGCGGCGACGCGCTTGTCACGACGTCGAACAGACGTGGCATCCCCTCACCCCGTGCCGTCGCGACGGGCGTACTGTGGTCTCACTGTGAAGACACCGTCCCGTGCGCAATCCGCGACGTCGCTCCCGAAGGCACCCCGGGACGACGCCGACTCCCGTTTCACCAAGTACATGGTGATGATGGGGATCCGCATCGCGTGCTTCATCGCGATGGCCGTCATCACTCCCTACGGTTGGTACACCTTCGTGTTCGCCGCGGGGGCGATCTTCCTGCCCTACCTCGCCGTCATCGTGGCGAACGTCGGCCAGGATGCCGCACCGACCACCGCGATCAACCCCGAACGCGCCATCGACGCACCGCGGGCGGCTGCGCCGACGCCGGCTCCCGCCGCCGACGAGCCGCTCGTCATCCGCATCGCCGAGAGCCCGCGTCTCGCCCCGCCGCGCGACGACCGGTCGTGACCGAGGCCGCCGCCGAGTGCTCGCGGGCCGGATGCCGTGACACCGCCGTCTGGGTCATCGGCTGGCGCAATCCCCGCATCCATGCCGCCGACCGCAGGAAGACCTGGGTCGCCTGCGACGCCCACGTGGGCTACCTCCGCGAGTTCCTCCACGCCCGGGACTTTCCCGTCGACGTCGCCGCCCTCGCTCAAGACGCGCGATGAACTCGCGCACGCCGCCGATCGACGTACGCTGGAAGGCGTGGCCGAAAGCTTGCAGGTGAGCGCGCGCGAGACGCGGCAGAGGGACGGTGCGGCGTGAGCGCCCGCGAGACCCCCGCAGCCGCGCGCTGGGCCATGTACGTCGGCGTGGCGATCCTGTTCGCGATCGCATGCGCCTTCCTGTCGAACTGGCAGTTCTCGCGCAACGCCGAGCGCAGCGAACAGCTCGAGCTCGTGGCGAACAACTACGACGCCGCCCCGGTCGCCCTGGGCGATCTGCTCGCGCCCGGCGCGGAACTCACCCCCTCCGACGAGTGGCGGCCCGTACGCCTCGAGGGGCGGTACCTCGCCGACGAAGAGCTCCTCGTGCGCAACCGCGCCCACGGCGGCTCCGCCGCCTACGAGCAGCTCGTGCCCTTCCGCCTCGACGACGGACGCACGCTGCTCGTCGACCGCGGATGGCTCCCGCCCGGCAACAGCCAGTCGCTCCCCGACGACATCCCCGACCCGCCGTCCGGTGAGGTGACCGTCGAGGTCCGCCTCCGCCCCGGCGAGGCCGCCCCCACGTCGGGCCGCACCGCGGAAGCCGGCCAGGTTCCCACCATCAACCTCGGCCTGGTCGCCGAGCAGACAGGCCCCCTCGAGCCCGGCGCGTACGGACTGCTGATGTCCGAGACCCCCGCCCCGGCCACCGCGCCGCTGACGGTCGACCCCCCGAGCAACGATCCCGGCCCCTACCTGTCGTACGCGATCCAGTGGATCCTCTTCGCCCTCATGGGCTTCGGGTTCATCACCTACGTGATCGTGAGCGAACGGCGCCTGCGCCGAGAGGATGCCGAAGACGACGATGACGACGTCGTTCCCGCCGCCGCGCCCGTGCGCGCCGGCGAGGGCCGCCGCCGCGTCGACCCGGTCGCCCTGCACCGCTCGCGCAAGCTCCCCCGCGACCGCGATGCCGACGACGAGGACGCCCTGCTCGACGCGCGGTGAGGCAGCGACCTCGATCGTGCCGCGCGCCGGCACGTGCGGTGCAGAGGCGCGGTCTACTTCTGCAGCTCGAACGTCCGAAGCTGTAGCCAGAGGGCCAGCCGCGAGGCCGGATCCTCGAGGGGGAGGGCGAACTGCTCCGCGGCGCGGCGCACGCGGTACCGGAGCGTGTTGGGATGCACCCCCAGTCGCGCGGCCGCGGCGCGCACGTCACCGTGCTCCTCGAACCACACCAGCAGCGTGCGCCGGTAGTCGGTGCCCTGCTGTTCGTCGTTGTCGAGCAGAGCGAGGATGCCGGGAGACAGCAGCCGCGCATCCGCGGCGAATTCGTCGCGCACGCGCTGCAGGAGCACCCGCTCCCGGACGTCGTCGAGGCGCCCCACGCGCGGGAGCTCCGGGTCGGACGACAGTTCTCTCAGGATCTCGTCGATCTCACGGCGAGCGGCGACCAGGTCGGCGACACCGTCGATCGCCCCGGCGACCCCCGCGCGCACCTGATCGCGGAAGCTGCGAGCCAAGGCCGCGACGCCCTGCTGAGCGAGGCGCAGGGCGGCCTTCTCCCCGCCGTCGGGCACGAGCACGTACACCGCCGACGGAGTGTCCACGAGGCCTGCGTCGGGGCGGAACGTGGCCACGAAGCGTGAGAGTGCGTGCGAGAGATACGGCAGGATCGTCAGCCACTCGGCGCCGACGCGCGAGGCGGCGAAGCCCACCAACCCCGGGCGAGCCCCGGGCGAGAGTGCCAGGCGGCGCTGCGTCTCGCGATCGCTCCACCGGCCCTCCAGAGCGCCGCCCACGACATCGGCACGCAGATGGAGCCTCACCTCGTCGTTGGTGCGACGCCGCAGCATGTGCAGCGCCGCCAGGCTCGCCGCCTCGCGGAGGGTGCGCTCACCCGCCTCGCTCACCCCACCGGGGGGATCGATCACCCAGATCGACCCGAGCGCGCGCGTCCCTGCCGTGACGGCCAGGGCTGTGCGAGCCAACGCGTCGTCGACCTCGGGGAAGTGCACCACGCCCGCAGCGGCGAACAGGGCGCGGTACCGCTCGATGTTGTGGGCGACATCCGGCACCCGGCGACCCAGGATGCCCTCCTCGCGGAGCCGGTCGAGGAGGTGCCCCTCGATCACGGAGTAGGCGACCACGCTGCGATCGAGATCCTCGATCGCGACGGCACCGCCGATGCCGGCGGCCGCCGCGTTGGCGAGCGCGAACAAGGTGTCCGGCGCCGACCGCGTGCCGTCGACGGCGCTGGATCCCAACGCGGATTCGAGCACCGACACCACATGCTGCCAGGCGGCGGCGTCATCGACGGCGAGAAGGACCACCCCGTGGCGAGCGGCCCTCTCGACGGCGGCCTCCACGTCGAGCCCACGCACCTTGACCGCCACGCCCGGGCAGCCCCGCTCCGCGGCGTGGGCGAGCAACGCCTCGAGATCGTCGTCCACCCGCGCGGCGGGCACCAGGAGCAGCGCTTGGGCGACGTCGGGAAGCGGGTCGCTCGGATCGTGCAGCACGATTCGCGCGACGACCGCCGCACCGCCCGCCCCGCTGCCGTGCCCCTCGCCGAGGGGGTGCAGCATCGCTGGTCCCACGCGAGCGAGAAGGGTGTCGAGGGTCGATGACTCCTCGCCGTCGGGAATGAGTCGATCGGCTAACGGCATGCCGTGATCTTAGGCCGATCCGACACACCGCCCCGCACGCCCACTCTTTAGCGTGAGAGGTGTCCTGCCCCACCCGTAGAACGAGAGCGAGAACCCCCGTGGCTTCCTTCCGCACCGCCTCCCCGATCGCCGGCTCCGTGGCCGTCGGCGCCGTACTCCTGCTGACCCTGGCAGGGTGCGCCGCCCCGAATACGGCCGCCCCCACGCCCGGCATGAGCGCCGCGCCGCTGGCATCCCTGGTCCCCGCCGAATTCAGCGACGGCATCAATGTCGCGAGCGGCATCTACGCCCCCATGGTGACGCGCTCGGACACCGGCGAGTGGGGAGGCTTCGACTACGACCTCGGGCAGGCGATGTCCGCCCAGCTCGGCGTGCCCTTCACCTTCGAGGTTCAGGACTTCACCAGCATCATTCCGTCACTGCAGTCCCAGAAGCACGACATCATCATGTTCGGCATGAACGACACCGCCAAGCGCCGGGAGGTGCTCGACTTCGTCGACTACTTCGAAGCAGGCCTCGCGATCATGGTCGAGAAGGGCAACCCCGCCGGGATCACCTCGATGAGCGACCTCTGCGGAAAGAGCGTCGCCGTGGCCAAGGGCACCACCCAGGCCGATTTCGTCGCCGCCGAATCGGCGAAATGCGCCAGCGGCGCCATCACCTCGATCGAGCTGCCGACCGAGAACGACGCCATCCTCGCCGTGAAGTCCGGCCAGGCCGTCGCCGACGTCTTCGATGCCGCTCCTGCCGCGTACGCCGCGCAGACCAGCGGCGACGGCGACGACTTCGAGGTCGTCCACGACCCGGCGAACCCCGCCGGCTACGGTGTCGTGTTCACCGGCATCGGGGTCCTGAAAGAGAACTCCGCGCTCACCTCCGCCCTCGAGGCCGCTCTGCAGGCGGTCATCGACGACGGGACGTACACGACGCTGCTGCAGAAGTACGACCTCGGCGACTACGCCGTCCCCGCCGCCACCGTCAACGGCACCCTGCAGTGACGACCACCCTTTCGACGAACGACGACGTCGTCGCGACCCCCGTGCGGCATCCGCTGCGCTGGGTCGCGGCGACGGCCGTCGCCCTGCTGTTCGTCGCCTTCGCCGTCTCGGTCTGGGGCAACGACAACATCGAGCACGACGTCATCGAGAAGTACCTCTTCGCGACGCCGATCCTCGAGGGCGTCGTCACCACCATCGTCCTCACCGCCTGCTCGATGCTGCTGGCCGTGTCGTTGGCGGTCGTGCTCGCGGTGATGCGCCAGTCGGCCAACCCCGTGCTGCGCACGTTCTCCTGGCTGTACACCTGGTTCTTCCGCGGCACGCCGCTGCTGGTGCAGATCGTGTTCTGGGGCTACCTCGGACTCCTCTTCCAGGACATCACCCTCGGCATCCCGTTCACCGACGTGGTGATCTTCACCGCGCCCACGAGCACGGTCATCACCCCCTTCATCGCCGGCGTGCTCGCCCTGGGACTCAACGAGGCCGCCTACGCCTCGGAGATCGTCCGCGCCGGCCTGCTGTCGGTCGATCGCGGCAACCGCGAGGCGGCGCTGTCGCTCGGAATGAGCGAGGCGGCCACCATGCGGCGCATCGTGCTCCCGCAGGCGATGCGCGTCATCATCCCGCCGATGGGCAACGAGACCATCTCGATGCTCAAGAACAGCGCCCTGCTCGAGCTCATCGCCGTGCAGGAGCTGTACACCCGCGCGACCGACATCTCGGCCCAGAACCTCCGGCAGGTGGAACTGCTCGTGGTCGTGGCGGTGTGGTACCTCATCCTGACCTCGATCCTGTCCATCCCCCAGTACTACCTGGAGCGCCGTTACGGCCGAGGGATCGGCAGGATCCTGCCGCCCACCCCGCGCCAGCGGGCCTTCGACCTCGCCGACCGGGTGATCGCGCGCCTGCGCCGACGAAAGGAGACGACCCCGTGACCACCACTCCCTCCCCCACCCGGACCCTCGTCGACGCACGACAGGTGCGCAAGAGCTTCGGCACGCACCGCGTGCTCGACGGCATCGACCTGCGCGTCGACCAGGGAAGCGTCGCGTGCCTGCTCGGTCCGTCCGGCTCGGGCAAATCGACGTTCCTCCGCTGCATCAACCACCTCGAATCCATCGACGGCGGGCGCATCCTCGTCGACGGCGAACTGATCGGCTACCGCGAGCACCGCGGCGGACTGCGCGAGATGCGTCCGCGCGAAGTGGCGGTGCAACGCCGGAGCATCGGAATGGTGTTCCAGCGCTTCCACCTGTTCCCCCACCTGACGGCGCGGGAGAACATCATCGAGGCACCGATGCGGGTGGCCGGCCGACGCCGTGCCGACGCCCTGGTCGACGCGCGCGAACTCCTCGACCGCGTGGGTTTGGCCGATCACGCCGACCACTACCCGGCGCAGCTCTCGGGCGGTCAGCAGCAGCGCGTGGCGATCGCGCGGGCCCTCGCCATGCGCCCGCAGCTCATGCTGTTCGACGAGCCGACCTCGGCGCTCGATCCCGAGCTGGTCGGCGACGTCCTCGGCGTGATGCGCGACCTCGCACGCGACGGGATGACGATGATCGTGGTGACCCACGAGATCGGATTCGCCCGCGAGGTCGCCGACACGGTGGTGTTCATGGATGCGGGGGTCGTGGTCGAAGCCGGCACCCCCGACGAGGTGATCGGCGCGCCGCGTCACGAACGCACCCGCGCGTTCATCGAGAGCGTCCTGTGAGTGCCCCCTCGACGCTCCCCGGCCTCGCCGCTGCCGATCGGGCCTGGGGCGAGGCGTCCACTCGCTCCGGCGTTCGCGTGCGAGCGGTGACGGATGCCGAGGGGGCCCGCGCCGCGATGCAGCTCATCGGCGACGTCTGGGGACCCGACAACCGCATCGCCAGCACCGGACTCCTCGTCGCCCTCGCCCAGACCGGCAACCACGTCGCGCTCGCCGAGGACGACGAGGGCGTCGCGGGCGTCTGCGCGGGGTTCGTGCACGCCGACGATCCGACCGCGCTGCACTCGCACGTCGCGGCGACGCGGCCGGGTACCTCGGGACGCGGGATCGGCCTCACGCTCAAGCTCCAGCAGCGCGCCTGGGCTCTGCACCGGGGCATCCGGACGATCACATGGACCTTCGATCCCCTGGTGCGCCGCAACGCCCACTTCAACCTGACCCGTCTGGGTGCGCGCGGCGTGGCGTACCTGCCCGATCTCTACGGGCCCATGCAGGACACCCTCAACCGCGGCGAGCCCAGCGATCGCCTGCACGTGACGTGGGAGCTCTCCCACCCCGCAGCGGTGTCTTCGCCTCCGGGACCGGTGCCGAACGTGCTGTCGGAACGCGACGGCTCTCCCGTCGTCGTCCCCCTGCCCGCCCGGGGATACGGAGTGGTCGTGATCCCCGCCGACATCGAACGTCTGCGCTCCGTCGACCCGCGACGCGCCCACCGGTGGCGGCTCGCCGTGCGCACCGTTCTCACCACGGCGCTCGCCGAGGGCTGGCACATCGACGGCTTCCTCCGCGACCGCGGCTATCTCCTCCGAAAGGCATGACCGTGCACCTGTTGTCGCTCGACCTCCTGACCCTCCGTCTCCCCCTGGTGAGTCCCTTCCGCACCTCGTTCGGCGTGCAGACCGATCGCACGCCGATGCTCGTCCGCGTCGAAGCGGCGGTCGGCGCGCGCACCGTGATCGGGTGGGGCGAGTGCGTGGCTCTCCCCCGTCCCGTCTACTCGTCCGAGTTCCTCGACGGGGCGCGTCAGATCATCGCGAGCGAGATCGCGCCGGCCCTGCGGTCAGCGCAGACGAGCGGCATCGAGGTCACCGCCGAGAACGTCGGCGACCTCCTCGCGCCCATCCGGGGCCACCGCATGGCCAAGGCCGCGGTCGAGATGGCGGTGCTCGACGCACAGCTGCGCGCGAGCGACCGCTCGTTCGCGTCGTGGCTCGGCGTGACCGCGACCCGGGTGGCATCCGGGGTGTCGGTCGGCATCCAGGATTCCGTGCCGATGCTGCTCGACGTGGTCGGCGGGTATCTCGCCGAGGGGTACCGACGCGTCAAGCTGAAGATCGAGCCCGGGTGGGACGTCGAGCCCGTCCGGGCCGTCCGCGAACGCTTCGGCGACATCCCCCTGCAGGTCGACGCGAACACCGCGTACCGGCTGGGCGACGCGGCGCACCTGCGGCGGCTCGACGCCTTCGACCTCCTGCTCATCGAGCAGCCCCTGGCCGACGAGGATCTGCGCCAGCACTCCCTCCTGGCCCGACAGCTCCAGACCCCCGTCTGCCTCGACGAGTCGATCGTCTCGGCGGAGACGGCCGCGGATGCCATCGCGCTCGGCGCCTCGGCGATCATCAACGTCAAGCCGGGACGCGTCGGCGGCTACGTCGAAGCACGGCGGGTGCACGACGTCGCCCGGGCCCACGGGGTGCCGGTGTGGTGCGGCGGCATGCTCGAAACGGGCATCGGGCGGGCGGCGAACGCCGCGTTGGGGGGTCTTCCCGGCTTCACTCTGCCCGGCGACATCTCGGCATCCGACCGCTTCTACCGCGAGGACATCACCGCGCCCTTCGTCCTCGACGACGAGGGGTTCATCGCCATTCCCCGCGGGCCCGGGTTCGGCGTGGAGCCCGACGAGGATCGCGTCGCAGCGGCGCGGATCCACGCCCAGCGGGTCGATCTCTCGCACGGATGAACAGCGCGGATGAGCCGCGCCGCGCGCGCAGCGCCGGCCGTCAGGCCAGCGTGATCAGGTCCGCGTAGTCGCGACCCCAGATGTCCTCGACGCCGTCGGGCAGGATCAGCACGCGCTCGGGGTTCAGCGCCTCGACGGCCCCCTCGTCGTGCGAGACGAGCACGACGGCACCCTCGTAGTGCGAGAGCGCCCCGAGAATTTCTTCGCGCGAGGCCGGGTCGAGGTTGTTCGTGGGCTCGTCGAGCAGCAGCATGTTCGCCGACGACACCACGAGGGTCGCGAGAGACAGACGGGTCTTCTCGCCGCCCGAGAGCACCCCGGCGGGCTTCAGCACGTCGTCGCCGACGAACAGGAACGAACCCAGCACCTTGCGGGCCTCGGTGGCGGTGATGTGCGGCGCCGACGACATCATGTTCTCGAGCACCGAACGATTCACGTCGAGGTTCTCGTGCTCCTGGGCGTAGTAGCCGACCTTCAGGCCGTGCCCGGGCTCGAGCTGACCGGTGTCGGGCTGGTCGACGCCGGCGAGGATACGCAGCAGCGTCGTCTTCCCCGCACCGTTCAAGCCCAGGATCACCACGCGGGAGCCGCGGTCGATCGCGAGGTCGACGTCGGTGAAGATCTCGAGCGAGCCGTACGACTTCGACAGTCCGGATGCCATGAGCGGGGTCTTTCCGCAGGGCGCGGGCTTGGGGAAGCGGAGCTTCGCCACGCGCTCTTCGGCGCGCACCTCGTCGAGTCCCGACAGCATCTTCTCGGCGCGGGCGACCATCTGGTGCGCGGCCGCGGCCTTCGAGGCCTTCGCGCCGAAGCGCGCCGCCTGCAGCTGCAGGGCAGTGGCCTTCTTCTCGACGTTGACGCGCTCCTTCTTGCGGCGCTCCTCGTCGGCCACCCGCTGGCGCAGGTAGTTCTTCCAGTTCATGTTGTAGACGTCGATGACCTGACGGTTCGCGTCGAGGTAGAACACGCGGTTCACCGTCTCGCCGACGAGCTCCACGTCGTGCGAGATCACGATGAGCCCGCCCTTGTACCCCTTGAGGAACTCGCGCAGCCACACGACGCTGTCGGCGTCGAGGTGGTTGGTGGGCTCGTCGAGGATCATCGTCTGGGCGTCCGAGAACAGGATGCGCGCGAGCTCGATGCGGCGACGCTGTCCTCCCGAGAGGGTCTTCAGCGGCTGCTCGAGGATGCGGTCGGGAAGCGAGAGGTTGTGGGCGATGGATGCCGCCTCGGCTTCGGCCGCGTACCCGCCCTGCGCCTCGAACTGCTCGGTGAGGGTGCCGTACTTCTTCATGGCCTTCGCGGCCACGGCGGGGTCGTCGTCGCCCATCGCCATCGAGGCCTCGTGCATGCCGAGCGCCAGTGAGCCGAGGCCGCGGGCGTCGAGGATGCGCGTGCGGGCCAGCATCTCGGGGTCGCCCGAGCGGGGGTCCTGCGGCAGGTAGCCCAGTTCGCCCACGCGGTCGACGCCGCCGTTCGCGGGGAGCAGGTCGCCCGCGAGCACCTTGGTCAGGGTCGTCTTCCCCGCGCCGTTGCGCCCGACGAGGCCGATCTTGTCGCCGTCGGAGACGCGGAACGCCACGTCGGACATGAGCACGCGGGCACCCACGCGGATCTCGAGGTCGTGCACGGCGAGCACAGCGAACGTCCGTTCTTCGGGGTTGGGGGTGGGTGGCCCAGAAGGCCAGCCACCCAGTATACGGCGGCTTCCTGCACGCATTCCGACAGCGTCCCGACAGCCCCGTCCCGGCGGTCGTGGACGCGCACCCGATCCGCGCGCGGGGTGGTCGCCGTCGATACCTCGGTGTCGAGACGATCGGCGCGGGAGCGGGCCCACGGGTTTGCGTTCTCACCCGATCGAGGACATAAGCTAAGCCTGTCCTTACTTAGATCACAGGAGGCTCTCTGTGTCCCGATTCCGCGCCCTGGCTGCTCTCGCCGCCGGTTCCGCCCTCGTTCTCGCCGGCTGCGCCGGGTCGCCCGCAACGTCGGAAGGCGGGGCGGCGCAGGAGTCCGACAGCGTGTTCCCCGTCACGGTCGACAGCGCCCTCGGCCAGGCCGTGATCGAGAAGAAGCCCGAGCGCGTGGCCACCGTCGCGTGGTCGAACCAGGAGGTCCCCCTCGCCCTCGGCATCGTGCCCGTGGGCATGGCCAAGGCCACCTGGGGCGACGATGACGGCGACGGCATCCTCCCCTGGGTCGAAGACAAGCTGACCGAGCTGGGTGGTGAGACCCCCGTGCTCTTCGACGAGACCGACGGCATCGACTTCGAGGCCGTGGCCGACACGCAGCCCGACGTGATCCTCGCCGCGTACTCCGGCCTGACGCAGGAGGACTACGACACCCTGTCGAAGATCGCCCCCGTCATCGCCTACCCCGACGCCGCCTGGGGAACCACGCTCGACCAGATGATCCAGCTCAACTCGAAGGCCCTCGGGCTCGAGAGCGAGGGCGACGCCCTCATCGACCAGATCAAGACCGAGTCGCAGGAGGCGTTCGACGCCCATCCCGCCCTCGCCGACGTCGCGCCGTTGTTCGCGTTCACCGACCCGACCAACATGAGCAAGATCACCTACTACACCTCGCACGACCCGCGCGCGGGCTACCTGCACCAGCTCGGCATGCCCGTGCCCGCACAGGTGAGCAAGACCTCGGCTGAGATCGACGCGTTCTACAGCGAGATCAGCGCCGAAGAGGCCGATACGTTCAGCGACGTGGGCCTGTGGATCACCTACGGCAACACCGACGGCTCGACCGTCGCGCAGCTGCAGGCCGACCCGCTGCTGTCGAAGATCCCCGCCATCGCCGCCGGCCACATCGCGGTCCTCGAAGACGGCACGCCCCTCGCGGCCTCGGCGAACCCCTCGCCGCTGTCGATCAGCTGGGGCTTCAGCCGGTACCTCGACCTGCTCACCGCCGCCGTCGGCTGATCCCCACCCCGCACACCGGACCGCGCCCATCGTGACCTCCCGCTCCACCGTCGTCGACGTGCTCCCGGATGCCGCTTCCCTGCGGCGCCCGGCGAGCCGACGGCTCCTCTGGCTGCTGGTGCTCACGGTGGGCGTGGTCGTGGTGTCGGTGGCATCCGTCGCCTTCGGCACGCGCGACGTGTCGATCACCGAGATCGTCTCGGCCTTCACCGGCGGGACCGGGGTCGGCGAAGCCGCGGTGACGACGCGCATCCCGCGCACCGTCCTGGGCCTGCTCGTCGGCGCGGCCCTGGCCATGGCCGGTCTCACGATGCAGGCCGTGACCCGCAACCCGCTCGCCGACCCCGGCATCCTCGGTGTGTCCGCCGGAGCCTCGCTCGCGGTCGTCACCGGCATCGCCTTCTTCGGCCTGTCGAGCTCGTTCGGCTACCTGGGTTTCGCGATCGTGGGCTCGGCGGTCGCCGCGGTGTTCGTCTACACCGTGGGCTCGCTCGGACGCGGAGGCGCGACCCCGCTCAAGCTCGCCCTCGCGGGAGCGGCGACCACGGCCGCGTTCGGATCGCTCTCGAGTGCGATCCTGCTCCCCCGGGTGGATCTGCTCGAGACGTTCAGGTTCTGGCAGATCGGCGGTATCGGCGGCGCCACGTGGGACCGCGTGCAGGTCGTGATCCCCGTGCTGGCCGCCGGCGCGCTCGTCTGCGTCCTGTGCTCGCGCGGTATGAACTCCCTCGCGCTCGGCGACGACGTCGCGACGGGCCTCGGCGAGCACGTCGGGCGCACCCGCCTGGTCGCCTCGGCCGGCGCCGTCGTGCTCGTGGGGGCGGCGACCGCTGTCGCCGGCCCGATCGCCTTCGTGGGCCTGGTCGTGCCGCACGTCTGCCGACTGCTGATCGGCACCGACCATCGCTGGCTCGTCCCCTTCTCGGCCCTGGGCGGGGCGGTGCTGCTCGTCGGCGCCGACGTCATCGGGCGCCTCGTCGCTCGTCCGACCGAGATCGAGGTCGGCATCCTCACCGCCCTCATCGGAGCGCCGTTCTTCATCTGGATCGTGCGTCGGCAGAAAGTACGCGAGCTGTGAGCGCCCCCGACACCCGCGACCGCCGGACCACCGCGCGTACCCCCCTCACGCCCCGGATCGCCACGCCCGCCGCCGCCACGTCCGGAGCCGCCGCCCCCGACGTCGCCGCCCTCGTGCGCGGCCGGCGCAGCCGCGCCCGTCGACGCACCACGGTCACCGGCATCCTGGTCGCCGCCGTGGTCGCCGCCTTCGTCATCATCCTGATGGTGGGCAACACCTTCTACACGCCCGACCAGGTCGTGCGGGTGCTCCTCGGGCAGACCGTGCCCGGCGCCTCCTTCACCATCGGCGAGCTGCGCCTCCCCCGCGCGAGCCTCGGTCTTCTCGCGGGCCTCGCCTTCGGCATGGCGGGCGTGACGTTCCAGACCATGCTGCGAAACCCCCTGGCCTCCCCCGACATCATCGGCATCTCGTCGGGCGCGAGCGCCTTCGCCGTCGTCGCCATCGTCGGCTTCTCGTTGTCGGATGCCGCGGTCTCGGCCTTCGCGCTCGTCGGCGCCCTGGGCACCGCGGGAGCGATCTACCTGCTCTCGCGACGGGGAGCCTTCACGGGCACCCGGCTCGTGCTCATCGGGATCGGCGTCGCCGCGATGCTCGACAGCGTCACGACCTGGATGCTCACCCGCGCCGCCAACTGGGACCTGCAGACCGCCATGCAGTGGCTGACCGGCAGCCTGAACAACGCCTCGTGGGGGCGCCTGCTCCCCCTGGCGATCGCCGTCGTCGTCATCGTGCCGCTCATGGCCGCGAACACCCGCGGTCTCGCCGTGCTGCGCCTCGGCGACGACTCCGCGGCGGGGCTGGGCGTACGCGTCGAACGCACGCGTCTGCTGCTCATCGTCGGCGCCGTCGTGCTGCTGGCCGTCGCCACCGCCGCGAGCGGTCCCATCGCCTTCGTGGCCTTCATGGCCGGCCCCATCGCCGCGCGACTCATCGGCCCGGGCGGTTCGCTGCTGCTGCCCGCGGGACTCGTCGGGGCCCTGCTCGTGATGGTCTCCGACCTGGTCGGCCAGTTCGCCTTCGACAACCGCTACCCCGTCGGCGTCATCACCGGCGTGCTCGGTGCCCCCTACCTCATCTACCTGCTCATCAGAACGAACCGTTCCGGAGGCTCGCTGTGATCGCGACCCGAAGCACCATCCCGCCGATCCCCGTCGACCGGGGAGGCCTCTCGTGACTGCTCACCGCACGCTCTCGGCCGAGAAGCTCACCCTCTCGTACGGCGACCGCACGATCATCGACGAGCTCGACCTCGAACTCCCCGCCGGGCGGATCACCGCCATCGTCGGTGCGAACGGGTGCGGCAAGTCCACGCTGCTGCGCGCCCTCGCGCGCCTGCTGCCCCCCAAGACGGGGCGCGTCGTCCTCGATGGGAAGGCGCTGCACGAGCGCCCCTCCAAAGAGATCGCCCGCATCCTGGGTCTGCTTCCCCAGAGCCCGATCGCCCCCGAGGGCATCGCCGTCGCCGACCTCGTCGGCCGGGGGCGCCACCCCCACCAGCGCGCTCTGGCGCGGTGGAGCGCGCGCGACTACGAGGTCGTCGCCGAGGCTCTCGCGGCCACCGGCATCAGCGACCTGGCCGACCGCTCCATCGACGAGTTGTCGGGCGGCCAGCGCCAGCGGGTGTGGATCGCCATGGCTCTGGCGCAAGAGACCGACATCCTGCTCCTCGACGAGCCGACGACCTTCCTCGACGTGGCCCACCAGGTCGAGGTGCTCGACCTGCTGACCGACCTGAACCGCGACCGCGGCACCACCACCGTGATGGTGCTGCACGACATGAACATGGCCGCGCGCTACGCCGACCACCTGGTGGCCCTGCGCGACGGCCGCATCGTCGCCGCCGGAGACCCGAGCGCGGTCATGACCTCCGAGCTCATCGCCGACGTCTTCGGCCTCGATGCCCTCGTCGTCCCCGACCCCGTCTCGGGCACGCCCCTCGTCCTCCCCCGCGGTCGCCACCACGTGAGCGCCCGCGTTCCCGCCCCCGACGCCTCGCCGGAGACCCTCGATGCCCTCCACTCCTGACACCGCGCGGTTCTTCCGCGTCCGCGTCGCCCGCATCACCGACCTCACCCCCAGCTTCCGCCGGTTCACCTTCACCGGCGACGACCTGCACGAGTACGGCGACCCCGGCTTCGACCAGCGCATCAAGGTGGTCTTCCCCACCGACGACCTGGGACTGGATGCCATGCCCACGGGCGCGGACTGGTGGACCGACTGGCGCGCCCTGCCCGACGAGCGCCGCCTGCCCTTCCGCACCTACACGACGCGGGCGGTGCGACGCGGCGACCGTGAGGTCGACATCGACATGGTCGCGCACGAGGTGCTCGGACCGGCGTCGGCGTGGATCGAGAACGCGCGCCCCGGCGACGAGGTGCTCATCTTCGCCCCCACCATCGCCCTCACCGACGTGAGCTTCGGCGTCGACTTCGTTCCGCCCGCGCAGACCGGGGAGTACCTGCTCGCCGGCGACGAGACCGCAGCCCCCGCCATCGCCGTCATCCTCGAGCAGCTGCCCCCGGATGCCACCGGCACGGTCGTGCTCGAAGTGCCCACGCCCGAGGACTGCGCGTATCTCCCGCAGCATCCGGGCTTCTCGTTCCGGATCGCTGCCCGCGCGGGCGGCGACCGCCACGCGCACCTGGTCACGGCGACGCGCGACGCGGCCTTCGCCCTCACCCCCGAGGGCCACGGCGACGAGGTCGAGGAGATCGACATCGACGAGGGCATGCTCTGGGAGGTTCCCCGCACGGCCAAGGGCGGGGCGGCGCTGAAGAAGGCCCCGCTGTACGCCTGGCTCGCGGGTGAGGCATCGGCGATCAAGGCGTTGCGCCGCCACCTCGTCACCGAGCGCGGCGTCGACCGCCGCGCCGTGGCGTTCATGGGCTACTGGCGCACGGGTCGCGCCGAGTACTGACGCGACGACCCGCCCCCGTCGGGCGCGGAGTACCGACGCGACGACCCGCCCACGTCGCGCATGGAGTACCGATGCACGCGCGTCAGGCGTGACGGCCCACCCGCGTCAGGCGCGGAGTAACGACGCGACGCCCCACCCGCGTCAGGCGCGGCGAGCCAGCGCGCCGATGCGTTCGATCGCCTCGCGCAAGACCTCGGGCGCGCACCCGACGTTGATGCGCACGTGCCCCACGCCCTGCTCTCCGAAGAGCGGGCCGTGGTGCAGGGCCACCCCCGCTTCGCGGCGGAGGTACGGTGCCGGGTTGTCGCCCCAGCCGTAGGCCGAGACGTCGACCCACGCCAGGAAGCCGGCCTCGGGCGGCCGGTACCGCGCGAGCGGCAGGTGCTCGGCCAACAGGTCGGCGAGCAGGTGCCGGTTCTCGTCGAGGGCGGCCAGCAACCCCTCGAGCCACTCGTCGCTCTCGGCCGAGAACGCCGCCCGGTTGGCGATGACCCCGAACAATCCGGCGCGCCACTCGACCTCCCAGGGCAGCCCGCGCACCACCTCAGCGGTCGACTCGTCGCCGGTCACGATGACCGCGCACTTCAGACCCGCGAGGTTGTAGGTCTTGCTCGCGCTCGTGACGGTGTAGCCGACGAGGGCGGCCTCGGGGCCGGCATCCAAGAAGGGGGTGAAGGTCGTCGGAGCGTGCGTCAACGGGGCGTGGATCTCATCGCTCACCACGGTGGCGCCGTACCGGTGCACGAGGCGCGCGAGCGCCGCGAGCGACGCACGGGTGTGCACGGTGCCGGTGGGATTGTGCGGGTTGCACAGCAGCACCGAGCGGGCGCCGGCGGCGAGGGCGCGCTCGATGCCGTCGAGATCGAGCGACCACCGCTCGCCGTCGTCGACGAGGGGCACGCGCTCGACGACCGTACCGGCCTCTTCGACGGTGTCGTAGAAGGGCGGGTACACCGGCGGCGTGACGATCACACGGTCGCCCGGCCGGGTGACCGCGCGCAGCACCTCGACCACGCCCATCATCACGTCACCCGTCCACCGGATGCGCGCCGGATCGGGTCGCCACCCCCACTGCCGCTCGGCGTACGCGGCGAAGTCGACGTCGATGCCCGGACGCGGCGGGGTGTAGCCGGTGTCGCCGATCTCGACCGCGCGGGTGAGCGCCGCGGTGATCGCGGGGGCGAGGGCGAAGTCGGTCTCGGCGACGAACATGGGGATGACGTCGTCGCCGTACGAGCGCCACTTGGTACTGCTGCGCTGACGGAGGAGCTCGAGCGGCAGGGCCTTCAAGGGGGGAACGCTCATCCCGAAAGCCTAACGAGCACGCTCGCGCCACGCGGGGGTCGGCGTCAGACGGCGACACACGAAACGCCCACCCCGCCGGAGCGGAGCGGGCGTTTCGTCGAGCATTCTCAGATCGCGAAGCCGAGGGCGCGCATCATGTCGCGGCCGTCGTCGGTGATCCGCTCGGGACCCCACGGCGGCATCCACACCCAGTTGATGCGGAAACGGTCCACGACGTTGTCGAGCGACTGCGCCGTCTGTTCTTCGAGCACGTCGGTCAGCGGGCAGCCGGCCGACGTCAGGGTCATGTGGATGACGAGCGCGTCGTTCTCGTCGTCCCACGCGAGGTCGTAGATGAGTCCCAGGTCGACGACGTTGATCCCCAGTTCGGGGTCCATGACGTCTTTCAAGGCCTCGGTGACCTCGTCGTACTTCTCGGGAGCGAGCGTTGCGGTCATGTAACGATCCTACGCGTCGATCGGCGTACCGGCCTCGAGGAAACGGTCGTAACCCTCTTCCTCGAGACGGTCGGCGAGTTCGGATCCACCCTCTTCGACGATGCGGCCCTGAACGACCACGTGCACGAAATCGGGACGGATATAGCGCAGGATGCGCGTGTAGTGCGTGATGAGCAGCACGCCGAGACCGGTCTGCTCCTTGGCGCGGTTCACGCCCTCGGAGACGATCTTCAGCGCGTCGACGTCGAGGCCGGAGTCGGTCTCGTCGAGCACGGCGATCTTCGGCTTGAGGAGCTCGAGCTGCAGGATCTCGTGGCGCTTCTTCTCGCCGCCCGAGAATCCCTCGTTGACGTTGCGCGAGGCGAACTTGGGGTCCATGCGCAGGTTGCCCATGGCCTGCTTGACGTCCTTGGTCCACGTGCGGATCGCCGGCGCCTCGCCGTCGATGGCCGTCTTGGCCGTGCGCAGGAAGTTGGTGACCGTGACGCCGGGGATCTCGACCGGGTACTGCATGGCGAGGAAGAGGCCGGCACGCGCGCGCTCGTCGACGGTCATCGCGAGCACGTCTTCGCCGTCGAGCGTGATGGAGCCGCTCGTCACCGTGTACTTGGGGTGACCGGCGATCGTGTACGCCAGGGTCGACTTGCCGGAGCCGTTGGGCCCCATAATGGCGTGGGTCTCACCGGTGCGCATGGTCAGCGTCACGCCGTTGAGGATGGGGGTCGTACCGTTCTCCGTCTCGACCGTCACGTGGAGGTCGCGGATCTCGAGGACAGACATGGGGTTCCTTACGTAAGTCTCGGGTCGTGGGCGCGGCTCAGGCCGTCGCCTTGGTGACGGACGTGTCGATGAGCACGTCGTCTCCGTCGATCACGACCTCGTACACGGGGACCGGCTCGAAGGCCGGCAGGTTGAGGGGGCGGCCGGTGCGCAGCGAGAACGCCGAGCCGTGGGCCCAGCATTCGAGGGTCTCGCCCTCGACGAAGCCGTCCGACAGCGAGATGTCGCCGTGCGTGCAGACGTCGCCGATCGCGTGCACTTCTCCGTTGCCGTCGAGCACGACGGCGATCGCGACGCCGTCGAGCTCGACGCGGTGCGCCTCGTCTTGCGTCAGGTCGCTGAGGGCGCAGGCGCGCGCGGCGCTCACGCCGCGGCTCCGTCGGCCAATTCGCGCTCGATGGCCGCGGTGAGCTCGGTCTCGAGCTCCGGGATGCCGATGCGCTGCACGATCTCGCTCAGGAACCCGAGCACCACCAGACGGCGGGCTTCGTACTCGTCGATGCCGCGCGCCTGCAGGTAGAACAGCTGCTCGTCGTCGAAACGACCGGTCGCGCTCGCGTGGCCGGCGCCCTGGATGTCACCGGTCTCGATCTCGAGGTTCGGGATCGAGTCGGCGCGCGCGCCGTCGGTGAGCACGAGGTTGCGGTTGGCCTCGTACGAGTCGGTGCCCGTGGCATCCGGTCCGATGAGCACGTCGCCGATCCAGACGCTCCGAGCGCCCTGGCCCTGGAGGGCTCCCTTGTAGAGCACGTCGCCGACGGTGTGCGGGCCCTTGTGGTGCAGGTACACCTGCGACTCGAGGTGCTGGCCGGCGTCCGAGAAGGACAGGCCGTACATGCGCCCCTCGGCGCCGGCGCCCGAGAGCTCCAGCGACGGGTTCACGCGCACGACGCCGCCGCCGAAGCTGACGACGATGTGCGTGAACTTCGCGTCGCGGTCGACGCGCGCCTGGTGCGCCGAGGAGTGGATCGCGTCGTCGTCCCAGTTCTGCACCGACACGACCGTGAGGTCGGCGCCGTCGCGCACGATGATCTCGACGTTCTGCGTGTGCTGGGCGGTGCCCTCGTGGCGCAGCACGACGGTGCCGCGCGAGTGCGGCTGCGCCTCGATGACCACGTGGGCGTGCGCGAGGCCGCCCGTGCCGGTCAGGCGGACGACGACCGGCTCGGTCAGCTCGACATCGGCGGGGATGCGCAGCAGCGGTGCCTCGGCCTCCTGCGACCAGGCGATGGCGCTGGGCAGGTCTTCGGGGCGGAAGTGCTCGCCGCGGGGCGCGTCACCGTGACCGAGACGCAGCTGCTCGAGCTCGGCCGGGGCGTGCACCTCGACCTGCATGACGCCCGTGGGACCGGCCTGGTCGACGAACAGCGGCGCGAGCCGGTCGATCGGGCTGAGCTTCCAGTTCACCTCGCGGCCTGTCGGCGTGCCGAAGTCGGCCGGATCGAACGAGGTCGCCCGCTCCGAGCGCGTCTGCACCGGAACGATGGATGCCACGAGGGCGGCCGGGTCGATGTGACCCGCCGCGGAATCCGCGGGGGTCGTGGTCGCTGTGGTCACTGAGCTGATACTCCGTTCGGCGCGAGAGGGGAGAACACGGGAGGCGCGGATGTCGCCGAAGAGATCATCCGACGCTGCCCTCCATGCCCATCTCGATGAGCTTGTTGAGTTCGAGGGCGTACTCCATGGGGAGTTCGCGCGCGATGGGCTCGATGAACCCGCGCACGATCATGGCCATGGCCTCGTCTTCGGGCATGCCGCGCGACTGCAGGTAGAAGAGCTGCTCTTCGCTGACCTTCGAGACGGTCGCCTCGTGTCCGAGCTGCACGTCGTCGACGCGGATATCGATCGCGGGGTACGTGTCGCTGCGCGAGATGGTGTCCACCAGCAGCGCGTCGCAGCGCACGGTGTTCGCGGAGTGGTGCGCGTTGGCATCCACGCGCACTTCGCCGCGGTAGCCCGCGCGACCGCCGCCGCGCGCGATGGACTTCGACACGATCGACGACTGCGTGTAGGGCGCCATGTGCACCATCTTGGCGCCGGCGTCCTGGTGCTGTCCGGGACCGGCGAAGGCGACCGACAGGGTCTCGCCCTTGGCGTGCTCGCCCATGAGGTAGATGGAGGGGTACTTCATCGTCACCTTAGAGCCGATGTTGCCGTCGACCCATTCCATGGTCGCGCCCTCGTGGGCCACGGCCCGCTTGGTGACCAGGTTGTACACGTTGTTCGACCAGTTCTGGATCGTCGTGTAGCGAACGCGGGCGTTCTTCTTCACGATGATCTCGACGACGGCCGAGTGCAGCGAGTCGCTCTTGTAGATCGGCGCCGTGCAGCCTTCGATGTAGTGCACGTAGCTGTCTTCGTCGGCGATGATCAGGGTCCGCTCGAACTGGCCCATGTTCTCGGTGTTGATGCGGAAGTACGCCTGCAGCGGGATCTCCACGTGCACGCCCTTCGGCACGTATACGAACGATCCGCCCGACCACACGGCGGTGTTGAGCGCGGCGAACTTGTTGTCACCGGCGGGGATGACGGTGCCGAAGTACTCCTCGAAGAACTCGGGGTGCTCGCGCAGCGCCGTGTCGGTATCCATGAAGATGACGCCCTGCTGCTCCAGGTCCTCGCGGATCTGGTGGTAGACGACCTCGGACTCGTACTGCGCGGCGACGCCGGCGACCAGGCGCTGACGCTCAGCCTCGGGGATTCCGAGCTTCTCGTACGTGTTGCGGATCTCTTCCGGAAGGTCTTCCCAGGTCTGCGCCTGCTTCTCGGTGGAGCGCACGAAGTACTTGATGTTGTCGAAGTCGATGTCCGACAGGTCGGCACCCCACGTGGGCATGGGCTTGCGACCGAAGAGCTGGTAGCCCTTGAGGCGCGTCTTCAGCATCCACTCGGGCTCGGACTTCAGAGCGGAGATCCCGCGCACGACGTCCTCGTTGATGCCGCGCTGCGCGAGCGCACCGGCGGCGTCGGTGTCGTGCCAGCCGAACTCGTATTGCCCCAGGCTTTCGAGCTCGGGTCGGTCGATGAGTACATCGGACATGGTGATCACTCTCCTTCTCGGGCCTCAACGGTGTCATCCGCCCCGGCATTCCGGACTCCGGTCGAAGTCCCAGGAATGTCGCTGGTGGGCCCGTTCGAAGGCGCTGGCTGCGCGCCTAGACTGTCTCCGGTGCGGATCGCGTGAGCGCTGCACCCGGACCCTTTGATTCTACAGGCAACACCCGCTCCCGGCACGGCAGGTCCGCTGTTCCCGCAGCCCGAGCGGACCGATGCCAGGAAGCCAGCGCATGTCCCCCGCCTCGACCACGCCCCCCTCGTCCCGCGCCGCCACGATCCCCGGTCGCTTCCTCGCGTGGCTTCCCACCGACGTCGATCGGCGCGTGCGCGTCTTCGCCTGGCTGTCGTTCCTCGCCGAGGTGCTCATCATCGGCACGGGCGGTGCCGTGCGCCTGACAGGCTCGGGCCTCGGATGCCCCACCTGGCCGCGCTGCACCGCCGACTCGATCGTGAACACGCCCGAGATGGGCATCCACGGCATCATCGAGTTCGGCAACCGCACGCTGACGGGGCTCGTCGGCATCCTGGCGATCGTGGTCGTCGTGCTGGTCTGGCGCCTGCGTCGCGAGCGTCGCGCCCTCTTCGTCCTGTCGCTCATCGTGCTCGGCGGCGTCGTCGCTCAGGCGCTCGTCGGCGGCGTGACCGTGCTGACCGGCTTGAACCCCTTCATCGTCGGATTCCACTACGTCGCCTCGGTGTCGTTGGTGGCGGTGTGCGCCGCCTTCCTGGTGCTGATGAACGCACCCGCCGGCCCGCGTACGCTCGCGGTTCCCCAGTGGTTCGCCGGTCTCGTGCACACGACGACCGCCGTCCTCGCCCTCACGATCGTGTTCGGCGTGCTCACCACCGGAGCGGGGCCGCACTCGGGCGATGCGGCCTCGGTGCGCAACGGCTTCGACGCCCAGGTGCTCGAACACGTGCACGCGTGGCCGGGCTACGCGCTGTTCTTCCTCACGCTCATCGTCGTGGTGCTCGCGTGGCGCCTGCGCCTGGGCGTTCGACGCTGGGCGACGGCGCTGCTCGCGGTCGAGCTCGTGCAGATCGCGGTGGGCCTGTACCAGGCCCGCAACGGCCTGCCCGAGATCGCGGTCGGCACGCACATGGTGCTCGCCGCCCTCGCCGCGGCCACCATGACGGTGGTCGTGCTGCGCCTCAAGGAGCCCGCGGTCACCGAACGCCCCGCGCCCCCGCGCCAGACGGCGGCCGCACGCGGCTGAGGCCGGAAGAATCGCTTCGGGGCGGCACTTCTCGCGCGTTTCCGCGGGGAGGCCACCATCGTCCGCGCGGTCGCCCCGGCAGCCCGCGGCCCTTATACCCTCATAGGCGATTCATCGGCGTCCCCTAGCCGACACCCCGACCCGTGCGACACTGTGGGACTTCCGGTGCCCTGAGAGGCCCGGATCCCCTCCCGGTGCCCCGGTACCGGAAACAGCCGTCGTGCATCCCCGGAGCACGGTACGACAAGGAGTTCATCTCATGCAGACCCGTCCCCGCCTGGTGACCAGCATCCCGTTCTGGGTGCTCGTGGTCGCGTCGCTCGCCGCAGTGATCGGCGGACTCGTCCTCGTCTTCCGTCAGGTCGACGAGATCCAAGCCCTCGTCAACGACCCCAACGCCACGGTCGTGACCGTCTACGTCGCACAGGCGTGGGTTTCGGTGGGCGCCGCCGTCCTCGCCGCCGGTGCCATCGGCATCGCTTCCGCCCTGGCCGTGGCCGCCGTGGTGACCACGCGTGCCCGCGCCGACGTCGCGATCGAGACCATCGACTGGACGAGCGACGACGAGACCTCGGCCGAGCCGCACGTGTCGTCGATTCCGTCGTACACCGCCCCCGCCGCGACCGCGGCGCCCCTGGCGGTCGAAGACGCCGACGTCGAGACGTCGTCGAACACCCCCGCTCCGCCGGCCGCCGCCGCCGCCGCGCAGCAGGACGCGAACGACGATCCCAGCCGTCGCTGACACCGCGATACGAGGCGCCCGCCCCGATCCCCGGGGCGGGCGCTTTTTCGTGTGTGCCCTCGTCGCCCGGACCGGATGCCGTGACGACGAGCGTCTCGTTCGCCGATGCGCTCGCGCGCACCCCCGCCGCCCGGCCACCGCCTGCACGGAGGTGGCAGCCCGTCCGCGGCGCCCGGCTCGCGGCATCCGCACCCCGCCCAGGCCCGCTCCGCGCTCTCGATGTTGCGGAGTCCGCGCCCCCGACGCCGGACGCGGTCGGCCGACGATCCCGACCCGCTCCCCCACGAGAAAGCGCCCACCCCCTCACGTCGGGGTGGGCGCTTTCGCGGCGTGCGGGGCCGCCGTCAGAACGGCAGCAGCGGGTCGACGGCGATCGCGACGAAGAGCAGCGTCAAGTACGTGATCGACGCGTGGAACACGCGCATCGGCCGCGGCTCACCACCGCGCACGGCACGCGCGTAGAGACGGTGCGACTCGTAGATGAACCACCCGCCGAACACCAGCGCCGACACGGAGTACACCAGGCCCATGGATGCCACGGGGATGAGCAGCAGCGAGCAGGCCACCGTGGCCCACGCGTACAGGATGACCTGCAGGCCGACCTGCGATCCACTGCGGGTCGCGCCGAGCATGGGCACGTCGACCTCGTCGTACTGGTCCGCGTACTTCATCGACAGCGGCCAGTAGTGCGGCGGCGTCCACAGGAAGACGAGCACGAACAGGATGACCGGCGCCCACGACAGCGATCCGGTGACCGCCGACCAGCCGATGAGCACGGGGAAGCAGCCGGCGATGCCGCCCCACACGATGTTCTGCTCGGTGCGGCGCTTGAGGATCATCGTGTAGATCACGACGTAGAAGAAGATGGCCGCGGCCGACAGCCCCGCCGCGAGCGGGTTGGTGAAGACCCACAGCCACACGGTCGAGACCACCGCGAGCGACCAGGCGAACACCAGGGCACCGCGCGGAGAGACCTCGCCGGTGACGAGGGGGCGCTTCTCGGTGCGCTGCATGTGCGCGTCGATGTCGCGGTCGAGGTACATGTTGAACGCCGCCGCCGAGCCCGCGCTCAGCGAGCCGCCGATGACGGTCGCGAACACCAGCCCCAGGTGGGGCAGACCGTTCTGCGCCAGGATCATGACCGGCACGGTCGTCACCAGCAGCAGCTCGAGGACGCGCGGCTTCGTGAGGGCGATGTACGCCCGAAGGGTGCGTCCGACGGAGCGGCGATCGGTCGTCGCAGTGACGTGCGACGTCGTCGAGATGTCCATCGTCCCCCGGGGTAGCGCGTATAGAACCTCCACGATTCTATGCCATGTCCACCACACGACCGGCCGCCTGTCGACCCCCGTCACGAGAGGCAACGGTGCCGGTCGTTCTCGCTATGCTGGCGAAGAACGCGCGCCCCGCGCCGACACCCCACCCCACTCCCACTCCTACGGTGGTGAGTGCGGCGTCGGAAGTGAAACCGGGCGCTCAGTATCGAGAAAGGCGACCCTGTTGTCGGACTTCGAATGGGATGACATCGATCGGCGCGCGGTGGACACCGCCCGCATCCTCGCGGCGGATGCCGTCGAGAAGGTGGGCAACGGCCACCCCGGAACCGCGATGTCGCTCGCACCCGCCGCGTACCTGCTCTACCAGCGCGTCATGCGCCACGACCCCGCCGACACCCATTGGCCGGGCCGCGACCGCTTCATCCTGTCGGTCGGTCACTCCTCGCTCACGCAGTACGTGCAGCTCTACCTCGGTGGCTTCGGTCTCGAGAAGAAGGACCTCGAGGCGCTGCGCACCTGGGGTTCGCTGACCCCCGGTCACCCCGAGTACGGCCACACCGACGGCGTCGAGATCACGACCGGCCCTCTCGGCCAGGGCCTGGCCTCCTCCGTCGGCTTCGCCTACGCCGCCCGCTACGAGCGCGGCCTGTTCGACCCCGAGTCGCCCGCCGGCGAGAGCCCGTTCGACCACTTCGTGTACGTGATCGCCGGTGACGGCGACCTGCAAGAGGGAGTGACCAGCGAGGCGTCGTCGCTCGCCGGCCACCAGGAGCTCGGCAACCTCATCGCGATCTACGACTCCAACCAGATCTCGATCGAAGACGACACCAACGTCGCCTTCACCGAAGACGTCCAGAAGCGTTACGAGTCGTACGGCTGGCACGTCCAGACGGTCGACTGGAAGAAGACCGGTCAGTACGTCGAAGACGTCGCCGAGCTGCACGCCGCGATCGAGGCCGCCCAGGGCGAGACGAGCAAGCCTTCGCTCATCGTGCTCAAGACGATCATCGGCTGGCCTTCGCCCGGCAAGCAGAACTCCGGCAAGATCCACGGTTCGGCCCTCGGCGCCGACGAACTGAAGGCCACGAAAGAGGTCCTCGGCTTCGACCCCGAGCAGCACTTCGCCGTCGCCGACGACGTGCTCGAGCACACCCGCGCGCTCGTCGAGCGCGGCGAGGCCGAGAAGGCCGCCTGGCAGCAGAAGTTCGACGAGTGGGCCGCGGCTCACCCCGAGCGCAAGCAGCTCTGGGACCGTCTGCAGGCGCGCGAGCTCCCCGCCGACATCGCCGACGCGCTCCCGGCCTTCGAAGCCGGCAAGGACGTGTCGACCCGTGCCGCCTCCGGCACCGTCATCAACGCCCTCGCCGCCGAGCTCCCCGAGCTCTGGGGCGGTTCGGCCGACCTCGCCGAATCGAACCTCACCACGATCAAGGACGCCAAGTCCTTCATCCCGTCGGAGTGGTCGACCCACGAGTGGTCGGGCGACCCCTACGGCCGCGTGCTGCACTTCGGCATCCGCGAGCACGCCATGGGTGCGATCCTCAACGGCATCGTGCTGCACGGGCCCACGCGCCCCTTCGGCGGCACGTTCCTGATCTTCAGCGACTACATGCGCCCCCCGGTGCGCTTGGCCGCGCTGATGAACATCCCGACCATCTTCGTCTGGACGCACGACTCCGTCGCGCTCGGCGAGGACGGCCCGACGCACCAGCCGATCGAGCAGATCGCGACGCTCCGCGCCATCCCGAACTTCGCCCTCGTGCGTCCCGCGGATGCCAACGAGACGAGCGTCGTGTGGCTCGAGATGCTGCGCCGCACGGCCGGACCCGCCGGTATCGCCCTGACCCGCCAGAACATCCCCGTGTTCGCCCGCGGCGAGGGTGCGGCATCCGGTGACGAGTTCGCCTCGGCCGCCGGTGCCGTCAAGGGCGCGTACGTGCTGGCCGAGGCCGCGAACGGCGAGCCCGACGTCATCCTCATCGCGACGGGCTCCGAGGTGCAGCTCGCCGTCGAGGCGCGCGAGACGCTGGCCGCCGAGGGCGTCCACGCCCGCGTCGTGTCGGCTCCCTCGCTGGAGTGGTTCGCCGAGCAGGACGAGGCGTACCGCGAGTCGGTGCTGCCCGCCTCGGTGAAGGCGCGCGTCTCGGTCGAGGCCGGATCCGCCCTCAGCTGGCAGGGCATCGTCGGCGACGCCGGCCGCTCGGTCGCGATCGACCACTTCGGTGCGTCGGCCGACTACAAGACCCTGTTCCAGAAGTTCGGCATCACGGCTGAGGCCGTCGTCGAGGCCGCACGCGAGTCGCTCGCTGCGGCGAAGAAGTAATCGAGGAGATAACGACCATGAGCACTCCCACTGAGAACCTCTCGGCCGCCGGCGTCAGCATCTGGCTCGACGACCTCTCGCGCCAGCGCATCCAGTCCGGCAACCTCGCCGAGCTCATCGAGCAGCGCAACGTCGTCGGCGTCACCACCAACCCGACGATCTTCGCCGGCGCCCTGTCCAAGGGCGAGGCCTACGAGGGCCAGGTGAAGGAGCTCGCCGCGGCCGACGCCAGCGTCGACGAGGCGATCTTCTCGATCACCACCGACGACGTGCGCGACGCGTGCGACATCTTCCTCCCCGTCTTCGACGCCACCAACGGCGTCGACGGCCGCGTGTCGATCGAGGTCTCGCCCGATCTGGCGCATGACACCGAGGGCACGATCGCCCAGGCGAAGGACCTCTCGGCCCGCGTGGACCGCAAGAACGTCCTCATCAAGATCCCCGCGACCAAGGCCGGCCTCCCGGCCATCACCGAGGTCATCGGCGCGGGCATCTCGGTCAACGTCACGCTGATCTTCAGCCTCGAGCGTTACGCCGAGGTCATCGACGCGTACCTCGCTGGTGTCGAGAAGGCGCGGGCCGCCGGTCACGACATCGCGAACCTGCAGTCCGTGGCCTCGTTCTTCGTGTCGCGCGTCGACACCGAGATCGACAAGCGTCTGGCCGCGATCGGCACCGACGAGGCCGCAGCCCTCAAGGGCAAGGCCGGCATCGCCAACGCCCGCCTGGCCTACGAGCTCTTCGAGCGGAAGTTCGGCGAGGACCGCGCGAAGAAGCTGCTCGAGGCCGGCGCCACGGTGCAGCGTCCGCTGTGGGCGTCGACCGGCGTCAAGGACCCCGCCCTGCCCGACACGCTCTACGTCACCGAGCTCGTCGCCCCCGGCACCGTCAACACGATGCCCGAGAAGACGCTCGAGGCGACCTTCGACCACGGCGTCATCACCGGCGACACCGTGACCGGCGGCTACGCCGAGGCGCACGACGTCTTCGACCGCCTCGCCGCGGCCGGCGTCGACGTCACCGACGCGACGCAGACGCTCGAGGACGAGGGTGTCGAGAAGTTCATCGCCTCGTGGCACGAGCTGCAGGACACGGTCAAGACCGCTCTCGACGCCGGAAGCGCCCAGGCCGCCCAGTGAGCTTCGCGGTCAAGGTCACGGGCCACGTCAAGTCGGTCGTCGACGCGGAGCTGCCGGGCCTGACCGGTTCACTCATCGCGTCGGGGATCACCGCGGGCGACGCCAGCCTCTGGGGCGCCGCCGCGGAAGACGAGGCGTCACATCGCCTCGGGTGGGTGCGAGCGGTCTCCGTCTCGCGCCCGCTCGTGGCCGAGGTCACCGCCCTGCGCGACGAACTCGTCGCGCAGGGCGTGACCCGCGTCGTGCTCGCGGGCATGGGCGGATCCTCGCTCGCCCCCGAGGTCATCGCGCAGTCGGCCGGCGTTCCGCTGGTCATCCTCGATTCGACCTCGCCCGGACAGGTGCTCGCCGCCATCGACGGCGACGCCGAGTCCGGTGGTCTCGCCCAGACGGTGCTCGTCGTCTCGAGCAAGTCCGGCTCCACCATCGAGACCGACTCGGCCAAGCGCGCGTTCGAAGCCGCTTTCCGCGATCTGGGCATCGACCCCGCCGGACGCATCGTCGTCGTCACCGACCCGGGCTCCCCGCTCGAGGAATCGGCCCGCGCCGACGGCTACCGCGTCTTCATGGCCGACCCCACCGTCGGCGGCCGGTACTCCGCGCTCACCGCCTTCGGCCTCGTGCCCGCGGGACTGGCCGGCGTCGACATCGGCGACCTCCTCGACGAGGCGGATGCCACCCTGCTCGAGGTCGCGATCGACTCGCCCGACAACCCCGCCCTCGTGCTCGCCGCGGCGATCGCCGGAGGCGGCGTCGCGCGGCGCGACAAGCTCGGGCTCGTCACCGACGGCAGCCACCTCATCGGCCTGCCCGACTGGATCGAGCAGCTCGTCGCCGAGTCGACCGGCAAGCAGGGAACCGGCATCCTGCCCGTGGTGCTGCTGCCCGTCTCGCCCGAGCTCGACGCGAAGCCCGCCGACCTCCAGGTCGTGCGCTTCGTCGACGACGCCCACGCCTTCCACCTCTTCGAGCGGCACACCGGCGAGGTGCTCGTCAGCGGCTCGCTCGGGGCGCAGTTCGTCGTGTGGGAGTACGCCACCGCGATCGCCGGCCGCATGATCGGCATCGACCCCTTCGACCAGCCCGACGTCGAGTCGGCGAAGGTCGCCACCCGCGGCCTGCTCGACGCCCGCCCCGAACCGACCGCGCCGGCCTTCGTCGTCGACGGCGTCGAGGTGCGCGTCTCCGACCCGGCCCTGGCCTCCAGCGGCACGGTCGCCGGCGTGCTGGCGGCGCTGTGGCAGACGGTTCCCGCCGACGGCTACGTCAGCATCCAGGCGTACGTGAACCGTCTCGACCTGTCGCAGCTGGCCGGGCTCCGCGAGCTCGTCGCGGCCGACTCCGGTCGCCCCACGACGTTCGGCTGGGGTCCGCGTTTCCTGCACTCGACCGGTCAGTACCACAAGGGCGGACCCGCCAACGGCGTCTTCCTGCAGATCCTCGAACGCACCGACCTCGATCTCGAGATCCCCGGTCGGCCGTTCACCTTCGGACAACTCATCCAGGCACAGGCCGCGGGAGACGCGAGCGTGTTGGCGGAGGGCCACGGCCGTCCCGTCGTCACGCTGACGCTGACCGACCCGCAGGTCGAGGTGCTCTCACTCTTCGAGGCGGCACAATAAGCATGGTCGTAGAGATCACACCGGGTCACAACCCCCTCCGGGACCCCGAGGACCGCCGACTGAGCCGGATCGCGGGGCCCAGCGCCCTCGTCATCTTCGGCGTCACCGGCGACCTCTCGCGCAAGAAGCTCATGCCCGCGGTCTACGACCTGGCGAACCGGGGGCTGCTGCCCCCCGGCTTCGCGCTGGTCGGCTTCGCGCGACGCGACTGGGAAGACCAGGACTTCGCCGAGGTCGTCTACGAGTCCGTCAAGAAGTACGCGCGCACCGAGTTCCGCGAAGAGACGTGGAAGGAACTGCTCGAGGGCATCCGTTTCGTCCAGGGCGAGTTCGACGACCCCGAGGCGTTCCAGCGGCTGAAGAGCACGGTCGACAAGCTCGACACCGAGCGCGGCACCATGGGCAACCACGCGTACTACCTGTCGATCCCGCCCAAGGCGTTCCCCCTGGTGACGACGCAGCTCAAGGCGTCGGGACTCGTCGGAGAATCCGCCGACGACACCACCGGGTGGCGCCGCGTCGTCATCGAGAAGCCCTTCGGCCACGACCTCGCCTCGGCGCGAGAGCTGAACGAGGTCGTCGAGAGCGCTTTCCCCGCCGACTCGATCTTCCGCATCGACCATTACCTCGGCAAAGAGACGGTGCAGAACATCCTGGCGCTGCGCTTCGCCAACGAGCTGTACGAGCCCCTCTGGAACCGCAACTACGTCGACCACGTGCAGATCACGATGGCCGAGGACATCGGAGTGGGCGGCCGTGCCGGCTACTACGACGGGATCGGCGCCGCGCGCGACGTCATCCAGAACCACCTGTTGCAGCTGCTCGCGCTCACCGCGATGGAAGAACCCATCAGCTTCAACGCCTCCGATCTGCGCGCCGAGAAAGAGAAGGTCCTCGCGGCGGTGCACCTGCCCGAAAACCTCGCCGAGGCGACGGCCCGCGGCCAGTACGCCGGCGGATGGCAGGGCGGCGAGGAGGTCCTCGGCTTCCTCGAAGAAGACGGCATGGCCCCCGAGTCCGTCACCGAGACCTACGCGGCCATCAAGCTCGAGATCAACACCCGCCGCTGGTCGGGCGTGCCGTTCTACGTGCGCAGCGGAAAGCGGCTGGGCCGTCGCGTCACCGAGGTGGCCGTCGTGTTCAAGCGCGCCCCGCAGCAGCTCTTCTCGCGCAGCCAGACGCAGGAGCTCGGTCAGAACGCGCTGGTCATCCGCGTGCAGCCCGACGAGGGCGTCACGATCCGCTTCGGCTCCAAGGTCCCCGGCGACGGCACGCAGGTGCGTGACGTCACCATGGACTTCGGCTACGGCCACGCGTTCACCGAAGCCAGCCCCGAGGCGTACGAACGCCTCATCCTCGACGTGCTGCTCGGCGACCCGCCGCTGTTCCCGCGTCACGAAGAGGTGGAGCTCAGCTGGAAGATCCTCGACCCGATCGAGGAGTTCTGGGCCGCCCAGAGCGGTCCGCTCGAACAGTATTCGCCCGGGTCGTGGGGACCGGCATCCGCCGACGAACTGCTCGCCCGTGACGGCCGCACTTGGAGACGCCCGTGATCATCGATCTGCCCGACACCACCGTCAGCGCGATCTCGAAGAAGCTCGTCAGCGTGCGCGAAGAGGGCGGCGCCGTCGCCCTCGGCCGCGTGCTCACGCTCATCATCGTGACCCACCACGGGGCCGAAGAGAAGGTCATCGAGGCCGCCAACGACGCCTCCCGAGAGCACCCCATGCGGGTCATCGCCGTGCTGTTCGGCGATGAGGACGAAGAGCCGCGACTCGACGCCCAGATCCGCGTGGGCGGCGACGCCGGCGCGAGCGAGGTCGTCGTGCTGCGCGCGCACGGCGCCGCCGGCTCCAACGCCGAGAGCCTGGTCACAGGCCTGCTGCTGCCTGACGCCCCCGTCGTGGCCTGGTGGCCGGCCGAGGCGCCCGCCGACCCCGCGCACTCCCCCATCGGGCGCATCGCGCAGCGCCGCATCACCGACGCCTCGTCGCAGTCCGACCCCGCCGCGTGGGTGGCCCACCTCGGTGAGCACTACTCCCCCGGCGACACCGACTTCGCGTGGACGCGCGTCACCCGCTGGCGCGAGCAGCTCGCGGCCGTGCTCGACCAGCCGCCGTACGAGCCCGTCACCGCGATCGAGGTGCGCGGCGCCGCCGACTCCCCCTCCACGGCGCTGCTGGCAGCGTGGTTGGGCATGAAGCTCGACGCCCCCGTCGACTACGCGTACCTGCCCGCCGACGAATGGTCCAGCGGCATCAAATCGGTGCGGCTCACCCGCGCGAGCGGCGACACGCTGCTCGAGCGCCCCGAGGCGAGCGTCGCGGTGCTCACGCAGCCGGGTCAGCCGACCCACGACCTGGCCTTCCCCCGGCGCACGCTCCGCGAGTGCCTGGCCGAAGAGCTGCGCCGCCTCGACCCCGATGTGCTCTACGGCCGCGTCATCACCGAGGGCCAGGAGATGCTGCTGGCCGCGAGCGAACGGAACGCCTCATGACCGACACCGGAGCGACCAAGAACGTCATCATCAAGCACGACACCGACACGCTCGCCGAGTACGTCGCGACGCGCTTCATGAACCGCATCGTGAAGCGCGTGGCCGAAGGCAAGCGCATGCACATCTGCCTCACCGGCGGCACGATGGGCGGAGCGGTCCTGCGGACCGCGGCGCGCGACGAGCGTGCGGCGCGGGTCGACTGGTCGCTCGTGCACTTCTGGTTCGGCGACGAGCGGTTCGTCCCCCGTGATTCCGACGACCGCAACGAGAAGCAGGCGCGCGAGGCCTTCCTCGACCATCTCGACATCCCGGCCGAGAACATCCACACCGTCGCCTCGAGCGACGAGGGGCTCGATCTGGATGCCGCGGCGATCGCCTACGCCGACGAGCTCGCGCAGTTCGCGCCGTCGGACCGCAGCGAGACCGGGCCGTGGCCGTCGTTCGACATCTGCTTCCTGGGTGTCGGTCCCGATGCGCACATCGCCTCGCTCTTCCCCGATCGTCCCGAGATCTCGGTGACCGACCGCGCCACGGTTCCCGTGCGCGAATCACCGAAGCCGCCGAGTGATCGCGTCTCGCTGACGCGCCCGGTGATCAACTCGTCGAAGCGCGTCTGGATGGTGATCGCCGGCGCCGACAAGGCAGCCGCCCTCGGACTCGCCCTCGCGGGAGCCAGCTACCAGAGCGTGCCCGCCGCCGGGGCGAAGGGTCGTCGCCGCACCGCGTTCTTCGTCGACGAGGCGGCCGCAGATCAGGTGCCGCCGCAGCTCATCGAACGCGAGTACTGAGACACGCGGGAGACAGCGAAGAGGGTCGGATGCCAGGCATCCGGCCCTCTTCGCTGTCGCGCTCCGTGCGGCTCCATGCGGCCGCCCCCGGCGTTCGAGGCCGCGAGACACACGTGGCGCCGCCGGACGACGCACAGAGCCGGAGAGCGGGCCTCGCGCTGCACGGCTGCTCGGTCATCGGACGATGCCGATGCCCGGCGGCTTCCTCGTCGCTGCGCGTCGACGCCCGGAGGAACGCGAAAGGGCCGGATGCCTCGGCATCCGGCCCTTTCGCTCGAGATTACTGGCCGCGGCGATCGCGCAGCTGCTGCAGCGCGTC
Organism: Microbacterium sp. Leaf179; assembly: GCF_001423785.1. NCBI lineage: Bacteria > Bacillati > Actinomycetota > Actinomycetes > Micrococcales > Microbacteriaceae > Microbacterium > Microbacterium sp. Leaf179. The sequence continues at coordinate 24,440 of NZ_LMPH01000004.1, read as the reverse complement.
GTCGAGAAGCGACGCCGCTTCTTCTTCGGTGCGACGCTCTTTCACGTACGCGAGGTGCGTCTTGTAGGGCTCGGCCTTCGCGAGGGCCGGCGGGTTGCTCTTGTCGCGACCGGCGGGGAGGCCGGAGTGCGGGGAGTCGATGGTCTCGGGGATCTCGGCATCGGCGATGCCCGCCGCGAAGTACCGCACGGTCTCGTTGCCGAGGGCATCCCAGTAGGACACGGCCACGCGGTCGGCGTGGAAGCCGTGGTCCTGCTCGCCCATCGGGCCCGCGCCTACGCGCGAACCCCGGATCGCGTTTCCGCCTGTCGCCATGTCAGATCTCCGCGAACTTGGTCAGCAGACCGAGGCCGACGATGGTGACGAACCACACCAGCGCGAGCACGATCGTGAATCGGTTGAGGTTGCGTTCCGCCAGGCCCGACGAGCCGAGCGCGGAGCTCATGCCGCCGCCGAACATGTCGGACAGACCGCCGCCACGCCCCTTGTGGAGCAGGATGAGCAGGGTCAGCAGGAGGCTGGTGACTCCCAGGAGCACCTGCAGGACGAACTCGAGAATCTGCACTGTCGAAAGCCTTTCGCGAGCGGCCCAGTCGACCGCACAAGCGTCAAGTATACGGGGAGGCGTGCCGGGCGCACGGATGCCCGCGGCGAAGCGCCGCGGGCATCCGTGCGGGGGTCAGACCCCGACGTGCTTCTGGAAGCGGATGATCGCGGCGAACTCGTCGACGACGAGGCTCGCGCCACCCACCAGGGCGCCGTCCACATCGGGCTCGCGCATGAAGCCGGCGATGTTGCCCGACTTCACCGACCCGCCGTACAGCACACGGGTGCGTGCGGCGGCGTCGGCGCCGAGCTTGTCGGCGACGACGGCGCGGAGCTTCGCGCAGACCTCCTGCGCCTGGTCGGGCGTCGCCGCCTGGCCGGAGCCGATGGCCCAGACCGGCTCGTACGCCACGACGATGTCGGCATCGGATGCCACGCCCTCGAGCGCGACCTCGAGCTGACCCACGGGCACGGCGCTGGCGCCGAACTTCTCGAGGTCCTCCGAGGTCTCGCCGACGCAGATGACCGGCACGACGCCGTGGCGCAGAGCCGCCTGCGTCTTGGCCGCGACGACCTCGTCGGTCTCGGCGTGGAACTGACGACGCTCGGAGTGACCGATGATGACGTACCGCGCGTTGAGCTTGGCCAGGAACTGGCCCGAGATCTCACCCGTGTACGCACCGGAGTCGTGTGCCGACAGATCCTGGCCGCCGAGGGCGAACGGGATCTTGTCGGCGTCGAGCAGCGTCTGAACGGTACGCAGGTCGGTGAACGGCGGGAAGACCGCCACCTCGACGCTGCTGTCGTCGTGCTGGGCGTCCTTCAACGTCCAGTGCAGCTTCTGGACGAACGCGACCGCCTGCAGGTGGTCGAGGTTCATCTTCCAGTTGCCTGCGATGAGGGGGGTTCGCCTGTTCTGCGCAGCAGACGATTCCGTGTCGATTACGACCATCCGAGGACCTCCAGTCCGGGGAGCTTCTTGCCTTCGAGGAACTCCAGGCTCGCGCCACCACCCGTGGAGATGTGGCCGAACTCGTCATCCGAGAATCCGAGTTGACGCACGGCCGCGGCCGAGTCGCCGCCACCGACCACGCTGAGGCCGTCGACCTCGGTGAGGGCGGCAGCGACCGTCTTGGTGCCGGCTTCGAACGCCGCCATCTCGAACACGCCCATGGGGCCGTTCCAGAAGACGGTGCGCGAGGCGCGGATCGCGTCGGCGAAGATCTCCGCCGTGCGCGGGCCGATGTCGAGACCGAGACCCGAGGCGCCGAAGTCGGTGTCCTCGAGCGCGTCCGCGTCGGCGATCACGTGCTCGGCGTCCGCCGAGAACGAGGCCGCGACGACCGCGTCGACGGGGAGGACGATCTCGACGCCGCGCTCCTTCGCCGTGGCGAGGTAGCCCTTCACGGTGTCGATCTGGTCCTTCTCGAGCAGGCTCGAGCCGACCTTGTGCCCTTCGGCGACGAGGAAGGTGAACATCATGCCGCCACCGACGAGGAGCTTGTCGACGCGGGGCAGCAGGTGCTCGATGACGCCGAGCTTGTCGCTGACCTTCGATCCGCCGAGCACGACCGTGTACGGACGCTCCGGGTTCTCGGTCAGGCGGTCGAGGACCTCGAGCTCCTTCTGGATGAGCAGACCCGCGGCCGAGGGCACCAGCTGGGCGAGGTCGTAGACGCTCGCCTGCTTGCGGTGCACGACGCCGAAGCCGTCCGACACGAGCGCGTCGCCGAGTCCGGCGAGCTCCCGTGCGAAGGCCTGACGCTCGGCTTCGTCCTTCGAGGTCTCGCCCGCGTTGAAGCGGAGGTTCTCGATGACGGCGACCTCGCCGTTCTCGAGCGAGGCCACGGCATCCTGAGCCGACTCGCCGACCGTGTCGCGCGCGAACGCGACCGGCTGGCCGAGCAGCTCGGACAGCCGCTGCGCGACCGGCTCGAGCGAGTACTTCGGGTCGGGCGCGCCGTCGGGGCGGCCCAGGTGCGAACACACGACCACACGCGCGCCGGCGTTGATCAGTGCGTTGAGAGTCGGAAGCGACGCCCGCACGCGGCCATCGTCCGTGATGATCCCGTCCTTGAGAGGAACGTTGAGATCACAACGGACGATGACGCGCGTGCCGGCGAGCGACCCCAGCGAATCGAGGGTGCGCAGAGCCATGAAGGTTTACAGGCGCTCGGCGACGTACTCGGTGAGGTCGACGAGACGGTTCGAGTAGCCCCACTCGTTGTCGTACCACGACGAGACCTTGACGAGGTTGCCGCTGACGTTGGTCAGCTCGGCGTCGAAGATCGACGAGTGCGGGTTGCCCTGGATGTCGCTCGAGACGATCGGGTCTTCGGTGTACTGCAGGATGCCGTTGAGGCGACCCTCGGCAGCGGCCTTCTTGTAGACCTCGTTGACCTGGTCGACGGTCAGACCCTCGGTGGGCGTGACGATCGTGAGGTCGACGATCGAGCCGGTGGGAACCGGAACGCGGTACGACGAGCCGCTGAGCTTGCCGTTGAGCTCGGGCAGCACCAGGCCGATGGCCTTGGCGGCACCGGTCGAGGCGGGAACGATGTTGATCGCTGCACCGCGGGCACGACGCAGGTCGCTGTGCGGGCCGTCCTGCAGGTTCTGGTCGGCCGTGTAGGCGTGAGCCGTCATCATGAAGCCGCGCTCGATACCGAAGGCCTCGTTGAAGACCTGGGCGAGAGGAGCGAGGCAGTTCGTGGTGCACGACGCGTTGGAGATGATGACGTCGGTCTCGGGGTTGTACGTCTCTTCGTTGACGCCCATCACGATGGTCGCGTCGTCACCCGTGGCGGGAGCCGAGATGAGGACCTTCTTGGCACCGCCGGTGATGTGCTTCTTGGCGTCTTCGGCCTTGGTGAAGCGGCCGGTGGACTCGATGACGATGTCGACGCCGAGCTCGCCCCAGGGGAGGTTCGCCGGGTCGCGCTCTTCGAAGACCTTGATGGTCTTGTCGCCGACGGTGATGGAGTCTGCGGTGTACGAGACGTCCTCGGCGAGAACGCCGCCGACGGAGTCGTACTTGAGGAGGTGCGCCAGCGACTTGTTGTCGGTGAGGTCGTTCACCGCCACGATTTCGAGGTCGGCACCCTGCGCGAGAGCCGCGCGGAGGTAGTTGCGTCCGATACGGCCGAAGCCGTTGATTCCGATCTTGACGGTCACGGAATATCTCCTGAATCAGTTGTGCGCGAGAAGCGCGTGATTGCGGTGTTCGCTGGCGGACAACGGCGTCCCGGTGAGGTGTCCCACCGGGACGCCGCACCGTTTACGACAGTACCAGCAGACCCGTGGTCTTCTCTCGGGCCGCGGCGAAGCGGTCCTGGGCGTCGGCCCAGTTCGCGATGTTCCAGAACGCCTTCACGTAGTCGGCGCGGACGTTCTTGTAGTCGAGGTAGTAGGCGTGCTCCCACACGTCGAGCAGCAGCAGCGGAACCGTGCCGGCGACGATCTGGCCCTGCTGGTCGAAGAACTGCTGGATCAGCAGGTTCTGACCGATCGAGTCCCAGAACAGACCCGCCCAGCCCGAGCCCTGGACGCCGAGAGCGGCGGCGGTGAACTGCGCGCGGAACGCGTCGAACGAACCGAACTGGTCGTCGATGGCCGACTCGAGATCACCGGTGGGCTTGTCTCCGCCGTGGGGCGAGAGGTTCGTCCAGAAGATCGAGTGGTTGGTGTGACCGCCGAGGTTGAACGCGAGGTCCTTCTGCAGGCGGTTGATGTTGGCGAAATCGCCCTTCTCGCGCGCGTCGGCGAGGAGCTCGAGGGTGGTGTTCGCGCCGTTGACATAGGTCTGGTGGTGCTTGCTGTGGTGCAGCTCCATGATGGTCGCACTGATGTGCGGCTCCAGCGCCGAGTAGTCGTAGGGCAGTTCGGGCAGCGTGTAGGTCGCCATGTTCTCTACTTCCGATCGGTCGCTGCCGAGGCCTCTTCACCGGGAAGGCGTGCCGAGGAACCGAGCAGCGAGGGTGACGTTTTCATCCTAGTGACGGGTAACGCACGAGCCACGGGGTTGCTTCCCCGAATGACGGAGGATAGATCGCCCGGGCGCGTCGCTCAGCGTGACGAGAGCGCCTCGGATGCCGGAACACACACGGCGAGAAACGGGCGGCGTAGACGCGGGCTCGATGCGCGCCGTCGCGGGCCGCAGTCGGGGACGACGCACGCCCCGCGGGCCCCCATCCGCCGGCGCGTCGACAGCGCGGCATCCGGAGTCGGGGAATCAGTCCTCGGCGCCGACCGGAACCGCGGCCTCGGTGCCGGGGATGCCCTCGACCTCGGCCTTCTTGTCGGCCATCGCCAGCAGGCGGCGGATGCGACCGGCCACGGCGTCTTTGGTCAGGGGCGGGTCGGCGTGGTGACCCAGCTCGTCGAGGCTCGCGTCGCGGTGGGCCAGGCGCAGAGCGCCGGCCTGCTGCAGGTGGTCGGGAACCTCGTCGCCGAGGATCTCGAGCGCGCGCTCGACGCGCGCGCACGCGGCGACGGCCGCCTGGGCGGAGCGACGCAGGTTGGCGTCGTCGAAGTTGACGAGACGGTTCACGCCCGCGCGCACCTCGCGGCGCTGACGCATCTGGTCCCACTCCCCCGCGGTGCGGCGCGCGCCCATCTCGTACAGGGCGCCCCGAATGGCTTCTCCGTCGCGCACCACGACGCGCGGCACACCGCGCACCTCTCGCGCCTTGGCGGGGATGCCGATGCGGTGCCCCGCGCCGACGAGGGCCATCGCGGCCTCCGACGACGGGCACGAGATCTCGAGCGCAGCCGAGCGGCCGGGGTCGCTCAGGGTGCCGCTCGCCAGGAACGCACCGCGCCAGATGGCGCTGAGGTCGGGACGCGATCCCGTCGTGAGCTTGTTGGGGAGGCCGCGCACGGGGCGACGGCGCTGGTCGAGCAGGCCGGTCTGACGAGCGAGTGTCTCGCCCGCCTCGATGACGCGCACCGCGTAGTGGCCGCCGGTGCGTCCGCCCGACCCCTGCACGTGGTGCAGTTCGGGGCGCACGCCGTACAGCTCCATGAGGTCGCGGGCCACCCGGCGGGCCAGGATGTCGGAGTCGAGTTCGGCCTCGACGGCGACGCGGTTGGCGATGGAGTGCAGACCACCGGAGAAGCGCAGGAGGGCGGTGAGCTCGGCGATCCGCGCGGTCGGGCGCGGGTCGCGGACGGTGATGAGCTCGGCCTTCACGTCGGCGGTCAGGGGCACGGTTCTCCTCGGGTGGGGGCAGCGGGGACGACGGTACAGCCTACTCGCGACCGAGGTCGCGGTGAGCCACACGCACGGCCACCCCGGGCACATCGGACAGACGTGCAGCGAGTTCACGGGCCATGACGACCGACCGGTGCTTGCCGCCCGTGCAGCCGATCGCCACCACCGAGTGCCGCTTGTTCTCGCGCTGGTAGCCCTCGAGCACGGGGTTCAACGCCGCGGCGTACGCGCCGAGGAACTCCGCCGCCCCCTCCTGCCCGAGCACGTACTCCCGCACGCGCGGGTCTTCGCCCGTGAGAGCGCGCAGGTCTTCGTTCCAGAACGGGTTCGGCAGGAAGCGCATGTCGGCGACGAGGTCGACGTCGGGGGGCAGCCCGTACTTGAACCCGAAGCTCATGAGCGTCACCGTGTGGCGTGCAGCGCCCTCGTCGCCGAAGAGGGCGACCGTGCGCAACGACAGCTGGTGCACGTTCAGCGACGAGGTGTCGATCACGACGTCGGCGGCCTCCCGCACGGGTGCGAGACGTTCGCGCTCCCGGCGAATGCCGTCGAGGATGGTGCCCTCGCCCTGCAGCGGGTGGGGACGCCGCACGGCTTCGAACCGCCGAACCAGCACCGCGTCGCTGGCGTTGAGGAACACCACGCGCACCTGGCGGCCCGCCTGCAGACTGCGCATGGCCTCGGGCAGATCGCTGAACAGGCTGCGACCGCGGACGTCGACGACCACCGCGACGCGCGGGACCGCCCCACCGGCGAGCTCGGTGAGCTCGAGCAGTGGACGCAGCATCTGCGGCGGGAGGTTGTCGACGACGTACCAGTCGAGGTCTTCGAGGGCGTTGGCCACGGTGGACCGCCCCGCGCCGGACATTCCCGTGACGATCAGCACCTCGCCTGGCTCGTCGCGTGCCGGTTCCATGGGCGATCGCCTCCCGTTGTCGTGTCCAGCCTACCGAGACAGGTGCGTGTGGATGGCCTCGGCCAGCGTCGGACCGATACCCGGCAGCTCCGTGATCTCGTCGGGAGTGGCGTTCTTCAATGCCGAGACCGACCCGAAGTGGCGCAGCAGCGCCTTGATGCGGGTGTCGCCGAGTCCCGGCACCTCGGTGAGCACGCTCGTGATGTCGCGCTTGCGGCGCTTGCGTTGATGCACGATCGCGAACCGGTGGGCCTCGTCGCGCAGGCGCTGCAGCAGGTACAGGGCCTCGGAGGTGCGCGGCAGGATCACCGGGTACTCCTCCCCCGGCAGCCACACCTCCTCGAGACGCTTGGCGATCCCGCAGAGCGCGATCTCCTCGTGCCCCGCGTCGGCCAGCGCCCGTGCGGCGGCCGCGACCTGGGGCTGACCGCCGTCGACGACGAGCAGCTGCGGGCGATACGCGAAGCGGGGGCGCTTCCGCGCCGTCACGACGTCGCCGTCGGCCGTGGCCTCTTCGGAGTCGGGCGACGTCACGATCGCGCCGTCGATCGTCTCGGGCTCGATCTCGTCGGGTCGGTCCAGGTACGCCACGCGTCGCGTGAGCACCTGGTACATCGAGTCGGTGTCGTCGGTCGTCTCGGCGACCCCGAACGAGCGGTACTGGTCTTTGCGGGGAAGCCCGTCTTCGAAGACCACCATCGAGGCCACGACGTTGGTCCCCGACAGGTGCGAGATGTCGAAGCACTCGATGCGCAACGGCGCCTCGGTCATGCCGAGCGCCTCCTGCAGGTCGGTGAGAGCCTGCGACCGGGCGACGTAGTCACTCGTGCGCCGCGTCTTGTGCAGCATCAGCGCCTGCTGCGCGTTGAGGGTGGCGGTCTTGAGCAGGTCGGCCTTGCGCCCGCGCTGGGCGACCTGCAGCGTCACCGGGCGGCCGCGTCGCTCGCGCAGCCAGTCCTCGAGCTGCGGGGCGTCGTCGGGCAGCTCGGGAACCATCACCTGGCGCGGGATGTCGGCGGCATCCGCATCGCCGTAGGTGCGCTGCAGCACCTGGTCGACGAGGTCGGCGCCCGAGATGTCGATCTCTTTCTCGATCGTCGTGGCGCGCACGCCGCGCACGCGCCCGCCCCGCACGACGAAGTGCTGCACGGTGGCGGCGAGTTCGTCTTCGGCGATGCCGAAGAGATCGGCATCGGTGTCGGGCGCCAGCACCAGGGCGCTCTTGCCCAGCACGGCGTCGATGGCCTGCAGGCGGTCCCGGTAGAGGGCGGCGGCCTCGTAGTCCATCGCCGCCGACGCCTCTTTCATGCGGGCGGTGAGCTCGCGCGCGAAACGCTGGTCGCCGCCCGACATGAAGGCGACGAAATCGTCGACCATCGCGCGGTGCTCGGCGATGGTGACCTTCATCGAGCAGGGTCCGCCGCAGCGGCCGATCTGCCCGGGGAAGCACGGCCGCCCCGAGGCCATGGCCTTCTTGTACGACGAATCGCTGCAGGTGCGGATCGGGAAGACCTTGATCATCAGGTCGATCGTGTCGTGCACCGCCCACACCTTGGGGTACGGCCCGAAGTACTTCGCCCCGCGGATCTTGGGGTTGCGGGTCACGATCACGCGCGGCGCCTCGTCGGCGAGGGTGATCGCCATGAAGGGGTACGACTTGTCGTCGCGGTAGCGCACGTTGAAGGGCGGATCGAACTCTTTGATCCACATGAACTCGAGCTGCAGCGAGTCGATGTCGCTGGGCACGACCGTCCACTCCACGCTCGCTGCGGTCGTGACCATGCGACGGGTGCGTTCGTGCAGCGAGTGCAGGGGCGCGAAGTAGTTCGACAACCGGGCGCGCAGGTTCTTGGCCTTGCCGACGTACAGCACACGGCCCTCGGCATCGCGGAACCGGTAAACCCCCGGGTTGGTGGGGATCTCGCCGGCTTTCGGACGATAGGGCAGGTGCGACATCCGTTCTCGGGATGCCACGGCTCAGCCCGCCGCGCTCACGAGCTCCGGCTCGGCGCGTGCGGCGTCGAGCGCGGCGGCGTTGCGCTGCGTTCCCGTGCGTCCGGACTCGAGCAGCTCGGCCAGGAACGCACCCGTGTGGCTCGCCTCGACCTTCGACACCTGCTCGGGGGTTCCGGTCGCGACGACCATGCCGCCGCCGGAGCCGCCCTCGGGGCCGAGGTCGATCACCCAGTCGGAGCTCTTGATCACGTCGAGGTTGTGCTCGATGACGATCACGGTGTTGCCCTTGTCGACGAGGCCGTTGAGCACCTTGAGCAGCAGCGAGACGTCTTCGAAGTGCAGGCCCGTGGTGGGCTCGTCGAGCACGTAGATCGACCGACCGTTGCTCCGACGCTGCAGCTCGGTGGCGAGCTTCACGCGCTGCGCCTCTCCACCCGACAGGGTCGTGGCCGACTGCCCGAGGCGCACGTAGCCGAGGCCCACGTCGACGAGCGTCTTGAGGTAGCGGTGGATGGCCTGGATGGGCTCGAAGAACTCGGCGGCCTCGGCGATCGGCATCTCGAGCACCTCGGCGATGTTCTTGCCCTTGTAGTGCACCGACAGGGTGTCGCGGTTGTACCGCTTGCCGTGGCAGACCTCGCAGTCGACGTACACGTCGGGCAGGAAGTTCATCTCGATCTTCAGCGTGCCGTCGCCCGAGCAGGCCTCGCAGCGTCCGCCCTTGACGTTGAAGCTGAAGCGCCCGGCCTGGTAGCCGCGCACCTTCGCCTCGGGCGTCTCGCTGAACAGGCTGCGCACGCGGTCGAACACGCCGGTGTAGGTCGCCGGGTTCGAGCGCGGGGTGCGGCCGATGGGCGCCTGATCGACGTGCACGACCTTGTCGAGGTTGTCGAGCCCGGTGACGCGCGTGTGCTTGCCGGGAACGCGGCGGGCACCGTTGAGCTTCGAGGCGAGCACTTCGTACAGGATGCCGTTGACCAGCGTCGACTTGCCGGAGCCGCTGACGCCGGTGACGGCCGTCAGCACCCCGAGCGGGAAGTCGACCGTCACGTTCTGCAGGTTGTTCTCGCGTGCGCCGACGACCGTCACCTGACGCTTCTTGTCGATCTTGCGGCGCTTCGTGGGCGCCTCGATCGCGCGGCGCCCCGAGAGGTACGCGCCGGTGAGAGAGTTCTCGTCGGTCAGGAGCCCGGCGAGGGGGCCGGAGTGAACGACATTGCCGCCGTCGACGCCGGCCCGGGGACCGATGTCGACGACCCAGTCGGCCGCGTGGATGGTCTCTTCGTCGTGCTCGACGACGATGAGGGTGTTGCCGAGGTCGCGCAGCGTCTCAAGCGTCTGGATCAGGCGGCGGTTGTCGCGCTGGTGCAGACCGATCGAGGGCTCGTCGAGCACGTAGAGCACGCCGGTGAGGCCGGAGCCGATCTGCGTGGCCAGTCGAATGCGCTGCGCCTCTCCGCCCGACAGCGTTCCGGCCGCCCGACCGAGACTGAGGTAGTTCAGGCCGACCTGCAGCAGGAAGTCGAGGCGGGCGCGGATCTCGCGCAGCACCGCGGCGGCGATGGTGGCCTCACGGGCCGTGAGCTTCAGCTTCGAGAAGAACTCCCGGGCGTCGGCGAGGCTCATGCGCGAGGCCGCGGCGATCGACGTGTCGTCGACGAGCACCGCCAGCACCTCGGGCTTGAGGCGGTCGCCGTCGCAGACGGCACAGGGGACCTCGCGCAGGTACTCCGACCACCGCTGACGCTGCGTGTCGGATTCGGCCTGCAGGTACTGCCGCTCGATGTAGGGCACGACGCCCTCGAAGCCCGACGCGTACCGCATCTCACGGCCGTAACGGTTCTTCCACTTGACCGTGACCTTGTAGTTCTCGCCGCGCAGCACGGCCTGCTGCACGTCGTGGGAAAGCTTGCGCCACGGGGTGTCGAGCGAGAAGTCGAGGTCGCGCGCGAGTCCCTCGAGCAGGCGTTCGTAGTACTGGAAGAGCCCCTTGCCCTGCGTGGTCCACGGGAGGATCGCCCCTTCGCGGATCGACAGGTCTTCGTCGCCGAGCATGAGGTCGACGTCGACCGACATGCGCGTGCCGAGGCCGGAGCACACCGGGCAGGCGCCGAACGGGGCGTTGAACGAGAAGGTGCGCGGCTCGATCTCGGTCAGCTGCAGCGGGTGGCCGTTGGGGCACGCGAGCTTCTCGGAGAACGACTGCCAGGCGTCGTCGCCCTCTTCGTCGACGAAGTTCACCTGCATGATGCCACCGGCCAGGCCCATGGCCGTCTCGACCGAGTCGGTGACGCGGCTGAGGTTGTCTCCGGATGCCACGAGCCGGTCGACGACGACGGCGATGTCGTGCTTGTAGCTCTTCTTCAGCGTCGGCGGCTCGGCGAGCTGCACGAGGTCACCGTCGACGACGGCGCGGGCGTAGCCCTTCGCGCTGAGCTCCTTGAAGAGGTCGACGAACTCGCCCTTCTTCTGCGTGACCACGGGGGCGACGATCTGGTACCGCGTGCGCCCGGGCAGCTCCATGAGTTGATCGGCGATCTGCTGCACGGTCTGACGCTGGATGCGCGCGCCGCAGTCGGGGCAGTGGGGGACGCCGATGCGCGCCCACAGCAGACGCATGTAGTCGTGGATCTCGGTGATCGTGCCCACCGTGGATCGGGGGTTGCGGTTGGTCGACTTCTGGTCGATCGAGACCGCCGGGCTGAGTCCCTCGATGAAGTCGACGTCGGGCCGGTCGACCTGGCCGAGGAACTGACGTGCGTAGGCGCTCAAGGACTCGACGTAGCGTCGCTGGCCCTCGGCGAAGATCGTGTCGAACGCGAGGCTCGACTTTCCCGAGCCGGACAGCCCCGTGAACACGACGAGCGAGTCGCGCGGAATGTCGAGGTCGACGTTCTTCAGGTTGTGGACACGGGCACCCCGAACGCTCAGCTTTCCGCTGGTGCCGGAGTTCGCTGACGACGAGGGGGAGGAAACGGGAACGATGGGCACGTGTTAAGTCTAGGTCGGGCCTCCGACATCGGCCCCGGGTTCGCACCCGGCGCACGGATGTGCATACCCGCGCCCGGTCTCCTCAGTCGCGCGGCGAGGCGGCGAAGGGCGCGAGATCATCGCGCAGGGCGACGAGCTGACGCTCGTCGATGCCGACGCGCGCCATGATCTGCGCGGGCACCGCGAGCGCGCGTTCGCGCAGCGCCCGACCCTCGTCCGTCAGGTCGATGTCGAGCACGCGCTCGTCGGTGGCCCGCCGGGTACGCGCGACGCGCCCCTGCGCCTCGAGTCTCTTGACGAGCGGCGAGAGCGTGGCCGGCTCCATGGCGAGTTCGGCGGCGAGGTCGCCGAGCGATCGCGGGGCGCGCTGCCACAGCGCGAGCATGACCAGGTACTGCGGGTGCGTCAGCCCGAGCGGCTCGAGCACGGGGCGATAGATCGACACCACGTTGCGTGCGGCCGTCACGAGCGCGAAGCACACCTGGTTCTCGAGCTTCAGGGGATCGTCCATCACCGCACCTTCCCATTCGTTAGTACACTAAAGATCATGACACGAAAGGATGCCGATCGCCCACCGCTCCGCGAGCGCGTGCGCGAAGCCGGTGGCTGGTACCAGTACCTCAACACGCGCCTCATCAAGGTGGCCGGCCCGGCATCGGTCGGCCCGTACGAGACGACCCCCGAGCCGGTTCGAACCGGTCGGCCCTGCCCGCTCTGCGGGCACGCGATGACGGAGCACTCGGTCGACCGCACCGGCCCGAAGCCCTTGCTGCACTGCCCCTGACCAGGTCCCGATCGTGCGCACGCGCGCGATCGATGCCCGCGGTTCGTGCGCACGCCCACCGTGCGTTCGGTCGAGGCGCAGCGCTCATCAGCCGCGCGTCCGGCCGAGGCGCAGCGCTCGTCAGCCGCGCGTTCGGCCGAGGCGGAGCGCTCATCAGCCGTGCGCTGAGCCGAGGCGCAGCGCGCCCCGGCCGCGCCGTCACCCGAGGCGCGGCCGCCCGTTCTCGTCGAGGGGCCATCCCGGATTGACCGCGATCTCCCACGGATGCCCGTCGGGGTCGACGAACACACCCGAGTACCCGCCCCACGGCGTCGGCGCACCGCCACGACCGAGGCGTGCACCGGCGGCAACGGCGGCGTGCAGGATCGCATCGACCTCGTCGGCTCGCCGGACGTTGTGGGCGAGTGTGATCCCGCCCCATCCCCCGGCGTCGTCCACGGCGGAGTCCTCGGCGAGCGACGCGCGGGCCCAGAGCGCCACCACCATGCCCCCGGTGTCGAAGAACGCCACCTCACCCTCGACAGAATCCGCGTGGCGTCTCCACCCGAGGCCCTCGTAGAATTCCAGCGACCGAGCCAGGTCGCGCACGCCCAGCGTGATCAGCGACACTCTCTGCTGCATGAGCCCTCCTGCGGCATCCCCTGTGGCATCATCCCCCGCGACGTCATCGCCTGCAACGTCATCGCCTGCCGCATCTCGTGACTCCCCCGGCTGCGCGACGGTTCTGCCACCGGGTCAGGCGTGACCGGCCCGCTCCATCGCCCGCAGCTCCTTCTTCATGTCCTGCACCTCGTCGCGCAGTCGGCCGGCGAGCTCGAACTTCAGCTCCGCCGCGGCCGCGAGCATCTGCTGCGTCAGATCGGCGATGGTCGATTCGAGCTGGTCGGCACCCTCGGCGGCGATACCGGTCCGGCGCAGCGACGGAGTCGGCGACTTGCCCTTGCCCCCCTTGTCGGTGCGCGCGAGCAGCTTCTTGGTGTCGGAGGCCTCACGGTTGAGCACGTCGGTGATGTCGGCGATCTTCTTGCGCAGCGGCTGCGGGTCGATCCCGTGCTCCAGGTTGTAGGCGACCTGCTTCTCCCGGCGGCGCTCGGTCTCTTCGATGGCCTTCTGCATCGAGTCGGTCATGCGGTCGGCGTACATGTGCACCTCGCCCGACACGTTTCGCGCCGCGCGGCCGATCGTCTGGATCAGCGAGGTGCCACTGCGCAGGAACCCCTCTTTGTCGGCATCCAGGATCGCCACCAGGGAGACCTCGGGAAGGTCGAGCCCCTCGCGCAGGAGGTTGATGCCCACCAGCACGTCGTAGACGCCGGCCCGCAGCTCGGTCAGCAGTTCGACGCGGCGCAGGGTGTCGACGTCGGAGTGCAGGTAGCGCACGCGCACCCCGTGCTCGCCGAGGAAGTCGGTCAGCTCCTCTGCCATCTTCTTCGTCAGGGTCGTCACGAGCACGCGCTCATCGCGTTCGACACGCACCCGGATCTCTTCGAGCAGGTCGTCGATCTGCCCCTTCGAGGGCTTCACGATGATCTCGGGATCCACCAGCCCCGTGGGGCGGATGATCTGCTCCACGACACCGTCGGCGATCCCCATCTCGTACCGCCCCGGCGTGGCCGAGAGGTACACCGCCTGCCCGATGCGCTCCTTGAACTCGTCCCAGCGGAGCGGTCGGTTGTCCATGGCGCTGGGGAGGCGGAAGCCGTGCTCGACGAGCGTGCGCTTTCGCGAGGCGTCGCCCTCGTACATGGCCCCGATCTGCGGAACCGTCACGTGCGACTCGTCGATCACCAGCAGGAAGTCGTCGGGGAAGAAGTCGAGCAGGGTGTGCGGCGGGTCGCCGGGCATGCGGCCGTCCATGTGACGCGAGTAGTTCTCGATCCCGGAGCAGAAGCCCAGCTGCTGCAGCATCTCGAGGTCGAACGTCGTGCGCATGCGCAGCCGCTGCGCCTCGAGCAGCTTGCCCTGGGACTCGAACTCTTTGAGTCGCTCCTCGAGCTCGTGCTCGATGGTGCCGATGGCGCGCTGGACCGTCTCGGTACCGGCCACGTAGTGCGAGGCCGGGAAGATCGGTACGGAGTCCATCTTCTCGATGACGTCGCCCGTGAGCGGGTGCAGCGTGTACAGCGCCTCGATCTCGTCGCCGAACATCTCGATGCGGATGGCGTACTCCTCGTACACCGGGATGATCTCGATCGTGTCGCCGCGCACGCGGAAGTTCCCGCGCGAGAAGTCGACGTCGTTGCGGTTGTACTGCATCGAGATGAACTTGCGGATCAGCGCGTCGCGGTCGTAGCGCTCCCCCACCTGCAACGCGACCATGGCGCGCAGATACTCCTCGGGCGCACCGAGGCCGTAGATGCAGGACACCGTCGACACCACGATGACGTCGCGGCGGGACAGGAGGGAGTTGGTGGTGGAGTGCCGCAGACGCTCGACCTCGGCGTTGATCGAGCTGTCCTTCTCGATGAACGTATCGGTCTGCGGGACGTACGCCTCGGGCTGGTAGTAGTCGTAGTACGACACGAAGTACTCGACGGCGTTGTTGGGCATGAGCTCTCGGAACTCGTTCGCCAGCTGCGCGGCCAGGGTCTTGTTGTGCGCCAGCACCAGGGTGGGGCGCTGCACCTGTTCGACCAGCCACGCCGTGGTGGCCGACTTGCCGGTTCCGGTCGCGCCCAGCAGGACCACGTCGGTCTCGCCGGCGTTGATGCGCGCGGCGAGGTCGGCGATCGCGTGTGGCTGATCGCCGGAGGGGGTGTATTCGCTGATGACCTCGAAGGGGCGAACGGATCGGGTGGCCTGCATGCTTCCAGCGTAGGCGGGGCCTCCGACATCGGGGGCGGGTTGCGTTCGCCCTGGGCGAGCGCGCCGGCGCGATCGCCCTCAGCCGGCCTCGGTCACGCGCGCCCAGAGCTCGTCGACCTGGCGGCGCGTGGCATCGAGGTCGGCGGCGGTGTCGATGACCACATCGGCCAGGGCGAGGCGTTCGTCGTCGCTGACCTGCGATGCGATCCGCGCACGCGCGTCGTCCTCGCTCATCCCCCGGGTCTCGACCAGACGCCGCACGCGCACCGCCGCCGGGGCGTGGGCGACGACGACGAGATCCCACTCGTCGCCCGCCCGCGCCTCGGCGAGCAGGGGGACGTCGTAGACGACGACGGCCTCGGGGTCGGCGTCGAGCGCCGCCCGGAAGCGCCGGACCGACTCCGCCCGCACCGCGGGATGCACGAGCGCGTTCAACGCGGCCAGTCGATCGGGGTGCCCGAACACGCGAGCACCCAGCGCCGCGCGGTCCAGCGATCCGTCGGCGCGGAGCACCTCGGGGCCGAACTCCGCGGCGATGCCGTCGAGGACCGGGGTCCCCGGCGCCTGCACTTCGCGCACGATCGCGTCGGCGTCGACGACGACGGCACCCTTGGCGGCGAGAAAACCGGAGATGGTGGACTTGCCCGAGGCGATTCCGCCCGTCAACGCGAGAAGAGGCACGATCCGAGGATGCCACACCTCGGCCCTCGCGCCCGGAGACGTCCCGCGGGCGGAGCGTGGTCTAGCATTCGTCCAGAGGCGGGATCTTCTCCGGCCCCCACCGAGGAAGCACGACGATGACCGACCCGAACATCACGGTGGTGATCGAGGACGACCTCGACATCCGCACGCTGATCGCCGCGGTGCTCGAGAGCGCGGGCTTCGTCGTGCACACGGCCCCGAACGGCTTCGACGGGATCGATCTCGTCCAACGTTACGATCCGGCCGTGACCACGCTCGATGTGAGCATGCCCGGCATCGACGGGTTCGAGACGGCCCGGCGGATCCGCGAGTTCAGCTCCACGAAAATCCTGATGGTGAGCGCCCGCGTCGACGAACTCGAGCAGCTCTCGGGCCGCGATGCCGGCGCCGACGACTACCTCACGAAGCCCTTCCGCCCGCGAGAGTTGCGCAAGCTCGTCCAGAAGCTCGTGGCGTCGAGCTGAGCGACGCCGGGCGACGCCCGGGCAGGCCCGCCGGCGTTCAGTGCCCGGTGAGGCCGAACGGCTGATCGCCCGTGAGCGCCGCCTGCGCCGCCGCGGCGTCGGCCCGCTCGGACAGGACCGCCGCGTCGTGCCCGTGCTCGTCCGAGAGCGCCATCCCGACCCCGACGACCGGGACGACCGACGCCCCCACTCCCGCCAGGTCGGCGATCACCCGCGCGTGCAGCACCCGCGCGGCGCGGCGCACGTCGGTCGTCGGCGTGGTCGTGAACGCCACGTTCAGCCCCGTGGCATCCATCTCCCCCACCAGCGCCATCGTGGGCGCGTGGCGGCGGACCGACGCCCAGAGCTCGCGGGCGATCCCCTCGCCTTCGTCGGGTCCGAAGGCGGTCACCACGCGACGCAGGTCGTCGATACGGATGCCGATGACGCACACGCCCTCGCCCGCCCGTTCCGCCCGCGCACAGGTGATGGCCAGAGCGGCTTCGAACGATTCGCGCAACAGCACGCCGTCGCGATCGACGGAGAGCCGTCGGATGTCGGGCAGTCCGCGCAGCGCCGACTCGTTCGCGCGCAGCGCCGAGGTGACGATGACCGCGGCGATCACCAGGGTCATGGTGAGCAGTGCGGACACACGGGTGTCGAAGACGGTGCGGAACAGGTCGCTGTCGGGGCCGACGGTGACGAAGACCACGCTGCGGGCGAGGAACCAGACCGCTTCCACGCTCAGCACCAGGGTGAGCCCGCCCGAACTCCAGCGTCGGCCGATGGCGGCGCGCCGCGTCTCGACGGCGCCGGCGATCGCGAACAGCGCGTTGCCGAGGAAGTACGGCACGGCACCGGCCCATTCGCCGCCCTCGGGGCCGGCGATGAGCGCGGCCGAGATGACGATGAAAACCGTCACCGCCATCACGACGGCGGGCGCCCTCATGGCGTGCCGGTTGTACGACACGCACCCCAGCCAGATGAAACCGGTGGCGGCGACGAAGGCGCCGTTGCCGAGCGCGACGGCCATCCATGCGTCGGGGAGGAGCATCCACGCGAGATAGCAGACGGCCGACAGCGTGCCCGACAGGTAGGCGCCCGCCCACAATCGTCCCGGCGGGGAATCCTGCGACATGAGGGTGTCGAGCAGGAACATGACGGTGGACACGACGATGACGAGCGACGCCGCCGCCTGCAGCGTCAGCACGTCGAGGTTCACCCCTCTTCTCCGGTCCGGGGAAGCCGCACGGCGAAGGCGGCGCCGTCACCGGGTGCGGTGCGCACCGTGATCTCGCCGCCGTGGGCTCGCACGATGTCGCGGCTGATGGCCAGCCCCAGCCCGCTCCCGTGCGTCGAGGACTTGCGCACGGCGTCACCGCGGAAGAAGCGCTCGAACAGACGCGCCTGCTCGCTGACGCTGATGCCCGGGCCGTCGTCGGCGACCACGACGGTCACGGATCGGGCATCCGCCGTCACGGTGACGGCCACCGCTCCGCCGCGCGGGTTGTACTTGACCGCGTTGGAGAGCAGGTTGTCGATCACCTGCCGCACTCGGTGCGCGTCGACGACGGCGATGACTCCGTCGTCGATCCCCGTTCCGTCGAGGCGGATCTGCTGTTCGACGGCGCGCGGCATGATCGAGTGGATGGCGGTGCGGACCAGGGCCGAGACATCGGCCGGCGCACGTTCCAGGTCGACCCCGAAGCCCTCTCCCGACGCCGTGGACAGGGCGAGGATGTCGGCGACCAGTTCCGACAGACGTGCCGCATTGCGCTCGGCCACCTCGAGCCGCTCCCGGGTGGCCTCGGTGATCGTGTCGTCGTCGAGGGCCAGATCGAGGTACCCGAGGATCGAAGTCAGCGGGGTGCGCAGCTCGTGCGAGACGCTCGCGACGAAGTCCTCCCGGATGCGACGCGCCTGCTCCTCCACGGTGACGTCGCGCGACACGATGATGCCGCCGGCATCCTCGCCCGCTCGAGCGGGGAGACGCCGCGCGGTGACGCTCAGCGCGCGGCGGCCCTCGCCGGGCTGTCCGTACCAGACGAGCTCGCCCTCGAAGGCTTCGCCGGCGCGCGCGCGGGCCAGCGGGGCGTCCCGCGGCGCGATGGGCGTCGCGCCGTCCGCGGCGAAGACGGCCAGGTCGCGTCCCAGGGCGTCGACGGGGTCGAGCAGGCGCGCGTGCGCGGTGTTCGTGACCACGAGCTCCCCCGTCGGCGTCACGCTCGTGACGCCGAAGTCGACGGCATCCAGCACCTCGGTGACCAGATCCTCCTGTCGGCGCGACCGGTCGACGGCGCGCCGGAGCTCGGTGGACTGCTTCTCCAGCAGAGCACGTTGGGCGCGGGTCCGGCGGGAGGTCAAGTGCGCCATGGATGCCAGAGCGGCGAGGGTGAAGGGAAGGATCAGCGTGGAGGCGCTGAAGCGTTGCAGGGGGTCGGTCGCCAACTGCTGCACCATGACCGCGCAGATCACCGCGGTGAACGCGATCACGCCGCGCAGGCCGAGGATCATGCCCACCCAGATCGCGGGGAAGGCCCAGAGCAGACCCACTCCGGCGAGGGGAGCGCCCACACGCAGCATGGCGACCGCGAGCACGTCGACGATGGGCACGAGACCGACGGTCCACCACGGAATCCGCTGCCACGGCGCCAGGACGCTGACGATGGCGACGATGAAGATCACTGCCGCACCGGCGACGAAGAAGGGGCTCGAGACGACCTGACCGAGCGCGATCGACACCACGACAACGATCAGGGTCGCTGCCGACAGAAGCAACTGGTTCGACAGGATGCTGCGACGGAGGCCGAGACGCTCACTGTTCATGGTGCGCCATGGCCTCGACCATAGCCTTTTCATTGGCTCGGTGGGGGCGCGGGCACCCGTGGCGCGCAGAAATGGCGCCCGTCGCGCAGCGCTCGGTTCAGAAGCCGAAGTCTCCTCCGAAATCACCGCCGAAGTCGCCGCCGAAGTCACCGCCTCCGAAATCACCCCCGCCGACGTCTGCTGCACCGGCGTCGCTCTCTCCCCCGGCGAGGTCGGCGTCGGCTGAATCCGCGGACGCCCCGTCGGCGAATCCGGCGTCGTAGCCGGGATCGAAGAGCGCGCCCACGAGCGCCGACCCCACCACGTAGCCGCCGATGGTGCCGAGCATCGAGGCCCCGAGCATCGATCCGAACCCGGGTCCGCCCCCGAACGACCGCCCGCCGAAGGTGCGCTCCATGAAACCCGGCTGCGTGTATTCGGCGCGGGTCGCCGCGCGCGCCAACGACGACGGATCATCGCCGGTCGGTCGCTCCGACGCCGGCAGGCCGGCCGGCCGACATCTCCTGCAGCACCTGCTGGCGCTGCGCGGGAGTCAACCGGCCGAACGCCTCGGCGTGCACCTGCTCGACCGTCTCGGGCGGCGCCGTGCGCAGAAGGTAGCGGTACCGCTCGACGGCCTGGCGATCCTCGTCGGACCCTGCGTCGGGGCCCGCGACCGGGCTCGACATCGCCCCGGTCGGGCTCTGGGGCGGGGGCGGCGCATAGCGCCCGTCGCCGTCGCGCAGTCCGCTGGCCGCCTGCCGGGGTGCGGGTGGTACGGCGGGGCCGCGCTCAGGGGTGTCGCCGGAGCCGAACAGTCGATCGAGGAAGCCCATCAGATCCCTTTCCCGGGTGGTGTCCGCTCACGGTAGGAGGCGAGGCTTGGAGCGGGCTGGGGCTTGTGCTGTCCTCCCCGGCGCCCCGTTCATCCCCGTCGGGCGAGAGCCTCGCTCGTCCACCGCGCGTATCGCGCCCAGGGGTCGTCGACCCCCTCGGCCAGAGCTGCCACGTGTGCCGACAGCACCGGGCTGCGGCGGAACCATTCCGTCCGGTCGAATCGGTCGTCGGCGAACTGGGCGTGCCGGCGCCGTTCGACCAGACGATCGCCGAGTTCGAACGCCAGCAGCTCGTCGTGCCAGATCGCGGCCAGACGCCTGCGAGGGCGGGCCGAGGTGCCGATCTTGATGTGGTCGCCGAATCGCAGGTAGTAGACGACGTCGACGCGCGGCGGCGGGAGCTCCCCGTCGATCGGATCCCCGTGCCGCCATTCGCACACGGCGCACAGCCACCCACTCGGCCACCGCACCCCCAGACGCGATCCGCAGAGGATGCAGGGGGTCGGGAGCAGATCGGTCACCCCGTCGGCGGATGCCGCCCACTCGGCGCTGACGGCCAGATGCCACGCGCAGAGCGAGACGGGGGCGTCGGCGACGGCGGGCGCGAGGCAGCGATCGGCGAGACAGTCGGGGGCGGACACGGCTCCACGCTACGTCCGGCCCCCGACATCGGGGCTCACTCCCCCGCGACCGGGGCCTCCAGCGTCAGGAAGAGCCCGGCGTACGGCCCGAGCTCGAGCGAGAAGCTCTGCAGTTCGTCGACGCGACCCACCACGTCGCCCGTCTCGGCGTCGACGGCGGTGCTCTGCGGGACCAACCACTCGGAGCGCACCGTTCCCTCGATCGTCTCGCCCGAGAAGTTCAGCACCGTGATCTGCAGCGGGGCCTCGTCGAGGTGCTTGTCGCCACCGTCGAGCCGGTGCACCATCACGAGCATGCTCGGGTGTCCGACCTGCGGGATGTCGACCTGCGAGGCGACGGCGATGCCGTTCTCGCGCCGGATCCGCAGCACGTCGCGGAGCCCCGAGAGGAAAGAATCGGGGTCGTCCT
This sequence comes from Microbacterium sp. Leaf179, assembly GCF_001423785.1. Lineage (NCBI taxonomy): Bacteria > Bacillati > Actinomycetota > Actinomycetes > Micrococcales > Microbacteriaceae > Microbacterium > Microbacterium sp. Leaf179. The sequence continues at coordinate 3,394 of NZ_LMPH01000004.1, read as the reverse complement.
GCTGGCTGCCCAGCGAGCCGTAGAGCGACCGGGCCCGCGGCATCCCGGATGCCGATGACGAGGCCTCCGGGGCCACGTCGAGCAGGTCGTGCGCCCCGCGCTCGATCCATCGCGTGTCGCCCGACGAGATGAGGTGTCGCACATCGTCGGCGGGGAGGGTCAGGGATCCGGTCAGATCCCATCCCGACAGCGCGAACACCCCGGGCTGCCACGAGTTGTACTTCACCAGCAGCAGGTGGGCGTCGCGGATCGCCGGCACGTCGCTCTCGGAGATCTCGGCGAGAGTCGCCTTGCCCTGCGTCGCCGCGATGAGCGACGTCATCGTGCACGCGATGCCGTTCTGCGTGAAGACGAGGTTGTAGTCGGCCTCGACGGTCAGCTTCTCGGTCAACTCGGATCGCACCATCTCGGCGATCTCGCCACCGGTGTGCTCGCCGTGACGGAACGGATACAGGGTGTCGCGATGCGTGGTCGCCCAGTGAACCAGCTCGTACGTCAGCTCGTCGTGGTTCTGCATGCCGTGCACGAGCTGCGCCGGTTCGAGACCGGTCTCGAGCGCGGTGGTCAACGCGAGGCGAAGGAACTCCGTGTTGGCCGTCGCCAGAGCGTGGTGGTATCCCGGACGCGTGACGAAGTCGTACGAGAGGTCGGCACCCACCGCACCGGTGTCGCGGATGTCCTCCATCGTGAGGTTCAGCTCCTGGAAGGTGAACCCCCCGACCTTGCGCACCATGCCGGCGATGATGTGGTTCGCCGCGTGCGACAGGGGGTGCCCCTCCGACCAGGCCGGAAGACCCTCCGCGCTCTTCTCGACGCCGAGGAAGCCGTTGGCGTCGAGGCGCAGAGCGCTGGTGCCCAGGTCTCCGAGGGAGTGCAGCGCGTCGCCGATCACCAGACGCATCCCCGCGAAGGTGGGGTCGAGCCAGTTGATCGACGGCTGGCCCTCTTTGAAGTAGTGCAGGTAGACCCACCGGCGCTCCATGCCGTCGGTGCCGACCACCGGGGCGGTCGCGCTCCAGTTGGTCTCTTTCACGCCCGGCGTGTAGAAGATGACCCGCTGCAGTTCGCCGATGATGTATCCGCGCGCACTGAGCTCGCGCTCGGTGTCGGAGTCGAGGTTGACCGAGTCCCGTCCCGCGGGCACCTCCGGCAGCAGTCCCCAGTCCTCCCGGGGAATCTCGACCATGTGGTAGATGCCGGGGTAGTCCTTGTACGCCATCTCGGCGAGCCGGAAGTCGGCGCCCTTGCCGGTGTGGCCGGGCACGATGTCGTCGATGACGCTGCCACCGTGTGCGTCGGCCACGTCGGCGACGCGGCGGAAAGCGTTCTCATCGCCGAAGTCCGGGTCGATCTGGGTGCTGATGCGGTCGAAGTGGCCGTCGACGCTGGGGGTCTCCTGCCATCCGGTGATCCCGCCGGCCCGCTTCACCGGACCCGTGTGGATGCCGTTGATGCCCACCCACTCGAAGGCCTCCCAGAGCGCCTCGTTGCCGAGGGATTCGAGGAAGGATTCCCCCGGTCGCGTGATCAGCGAGATGGGATAGGCGGTGAACCACACGTCCGTCGAATCGATGGCGCGTCGCGCGTCGGGCCGAGCGTAGGGGTTCCGCCACATCGACGGCTGTCCCGACAGCTGTCGGCTGAGGACGTCGGCGTCTTTGAGCATCGACTGGCGCACGAGCCACTCGACGTACGAGGGGTTCATTCCGTTCGCGTTGCGCGGATCCGTCAGGAACCGTCGCAGAGTTCCCCCTCGGAACTGATCCCGCGGGCGGAGCCTGCGGGGTCGAGCCGGGTACCTCTGCTCGTCGTAACTGATCTCCGACGCGGTCTCGGCCACGTCGTCTGCAGTCACCTCTCCCACCGTCTCGCCATCGGTACCCTGATCCATCGTCCGCTCGTCGGCGTCGTCCACTCCCGACCTCCTCACGTCTGACCTCCGACGCTACCCGGTTCCGGCGACATCGCCCCGGGCCATTGACCTCGGCGGGTCGGATAGGAGAAGGGCTCAGACGGTCACGGCGAGGGGCGAACCGCGCGCAGCGACACGAGGGCGGCGCCGAGAGCCGCGGCGCACATCGCCAAGACCACGACGAGGAACGAGAACCACCCCACCGAGCCGAACACCACGCCGAGCAGCCATCCGAACACGCTCGACCCGGCGTAGTAACCGAGGTAGTACAGAGACGACGCCTGCGCGCGCGCCTCGGGCGCGGCTGCGACGGGCGTCCACCCCGATGCCACCGCGTGCGCGCCGAAGAAGCCCGCGGTGAAGAGGATCAACCCCACCACCACGACGACCAGAGCCGGGACCGCCATCAGCGCGACCCCCGTCGCCATCACGCCGATCGAGAGCGCCAGCACGGGGAACCGCCCGTACCGCACGGCCAGGGCCCCCGCGCGTGGGGATGACGCCGTGCCCGCGAGATAGGCGAGGAAGAGCAGGGTGACCAGGGCGGGCGCCAGCGAGAAGGGTGGAGCGGCGAGGTGGAACCCCAGGTAGTTGTAGACCGCCACGAACGCACCCATGAGCAGGAAGCCCTGCGCGTACAGCGCCCGCTGCACCGGGGATCGCAGATTGACGCCGATCCTCCTGCGCACCGTGGGTCCGCGCTCTTCGCGATCGCGCCCCGACACGAAACCCCGCGCACGGGGAATGAGAACCAGGAAGATCACCGCCGCCACGACGCAGACAAGAATGACGGATGCCACTCCCCACCGCCATCCGGCGAGCTCGCCGACCCAACCCGACACCACCCGGCCCGACAGGCCGCCCACGGTGGTTCCCGCGATGTACGAGCCGGCCGCCGCCGCCACGTGTCGAGGATGCACCTCTTCGCTCAGGTAGGCCAAGGCCACGGCAGGAACGGCGCCGAGCGCCGCCCCCTCGAGCAGCCGCAGCGTCAGCAGCACGACGAGGTCGTCGGCGAGCAGGGTCGCCGCCCCGAGCACGGTCGCCACGACGAGACCGGATGCCATCGCGGGCACCCGACCGATGCGGTCGGCGACCAAGGACCAGGGAAGCACCGCGGCCGCCAGCCCCAGCGTCGACGCAGAAACCGTGAGGGCTGCCGAGGCCGGTCCAGACCCGATGTCGTCGGCGATCTGAGGAAGCACCGCTTGGGTGGCGTACAGCTGCGCGAACGTCGCGACGCCGCCGAAGAACAGACCGATCAGCAGCATCCGGTAGTCGCGACTCCCGGGTACGTGCCCCGAGAACGCGCTCACCCCTCGACTCTAGCCAGTCGTCGGGGTACGACGAAGCGCCGGGTGGTGTCCCCCACAACGGGGAACGCCACCCGGCGCTGACCACGAACACGAAATGTGCCCGTAAATGCGGAATGGCCACCCAACATTGGGTGGCCATTCCGACTAAAAGAAGTCCGGCGGTGTC
>NZ_LMPH01000003.1:0-392692 GCF_001423785.1 Microbacterium sp. Leaf179 | reverse complement strand
TCTCGGTGTTGGGGTCGAATGTGGTTGTGGCGGGGCTCGGGTATTCGTCGGTGTTGGCGCAGTCGGAGTTGGTGTTTCCGTCTCCGGTTGTTGATGCGGTCGCTGTGGGGGGCGAGAATTCGTGGTTCATGGTGCTGTTGGCGAATGGTGCCGTGTGGACGAAGGGGAGCAACAATTACGGTCAGTTGGGTGATGGCTCTCTGACGAGTCGGTCGACCTGGGCTCCGGTGTTGGGGTTGACCTCGGGTGTGAAGCAGATTGCTGCTGCCGCTGCCGTGGGGTTTGCGTTGTTGGCGGATGGGTCGGTGAAGGCGTGGGGGTTCAACGGCAATGGTGCGGTGGGTGATGGGTCGTTGACGAACCGGTGGTCGCCGGTTCAGGTGTACGGGTTGACCTCGGGTGTGACGCAGATCGCGGCCGCCGCCGCCACGGGGTTTGCGTTGTTGGCGGATGGGTCGGTGAGGGCGTGGGGTTTCAATGACGCTGGTCAGGTAGGCGATGGGTCGTTGACGAACCGGTGGTCGCCGGTTCAGGTGTCGGGGTTGACCTCGGGTGTGACGCAGATCGCGTCTGCCGGTCATACGGGGTTCGCGTTGTTGTCGGATGGTTCGATGAGGGCGTGGGGGTTCAACGGCAGTGGTCAGGTAGGTGATGGGTCGACGACGGGGCGGTTGACGCCGGTTCCGGTGTCGGGTTTGACGTCGGCTGTGAAGCAGATCGCGGCCGGCCTTCACACCGGCTATGCCTTGTTGTCGGATGGGTCGGTAAAGGCCTGGGGGCTCAACGGCACTGGCATGGTCGGCGATGGGTCCAGCACGAATCGGTCGTCGCCGGTTCAGGTGTCGGGGTTGACCTCGGGTGTGACGCAGGTCGCGGGTGCCGGTTACAACGGGTTTGCGTTGTTGTCGGATGGGTCAGTAAAGGCCTGGGGATTCAACAGCGCCGGTCAGGTGGGTGATGGATCCACAGCCGACCGACTTTCTCCGGTCTCGGTGAGCCTGCCGGCGGGCCAGGTCGCGCAGCGGCTGGCTACCAACTCGACTGTCTCCAGCACCGCGATGATCNCAGCCGACCGACTTTCTCCGGTCTCGGTGAGCCTGCCGGCGGGCCAGGTCGCGCAGCGGCTGGCTACCAACTCGACTGTCTCCAGCACCGCGATGATCGTGATGAAGACCAGCTGATTCACGCCCCTCGGGTCCCCCTCGCCGCACAGTGAGGGGGACCCGAGGCGTGTGGCCGGAGCGTCAGCTGCGCATCGAGGGCGCGACGGCATCGGACGCCTGACGCCGGGCCGCCTCGATCTCGTCAACTCCGGATGCCGAGAGCCCGCCGCCGTGCGAGACGTGAGCCCGCAACTCCGAGCGCGTGCACCCACGGAACTCGCTGGTCGCAGCATCGGCGCGGGACAACTGCTCGGGCTGCGGGAGCGCGGATCGTCGACGGGAGCCGCGTGCGCCTGCTCACGCGCCTCGCGGGAGATGGCGGCCAGGTCAGCACGCAGACTGCGCACGGCATCCCGCACGCTTCCGCGCCTCGTCGGCGGTTGGGCGAACGCTGTCGGCCAGACGCGCTTGGATGCCCTCCAGGTCCCCGGTGCGATTCGAGACCTCGACGCCTCCGGCATCCGTGATCTCGTACACGGTCTTGAGGCCGTCGACGGCCTCTTTAACCAGGCCGTCTTCTTCGAGCATGGAGAGTTCGCGCACCTGCCTATCGCCCGAGACGGCATTGAGGTCGACGTCGCTGACGAGGCCGTCGACCACCGCCAGTGAAACCGCGGGCCGCGTGATCGTCGACGGCGCATCGCGCATGCCGGCGCCGGCCCGTCGGCACACGAGGCGGGTGGTTCGAGGGTGTCGGGGTGCCTCGTCGGCGCCCTCGTCAGTCGCCCTCCACCACCACCGCGTCGCCCACCCGGACTGTGCCACCGCCCTCGGCGGGGAGCAGCAGGATGCCGAGCGTCGGCTCGTCCTGGCCGAACTCCGTCGTCAGCACGCGCAGCAGTCGCGCGTCGCGCACTCCGGTGTCGGGGTTGGCGGTGATCGCGGCGCAGCGCTCGATCGGCTTCTGCACCTCGAATTCCACCTCGCCGATGCGCACGCGACCGCGCCAGTCGAGCTCGGCCCACGCGGCGGTGTCGCCGACCACGATGTTCGAGCGGAATCGCCGGTCGTCGACGGGCGCGGGCACCCTGGCATCCAGGGCGTCGACCGACGCGGCGCCGTGCAGCGAGACGTATCCGCGCGGGCGGTCCTGGAACCTCGCGGTGCGGCCGTCGCCGAGCAGCCCGAGGGGAAGGATGCCGTCGGCATCGAGCAGCTTCGCGTCGCTGGTCGTGCGCAGATACGCCGTCACGGCGTCGGCGAGACGCGCGCGGCCCGCGGGACTGAGGTCGGCCTCGACGTCGATGTCGTCGACCTGGAGCCGCAATGTCTGTCTCTCGTCGTCATACGCGAGATCGACGCGCGCCAGCGTGGGGAAGGTCATCAGCGCCAGGCCGCGGCTCTTCGGGAACGTCGCGTCTTCGGGCTCGAGCGCGTCGGCGAAGCGGAACACGAGGGCACGGTCGCCCTGCACCCGCCCGTCGTCCTGGATGACGAGGCGGTCGCGCCGTTCGGGGGTGAAGCCCTTCACGGGATAGCGGTACAGAGCGGAGACGGTGGGCACGGATTCATCCTCGCACCCATCGCTCCGCTCCCCCGCGCGGGTCAGCCGCGGGTCAGGCCCGGGCGAGCACCTCGCCGTGCGGCAGCAGGATCCACCCGTCGGGGTGCGCCGCCCACTCGCGCCACGCATCGGAGATGCGCTGCAGCGCGGCGTCGTCGGCGAGGCCGAGCCTCTTCGCGTGCCCCGCGAACGCCGAGGCGAGCACGCGGTCAGCCCACATACCGCCCCACCAGGCCCGCTTCTCGGGCGTGTCGAAGACCCACACGCTCGCACTCGCCTCGATGCGGGCGAACCCCGCCTCGCGCGCCCACGCCTTGAGCCGCCGGCCCGCGTCGGGCTCGCCCGACACCCCGCGGTGCACCCCGTGGTAGATCTCGAGCCACTCGTCGAGGGCGGGGATCCGTGGATGCCAGATCACCCCGCCGTAGTCGACGTCGCGCACCGCGACCAGGCCCTCGGGCCCCGCCACGCGGCGGAACTCACGCAGGGCGTCGACGGGTCGGGCCAGGTGCTGAAGGACCTGATGCGCATGCACGATGTCGAACGACCCGTCGGGCGCATCGAGGTCGTACGCGTCATCGATGCGGAACTCGACGTTCGTGCGCTCCCCCGCGGTGACGCGGGCGACCTCGACGACGTCGGGCGCGGCATCCACTCCCACGACCCGCCCCGGGAAGACCCGGTCGGCGAGGTCGACGGTGATGGTGCCGGGGCCGGCGCCCACATCGAGGATGCGGGCGCCGGCGAACAACGAGGACACCAGGTACGCCGCTGAGTCGGCGACGGTGCGTGCGGCGTGGGAACGCAGCACGCTCTCGTGGTGTCCGTGGGCGTAGGCCACGGCCGTGTTCTTCGGCCTCGAGGTCAGACGCCGGCGAGGGCGTCGGCCGACTGACGGGTGCGGATCGCGCGGTTCACTCCCGAGACGATCGCCTTCAGCGACGCCGTCGAGATGTCACCGTCGATGCCGACGCCCCACAGGCGCTGGTCGTCGACCTGCAGTTCGACGTACGCCGCGGCCTGGGCGTCGCCGCCCGAGCTCAGGGCGTGCTCGACGTAGTCGTAGAGCGTGACGTCGAAGCCCTGCGCGCGCACGATCTCGAGGAACGCGGCCACGGGGCCGTTTCCGACGGCCGAGGCGGGGTGGGTCTCGTCGCCGTCGCGCAGGGCGACATCGAGGTGCACGTCGCCCGACATGTCACTCGACGAGCGCGTCGACAGCAGCTCGAAACGACCCCAGCGCTGGTCCTGGTCTTCGGCGGGCAGGTACTCGTCGGTGAAGATGTCCCAGATCTGGGCACTCGACACCTCGCCGCCCTCGGCGTCGGTGCGGGTCTGCACGACGCCCGAGAATTCGATCTGCAGCTTCCGGGGCAGGTCGATCGCGTGGTCGGCCTTCAGCAGGTAGGCGACGCCGCCCTTGCCCGACTGCGAGTTGACGCGGATGACCGCCTCGTACGAGCGGCCCAGGTCCTTCGGGTCGATCGGCAGGTAGGGAACCGCCCACTCGATGTCGTCGATGCTCTTGCCCTCGGACGCCGCGCGGGCCTCCATCGCCTCGAAGCCCTTCTTGATGGCATCCTGATGCGAACCACTGAAGGCGGTGAACACCAGGTCGCCGGCCCAGGGGCTGCGCTCGGGCACGGGCAGCTGGTTGCAGTACTCGACGGTGCGCTTGACCTGGTCGATGTCGCTGAAGTCGATCTGCGGGTCGATGCCCTGCGTCAGCAGGTTGACGCCCAGGGCGACCAGGTCGACGTTTCCGGTGCGCTCCCCGTTGCCGAACAGGCAGCCCTCGATGCGGTCGGCGCCGGCCATGTACCCGAGCTCCGCCGCCGCGACGGCCGTGCCGCGGTCGTTGTGCGGGTGCAGAGACAGGATGACGTTCTCGCGGTGGTTGAGGTGGCGCGACATCCACTCGATCGAGTCGGCGTAGACGTTCGGGGTGGCCATCTCGACCGTGGCGGGCAGGTTCAGGATGACCTTGCGCTCGGGCGTCGGCTGGAAGACCTCCAGCACCTCATTGCAGATGCGCAGGGCGAACTCGAGCTCGGTACCGGTGTAGCTCTCGGGCGAGTACTCGTAGTAGACCTCGGTCTGAGGAATGGTCGCCTCGTACTGCTTGCACAGACGGGCGCCCTCGAGCGCGATGTCGACGATCCCCTGCTGGTCGGTGCGGAACACGACCTCGCGCTGCAGCACGCTCGTGGAGTTGTACAGGTGAACGATGGCCTGCTTCGCGCCGGCGATCGACTCGTACGTGCGGGCGATCAGGTGCTCGCGCGCCTGGGTCAGCACCTGGATCGTGACGTCGTCGGGGATCAGGTCCTCTTCGATCAGCTGGCGCACGAAGTCGAAATCGGTCTGGCTGGCGCTGGGGAAGCCGACCTCGATCTCCTTGTAGCCCATCTTCACGAGCAGGTCGAACATCACGCGCTTGCGCTCGGGGCTCATCGGATCGATGAGGGCCTGGTTTCCGTCGCGCAGATCGACGGCGCACCAGCGGGGGGCGACTTCGATGCGCTTCGACGGCCACGTGCGATCGGGCATGTCGACCCGGATCTGCTCGTGGAACGGACGGTACTTGTGCACCGGAGCGGACGTGGGCTTCTGGGTGTTCTTCATGATGTGTCGCTTCTTTAGATTCGTTCGGTGGGGCCGACGACGATCTCCGCGACGAGGAAGGCCCTTAGAACGAGGACTCGTCGCGGCAACTAAGAAGAAGAAGGCCACCGAAGCGCATGGAGCGATCGTAGCAGTCCCACGCGAAGGCCCCGCGTCGCTGGCGTCTGTACCCCAGCCGCGCCGCCACTACGCCAGCAACGCCACCTTGCCGCCCGGGTGGCCGGTCATGACGAAGCCCACGGCGTCGATCGCATCGGCGAGCGGGTAGGTGCGCGCGACCGGCACCTCGAGAGCCCCGGATGCCGCCAGCTCCAGAACGCGGGCACGGGCGATGTCGCGGAACCGGGCGCTCTCCGGCCGCGAACCTGCGATCCACAGGAACCCGTCGGCCTCGGCGCGGTCGGGACGCACGATCGTGACGATGTGGTCGCGTTCCGACACCAGCGCGAGCGAGACGTCGATCGCCTCGTCGGTGCCCGCGGCATCCCACGCGGCGACGACGGGAGCACCCTCGGCTGCGGTCTCGACACGTTCGGCGAGGCCCTCGCCGTAGGCCACCGGGATACCGCCGTAGTGGCGGACGCGCGCCTCCGAGTCGTCGGCATCCGGTCCCACCGTGCCGATGACGCGCACACCGAGCTCGCGCGCCTGCTGCAGCAGGCTCACGCCGACCGCGCCCGAGGCGGCGTGGAGCAGCACCGTGTCACCCGCGGTCACCCGCGTGACCTGGATCATCTCGGCCGCCGTCGTTCCCGCCAGAAGCAGGTTGGCCGCCTCGGCGTGCGAGAGCCGTGCGGGCTTGGCGAAGACGTCGCGAGCGGGCACCGTGATCTCGGTCGCGTACGCGCCCTGCACGCGGAACGCCACGACCTCGTCGCCGACGTGCAGCGCGCCGGATCCACCGACGGCATCGGGGCCGACGGCCGTCACCTCGCCGGAGAGCTCGTAGCCGATCGCGACGGGGAACTCAGCGCCCGGGCGCGCCTGGGCGACGTGCTTGGCATCGGCGGGGTTGATGCCCGCGGCGTGCACGCGCACCGTGACCTCGCCGACGCCGGGCGGAGCCACCTCGACCTCGCCGAGAACCCACGTCTCGATCGGTCCTGCGGCCGGAGCCGTCCACCTCATCGCCATGGCTGCACCTTTCGTCGTGTCGTTCGTCTCATGTGCGCCCGGAAACGCGGCGCGGGCGGGTGGGTGTCAGAAGCCCAAGCGCCCGAGCTGCTTCGGGTCGCGCTGCCATTCCTTGGCCACGCGGACGTGCAGCGAGAGATACACCCTGCTGCCCACGAGGGGCTCGATGCCCGCGCGCGCACGCGCACCGACGTCGGCCAGGCGAGAGCCCTTGTGGCCGATGATGATGGCCTTCTGACTGTCGCGCTCGACGACGATGTTGGCCCACACGTCGGTGAGGTCGCTGTTCTCGCGCGCGGCGACGTCATCGACCGTGACCGCGATGGAGTGCGGGAGCTCGTCGCGCACGCCGTGCAGCGCCGCTTCGCGGATGATCTCGGCGATGCGATCTTCGAGCGTCTCGTCGGTGACGATGTCGGCGTCGTACAGCGCGGGCCCCTGGGGCATGAGCGCGAGGAGCTCGTCGCTGAGCACGTCGAGCTGGTCGTGGGTGATGGCCGAGAGCGGGATGACCGCGGCCCAGTCCTCGCGCAGCGCGTCGACCTCGACGAGGCGCTGCGTGATCTGATCGCGCGAGGCGGCGTCGGTCTTGGTGACCAGAGCAACCTTCTTGGCGCGGGGGTACCCCGACAGCGACTCGGCGATACGACGGTCGCCCGGGCCGACCTTCTCGGTCGCCGGAACGCAGAAGGCGATGACGTCGACGTCGCCCAGCACCTGTTCGACCAGGTCGTTCAGACGTTGTCCGAGCAGGGTGCGCGGGCGGTGGATGCCGGGGGTGTCGACGAGCACGAGCTGACCGCCGGGGCGGTTGACGATGCCGCGGATGGCGCGACGCGTGGTCTGCGGCTTCTCGCTGGTGATCGCGACCTTCTCGCCCACGAGGGCGTTGGTCAGGGTGGACTTGCCGACGTTCGGCCTGCCCACGAAGGTCACGAAACCGGATCGGGTGTCGGTCATCTGTCGTTCCTCTCACGCGCGGGGCCATCGGCCTCGGCGTTGTCGTCGTTCGGAGTCTCGGCGCGCTCCACGATCACCGTGGCGATGCCGCGGTTGCGGCCGCGCGATGCCCCGCCGGTCATGACGAGACCGGAGTGTTCGGCCGTGGCCCCCGGTTGGGGGATGCGGCCGAGGGCCTTGCCCAGCAGTCCGCCGATCGAGTCCACGTCTTCGTCGTCGAGCTCGAGACCGAAGAGGTCGCCGACCTCGTCGAGGCCCAAGCGCGCGTTCACGCGGTACCGGTTGTCGTCGAGCTCGACGATCTCGTTGGTGGGCGCGTCGTACTCGTCGGCGATCTCGCCCACGAGCTCCTCGATCAGGTCTTCGAGGGTCACGAGGCCGGCGACGCCGCCGTACTCGTCGACGACCAGGCACACGTGCACGGCGTCTTTCTTCATCTGCTGCAGAAGGGTCTCGGCCTTCATCGACTCGGGCACGAACACCGCCGGTCGGGCGATGCGGCGGATCGGTGCGTCGCGCCACCCCGCCTCGTCGCGGAAGCCGAACTGCACGAGGTCTTTGAGGTACAGCATCCCCACCACGTCGTCGGCCTCGTCGTCGGCGAGGGGAACGCGCGAGACGCCCTTCTCGAGGAAGAGAGCGAGGGCCTCACGCGAGGTGGCGGCGGCCCCGACGGTCACCATGTCGGTACGCGGGACCATGACCTCGCGGACGTAGCGGTCGGTGAAGTCGAACACCGAGTGGATGAGCTCACGGTCGTCCTGCTCGATGAGCTCGTTCTCGGCCGCCTCGTCGATGATGCTGAGCAGCTGTTCCTCCGACGCGAACGACGTCGAGTGCGGCACTCCGGGGGTCACGCGGTTGCCGACGGCCACGAGGCCGTGCGCGAGGGGCCCGAGCAGAATGCGCATGCCCCGGATAACGGGTGCCCCGCCGCGCAGCAGACCACGGGCGTGCTGGCGGCCAACCGAGCGGGGACTCGCACCGACGGCGACGAACGAGATGCCCGTCATGAGCACGGCGGCGGCCGCGACGGCCAGCCAGATGTCGTCGAAGAGCAGCATGAACGCCGCGGTCACGAGCACCGCGGCGGTGGTCTCGGCGAGCACGCGGATGAACACGACCGCCGTCACGTGCGCACTGGTGTCGTCGGCGATGCGACGCAGCGACGTGGCGTTGCGCCCCGAGGCGCCCAGCTCGAGCAGGTCGGTGCGCGAGGTGACCCCGAGCGCGGCCTCGGACGCCGCCATCAGCCCGCCGAAGGCGACGAGCAGCACGGCGGCGACGAGCAGGAGCGCTTCGGTCATGCGCGGCGCTGGCGCTCGACGGCCTGGAAGCCGGCGATGAGCTCGCGCTGAAGACCGAACATCTCGCGCTCCTCATCGGGCTCGGCGTGATCGAAGCCGAGGAGGTGCAGCAGTCCGTGGGTGGTGAGCAGGATCAGTTCGTCTTGCGTGGAGTGCTTCGCCGCGACTGCCTGGGTCTCGGCGACGGCGGGGCACAGCACGATGTCGCCGAGCAGACCCGCCGGGGTGGGCGCATCTTCCGACCCGGGGCGCAGTTCGTCCATCGGGAAGCTGAGCACGTCGGTCGGGCCGGGTTCGTCCATCCACTGCACGTGCAAGGACTCCATGGCGCCCTCGTCGACGAGCACGATGGCCACGTCGGCGTCGCCGCTGACGTGCAGCTCGGCGAGGTTGTACTCCATCAGGCGCAGCAGCACCTGCTCGTCGATCTGGTGGTCGGATTCGTTGTTGATCTCGATCGTCATGAGCGGTTTCGTCTCGGGAGGTGATCGCGGGGACCGGCGGCACTCGAGCCGCGTCGCTCCGCACGGGTGGCGAACTCGGAGGCCTCGTCACGCTCACGGCGGGCGACGAGACGCTTCTCGTCGTACTCGCTGTACGCGTCGACGATGCGACCGACGAGGTTGTGACGCACCACGTCTTCGCTGGTGAGACGCGAGAAGTGGATGTCGTCGATGTCGTCGAGCACGCGGGTGACGAGACGCAGACCCGACGCACCCTGGGGCAGGTCGACCTGGGTGATGTCTCCGGTGACGACCATGCGCGTGCCGAAGCCGAGGCGCGTGAGGAACATCTTCATCTGCTCGGGCGTGGTGTTCTGAGCCTCGTCGAGCACGACGAACGAGTCGTTCAGCGTGCGTCCGCGCATGTACGCGAGAGGAGCGACCTCGATCGTGCCCGTCGCCATGAGCTTCGGCACGATGTCGGGGTCCATCATCTCGTTGAGCGCGTCGTACAGCGGCCGCAGGTACGGATCGATCTTGTCGGTGAGCGTGCCGGGCAGGAAGCCCAGACGCTCGCCGGCTTCGACGGCCGGCCGGGTGAGGATGATGCGGGCGACCTCTTTGCGCTGCAGCGCCTGCACGGCCTTGGCCATGGCGAGGTAGGTCTTGCCGGTACCGGCGGGGCCGATGCCGAACACGATGGTGTTCTCGTCGATCGCGTCGACGTAGGCCTTCTGCCCGGCGGTCTTGGGGCGGATGACCTTTCCGCGCGACGACAGGATCGCTTCGCCCATGACCTCGGACGGACGGGGACCGCCGTCGGAGAGCATGCGGTTCGAGCTCTTCACGTCGGAGGGGTCGAGGCCATGGCCCGAGCGGGTCATCGCGAGCAGTTCGTCGACGAGGCCGCGCGCCGCGGCGACGGCCGCAGCGGTGCCCGACAGCGTGATCTCGTTGCCGCGGACGTGCACGTCGACCTCGGGGTGCTCTTTCTCGACCACGCGCAGCAGGCGATCCTGCGGTCCGAGGAGTTGGACCATGGCCACGCCGTCGACCTCGATGCGGTCGACGACGGATTCTTCGGCGGAGTCAGGCACCCACGCTCTTTTCGTTCAGGCCACCCGCGAGGACGTGGGCGTGCACATGGAAGACGGTCTGGCCGGCGCCCTCGCCGGTGTTGAAGATCAGCCGGAAGTCGCCGTCGGCATGCTCGGCGGCGACGCTGTTCGCGAGTCCCACGAGCTCGGTGAGCAGGTCGGGGTCGCCCGCCGCCAGCTCGACGACGTTGCGGTACTGCTGCGTCTTGGGGATGACGAGCAGGTGCACCGGCGCTTGCGGGGCGATGTCGCGGATCGCGAAGGCGTTCTCGGTCTCGGCGACGATCTCGGCGGGGATCTCGCCCTGCAGGATGCGCGTGAAGATCGACGGTTCGCTCATGGCATCCAGTCTAGTGACGGGCTCCGACACGCAGGTCGGGGGGTGCGGGCTCGACGGGCAAGGTGGTGCGTCGAGCCGTGCGACTCGTGGACGGGGCGTGAACCGTGCATCGGGGCGGTTGTCGTGCGCCCCGGTGCACATTCCGCGCCCCGGACGGGCGGGGCGGGACGTTTCGCGCCCCGGACGGGAGGATCGGAACGCGGCGGGAGGTCACCAGCGCCCGTGCGCCGCCGACAGCACCGAGAGGGCCGCCGCCCCCGCGGTCGAGGTGCGCAGCACCGTGTCGCCCAGGCGCACGAGCCGCGCACCGGCGCCTTCGAGCGCGGAGAGCTCCTCGGGGGCGATCCCGCCCTCGGGCCCGACCACCAGCACCACGTCGCGACCGTCCGAGGCTTCTGCGGCGACCGCGGTGAGGCGATCGGATGCCGAGGGCTCGAGCACCAGCACCAGATCGGTGCCGGCGCGGCGCACGAGGTCGGCCGTGCGGGCGATGCCCTCGACGTCGGGGATCCACGCGCGGTGCGCCTGCTTCGCCGCCTCGCGCACGATGGTGCGCCAGCGGCCGAGACCCTTGTCGGCCTTGGCATCCCAGCGTGAGACGCTGCGCGCCGCCTGCCACGGCACGATCGCGTCGACACCGAGTTCGGTCGCCGCCTGCACCGCGAGTTCGTCACGGTCGCCCTTCGCGAGCGCCTGCACGAGCACGAAGCGCGGCGACGGGGCCGGATGCTCCTCGCGGCCCGTCACCCGCACGTCGACCTGCTTGGGCGTCGCGGCCGTGACGAGGCCCGACAGCCACGCCCCGCGTCCGTCGCCCAGGGTGACCGCCTCGTCGACGCGCACGCGGCGGACGGCCGCGGCGTGGTGCGCCTCTGCTCCGGTGAGCACCACGACCTCACCCGGCTGAGCGGATGCCGCGTCGTCGGTGACGAAGTGCAGCGCCACGGTCAGTGCCGGAAGCGGTCGCGGAACTTCGAGAACATGCCCTGCTGGTGCTCGGCCAGGCGCGGCTGGGGGGCCTTCGTGCGCTTGGCGAACTCCTCGATGAGGGCGCGCTCCTTGTGGTCGAGGCGCGTGGGCGTCACGACGTGCACGCCGACCTTCAGGTCCCCGCGCTGGCTTCCGCGCAGCGGCGTGATGCCGCGGCCCTTGATGGTGAGCACGTCGCCCGACTGCACGCCCGGGCGCACCTCGAGCTCGACGGCTCCGTCGAGGGCGTCGATCGTCGTGGTGGTGCCGAGGATGGCATCCGGCATCGACACCTCGAGGGTGGCGAGCAGGTCGTCGCCCTCGCGGCTGAAAGCCTCGTGCGCATCGACGGTGATCTCGAGGTACAGGTCGCCGTTGGGGCCACCGGCGGGGCCGACCTCACCCGAACCGGGAAGCTGCAGGCGAAGGCCCGACTCGACGCCGGCGGGGATGTCGACCGACACGGTGCGGCGGGCGCGTACGCGCCCCTGCCCCTGGCAGGTGCCGCAGGGGTAGGGGATGGTCGTGCCATGTCCGTGGCACACGTTGCAGGGCTGGCTGGTGACGACGTTGCCGAGAAGGCTACGCACCGTGCGCTGCACGTGACCGGAGCCGTGGCAGATGTCGCAGGTGACTTCGCTCGTGCCCGGCTGCGTGCAGGCTCCCTGGCAGGTCTCGCACAGGACGGCGGTGTCGACGTCGAGGTCGCGGTGGGTACCGAAGACGACGTCGCCCAGATCGAGCGTGACGCGCACGAGGGCGTCCTGACCGCGCTCGCGACGCGAACGCGGACGCGGTCCACGCCCGCCGCCGCCGCCCTGGGCCCCGCCGAAGAACGTCTCGAAGATGTCGCTGAAGCCGCCGAAGCCGGCCGCTCCCCCGCCCCCGCCGAAGGGGTTCTGGTCGCCGCCCATGTCGTAGCGGCGACGCTGTTCGGGGTCGCTGAGCACGTCGTACGCGTGCGTGACCAGCTTGAAGCGTTCGGACGCGTCGTCACCGGGGTTCACGTCGGGGTGCAACTGACGAGCGAGACGGCGGTACGCCTTCTTGATCTCGTCGGCGCTGGCGTCTCGTTCGACGCCGAGGACCTCGTAGTGGTCAGCCACAATCGCCTTCCTGTCCGCTGGTGCGGGGTCGTTCTCGGTGGGGTGCTCGTCAGCGCGCGCTGTCGTCGTCTTCGAGCATCCGGGTCAGATAGTGCGCGACGGCGCGAACCGCCGCGAGGTTGGAGGAGTAGTCCATGCGGGTGGGGCCGAGCAGGCCCACGCGGGCACCGCCCGTCGAGCCGTCGTACCGGCTGGCGAGCACCGAGGCCTCGATCAGTCCGAAGGGTTCGTTCTCGCGGCCGATGCTGGCCGACAAGCCCTTCTCGTCGGCGACCATCTCGGTCATGAGCCGCAGCAGGGTCACCTGCTCCTCGATGGCTTCGAGGAGCGGGTAGATGCTGCCGCGGAAGTCGGATTCGCGCTTGGCGAGGGTCGCCGCCCCAGCCATGACGAGGCGATCCTGACGGAACTCCTCGAGCTCCTCGCCGACGACGCGGAACACGGCGTCGGCGACGGCGTCGAGGGCGATGCCGGGGCGGGGTCCGTCGGCGACGACCGCGGCGACCTGCTGAGCGCAGTCGGCGACGGAGCGCCCGACCAGCACCGCGCCCACGCGGGCGCGCAGCTGCACGATGTCGGCCTCGACCGGCTCGGCAGGGACGAGCGCGATCCGCTGCGAGACGCGGCCGGTGTCGGTGACCAGGATGACGAGCACGCGCGGGCCGCCGAGGGCGACGAGCTCCACGTGCGAGAGGTTGGCGCGCGCGAACGACGGGTACTGCACGATCGCGACCTGGCCGGTCAACTGCGTCAGGGCACGCACCGTGCGGGCGAGCAGGTCGTCGAGATCGCCCGCCTCGTCGAGGAACGAGGTGATCGCGCTGCGCTGCGCTCCCGAGAGCGGGCGCAGTTCGGCGAGGTGATCGACGAACACGCGGTAGCCCTTGTCGGTGGGCACGCGGCCCGACGAGGTGTGGGGGGCGACGATGAGGTCTTCGTCTTCGAGCAGCGCCATGTCGTTGCGGATGGTCGCCGCCGACACACCGAACGCGTGCCGGTCGACGATCGCTTTGCTGCCGACGGGTTCACGCGTGTCGACGTAGTCCTGCACGATCGCGCGGAGTACTTGGAGGCCGCGTTCCGACACCATGCGCTGCTCCTCCCCGTCTGGCACTCGACTTGACTGAGTGCCAATTCTACGCCGATCGACGGCGTGCCCCGTCGGGGGCTCGCGGATGCCGGATCCCCCGCGCGTGCCGGGGGTCTCGCCGCCAGGTGCGGCGGCGTGGATCAGACCGTGAGAGCGCGCACCACGGCATCCGCCAGCAGGCGTCCGCGGCGGGTCAGCACGATGCGGCCCCGGATGGCATCCGCCCCCTCGATGAGCCCGTCGGCGATGAGCGACGCCACGGCCTTGCGGCCCTCGCCGTGCAGCTCGCCGACGGCGAGACCCTCACGGATGCGGCTGCGCAGCAGCACCGACTCGAGTCGTCGGGCCGTCTCGTCGGGGCGCTCGCGCGCGGCGGCCGGCGACTCGTTCGCCGCGAGGCGCTGGGCGTAGGCGGCCGGGTGCTTGACGTTCCACCAGCGTAGCCCCGCGACGTGGCTGTGGGCGCCCGGCCCGAACCCCCACCAGTCCGTGCCGCGCCAATAGGCGAGGTTGTGCCGCGAACGGTGGGCGACGCCGCGCGACCAGTTCGACACCTCGTACCAGTCGTACCCGGCGTCGGCGAGCAGCTCGTCGCCCAGCTCGTACATGTCGGCCTGCAGGTCGTCGGAGGGCTCCACGACCGCGCCCGAGCGGATCTGGCGGGCGAGCTTCGTACCGTCTTCGACGATGAGCGCGTAGGCCGAGATGTGATCGGGAGCGAGGGAGACGGCGGTCTCGAGAGACGACCGCCAGTCGTCGAGCGACTCCCCCGGTGCGCCGTAGATGAGGTCGAGCGACACGTCGAGCCCGGCGCGGCGGGCCGCGGCGACGGCGGTCGCGACGTTCGCGGGGTCGTGGGTGCGGTCGAGGGCGGCGAGCACGTGCGGGCGGGCCGACTGCATGCCGATCGACACGCGCGTGACGCCCGCCGCGGCCAGCGTCTCGACCACGGCGTCGTCGACGGTGTCGGGATTGGCCTCGACGGTGACCTCGGCCCCCTCGGCGATGCCGAACTCCGCGCGCACGGCGTCGAGCATGCGCGCCAGATCGCCGGGAGGCAGGAGCGTCGGCGTACCCCCGCCGAAGAACACCGTGGATGCCGTGCGGCGGCCGCCCGTGGCATCCATCACCCCACCCGCCAGGCGTACCTCGGCGGCGAGCGTGTCGGCGAAGTCGTCTTGCCGGGCGCCGCGCAGTTCGCTGGCCGTGTAGGTGTTGAAGTCGCAGTAGCCGCAGCGCACGCGGCAGAACGGCACGTGCAGGTAGACCCCGAAGTCGACCGACGGGTCGATGGTCAGGTCGTCGGGCAGACGACCGTCGGTGGGCGCGGGGTCTCCGAGGGGAAGCGGTCCGCCCATCAGGACGTGTACAGCGGCGAGATCGCGCGCAGGTACCGCGTGAACAGCGCCTTGCGGCGACGACGCACGCGGCTGGTGAGGAGCTTGTAGGACGGCGCGGTGGGGCGGTCGAACGCGCGCACGACGAACCAGACCTCGTCGTTGTCGCGCCACTCGAGCGAGAACAGCTCTTCGCCGCTCACGATGGAGTGTCCGACCGTGCCGAGGATGAATCCGACGCGGCGCGGCTCCTCGAACACCGAGATGACCCGCAGCTCGGCGTCGGCGCGGTGGCCATCGACCTTGCCGTGCAGGCGCACACCCGTGCCGGGGCTGACGAACGGGGTGCCGTCGGCGGCGAATCGCTGCTCGGCCTCGAGGCGGCTGGGGGCGACCGGAGCGCCCTCGGCGTCGAAGCCGACGCCCGCGTAGCCGGCGCCCGACGCGGGACGCACGTCGGTGATGCTCAACTCTTCGCTGCGCAGCGGCGCCCACGCGAGCAGCAACTCGCCCGCGGCGACGAAGCGCTCTTCGCCGCTGCCGATACGCCACGCATCTTCGGCGGGCACGGAACGCTCGGGCGGATATTGCATGAGGTCGGGGGCCTGAGTGGCGCCCACCGCCGCGTAGTCGACCGTGTCGTCGGTGAAGTTCTGCCGGCGCATGATCTTCCTCTCGAATCGGTCGTTACTTCTTGGCCTCGACGTCGCCCGAGAGGGCGGCGATGAAGGCTTCCTGCGGCACCTCGACGCGGCCCACCATCTTCATGCGCTTCTTGCCCTCTTTCTGCTTCTCGAGCAGCTTGCGCTTTCGGGTGATGTCACCGCCGTAGCACTTCGCGAGGACGTCCTTGCGGATGGCGCGGATCGTCTCGCGCGCGATGATGCGGGCGCCGATCGCAGCCTGGATGGGTACCTCGAACTGCTGGCGCGGAATGAGTTTGCGCAGGCGCTCGGCCATGAGCGTGCCGTAGGCGTACGCCTTCTCGCGGTGCACGATCGAGCTGAACGCGTCGACCTTGTCGCCCTGCAGCAGGATGTCGACTTTCACGAGGTCGGCGGTCTGCTGACCGGCGGGTTCGTAGTCGAGGCTCGCGTAGCCCTGCGTGCGCGACTTGAGGTGGTCGAAGAAGTCGAACACGATCTCGCCGAGGGGCATGTGGTACCGCAGCTCGACGCGGTCCTCGCTGAGGTAGTCCATGCCCAGGAGCGTTCCGCGGCGCGACTGGCAGAGCTCCATCACGGTGCCGACGTAGTCCTTGGGCAGCAGGATGCCGACCTTGACGATCGGCTCCGAGACCGAGGCGACGCGACCGTCGGGGTACTCGCTGGGGTTGGTGACCGAGACGGTGTCGCCCGTGTCGGTGGTGACCTCGTAGGTCACCGACGGGGCGGTGGTGATGAGGTCGAGACCGAACTCCCGCGAGAGGCGCTCGGTGATGATCTCGAGGTGCAGCAGGCCGAGGAACCCGGCGCGGAAGCCGAAGCCCAGCGCGACCGAGGTCTCGGGCTCGTACTGCAGCGACGCATCGGACAGCTTGAGCTTGTCGAGGGCTTCGCGCAGCTCGGCGTAGTCGCTGCCGTCGATGGGGTAGATACCCGAGAAGACCATGGGCTTCGGATCGGTGTACCCGGGCAGCGCCTGGGTGGCGGGCTTGCGGTGCGTCGTGATCGTGTCGCCGACCTTCGACTGGCGCACGTCTTTCACACCGGTGATGAGGTAGCCGACCTCGCCGACGCCGAGACCGCGCGTGGGCACGGGCTCCGGGCTCGACACACCGATCTCGAGCAGCTCGTGCGTCGCGGTGGTCGACATCATCTGGATGCGCTCGCGCGGCTGCAGCGAGCCGTCGATCATGCGCACGTACGTGACCACGCCGCGGTAGGCGTCGTAGACCGAGTCGAAGATCATGGCGCGTGCCGGGGCGTCGGGCTTGCCGACCGGGGCGGGGATCTTGTCGACGATGAGGTCGAGCAGTTCCTCGACGCCCATGCCGGTCTTGCCGCTGACGCGCAGCACGTCTTCGGGCTTGCCACCGATGAGGCCGGCGAGCTCGGCCGCGTACTTCTCGGGGTCGGCGGCCGGCAGATCGATCTTGTTCAGCACGGGGATGATCGTCAGATCGTTCTCGAGCGCGAGGTAGAGGTTGGCCAGCGTCTGCGCCTCGATGCCCTGCGCGGCATCGACGAGCAGGATCGCTCCCTCGCACGCGGCGAGCGAACGGCTGACCTCGTACGTGAAGTCGACGTGACCGGGCGTGTCGATCATGTTGAGGGCGAACGTGCCGTCGGCGGTGGCCCACGGCATCCGCACCGCCTGCGACTTGATCGTGATGCCGCGCTCACGCTCGATGTCCATGCGGTCGAGGTACTGCGCCCGCATATCGCGGTCGCTGACGACGCCGGTGATCTGCAGCATGCGGTCGGCCAACGTCGACTTGCCGTGGTCGATGTGAGCGATGATGCAGAAGTTGCGGATCTGCTCCGGCGGAGTGGCAGACGGCTCGAGGGGCTTCAGGGCGCGCGGTGACATGTTCCGTCGATTCTACGGTGGCGCGCCGACATCGCCGTCCGCGGGTGCCCGGGGTCCGGCATCCGGGGGTCCCCCCGCGGGTCGTGAACACCCGTTCCGCGCGCTGGAGCGTGCCGCGCGGCGCGTCGGGGACGCGGACGCACAGCCGGTCGGCAGCGGACGGCTTCTACCCTGGATGCCATGACGGTCCAGGTCGTGTTCGTGCACGGTATCCGCACCTCGGCGACCATGTGGCGCGCGCAGCTCGCCCACCTCGAGGAGCGCGGCAACCCGGCCGTCGCCGTCGACCTGCCCGGACACGGCACCCGCCGCGGCGAGGAGTTCACTCTCGACGAGGCGTTCGCCACGATCGACCGGGCGGTGCAGGATGCCGCGACCCGCGGCCCCGTGCTGCTCGTGGGCCATTCGATGGGCGGGTTGCTGTGCATCGAGTACGTCGGGCGCGAGGACCCGCCGCCGGTCGCGGCGTTCATCGCCGCATCGTGCACCTCGATCCCGCGGGGTGTGGGCCTCGCGGCCTACCGCTTTCTCGCGCGGCGATTCGACAGCCTGCCCGACCGCGGCCTGGGGCTCACCAACCGCGTGCTCAACCGCACGCTCCCGCCCGAGACGCGGCCCGACTTCGGCGCGGGCGGATACGCCTTCGAGGCGCAGGACACCGCCCTGGCGAGCCTGTCGGTGCTCGACCTTCTGGCGTCGCTGCGCCGCATCGAGGTTCCGCTGTGGTTCATCAACGGGCAGTGGGACCAACTGCGCGCCAACGAGAAGCTGTTCGTGTCGGTGGCGCGCGAGGCCGAGCTGATCGTCGTCCCCCGCACCACGCACCTGGTGACGGCGATGCGGCCCCGCGTGTTCAACGCGCTGGTCGACGTGGCGCTCACCACCGTCGAGGCGGCGACCTGATAGAGTTGGTCCTTGGCTTGCGTGTGGGGTTTTTCCCGACCTCCACGATGCCGGTGCAGCGTCCCTCTACCGCTCGCCCGGCTCTTCCATATTCACTTCAAACGAAAGACCGTCGACGTGGCGAATATCAAGTCGCAGATCAAGCGCAACAAGACCAACGACAAGGCGCACGAGCGCAACAAGGCCGTCAAGAGCGAGCTGAAGACGCACGTACGTCGCACCAAGCAGGCTGTGCTGGCCGGTGACAAGGAAGGCGCTCTCAAGGCGCTCGCCACCGCGACCAAGAAGCTCGACAAGGCCGTGAGCAAGGGTGTCATCCACCAGAACCAGGCCGCGAACCGCAAGTCGGCCATCGCGAAGTCGGTCGCCGCTCTCTGAGTCGCACCTTTTCGACAGCCCGTCCCGCATCACGCGGGGCGGGCTTCGTCGTTTCCGGGGTGGGGGCGCGAGAGCGTAGGGGGCGTCGGGGTGGGTGCTGTGGACTGCGCACGGCGCCGGGGCCCGTGGGTCGATGGATGGGGGCGGGCGGGAGCGGAGGATGCGCGGCCTTGATCCGGTCCTCCGCTGAGCTCGGACCCTCCCCTCGACACGGATCTGCGCCGAGTGCGCCCGGCCCACGAGGTGACCTCGCGCGATCAGCCGCCGTGCGGCGCGCGGGTCGGTGAGTCGGGGGCGAGCGGAGGGGCGGGGCCGAGCGGAGGAGGTGCGGCCTCGATCCGGTCCTCCGCTCAGCCCACGCCCTCCCCTGCTCACGGATCTGCCCTGCGAGCCCAAGGCCGGCGAGACGACCGTGCGCGGTCAGCCGCCGTACGGTGCGCGGGTGGCGATGATCGTGATCATTCGCTCGAGCGCGAAGACCGCGTCGCGCGACGCGCCCTTCACCTCGGCGTCGGCGCGGGCGGTGGCGTGGATCGCCATGCCGAGGGTGTTGCCGGTCCACCCGACCAGGTCGCGCCGCGCACGGTCGACCTGCCAATCCTTCATGCCGAGGCGTTGAGCGGCCGCCGACGAGGACTCACGGGTTCCGGCGACCCGGGCCATGGTGCGGAGCTTCATGGCGACCGCGGCGACGAGGGGCACGGGGTCGGCTCCGGATGCCAGCGCGTGCCGCAGCGCCAACATGGCGGGGCCGTAGTGCCCGGCGATGGCGGTGTCGGCGACCGTGAACGCCGAGGTTTCGACCCGCCCGCCGTAGTACCGCTCGACGATGCGCTCGTCGATATCGCCGGGGACGTCGGCGATGAGCTGCTGGCACGCGGCGGCGAGCTCGGTGAGGTCGTCGGCGAACGCCGAGACCAGGGAGCGGAGGGCGACGGGGGCGATGCGCTTGTGCGCGGCCTTGAACTCGCCCACGGCGAAGTCGAAGCGGTCGGAGTCGCGCTTCACCGCCGCACACGGGATCTCGATGCCGGCGCCCTGCCCGGCACGGATGGCGTCGAGGAGCTTCTTGCCGCGCACGCTCGCCCCGGTGTGGCGCAGGATGACGGTGGCGCCCTCTTGCGTCTGCGAGAGGTACGACACGGCTTCGCTGAGAAACGTGTCGCTGCACTTCTCGACGCCGCTCACGCGGACCAGGCGGGGCTCGCCGAACAGCGAGGGAGACGTGACGCCGAGCAAGGTGCCCGCGGCGTAATCGTCGGCGCGGATGTCGGTGACCTCGAGGCTCGGGTCTTCGCTCTTGAGAAGTGCCCGGATGCCGGCGGTCGCGCGCTCGGCGCACACCTCTTCGGGACCGGAGATCAGCACGACGGGCGCGGGCTGCGGGGTGCGCCAGGACACCTGGGGAATGGCCGACTTGGTCTTCGCGGGGGCGGAGCGTCGGGGTGCCGGGGTCACTCCCCCAGCCTACCGACCGGGTCCGACATCGAAGCCGCGGTGCGGAGGCGCGGGAACGTGACGACGACGCGGCAACTTGCGTCGCCCCGCGTGGCCCGGTGCGACGCTCTTTTCCCGGTGCGGCCAGCCACCGACACCACCTGAACCGGAGCATGCACGACTACCGGGGCACAGACGATGTCGGGCTCGGAACGCTGTCGACGGCGGGACCGTTCTCGCGCCAGAGGGACAGACGGCCCTGCTCGTCGATCCACACGGCGAGAGCGCCGTCGCGATCCGTGCGCCCCACGGTCGTGCCTTCGCTCTCGAGGATCGACAGGAGGGATGCCGTGGGATGGCCGTAGCGGTTGTCGGCACCCACGCCGATCAGTCCGATCGCCGCGTGGAGTCGCCGGTAGAGGTCGGCGTCCTGGTCGGCGCTGCCGTGGTGCGCGACTTTGACGACCTGCACCGGCGTCACGTCGGCGCGTCGGAGCAGGGATTCCTGCGCGTCCTCGCCCAGATCGCCGAGCATCGTCGTGCGGGGAAAGCCCGGGCCGGCGATATCGATGGCGACGCTGGCGTCGTTGCCCGGCTCCGCTCGCGGCGGCGGGTGCAGAGCCTGCCAGTGCGTGGCACCCAGCGAGCCGGTCGTCCCGGCCGTCGCCTGCGTGAGCGAGGCACCGGCGACTGCGAAGCGCTCGAGCAGCCGTTGGTCGGCGCCCCCGTCGGTCGGGCCGTGGAGCACGAGGTCGGTGCGCCCGAGCACCGCAGACGCACCGCCGATGTGGTCGAGGTCGAAGTGGGTCAGCACGACGAGGTCGAGGCGCTCCACCCCGAACTTCTCAAGGCAACCGGTGAGGCTCGCCGGGTCGGGCCCGGTGTCGACGAGCGCGACCGCCGCTCCGGAGCGCCAGAGCGTGGCATCGCCCTGCCCCACGTCGCACATGACCACTTGCCACGCCGCCGGGACGGTGAGCGGCCCCGCGAGCGTGCGGACGGCCGACTGACCGAGCATCAGGCCGAGACTGACGGCGGAGGCCACGGCGGCGAGGGCTGCGGTGCGGGGCAGACGGCGGGGGCGGACGACCGCGACGAACACGGCGGCACCGACCAGCCCGAGCAGCCCGGCGCCGAGCAGGCCGTCGGGCCACGGAATGTTCTGCGCCGAGATCCCCGCGGTCGTGTGCGCGACAGCGGCGATCCACGAGGCGGGGATCCACGCCAGGGCGGTGAGTCCGTCTTGCAGCCAGCGGAACGGGGCGATGGCGGCGAGAGCGCCCGCGATGGTGGCGGGGGCGGCCGCCGGATCGGCGAGGAGGTTCGCGACGATGCCCAGGAGCGGCACGTGCGGATCGATCAGCACGATCAGCGGGCCGCAGACGAGCTGCGCCGAGGCCGGCACGGCGATCGCGAGCGCCAGAGCCCGCGGCATCCAGCGCTCGAGGCCGGCGGCGAGGGGCCGCGCGAGGACGAGCAGGGCGGCGGTGGCCGCGGCCGAGAGCGCGAAACCCACGGACCGAGAGAGCCAGGGGTCGACGATCAGCAGCACCGTCGTCGCCAGCGACAGCACGGCGATCCCGACCGCCGGTCTGCCCAGGGCCAGGGCGAGGAGCGCAACCGACGCCATGGCCGCGGCGCGCACGACGCTGGGTTCGGGGGTGACCAGCGCGACGAAGCCGGCGAGCACGAGCAGCGCCCCGACGATACGTGCTCCCCGTGGTGCGCGGCAGAGGGCGAGCAGGGCGAAGGCCGCCCCGACCACGATGACGCAGTTGGCACCGGACACGGCCGTGAGGTGCGAAAGAGACGAGACCGTCATCGCGGTCTCGGTCGCCGCGTCGAGGCTCGAGGTGTCGCCCACCGCGAGGCCCGGCACGAGGCCGGCACCGGGCTGCGGGAGTCCGTCGGTCGATGCGACGAGGCGGCTGCGGAGCCCCTCCAACCATCCCCAGACCCCGCCCGGCGGTGCCGCTCTCGCGACCTCCTCGGCCCGGACGACGAGCACCGCCCGCTCTCCCGGCTCGGCGGGCAGAGCCCGACCGACGACCTCTACCTCGCTGCCCATCGCGGCCTCGGCGAGGACCCGGCGCCCCTCGGCATCCACTCCGATGCGGGCCGGGATGTCTCCCGAGAGCTGCACGCTCCCGGCGCGGACCTCCGTGGCGACGGCGTCGAACCACGCCCCGCCGTCCGGGGCGCCGTCGATGCGTCCGGTCACCGTGAGCTCGAGCACGAGCTGCCGGCCGCCCTCCACCCGCAGGGCGTCGACCTGCTCGCGTACGGCGTCCACGAAAGCCACGCTCGACACGGATGCCGCGGCGCAGGCGACGGCGATGGTGGCGACGGCGAGGACCGCGTGCCGTCTGCCCAGAAAGGCGAGGGCGGCGAGACCGGCCCCCGCGGCGAGGACGAGAGCGAGGACGCGGGCGTCGGGGAGCCCGGTGGCGAGCCCCGCGAAGCCCCAGGTGGTGACGGCCACCGAGATCGGCCGGAGTGCCCGTCGCCGCAGCGCACGCCGCTCGCTCACACCCGCACCAGGTCGCGCAGGGCCTCGATCATCTTGTCGCCGAACCCCGGTATCGACGACAGGTCGTCGACGCTGGTGAAGCGGCCGTTCTCGTCGCGCCACGCGATGATGCGGTCGGCCAGAGCGGGGCCGATCCGCGGGAGCGTGTCGAGCTGCTCGCGCGTGGCCGTGTTCAGATCGACGACGCCGTCCGAGGCGCCCGCGGCCGGAGCGGCTCCCCCGGCGGTGACCTCCGCCCCCGTCACCGGGACGACGATCTGCTCGCCGTCCGCGACGGGCCGCGCGAGATTCACCCCGTCTCGTGCGGCGTCTTCGGCGAAGCCGCCCGCGCGCGCGACCGCATCGGCGACGCGGTCGCCGACCTCGAGCCGGTAGAGCCCGGCCTCGCGCACCGCGCCCGCCACGTGCACGTAGACACCGACCTGCGGGTCGGCGGCGGAGGGGGGTGACGCCGACACGGCGGGCTCGACGACCTCCGTCCCGGTCGCGCCCCGGACCATGCCGATCCCGATGGTGACGGCGAACGCCAGCAGCACCAGCACGACAACCGCCCCGACCCCCAGCCGCGCCCGCGCCGGCAGAGGCTCCCCCGCGTGGGGAGGCCGGTCCTCGGCGGGGAGGACGACGTTCTCGGTCACACCGCGACAGTAGGCAGCACCCCCACCCGCTCGTGCCCCTCCCACGTCGATCGGTGAACGCTCGCGCGGAAAGCCTCCCTGGGGAGGAGCGGCGTCTCATATGCCCTGACGAACGCAGACGGCGGCCCGAGGCCGCCGCCGGCGGACGAACGGTCGGATCGGAACGACGGATGCCACGCCCCCGCGCTCCGTGGAGCGCCGGGGACGTGGCATCCGGAGCGACAACCTACTTCGTCGAGAAGCTGACCACCTTCGGCGGACGCACGACCGCGCGCACGATCTCGCGCTCACCGAGCGCGCGGAGCACGCGCTCGTCGCCCCGGGCGAGGACTTCGAGCTCGTCGCCGCCGATCTTGGCCGACACCTCGAGCGTGGCGCGCACCTTGCCGTCGATCTGCACGACGGCGGTGACGGTGTCTTCGACCAGCAGCGTCGGGTCGGCCTGGCGCCAGGTCGCGAGCCCCACGAAGCCGGTGTAGCCGAGCGTCTGCCACATCTCTTCGGCGGTGTGCGGGGCGAACAGGTCGAGGGTCATCGCGATGACCTCGGCCGCCTCGCGCACGGCGGGGTCGCTCGCGCCGGCCTTTCCGTCGATCGCCTTGCGGGTGGCGTTGACCAGCTCCATCAGGCGGGCGACGACGACGTTGAACTTCGTCTGCTCGACGAGGTTCGGCGCCTCGGCCAGAAGGCGGTGCGTGACGCGGCGGAGCGAGGGGTCGCCCTCGGCCCACACCACGTCGGTGTCGCTGTCGACGTCGTGCGCGATGCGCAGGGCGCGGGCGAGGAACTTCGCCGCTCCGGTGGTCGAGACGTCGTTCCAGTCCTTGTCGTCTTCGACCGGGCCGGCGAAGGCCAGCGCGACACGCAGGGCGTCGGCGCCGTGGGCGTCGAGCTCTTCCTGGAACAGCACAAGGTTGCCCTTGCTCTTCGACATCTTGGTGCCGTCGAGAATGACCATGCCCTGGTTGATGAGGCTCGAGAACGGCTCGGTGAACTCCACCAGGCCCATGTCGAACAGCGCCTTGGTGATGAACCGCGCGTACAGCAGGTGCAGGATGGCGTGCTCGACGCCGCCGATGTAGAAGTCGACGGGGCCCCACTTGTTGGCCTCGCGAGCCGAGAACGCCTCGGTCGAGCTGTCCGGCGACAGGAAGCGCAGGTAGTACCACGAGCTGTCGACGAAGGTGTCCATCGTGTCGGGGTCGCGCAGCAGCGTCTGGCCGGTCTCGGGGTCGGTGACCTCGACCCACTCGGTCGCGGCCCCCAGCGGCGAGGTGCCCTTGGGCTTCAGGTCGAGGCCCTCCACCGACGGCAGGGTGACGGGCAGCTGGTCGGCGGGGACCGGCGTGATCGAGCCGTCTTCGCCGTGCAGCATGGGGATGGGCGTGCCCCAGTAGCGCTGGCGCGAGATGAGCCAGTCGCGCAAGCGGTACGTCTTGGCGGCACGGCCGACGCCCTTGGCCTCGAGCTCCTCGATCATGCGCGCGATGGCGTGGCGCTTGGACAGGCCGTTCAGCGAACCCGAGTTGACCATGCGGCCATCTCCGGTGAGCGCGATGCCGGTCTTCACCGGGTCGGTCTCGTCGACGTCGCCCAGCGGGTCGATCGGCACGCCGTCATCGTCGAGCTCGATGACGGGGATCGCCCCGGTGACGGGCGCGAGGGTGTCGACGACGACCCGCACGGGCAGGTCGAAGGCGCGGGCGAAGTCGAGGTCGCGCTGGTCGTGCGCGGGCACGGCCATGACGGCACCGTGACCGTAGTCGGCGAGCACGTAGTCGGCGGCCCAGATCGGCAGCTTCTCGCCGTTGATCGGGTTGATCGCGTGATGCCCGAGGAACACGCCGGTCTTCGGCCGGTCGGTGGCCTGGCGCTCGATGTCGGTCGCACGCTGCACCTGGGCGAGGTACGCCTCGAAGCTCTCGCGCACGCCCTGATCCGCGGATGCCGCGAGCTCGGCCGCGAGGTCGGACTCGGGCGCCACGACGAAGAACGTCGCACCGTGCAGCGTGTCGGGGCGGGTCGAGAAGACGGTGATCTTCTCGTCGCGGCCCTCGATCTCGAACTCGATGTCGGCGCCGATCGAGCGTCCGATCCAGTTGCGCTGCATCTGGATGACCTTGCTCGGCCAGAAGCCCTCGAGCTGGTTCAGGTCGTCGAGCAGGCGGTCGGCGTAGTCGGTGATGCGCAGGAACCACTGCGTCAGCTTCTTCTTCACCACGACGGCACCGCTGCGCTCGCTGGTGCCGTCGGGCAGCACCTGCTCGTTGGCGAGCACGGTCTGATCCACCGGGTCCCAGTTGACGAGGGCGTCCTTGCGGTACGCGAGGCCCTTGTCGTACAGCTTCTGGAACAGCCACTGGTTCCACCGGTAGTACTCGGGGTCGCTGGTGTGCAGCACACGGCTCCAGTCGAACGAGACGCCGTAGTCCTTCAGGCTCTCCTTCTGCTGCGCGATGTTCGCGTAGGTCCACTCGACCGGGTCGGCGCCGCGCTTGATGGCGGCGTTCTCGGCCGGCAGGCCGAACGAGTCCCATCCGATGGGGTTGAGCACGTTGTAGCCGCGGTGACGCCAGAAGCGCGCGACGATGTCGGAGTACAGGTAGTTCTCGGCGTGACCCATGTGCAGGTCGCCCGAGGGGTACGGGAACATCGCCAGCACGTACTTGCGGGGGCGCGTGTCATCGTCGCCGCCGGCACGGAAGGGATCTTTGTCGGCCCACGCTCGCTGCCACTTCGCCTGGATGGCGTGGGTGTCGAAGCCACCTTCGCGGGGGTCGGGTGCGGAATTCTGAGACACGGGTGAAGCCAATCGTGAAGGTCGGGGAGGCCGCGGGGGCCAGCGTCCAGGCTATCGGACCCGGACGTCACCACCCGGGCGGTACCTCGGCGCCGAGGGCGGCGAGGGGCGCCCGCGCCTTGATCCCCACCTCCGCGACTTCGGATGCCGCGACCGAACGCCACGTGATCCCCCCGCCGGCGCCGACCCAGGCGGCATCCGCCTCGACGACGACACTGCGGATGACCATGGCGAGATCGGCCGCGCCGTCGTCGCCGATCCACCCGAAGGCGCCGGAGTAGACGCCGCGCGGGGCTTCTTCGAGGCCGGCGAGGATCTGCATCGCCGACTGCTTGGGGGCGCCCGTCATGCTGCCCGCCGGAAAGGTCGCCTCGAGCAGCGCACCGACGCGTGTGCCGGGGAGCAGGCGCCCCGACACCTCGCTGACGAGCTGGTGCACGTGCGGGTAGCTCTCGACTTCGAGCAGACGGTCGACGCCGACGGTCGACGGCTCGCACACCCGCGACAGGTCGTTGCGCATGAGGTCGACGATCATGACGTTCTCGGCACGCTCCTTGGCATCCGTCCGCAGGGCGTCGGCCAGGGCGGCGTCGCGCACCGGGTCGGTCGAGCGCGGACGCGTGCCCTTGATGGGGTGGGTGTGCACGGCCCCGCCGCGCACCTCGAGGAAGCGCTCGGGCGACGCGCTCGCCAGTGCCGTGTCGCCGGAGCGCACGAAGCCGGCGTGGTGCGAGGTCGAGGCGCGGCGGAGGCGCCGGAACACCGCCACGGGGTCGACGGCTCCGGGCACGGTGAATCGCGTGGTGAGGCACAGCTGGTAGGCGTCGCCCTCGCGGATGCGCGCGCGGCAGGCCTCGATGAGTTCCGCGTAGCGGGTGGGTGTCACGCGACCGGATGCCGCACCCCGACGCTCCGCGACGGGCACCGGCGGCGGCACGGGGGCCTCGGCGGCGCGCCGGGCGATCTCGGCGTCGCCGAAGGCCCACACGCGGCGTGCGGCGTGGTCGAACGCGAGGAATGTCTCCACCCGCAGCCAGACCGGCTCACCCTCGTAAGTGAGCCAGCCGACCCATCCCCCGCGGAACGCCCCGGCTTCCTCTCCGGGTGATCCGGGGGCGCGGCCGGGCGAGGTGGCATCCTGATCCATCGGCGCCGACGACGAGTCGGGAACTCCCGTTCCCATCCAGCTCCACCCGGTCGACGCGTCGACCCCGGCATCGAGCCAGAATGCGTGATCGGCGTCGGCGAGAAGGTGCAGGAACACCGCCTCGGGGTCGGCCCACGCGGGGAGGGCGACCGGAGCGGAGGAGTGCGGCACGCTCCCAGGCTAGGCGTGGCCGACGGCCATAGGGTGACGGGGTGAACGAGATCCTCACGTGGCTGCTCGACGTCGTTCAGAACGTCGACCCCGTGCTGCGCACGATCGTCGCCGGTGTCGCGATGGTGCTCGAGACGAGCGTGCTGGTCGGTCTGATCGTTCCCGGCGACACCATGGTCATCGTGGCGGGCACCGCGATCGCGTCTCCCCTCGAGGGAGTGCTGCTGGGCGCAGCCGTCGTCCTGGGCGCGTTGATCGGCGAGAGCCTCGGCTTCTGGCTGGGCCGGTACTTCGGTCCCCGCATCCGCGCCTCGCGGCTGGGTCAGAAGCTCGGCGAACGCAACTGGGATCGCGCCGACCGGTATCTGCGCCGACGCGGCGGACCGGCGATCTTCCTCTCGCGCTTCCTTCCCGTGCTGCACTCGCTCGTGCCGTTGACGGTGGGGATGAGCAAGTACAGCTACCGCCGGTTCCTGGCCTGGACGACCCCCGCGTGCCTGATCTGGGCCGGCCTGTACATCTCGGTCGCGGCCACCGCCGCGGGCACCTACCGCGAGCTCGCCGACCAGCTGCACTACGCCGGCTACCTCTTCGTCGGCATCCTCGTGGCGTTCCTCGTGCTGGTCTTCGTCGCCAAGAAGCTGATCGAACGCGCGGAACGTCGCCATCTGGCCGAGGAGACGACTTCCCTCGGACCAGCGGACGGCGACGTGAAAGACTGAGCGGAATGTCTCGCTCCTCTCGCGTCAAAGTGCTCTGGTTCGCCCGACTCGAGCGCCGGTTCCACCGCTGGCGCGAACGTCGGGCGCGCGCCCGCCACCTGCGTCCCGTCGTCACCGGCTTCCCGGGCTACGGAACCGAGGAGTGGGTGCGCGTGCTCGGTCGCGTGCTGATCGCCCCGCCGATCAAGCGCACGTCGACCGGAGAGTCCGCGAGCCTGCGCGGCTGGCGTGCGTTCGCCGCCGTTCCGGTGGGGATGGCGCGCGTCGACATCGTCATCGACGGGGTGACGCACGAGGTCACCGCCGACCGTGGCGGAGTGATCGACGCCAAGCTCCCCGCGACGCTCGCGCCCGGCTGGCAGGACATCACCATGTCGGTCGAGGGCAGCGAGCCCACCGAGACCCGCGTGTTCATCGTCGGCTCCGACGTGCGCTTCGGCGTCGTGAGCGACATCGACGACACCGTCATGGTCACCGCCCTTCCGCGTCCGCTTCTCGCGGCCTGGAACTCCTTCGTGCTCGACGAACACGCCCGCCAGCCCGTTCCGGGGATGGCGGTCATGCTCGAGCGGCTGACGCGGGAGAACCCCGGTACGCCGGTGATCTACCTGTCGACCGGTGCGTGGAACGTCGCCCCCACCCTGACGCGCTTCATGCGTCGGCACCTGTTCCCGGCGGGCTCGTTCCTGCTCACCGACTGGGGCCCCACGCACGACCGCTGGTTCCGCAGCGGTCGCGACCACAAGGAGCAGAACCTCCGCCGTCTCGCGCGGGAGTTCCCCCAGGTGAAGTGGCTGCTCGTCGGTGACGACGGTCAACACGACGACGCCATCTACACCGGCTTCGCCATCGAGAATCCGCGAAGTGTCGCCGCCGTCGCCATCCGCCGGCTGCTGCCCGCCGAGGCCGTGCTGGCCGGTGGGCGCACCGTGGTCGACGATCACTCGGCCGCCGAGGTGCCGTGGGTGAGCGAGTCCGACGGCGCGGGCCTGCTCGAGCGACTGCAGGATGCCGGGGTCATCTCGCGAGAGGGCTGAGCGCGGGCGGGGCGACGCTGGTCGTAGCCTCCGCGATGCGCACAACCTCCGCGGCATCCGGGCCGTTCGGGCGGAGGATGCGCGCATCGCTGACCTCACGCACGCACGCGGGGCGAAGGCCATCGGCTCCGGACGCCGCACACGGCTCGATGTCGGAGGGGGCGCGTACGGTGGAAGCATGTGCGGTCGTTTCGTCGTAGCCAACGTGGCCTCCCAGCTCGTGGGGGTGCTGCGCGTCGACGTCGAGGCCGACGAGCTGCCCCCGCCGTCGTACAACATCGCGCCCACGTCGCGCGTGGGCATCGTGCTCGACTCGATCAAGAGCGAACCCCCCGTCCGACGCCTCGAGGTCGCGCGCTGGGGGCTCGTGCCCGGGTGGGCCAAAGACGTCAAGATCGGCGCCCGCGCGTTCAACGCCCGCGCCGAAGAGGTCGAAGACAAGCCCATGTTCCGCACGGCGCTCATCAAGCGGCGCGCGGTGATCCCGGCATCCGGGTACTACGAGTGGAAGACCACCGACGAGGGCAAGACCCCCCACTACATCCACCCGTCCGACGGCTCGCCGCTGTTCTTCGCCGGGCTGTACGAGTGGTGGAAAGACCCCTCGCTCGCCGACGACGACCCCGCCCGGTGGGTGCTCAGCTGCACGATCCTCACCCGCGACGCCATCGGCCGCCTGGGATCGATCCACGACCGCATGCCGCTGTTCCTCGACCCCGATTTCGCCGACGCCTGGCTCGACCCGACCACCGAGAACGTCGGCGACGTGCTCGACGCCGCGATCGACGCGGCACCCGACGTCGCCGAGACGCTCGACGACCACGTCGTGTCGTCCGACGTCGGCAATGTGCGCAACGACTCCCCCGCGCTGATCGACGCCGTCGAGTGAGCGCCGTCCTCGACACGACGACGCTCTCGCGCGCCGAGTGGAGCGTTCTCGCCGATGCGCACGCCGCACGCGCCGACGCGCTGACCGCCGACCATCGCGCGCGGGCGAGTCGGGCCGAGAAGCACCCGGTCGAAGACTTCCTGTTCACCTACTACTCGTACAAGCCGGCGATCCTGCGGCGCTGGCACCCCGGCATCGATGTCGTGCTCGGCGACGCCGACGAGCGCGCCGCCTGGCGCTGGTACCGCAGCGACCGTGACGGCGTGCGCGTGGATGCCGAGAGCTTCCGCACCGAGCGCGGATCCCTGTATCGCGGCATCGTCTCGCTGCTGCGGGCCACCGCCGACCGACCGGCGCAGTTCGGCTGCTTCGGGCTGCACGAGTGGGCCATGGCCTACCGCGCCGACGAGGTGCGGCACGCGGTGCCGCTGCGGCTCGGCCGCGACGGGACCGACGCGGTGGTCGACGCCCACGACCTGCGCTGCACGCACTTCGACGCGTTCCGCTTCTTCACGCCCGATGCGGTGCCGCTGAACCGCACGCCCCTCTCACGCGACGACCAGGCCGAGCGCGAGCAGCCCGGTTGTCTGCACGCAGGCATGGACGTGTACAAGTGGGCCGTGAAGCTCGGTCCTCTCGTTCCCGGCCCCCTGCTGCTCGCGACGTTCGAGCTCGCCCGCGACATCCGCACCCTCGACATGCAGGCCTCGCCCTACGACCTGCGCGACTGGGGCTACCTGCCCGTCCCCATCGAAACGGCCGAGGGCAAGGCCGAATACGTGGCCCGTCAGAGGAGCCTGAGCGAGCGCGGTCAGGGTCTGCGGCGCGACGTCATCCGCGCGGTCACGGGCACCGACGACACGCCCGGCCGCGCCGATTTCTTACGCCCGCGATCTGTGTTGTAAGCTCATGGAGTTGCCTCGAAGGGGGCGGAAACAAAATATCCGGGCCTGTGGCGCAGCTGGTAGCGCACCTGCATGGCATGCAGGGGGTCAGGGGTTCGAGTCCCCTCAGGTCCACCCAGAGAGAAAGCCTCCGCTTCGGCGGGGGCTTTCGTCGTTCCGGTCGGTGGCGGATCCCGGTCGCGTCGGCGGGCTCACGGCATCCGTTCCCGGCCCTCCAATCGCGGAGGTGACCTGCCAGCCCCCGGCCCAGAGGGCCTCGTCCTCGAGGGTGAGCACCAGGACGAGCAGGGTCGTCTGGGCGAGCACGTGATCCCCCAGAACACGACGTCGCAAGACGACGACGGGAAGCCACGATCACCGGGCATGGCGGCCTCGGACATGTACGTCGCGCTCACGCCGTACTCGCCACCGGGGGCGAAGCCCTGCATCACCGGGCGAAGACCAAGGTGACGACGGCTCCGGCGCCCTCGGGATGCGGTACCTCACTCCGGCGAATCTCATCGACGCCTCCCGCGTTTCATCGCACCCCCGCCGAGGCCCGTCTATTGCAGCGAGAATGCCCGTGCCGCGCGGCCGCGACGGGTTGCCGTGCAATCCGCCGACATCGCACATGTCGCCACTCCATCGGCGTCGTAATCCGTCCCCCACGCGTCATCCTCCACGTCGGGTTGCAGGCCGTAGTGGCGAGACATGTCCGCGGGCGAAGCGAGGAGGGCTCCGCACGAATGCGGGAACTGCGCGCTTCGCGGCGTCGGGAGCCGCCCATTCGGCAGGCCGGGGTCGTCCTCGACCCACCACGTACGGCGATTTGAGCCGTCGCAACCACGCTCATTACCGTGCTGGTACGCCCGAACACGTCCCTTTCACCCCGCGCGATAAGGCAGCGCGCAAGACCTCGAGCTAAGGCGGGAGGACCTGAATTGAGATCCGACACGTGCACTTCTTGGTCTGCAAAGTGGACGTACCCTCTCTCCCACCTCCTCCGACGGGTACGACCCCGAAACGAGGCCGTCGTCACCGTACCGAGGCTCGGCGGACTGCTGGTCGTTCCGGAGGAGCGCGTCCATTTCGTGGCCTACGGCACCGTCGCCGGCGCGGAGGAGGGCGAAACGATCACCTTCGTCGTGGTGATCAAGAACGAAACCGATGTCGATCTGTACGACGCGACGGTCATTGCTCGACGACTCACGAATGGGCATATGGACGATCTGACCTACGACACGGATCTCACCCTCACTCAGGGGAGACTGACTCGCTTGGAGGCGGGGACCGGATGTGCGGTTCTCGCCGCGACTTATCGAATCCGTGCTCGCGACCTTTCGAGCGCAGACAGCGTGATCGCGTCGTTCGCCTTCGTCGCACAAGACGGCGAGGGCCGACTCTACCGAGACGAGAACGACGCGATCGTCGTTTCGCCCCGCCGGAGGAACTTCCCCCACCGCGCAGCGTCGGTCTAGCGGTCGCGGGTGTTCGAACGCACACGGACTGATCACGCCAGGTCCGCCCTCCCGGTCGTGGGCGTGCGCCACGACTCGGGGAATGCCGTCCCGGTGGATGCGACCCTGCGGCACACGTTCCTCCTGGTCCAGTCGGGGAGCGTGACGATCGTCGGACGATTCCCCGATGTCCGCGCCGGCACCGGCGATCTCATCGTGATCCGCCCCTCGACCCCCTTCGGGGCCCGTCCTGACCCGCACGCAGAATTCGTCGCTCTCCTGCTGCACGAACGATTCGTGAGCGAGGTGCTCTACTGGCGATATCCGATCGTCGGCGGGCAACGGGCGCTCGCGCGTGATGTCCGTGCACACTCCCCCGCGGTCCAACGCATCCGCTTTCCCAGCCGCGCGCGCGCGAAGATCGGCTCCCTCATCGAGCAAGTGGCCACCCTTCCGGCAGACACCCCCATCTTCACCAGCATGCGTCTCGCCCTCGGCGTCATCGACGCCGTGCACCCCTACATCCTCGCCACAGATCGGGTGGTCTTGGAGGCGCCGGGCGAGGGGCCCGTCACGGGGCTCATTCCCCGGCGCGAGGTCGAGCGCATGCGCCGTCTCCTGCACGCGCGGTATACGGAGAGGTGGACGATGGACCGCCTCGCCGGGGAGGCGAACATGTCGGTATCCACCCTCCGGCGGGCTTTCCGCAGCGACCTCGGAGTGACGCCGATGCAGTACCTGCGGCGCCTCCGGATCAGCCGATTCGAACAGCTCGTCACAGACAGCAACATGACCTTCACGGCCGCAGCCCACGCGGTCGGACTCGAGTCGACCGGGCACCTCCGCGAGCACATGAGCCGCATCCACGCGAATCCCGCCAGCGTCGTTCGCTCCCAATCGAGACGGTTGTGACATCACCGTCACACGGGGGCTCGTGGGTCGCCCGGCTTCCACCGCCCGCGCTGCTCGGCCGCTACGGCCACGGTGAGCTGCCCCGCGACGATCTTTCCAGACCACAACGGCACCCGCACCGCGACCTCTGTCGAGACACGAGCGACACCTCACCTCCGACAACGAGAGCCCCGCTCCGGTCGGTGGCGAGTTCCGGCCGCGTCGGCGGGCTCCCGGCATCCGTTCCCGGCCCTTCGCCACACGACGGATGCCCCTCCCGTGCGGGAGGGGCATCCGGTGAGACGACTCAGCGCGACGAGACCGGTACGCGCGTCTTGGCCTGCTGGGCCTCGCGCATGAGGAGCTCATCGTCGAGCCAGTTCGGGGCCTTGTTGCGCAGGGCGAAGATATACACCGCGAGCGAGGCCGCGATGATGACCGTGACGTAGACGATGAACACGGGCACCTGCTCGGCGCTCTGCGCCCCGGCGTACAGCAGGGGGGCCGTGCCGCCGAACAGCGAGTTCGCCAGCGCGTAGCCGAGGCCCACTCCGAGCGCCCGCACATGGGTCGGGAACAGCTGGGCCTTCACCAGCGCGTTGATCGAGGTGTACCCGGTGAGGATGATGAAGCCTCCGAGCAGGATCGCGAACGCCGCGAACTCGTTCGTCTGCTGCGGGAGCATCGTGATCAGGAACCACGTGTAGAGCACGCCGCCGACGCCGAAGAACACCAGGAGCGACTTGCGGCCGACCTTGTCGGAGAGCCAGCCGCCGATGGGCTGCATGAGCATGAGTGCGGTCAGGGCGACCAGGTTGATGATCGTGCCGGCCACGACGTCGCCGCCCGAGAAGGCGGTCTTGACGATGTTCGGTCCGGTGACCGAGTAGGTGTAGAACGCGACGGTCCCGCCCGCGGTGACGGCGAAGCAGAGCAGCAGCGGACGCCAGTTGTTGACGAGCAGGTCGCGCATCGAGCCCGACTCCTTCGAGCGGCCCGACTTGTTGTCGGTGATGACGCTCTGCTCGAGCGACTCGTCCATCGTGCGGCGCATCCAGAACACCGCCACCGCGGCGACCCCGCCGATGGCGAAGGCAACGCGCCAGCCCCACGCCGAGATGGCCTCGTCGTCGAGGGTGAGGACCATGACGAGCAGGGTCGTCTGGGCGAGCACGTGCCCACCGACGAGCGTGACGTAGTGGAACGACGACAGGAAGCCACGACGACCGGGCATGGCGGCCTCGGACATGTACGTCGCGCTCGTGCCGTACTCGCCGCCGGTGGCGAAGCCCTGCACCAGGCGGGCGAAGACCAGGATGACGACGGCTCCGGCGCCGATCGCCTCGGCCGTGGGGGCGAGGGCGATGACGAGCGAGCAGAACGCCATCAGCGACACCGACACGGTGAGAGACAGGCGGCGTCCGTGGCGGTCGGCGAAGCGGCCGAAGAACCACGATCCGATCGGACGCATGAGGAAGGTGACGGCGAAGATCGCCCACACGTAGAGGGAGGAGTTCTTGTCGTCGGAGTCGAAGAACTGCGACTCGAAGTACACCGCGAACACCGAGTAGACGTAGACGTCGTACCACTCGACCAGGTTGCCGGCCGAGCCTTTCAGCGTGTTCGATATCGAGCGTCGCAGGCTCGTGGGGATCGTCGTCGTCGTTGACATGGGTAATCCGATCGGTCGATGGACGGTTCTCGTCTCGTACGCCGTCGAAGACGGGGCCCGGCGGCGGCGACGAGTCGTATCCCGTTATCGTGGCGGCGCGCGGGGGCCCGTCCCGAGATCCTTACATGCGCCTTACATTGGCCCCGGCCCGCCGCCGGGGGGCGACCCCGGCGCGTGAGCCTACGATGGGGCCATGCACGTACTCGTAGCCGAGGACGACGGCTCGGTCGCCGCGGCGCTCGTCTCGGCGCTCACGCGCGCCGGGCACGCGTGCACCCGTGTCGCGCGGGGCAGCGACGTGTTGCTGCGCCATCGCGACGCCCAGGTCGTGCTGCTCGATCTCGGGCTGGAAGACATGGACGGGCTCGACGTGCTGCGCCAACTGCGCGAGGTGAGCCAACTCCCCGTCATCGTCGTCACCGCCCGCGGCGACGAGCGCTCCACCGTCCGGGCCCTGTCGCTCGGCGCCGACGACTACCTCGTGAAGCCGGTGCGGCTGCACGAGCTGCTGGCGCGGCTCCTGGCCGTCACCCGCCGCTACAGCCCACCCGACGAGCCCCAGCGCGTGCGGGTCGGGTCGGTCGAGATCGACATCGACGCCCACCGCGTGCACGCCGCCGACCGCGAGGTCGCGCTGACGCCCAACGAGTTCGGCATCCTGTACGCCCTCGCCCGACGCGCGGGGCAGGCGGTGAGCCGTCGGCAGATCCTCGACGAAGTCTGGGGAGACGCGTACGTGGCATCGTCGCGATCGTTCGACGTGCACCTGGGGCAGGTGCGCCAGAAGCTCCCCGAGGTGACGATCACGACCATCCGCGGCCTGGGCTACCGCCTCGAGGATGCCGCGTGAAGCTGCGGGTGCTGCTCCCCCTGCTCGTCTTCGGTCTCATCGCCGTGATCGCCGTGCTCATCCCCGTGGCGCAGTCGCTCGCCGACTCCCGCACGCAGCAGGTCGCCCTGCAGCGCACCGCGGCGCTCGACCAGGTCGTGCAGCGCGCCCGGACGGCGCTGGTGCAGTCCGACGCCGAGGGACTGCAGTCGTACCTCGAGCGCTTCCACGCGGTCTACGCGGAGTCCGTGCTCGTCCTCGACGAGAGCGGGGAACCGGTCGCCTCGGCGGGCGAGCTGCACCGCGATGCCGACGTCGATCAGCTCGTCACCGCGGCTTCGCGGGCCATTCCCCAGCTGTCGCTCCCCCGGGTCACCCCCTGGGGACCCCGCAGCGCCCTCGTCGCGGTGCCCGTGATCGCGGCCGGTGATCTGTCGGCCGGCGTCGTGGTGCTCGCGGTCGACCTGCGGGGCGCGCAATCCGACGTCTCGCGCGCGTGGGCCGTGATCGCCGCGATCGGGGTGCTGCTGCTCAGCGCCCTCATGGTCGCCTCGCTGCTGTGGACCCGCTGGATCCTGCGCCCGGTGCGCGCGCTCGATTCCGCGGTCGCCGACCTCACCGCCCACCGCGGTCCCGCACCGCTGCGTCCCTCGGGACCGCCCGAGCTGCGCCGCCTCAGCCGGGCGTTCGCAACGATGGCCGATGAGGTCGAGAACAGCCTCGAGCAGCAGCGCGGTTTCGTCGCCGATGCCTCGCACCAATTGCGGACGCCCCTCGCCGCCATCCGACTGCGCGTGGACGGCCTCGCCCGCGACGGTGACGCGGCCGACGACCTCTCCGCCGTCGACGACGACCTCGATCGCCTCGAGCACACCGTGGAGCGCATGCTGACTCTCGCCAA
Source organism: Microbacterium sp. Leaf179 (assembly GCF_001423785.1). Lineage (NCBI taxonomy): Bacteria > Bacillati > Actinomycetota > Actinomycetes > Micrococcales > Microbacteriaceae > Microbacterium > Microbacterium sp. Leaf179. The sequence goes on along the minus strand of NZ_LMPH01000003.1, from coordinate 355,799 downwards.
CGCGGAGCACCGCGCTGCCGCGCGAACCCAGGGTCACGACGACGCCCGAGACGAGGGCGCTCCGCGCGAATGCTCGGTCACCGCGGCCGATCTGGTCAAACGCCACCGCGCGCGCCTGCACGCCGCGGGACTGACGCTCAGCATCGACGACTCCCCGGCGGTCGTGGTCCCCTGCGGCCGCGCCGACCTCGACGAGATGCTCGATGTGCTGCTCGACAACGCGGCGAAATACGCCGGTGCGGGCGCGCGGGTGCGGGTGAGCGTGGAACAGGATGCCGGACGCCTCGAGGTGCGCGTGGAGGACTCGGGCACGCAGCTCGACGACGCGCACCTTCCGCGCCTGGGCACGCGTTTCTGGCGCGCCGGTCTCGACGGCGGCACAACCGGCACCGGCCTCGGGCTCGCCATCGTCGCGCAGCTGATGCGGGCCGCCGGCGGACGGCTGGAGCTGCGCCGCTCGCGCGAGGGCGGACTCGCGGCGCACCTGATCTGGGACAGAACGTGACGGGGGTCTCGCGTCGCAGCTTCCTGTGGGCGGGTGCCGCGGCGGGCACCGTCGTGCTGGCGGGGTGCGTGCCCACCGCGCCGACCGTGCTGACGCTGGGCTGCGGCGAACCCGGTGGCAGCTACCTGCAGTTCGGCCAGCTGCTGAGCGACGTCGCCCGAGGTTCCGGGGCGTTCGAGATCACCGCCCTGCAGACCGAGGGCAGTGTCGACAACCTCGCCCTGCTGTCGCAGGGCCGCGTGGAGCTCGCCCTCTCGCTGGCGGATTCGGCGGCGGCGGCGGCGACGAGCGGTGAGGTGGTCGCGATCGGGCGGGTCTACCAGAACTACCTGCAGTGCCTCGTCCGCGCACCCGACGGCCCGCGCTCGCTCGCGGAGCTCGCAGGAACGCGCGTCTCGCTGGGCGCCCCCGGCTCGGGTGCGGCCGCGACCGCGCGCCGGGTGATGGAAGCCGCGGGACTCTCGCCCGCGTCGGCGACCGAGCGGCCGCTCCGCGATGCCGTCGTCGATCTGGAGCGGGGCCGCATCGACGCGCTGTTCTGGTCGGGCGGGGTGCCGACGCCCCAGATCGCGGAGCTCGCCGCCCGCACCCCCATCGCGGTGCTCGACACGACGCCCGTGCTGCCGACGCTCCTGCAGCGCTACCCCGACGCGTACGTCGCCACGACCATCCCCGCCGGCGTGTACGGCGCGGACTCCCCGGTCCCCGCCATCGGCGTCGCCAACCTGCTGCTCGCCCGCCCCGACCTCGACGACACGCTCGTGGAGCGCGTCGTCGACGTGCTCATCGACGACGCGGCGCGCCTCGTGGCGCCCGGGGCCCTCGGCATCCAGTACCTGACTCCGGCGAGCCTCATCGACACCCTGCCGATCGCCCTGCACGCGGCGGCCGAGCGGCGGTATCGCGAACGCTACGGGTGAGTGATCGGGCGGGCACAGCGCGAACAGGCCGGCGCGAACACGCCCCACGCACACAGAACGCCCCCGGCCGTGAGGGCCGAGGGCGTTGTCGTGGGGGTCGTTACTCGGGCGCGCCCGCGGGCGTCGGCAGCTCGATCGGAACGACGGGGCAGTCCTTCCAGAGGCGCTCCAGGCCGTAGTAGACACGTTCTTCCTCGTGGAAGACGTGGACCACGAGGTCGCCGAAGTCGAGCAGCACCCAGCGCGACTCCTGACGCCCCTCGCGGCGCAGACGCTTGTGGCCGTGCTCGAGCAGCTTGTCTTCGATCTCGTCGGCGATCGCGGCGACGTTGCGCTCATTGCGACCGGTGACGAGCAGGAAGATGTCGACGAGCGGAAGGGGCTCGGAGACGTCGAGGGCGACGATGTCGTCGCCGCTCTTGGCGTCGGCGGCGAGAGCGGCGATCTGCGCCATCTCCCGTCCGTTGGCGGTGGCGGTCATCGGAAGACTCCTGTCGTGAAGGCGAGCACGAGGGTGACGGCCACCGCCAGCGCCAGCGCGCCGGTCGTGATGATGAGGCCGATGAGGAGCTTGCTCCCCTTCTCGGGCGCCGGGGGGCGAATGATTTCGCCGGGCTGTTTGACGGTGCTGATGGCGGCACTGGCCGCGATCGGGGTGGGAGACGAGGCGGGCGGGAGCTCGCCGTCGAGAAGAACGGCATCGGCGTCGCGACCGTCGGTCGTGCCCGGGGCGTGACCGACGGAGCCGAGGCCCTCGGGCAGCTCGAACGTGCCGGTGATCATGACCTCGCCCGTCGCGGTGACGGGGCCGACCAGCGGCACGCCCGAGGGCGTCTGCGAGAGGATCAGCGCGTTCGGCGTCGACACCGCGCCGCTCGCCGAGGCGTTGCGCGCAATGAGCTGGTCGAACGAGTCGGGCAGGGTGACGTCGGGCTTGGCGCCGTCGAGCAGCTCGGAACCGAGCGCCGGGTTCACCACCGACGCGCCGGGGGCGTCATCGGCCGCGGCGGGCGTCTCGGCGGTGTCGGGCGCCGACGGGCGGAAGATCGCCGGACGCGTCGGCTCGGCCTGGGGCAGAGGAGCGAACGGGGAGTTCTGGCGCGGCAGGGCGGGCTCGAGGTCGGGCGTGATGACCGGAACCGCGGCAGTGCGGATCTTCTCCTGCGCGCGCGCCTGGCGGCGCGTGAGTCCCGGAACGCCGAAGTCGGCGCCGTGGTCGCCGAACGGAGGCTCGAAGGCCGAGGGGCGCGCGGCGGCCGGAGTGTCGTCGCGCGCGGTGTCTTCGCGTGCGCTGTCTTCACGTGCGGTGTCGTCGGCACCGGATGCCGCGGGCGCGGGCTCGTCGGAGGACTTCGCCGCGGGGAACAACGCGGTCGGGGCCGCATCGTCGACCGCCGGGGTCTCGGCAGCAGGCACGTCGGCAGCCGCGACGTCGGCAGAGGCATCGTCCACCGTGGCGTCGGACGCGGCGGCATCGTCGACGACCGGTGCACTCGACGCCGTGGTCTCGGCGGTGCTGTCGGTCGCGGGCGCCGAGGACTCGGCATCCGTCTCGGGCGCGATGATCGGCGTCGCGCCGGTGTGACGGAGCTCGCGCAGCTGACGGCGGGTCAGCGCGGGGGTCTCGGGGTTCTCGGAAGTGCTCATGCATTGCTCCGGTAGAGGTGGTGCTTCGCGATGTACTGCACGACGCCGTCGGGCACGAGGTACCACACGGGGTGTCCTCGGCGCACACGGGCGCGGCAGTCTGTGGACGAGATCGACAGCGCCGGGATCTCCAGCTGGCTCACGTTTTCGGTGGGCAGGCCTTCGGTGGTGAGCACGTGTCCGGGCCGCGAGACGGCCACGAAATGCGCGAGATCCCACAGCTGCTGGTGGTTTCGCCACCCCAGGATCTGCGCCACGGCGTCGGCGCCGGTGATGAAGAACAGCTCGGCTCCCGGGCGCTGCTCCTGCAGATCGCGCAGCGTGTCGATCGTGTAGGTGGGGCCTTCCCGATCGATGTCGACGCGGCTCACCGTGAACTGGGGGTTCGAGGCCGTCGCGATCACCGTCATGAGGTAGCGGTGCTCGCTCTCGGTGACGTCGTCCTTCTGCCACGGGCGACCCGTGGGCACGAAGACGACCTCGTCGAGGTCGAACGACTGCGCCACCTCGCTGGCCGCGACGAGGTGACCATGATGGATGGGATCGAACGTCCCACCCATGACCCCGATCCGAGGGGCGCGCGTCACCGACATACGGTGGGCCTCAGTGGCCGTGCGCCTCGGGGGTGGGCGTCCCGTGCTTCTTCGTGTAAGCGTCGGCCTTGTGCGCGTGGCGGTTGGCGACGTTGCGGTACGACAGCGTGACCAGGCTCAGCGACACGAACACGACGAACGCGACGGCGCCGAACCAGAAGGTCTGGGCCTGCACGTTGCCGCCGTGGTGGGCGCCTTCTTCTGCAGCGTGGGCGAGAAGTGAGACGAAAGTCATCTGTGCTCCGTTCGAGAGGTCTGCGCGGGGCGCGCAGCCCATTTTAGGCGGTCAGGCGCGGACCTGGCCGTCGCCGCGCCCGAGCCACTTGGTGCTCGTGAGTTCGGCGAGGCCCATGGGACCGCGGGCGTGCAGCTTCTGGGTCGAGATGCCGACTTCGGCGCCGAAGCCGAACTCTCCCCCGTCGGTGAAGCGGGTGGAGGCGTTGACCATGACGACGGCCGAGTCGACCTCGGCGAGGAACCGGTCGGCCGAGGCCTGATCGGCCGTGATGATCGACTCGGTGTGGTGGGTCGAGTAACGGCGGATGTGGGCGAGGGCGTCGTCGAGGTCGTCGACGACACGCACGGCGAGGTCGAGCGTCCCGTACTCACGCGCCCAGTCGTCTTCGGTCGCGGTGACGACGCGCGCGTCGTGTGCCCGCGTGACGTCGTCGCCGTGCACGGTCACCCCGGCATCGGACAGTGACGCCAGCAGCTCGGGCAGCAGGCGATCGGCCGCGTCGCGGTGGACGAGCACCGTCTCGACGGCGTTGCACACGCTCGGCCGCTGGGTCTTGGCGTTGAGCACGATGTCGCGCGCCCAGTCGTCACGGGCCGTGGCGTCGAGGAAGACGTGGACCACGCCGGCCCCGGTCTCGATGACCGGAACGGTCGACTCGGTCACGACCGTCTCGATCAGCGACGCGCTTCCGCGTGGCACGAGCACGTCGACCAGTCCGCGCGCGTTCATGAGCGCACGCGCGCCGTCACGGCCGAAGTCGTCGACGCTCTGCACGGCCTCGGGGCTGACGCCCTGGGCCTGCAGCGCCGCGCGCATGACCGAGACGAGGGTCGCGTTGGTGCTCTGCGCCGCGGAACCACCGCGCAGCACGACCGCATTTCCGGAACGCAGGGCGAGAGAGGCGATGTCGACCGTGACGTTCGGGCGCGCCTCGTAGATCGACCCGACGACCCCGAACGGTACCGCCACCTTCTCGAGGGCGAGTCCGTTGGCGAGCGTTCGGCTGTCGAGCACGCGGCCGACGGGGTCGGGCAGGCCGGCGACATCGCGCACCGCCGCCGCCAGGGCTGCGATGCGTCCGGCATCGAGGCGCAGGCGGTCGAGGAGGGCGTCGCCGATGGCATCCGCTCGTCCGCGTTCGAGGTCGTCGGCGTTGGCCGCGACGATCTCGGCCGACGCCGCTTCGATCGCGTCGGCGACCGCGTTCAGCAGAGCGGTCTTGCGCTCGGAATCGAGCAGACCGATCTCGCGCGCGGCGTCTTTGGCCAGACGCAAGCGCTCATCGACGGAGGCGGCGATCGTGGTCATGCGCTCAGTGTACCGGCGCGCCCACGGCGCCCACCGGGCCGGTGGCGAGGGTGACGGGGTCGGGATTCGGGGCGAACCAGGTGCCCACCGCATCGCCCGCGAGAGCGGATGAGACGAGGTCGGCGCTGGTGACGAGCACCCCGACGCCGGCGGTGGAGGCCAGCTTCGCGGCCGACGCCTTGGTCGCCGCTCCCCCGGTCCCCACGCCGTTGACGACGCCGGCGCCGAACTCGAACTGCGACAGGTCGTCGCCCCACGCCACATCGACGATCGGGCGCGCTCCGGGCTCGCTCGGCGGCAGCGTGTACAGGCACTCGATGTCACTCAACAGCACGAGTGCGTCGGCACCGATCAGCTGCGCCACGAGAGCGGCGAGCCGGTCGTTGTCGCCGAAACGGATCTCGTGGGTCGCGACGGTGTCGTTCTCGTTGACGATGGGCAGGATGCCGAGACCCAGCAGCCGTTCCATCGCCCGGCGCGCGTTCGAACGGTGCGTGGCGTTCTCGAGGTCGCCCGCCGTGAGCAGGACCTGCCCGGCGAGCAGGCCGAAGCGGTCGAGCGAGGTCTGGTAGCGCCACATGAGCACGTTCTGACCGACGGCGGCCGCGGCCTGCTGCGTCGCCAGGTCGTTGGGTCGGCCGCCGAGGTCGAGCAACGGCAGGGCCGTCGCGATCGCCCCGGACGAGACGAGCACCACCTCGGTCCCCGCGCCGCGCGCGTGGGCGAGAGCCTCGACGATCGTGTCGATCCGGTGCGCCCCGTCGCCGCTGATCGACGACGAGCCCACCTTCACCACGACGCGGCCGGCTCCCGGGATCGCGGAGCGCGAGGTCGCGCTCACCGCTCCTCGTCCTCGGCGGACGACAACGAGGGATCCCCGTCGGCGCCGATGCCCACGGCCCGGGCGGCACGCCGCTCGGTCTCGAGCTCGGCGCGGGCCTCGGCCTTGGCATCCATGCGCTCGTGGTACCGCTCGCGGCGCTCCGACGAGGTGCGGCGCGGGTTCTGCACGAGACGGGGGTCGGTGCCGCGGGGGGCCGTCATGAGCTCGGCCGCCGAGGTGAGCGTGGGCTCCCAGTCGAAGACGATCCCGTCGCCGGGGCCGATGACGACGGTCGCACCGGCGACCGCACCGGCGCGGAAGAGGCCCTCTTCGATGCCCAGGCGCGCGAGACGGTCGGCGAGGTAGCCCACGGCCTCTTCGTTCTGGAAGTCGGTCTGCTGCACCCACTTGACCGGCTTGTCGCCGAGCACGCGGTAGACGGGACCGTAGGTACCGCCCTCGACCTTGATCTCGAAGTCCTTGCGAGTGCCCTGCGGGCGGATGACGATGCGCTCCACCGGAGCCTCGTCGATCGACGCCAGGCGGTGCTGCTCGACCACGTCGGCCAGGGCGAAGGTGAGTTCGCGCAGGCCCGTGCGGCTGACCGTGGAGATCTCGAACACGCGGAAACCGCGGGCCTCGAGGTCGGGACGCACGAAGTCGGCGAGCTCGCGGGCCTCGGGCACGTCGATCTTGTTCAGCGCGATGATCTGCGGGCGTTCGAGGAGCGGGGTCTGCCCCTCGGGCACGGGGTAGGCGCCGAGCTCGGCGAGGATGACGTCGAGGTCGGTGAGCGGGTCGCGACCGGGGTCGAGCGTCGCGCAGTCGAGCACGTGCACGAGAGCCGTGCAGCGTTCGACGTGGCGGAGGAACTCCAGGCCCAGGCCCTTGCCCTCGCTCGCGCCCTCGATGAGACCCGGGACGTCGGCGATGGTGAAGCGGATGTCACCCGACTGCACGACGCCCAGGTTGGGGTGCAGCGTGGTGAAGGGGTAGTCGGCGATCTTCGGTCGCGCCGCCGAGACGGCCGCGATGAGGCTCGACTTTCCCGCCGACGGGAAGCCGACGAGGGCGATGTCGGCGACGGTCTTGAGCTCGAGGACGACGTCGCCCTCCCACCCGGGCGTTCCGAGCAGGGCGAAGCCGGGGGCCTTGCGCTTGGGCGACGACAGCGAGGCGTTGCCGAGGCCGCCGAGACCACCGGGGGCGACGATGAAGCGCATGCCCGGGGTGAGCATGTCGACGAGCACGGTGCCGTCGGGGTCCTTCACGACCGTGCCGAGCGGCACCGGGAGCTCCTGGTCTTCGCCCATCGCGCCCGAGCGGTGGTCGCCCATGCCGAAACCACCGTTGCCGGCGGTGCGGTGCGGCGAGTGGTGGTACGACAGCAGCGTGGTGACCTGGGGGTCGGCGACGAGCACGACGTCGCCGCCGCTGCCGCCGTTGCCGCCGTCGGGGCCGGCCAGAGGCTTGAACTTCTCGCGGCGCACCGAGACGCAGCCGTTGCCGCCCTTGCCCGCACGGAGGTGCAGGGTGACGCGGTCGACGAAGGTGACCATGAGTGTCCTTTCAGGACGGACCGGCGGGTGCCGGGAAGAAAAGAAGAGGGGGCGGGCTGTGTGCCCACCCCCTCTGAAGCGCTGAGCGCTCGGTATTACTCCGCTGCTGCGGTGACGATGTTGACGACCTTGCGGCCGCCCTTGGCGCCGAACTGAACCGCACCGGGGGCCAGGGCGAACAGGGTGTCGTCGCCACCGCGGCCGACGTTGGCGCCGGGGTGGAAGTGCGTGCCGCGCTGGCGGACGATGATCTCGCCGGCGAGGACGACCTGACCGCCGAAGCGCTTCACGCCGAGGCGCTGTGCGTTGGAGTCACGACCGTTACGGGTGGAGCTTGCGCCCTTTTTGTGTGCCATCTCTGCGTCTCCTGGCTCTTACTTGATGCCGGTGATCTTGACGCGCGTGAGGTCCTGGCGGTGGCCCTGGCGCTTCTTGTAGCCGGTCTTGTTCTTGAACTTCTGGATCACGATCTTCGGACCGCGCTCCTCGCCGAGGACCTCGGCCGTGACCGAGACCTTCGCGAGCTTGTCGGCGTCGGTCGTGACCGCGTCGCCGTCGACGAACAGGACGGCGGGCAGCTGGATGCTCTCGCCGATCTTCGCCTTCTGGCGGTCGAGCACGACGACCGTGCCGACCTGGACCTTCTCCTGGCGGCCGCCGGCGCGCACAACTGCGTAAACCACTTCACACCTGTTTTCGTTCGGGAGCGCGGAGCTCCGGTTGTCTGATGACGTCGGGAGGGTCTGGCGACCCAAGTCTCGGTGCGATCCGGCGAGCAAAGCCCGCGGGGTCACGCTCCAGTAAGGGCGGACGCGACGCACCAAGGGTCAAGTTTAGCTCACCGGGCGGCATCCGGCAAAAGCATTCGGCCCGCGTGTCGACCTAGGATCGCGGGATGGTGATTCTGATCGACGATCCGCAGTGGCCCGCGCACGGACGACTGTGGGCGCACCTGGTCAGCGACAGCGACCTCGACGAACTGCACGCCTTCGCCGCCGCGGCCGGAATCCCCCGCCGCGCGTTCGATCTCGACCACTACGACGTCCCCGATGAGCGGCACGCCGACCTGGTCGCCGCCGGAGCCCAGCACGTCGGCGGCAAAGAGCTCGTTCGACGCCTGCGGGCCTCGGGCCTGCGGATCACGGCGCGCGAACGCCGCTGACACGCGTGTGGGACCGCGACCCGTCGCCCAACCGAAGTCGGGAACGATGGGTCGCGGCCCCACACGCACGAGGGAGCGGACTCAGGCCTCGCTGGAGGGCTGGGCGTTGACGGGGGTGCCGGTGAGCGCCGCGGTCGTCACACGGCGCCGTGAGCGGCCCTGTCCGGGCGCCTTGGGCTCGGGGAGGGCCTCGAGCACCGACTCGAGAAGGGCGTCCTTCTCGGTACGGGGCGCCTTGGGCTCGCGCTTCTTGCGCGGACGCTTCTCGCGGACCGGTGCGGGTGCCTCGGCCTGGGCCTCGACGACGGCCTCCACCGACGCGACCACGGCCGCCTCGACCACGGCGGGGTCATCGAGGGTCGGCTTCACGGTGGATGCCGCGATCTGAGCGAGAGCGGACTTCACGCCCTCGGTGATCACGTGGGTGCCGCCGGTCGGCGCCGCTCCCCCGTTGCCGGTGGAGGAAGCTCCGGCCGACGCGCCACCGCCGTGTGCGGCGTGGCCGTTCGATCCGTTGCCGTTCGCGGGAGTGTTGCCCCCGCGACCGCGGCGGTTCGACGAGCCGGTGTTGCCGCCGCCGTTGCTGCTGCCGTTCCCGGCCGGGCGGTGCTTGACGACGGGGTCGTGGTGCACGACCACGCCGCGACCGGCGCACACGTCGCACGCCTCGCTGAAGGTCTCGAGCAGGCCGAGTCCGAGCTTCTTGCGGGTCATCTGCACGAGGCCGAGCGAGGTGACTTCGGCGACCTGGTGCTTCGTGCGGTCGCGGCTGAGGCATTCGATCAGGCGACGCAGCACGAGATCGCGGTTGGATTCGAGCACCATGTCGATGAAGTCGACGACGATGATGCCGCCGATGTCGCGCAGGCGCAGCTGGCGCACGATCTCTTCGGCCGCCTCGAGGTTGTTCTTGGTGACGGTCTCTTCGAGGTTGCCGCCCGAGCCGACGAACTTGCCGGTGTTGACGTCGACGACCGTCATGGCCTCGGTGCGGTCGATCACGAGCGAGCCGCCCGAGGGCAGCCAGACCTTACGGTCGAGAGCCTTCTCGATCTGCTCGGTGACGCGGAACGCGTCGAACGGGTCCTGCTCGCCCTCGTACTTCTCGACGCGCTCGAGCAGGTCGGGGGCGACGCCTTGGAGGTAGCTCGAGATGGTCTGCAGCGCCTCGTCGCCCTGGATGAGCATGCGCGTGAAGTCCTCGTTGAAGACGTCGCGCACGATCTTGACCAGCAGGTCGGGCTCGGAGTGCAGCAGAGCGGGGGCCTGGATGGTCTTGATCTGGCTCGAGACGTGCTCCCACTGCGAGGTGAGGCGCTGCACGTCGAGCGTGAGCTGCTCTTCGGTGGCGCCCTCGGCGGCCGTGCGGACGATGACGCCCGACGATTCGGGGAGCACCTCCTTGAGGATCTTCTTCAGGCGCGCGCGCTCGGTGTCGGGGAGCTTGCGCGAGATGCCGTTCATCGTGCCGTTGGGCACGTAGACGAGGTAACGGCCGGGCAGCGAGATCTGGCTCGTCAGGCGGGCGCCCTTGTGTCCCACGGGGTCTTTGGTGACCTGCACCAGGACGCGGTCGCCCGACTTGAGCGCGAGCTCGATGCGACGCGGCTGATTGTTGGTCTCGACGCCGTCCCAGTCGACTTCACCGGAGTACAGCACGGCGTTGCGGCCGCGGCCGATGTCGACGAACGCCGCCTCCATGCTGGGAAGCACGTTCTGCACGCGACCCAGGTAGACGTTGCCGATGAGCGAGGCGTCCTGGTTGCGGGCGACGTAGTGCTCGACGAGCACGTTGTCTTCGAGCACGGCGATCTGGATGCGGCCGGCCTTGGACCGCACGACCATCACGCGGTCGACGGCCTCGCGACGGGCGAGGAACTCGGCTTCGGTGACGACGGGGCGGCGACGGCCGGCCTCGCGGCCATCGCGGCGACGCTGCTTCTTCGCCTCGAGGCGCGTGGAGCCCTTGATGCGCTGCGGCTCGGTGATGAGCTCGACCGCGCGCTGTCGCACCGGGGCTGCGGGGGCCTCGTGCTGCTCGGCGGGGGCGACGTCGACACCGCCGCGTCGGCGGTTGCGGCGACGGGCGTTGGCGGAGCCGCGCTCGAGGGGGCCGTCGTCGTCGCGGTCGTCGCGCTCGTCACGGTCGTCGCGGTCATCGACGTCGTCGCGCACCGGGAAGGCCGGCAGCGCGGGGGCGTAGAAGTGCAGCGCCGTCGACACGGCCGAGACGAAGACCTCGGGCAGCAGTCCGAGCGAGACGGCCGTGGGACGCGCGGGAGCCTCGGACTCGGTGGCGGCCTCGGGCTGTGCGGAGACCTCCGGCTGAGCGGGAGCCTCGGGCTGACCGGCGACCTCGGGCTGAGCCGGAGCCTCCGGCTCAGCGACGTCGGGGGCGGCGACCTCGGCAGCGGATGCCGTGGCGTCGGCGCCCTGGTCCGCCACGGAGGCGTCCACGGTGGGCTCCTCGACGCTCGCGGCGTTCGCCTCGGCAACGTCATCACCGGCAACGTCGTCACCGGCAGCGGCCTGAGCCGGTGCGTCGCCGGATCCCTCGTCGAGCACGGCGGGGGGTGCCACGTCGTCGGCGGCGGCCTGCTCGGCATCCTGCACCGCGGCCTCTTCGTCGTCGACGGGGGGCACGAATCCCGCGGCGGCCTCCGTCTCGGACGCGAGGGTCTCGGATTCCGGAGCCTCGGTCTCGGGCGTCACCTGGTCAGCGGGGGTCTGATCGTCGGTCTTGTCGGCCATATCGGGGATACTCCCTAGCGGGCGACACCGCGCGTCACCCGGCGAAATCTCATGCGGCGCCGCACCCGGCGGGGCCGCGAACTCACTCGGTCTGCAGCAGGCCTGTGGCGCTTGCTGCGATGGGCGGTCATCGCCCGAAGTCTTCTGGGTGATGTTCCTGCGGCGCGGCCGCGGTCACATCAGCTTTCATTATCGCACGGACCACGCGTTTCGCCCGCAGAAGGTCGACGACGAGCCGTCTTCAGCCGGCGGAGAAGTCAGCGGTGGCAGAATCGCGGCATGAGCGAAACCGTCACGACCCGTCGTCCGATCGTCACGGCGGTCTGGCTCATCTTCGCCGGGATCGTCGGCTGGTGGGCGGCGTTCTCGCTGACGATGGAGCGGTTCCACCAGCTCATGGATCCCACGGCCGCCGCGTCGTGCGACTTCAGCGTCCTCGTGCAGTGCTCGGCCAATCTGCAGTCGTCGCAGGGAAGCGTGTTCGGCTTCCCCAACCCGATCATCGGTCTGTCGGCGTGGATCGCCCCCATCGTGGTCGGGGTCGCGCTGCTGGCCGGCGCCCGATTCGCGCGCTGGTTCTGGGCCCTCTTCTGGCTGGGCTTCGCTCTGGCGCTGACCTTCGTCATCTGGCTGATCGCGCAGAGCCTGTTCGTTCTGGCCACTCTCTGCCCGTGGTGCATGGTGACGTGGTCGGTCGTCATCCCCTCGTTCTTCGTCGTGACCCTGCACGTGCTGCGCGAGGGCGTCGTTCCGGGCGCGCGGGTGCGCGAGGTCGCCGACCGTCTCATGGTGTGGGTGCCCTTGATGAGCATCGTGGCCTTCGCCGTCATCGCGGTGATCGCGCAGCTGCGGCTGGATGTGCTCGCGCAGCTGTGAGGCCACGGCGGCCCCGACCCGCCGGCCCGGCGATGGGCATCCGAGTCGCGCGGCTCGCCTCGCGGGCCCTATCCTCCAGGAATGGATGCGATGAACCCGCTGGTGCCGGCCGCGTACGACGTCGTGTGGGCGGTCGTCGCACTGGTCGCGTTCGCTCTCGCCGTCTGGGCGATCGTCAGCCTGTCCCGCGGAGCGGCCCGCCTGTCGTCCCTGACGGTGGTGCTGTGGGCCGTGGTGATTCTGCTCGTCCCCGTTCTCGGACCGGTCGCCTGGCTCGCCGCCGGTCGTCGTGCGGGGCGCGGGGTGGCGCGCAGCTGAGCGACGCGCTGCCGCACGGGTCCGATTCGAGAGACCGCGCGGCCGCGCGGGCCGATCAGACGACGATGGCCGCCACCCCCTCGGGGGCGGCGGCCATCTCGGCATCCGGGATCAGGCGAACCAGATCGCCAGTTCGCGTTCGGCGGACTCGACGCTGTCGCTGCCGTGCACGAGGTTCTGCTGCACCTTGAGGCCCCAGTCGCGGCCGAAGTCGCCGCGGATGGTGCCGGGGGCGGCCGTGGTCGGGTCGGTGGTGCCGGCCAGCGAGCGGAAGCCCTCGATCACGCGGTTCCCGGCGAGGCGGATCGCGACGGACGGGCCCGAGAGCATGAACTCCAGCAGCGGCTCGTAGAAAGGCTTGCCCTCGTGCTCGGCGTAGTGCTGGGCGAGGCGGTCACGGTCGGGCTCGACGAGGCGGATGTCGACGAGCGCGTAGCCCTTCGCCTCGATGCGGGCGAGGATGGCGCCGGTCAGTCCGCGGGCGACGCCGTCGGGCTTGACCAGGACGAGGGTCTCTTCGGTAGCCATGGGTCATTCTCCGTTCGAGAGGTCGGGGTGAGCGGCGCGTCGGGCGTTCTGCCGATCCAGTGCCGCTCCCTTGATGGTGGCATACGCCCACATGCCGCCGAAAATGAGGGCGACCACCGCGAGGGCGGGAACGAGGAATCCGCCGAGCAGCAACAGGATCTGCAGTCCCCAGCCGACGACGATCGCCGCGCGGTGCTGCAGGAGCCCCGCCACGGCGACCATGGCGACCGCCATGACGACACCGCCGACGATGCCCCACCAGGGTTCGATGCCGAAGGGCAGCACCTTGAGGCCGTAGACGACCAGGCCGCCGAGGAACACCACGATCGACTCGAAGCCGAGCACGACGGCGCCGAGCGACTCGAGCGCACCGCGCCGTCGCCGCACGCGCGGGGTCCGGGGGGTGCGCGGGCTCACGCCTGCCACCCCGACTTCCAGTCCTCGAGCTCCGACAGGCGCAGCGCCTCGCCCGCGAGCACGACGGAACCGGCGATGATGACCGCGCGCCGGTCGGATTCGGCGGCCCACGCGCGCGCCGCGTCGGCGGCGTCTTCGAGCGTCGGGTGCACGGTGACGGGCAGGTCGGCCGCCTCGGCGACGTCGGCGATCACGTCGGGGTCGCTGGCGCGGTCGCTCGCGGGGGCCGTGGCGAACACGCGCGCGACGGCGGGCACGAGCGCCGACATGATGCCCCGGGCGTCCTTGCCGTCCAGGATGCCGACGACGGCACCCCACTCGTCGATGTCGAACGCCTCGTCGAGGGCGGCGACGAGCGCGCGGGCGCCGTGCGGGTTGTGCGCCGCGTCGACGAAGACGGTCGGCGCCGTCCCGACGAGCTGAAGGCGCCCGGGCGAGGTGGCGTTCGCGAGGCCGTCGGCCACGACCTCGGCGGCCAGGGGCTGCGTGCCCCCGCCGATGAGCGACTCCACGGCCGCGACCGCCAGGGCGGCGTTGGTGCCCTGGTGGGCGCCGTACAGCGGCAGGTACAGCTCGGGGTACGACCCCGCGACCCCGCGGATCGTCAGCATCTGCCCGCCGACGGCCAGCGCCTGGGCCTCGAGCGCGAAGCCGTCGCCGGCCACCGACACGGTCGCGCCCTCTTTCTCGGCGCGTGCGCGGATGACGCGGAGCGCCGCGTCGGGCTGCGCGGCCGAGACGACGGCGGCGCCGGGCTTGATGATGCCCGCCTTGACCGTCGCGATCTCGGTGATCGTGGAGCCCAGGCGGTCGGTGTGATCGATGTCGATGGGCGTGAAGACCGCGACGTCGCCGTCGGCGGTGTTGGTGGAATCCCACTCCCCGCCCATGCCGACCTCGAGAACCAGCACGTCGATCGGCGCGTCGGCGCAGACCACGAAGGCCAGCACCGTCAGCAACTCGAAGAACGTCAGCGGCGCATCGTCGGCGGCGGTGAGCTCGGCGTCGACCATGTCGACGAACGGCGTGATCTCGTCCCACGCGTCGGCGATCGCGGCATCCGCCACCGGTTCGCCGTCGATGAGGATCCGCTCGGTGAAGCGCTCGAGGTGCGGGCTCGTGAACAGGCCCGTGCGCAGTCCCAGGCCGCGAAGCAGGCTCTCGATCATGCGGCTGGTCGAGGTCTTGCCGTTCGTGCCCGTGACGTGGATGACGCGGTAGGTGCGCTGCGGGTCGGCGAGCAGCTCGAGCACTCGGCGGGTGCGCTCGACGCGCGGCTGCACCCACTGCTCCCCCTGGCGTTCCAGCAGGGCGCTGTACACGGCGTCGGCTCGGGTGCGGTCGCTCATGCGGTCCCTCCGATGCGTGCGACGGCGACGGTGACGGCACCCACGTTCGCGTAGGTCTTCGCGGCGATCTGGGTCTCGTACTCGGCGGGGGCGATGGCCCCGCGTTCGATGAGCCTTCCCTCGGGGCCGGCGAGCACGACGGCTTCGGCGAGGGTCTCGGATGCCACGCCGGCGACGTCGAACGCCTGGGCGACCGCCCGCGCGTCGGCGTCGTCGACGAAGGTGAGCGAGAGGAAGATCCGGTCGCTCACGTCGAAGCCGGCGGCCTTGCGGGTGTCCTGGATGCCGCGGATCATGTCGCGCGCCAGGCCCTCGGCTTCGAGCTCGGGGGTGGTGACGGTGTCGAGCAGCACGAAGCCGCCCGTCGCCAGCACGGCGAGAGCTTCGCCCTCGGGACGACCCGCGGTCTCGACCACGAGATCGTACTCGGCGGGCTCCAGCGCGATGCCGCCGGCGACGACCCGTCCGTCGACCTCGTTCCAGTCGCCCTCGCGAGCGGCCTTGATCGCCTGCTGCACCTGCTTGCCCAGACGGGGACCCGCCGCGCGGGCGTTGACCGACAGGCGGTGCGTGATGCCGTACTCGGCGGCGGTACCGGCCTGCAGGGTGACCTGCTCGACGTTCTTCACGTTGAGCTCCTCGCGCAGGATGTCGTCGAACTGCGCCAAGCCGGTGGCATCCGGAGTCACCACCGTCAGGCGCGGCAGCGGCAGGCGCACGCGCTTGCCCTCGCGCTTGCGGAGCGCGTTGGCGACGCTGGAGACGTCGCGGACGGTGTCCATCGCCGTGCGGATGTCGGCGGCCGCGGGGAACGCGTCGGCGTCGGGCCAGTCGGTCAGGTGCACGCTGCGCCCACCCGTCAGGCCCTGCCACACGCGCTCGGTCACCAGCGGCAGCAGCGGGGCGGCGACGCGGGTGAGTGTCTCGAGCACGGTGTAGAGCGTGTCGAAGGCCTCACGGCTGGTCGGGTCGTCGGTCACGCCCACCCAGAAACGGTCACGCGAGCGACGGATGTACCAGTTGGTCAGCACCTCGGCGAAGTCGCGCAGACGCTCGGCCGCGGTCGTGGAGTCGAGCCCCTCGAGGTCGGCGGCGACGCCCTTCACCAGGTCACCGGTGAGGGCGAGGATGTAGCGGTCGAGCACGTCGGTGGAGTCGGTGCGCCACTCGGCCGTGTAGCCCTCCCCCGACGCGTTCGCGTAGGTGGCGAAGAAGTACCACGCGTTCCACATCGGCAGCAGGAACTCGCGCACCCCCGAGCGGATGCCCTCCTCGGTCACGACGAGGTTGCCGCCGCGCAGCACGCTCGACGACATGAGGAACCAGCGCATGGCGTCCGAGCCGTCGCGGTCGAACACCTCGCGCACGTCGGGGTAGTTGCGCAGCGACTTCGACATCTTCTGCCCGTCGTTGCCCAGCACGATGCCGTGGCACGACACACCCGTGAAGGCCGGGCGGTCGAAGAGCGCGGTCGAGAGAACGTGCATGACGTAGAACCAGCCGCGCGTCTGCCCGATGTACTCGACGATGAAGTCGGCGGGGGCGTGCTCGTCGAACCACTCGTGGTTCTCGAACGGGTAGTGCACCTGCGCGAACGGCATGGAGCCCGAGTCGAACCAGACGTCGAGCACGTCTTCGATGCGTCGCATCGTCGAGCGTCCCGTCGGGTCGTCGGGGTTCGGGCGCGTGAGGTCGTCGATGTAGGGGCGGTGCAGGTCGACCTCACCGTCGCCGTTCACCGGCAGGCGGCCGAAGTCGGCCTCGATGTCGGCGAGAGAGCCGTACACGTCGACGCGCGGATAGTTCGCGTCGTCGCTCTTCCACACCGGGATCGGCGAGCCCCAGTAGCGGTTGCGGCTGATCGACCAGTCGCGTGCGCCCTCGAGCCACTTGCCGAACTGACCTTCCTTGACGTTCTCGGGCACCCAGGTGATCTGCTGGTTGTTCGCCAGCAGGTCGTCCTTGATCTCGGTGACCCGCACGAACCAGCTCGACACGGCCTTGTAGATCAGGGGGTTCCGGCAGCGCCAGCAGTGCGGGTACGAGTGCTCGTACGACGCCTCGCGAAGCAGACGGCCCTGCTGCGTGAGCAGGCGGATGAGGGGCCGGTTGGCCTCCATCCACAGCTCGCCGGCCACGTCGGTCACGGCCGAGAGGAACCGGCCGCCGTCGTCGAGCGAGATGATCGTCGGCAGGCCCGCGGCGTCGGCGAGGCGCTTGTCGTCCTCACCGTACGCGGGCGCCTGGTGCACGATGCCCGTGCCGTCGCTGACGGTGACGTAGTCGTCGACGAGGATCTTCCAGGCGTTGCCGGTCCCCCACGTCTCGGCGTCGGCGTAGTAGTCGAAGAGGCGGTCGTACGACACTCCCTCGAGCTCGGAGCCGGTGAGCGTGGTCTGCACGGCCTGGCGGGCGGCATCCGGGGTCTCGTACCCCAGGTCCTTCGCGTAGCCCGGCAGCAGGTCTTCGGCGAGCAGATAGCGGTGGGCGGTGGCCTCGATCGCTTCGTCGGGGGTGCCGTCTGGGGCGCGGTGCACGTCGGCGGCACCGTGGGGACCGCCCTCGATCACCGCGTACCGGATGCCGGGACCCACGGCGAGAGCGAGGTTCGTCGGCAGGGTCCACGGCGTCGTCGTCCACGCCAGCGCCCGCACGCCGGTGAGCCCGAGCGCCTCGGCCTCCGCACCGACGAGCGGGAAGGTCACGGTGACCGAGGGGTCCTGGCGCATCTTGTAGACGTCGTCGTCCATGCGCAGTTCGTGCGTCGACAAGGGGGTCTCATCGCGCCAGCAGTAGGGCAGCACGCGGTAGCCCTCGTACGCGAGGCCCTTGTCGTGCAGGGTCTTGAAGGCCCAGAGCACGCTCTCCATGTAGGTCGTGTCGAGCGTCTTGTACCCGCGGTCGAAGTCGACCCAGCGGGCCTGGCGGGTGACGTAGTCCTGCCAGTCGCGCGTGTACTCCAGCACCGACTCGCGGGCCTTGGCGTTGAAGGTGGCGACCCCCATGCGCTCGATCTCGTCCTTCTCGGTGATCCCGAGCTGCTTCATGGCCTCGAGCTCGGCCGGGAGACCGTGGGTGTCCCACCCGAAGACGCGGTCGACCTTCTTGCCGCGCATGGTCTGGAAGCGCGGGAAGACGTCCTTGGCGTAGCCGGTGAGCAGGTGCCCGTAGTGCGGCAGGCCGTTGGCGAAGGGCGGGCCGTCGTAGAACACCCACTCCTCGCCGCCGTCGCGGTTCGCGATCGACGCGCGGAAGGTGTCGTCGGCCTCCCAGAACGCGAGGGTGTCGTTCTCGATCGCCGGGAAGCGAGGGCTCGGGACGACCGATGCCGCGGACGCCGGGGTGATGGCATCCGGGCTCGCGGACGCGTCGGCGGCGGGGCCGAAGGATGAGGGGCGTGGGTAGGTCATGTCACTCCGCGGGTCGAGGTTCACTCGCCGGGACGATCCTTGCGGACCGCGGTACCACCCTGCGTTGCGCCCTCTCGCGAGGACGCCTCTCTCACTGCGGCGATGACGGGCCTGCCCCGCTCGGTTCTACCGCGGGCCGTGACCCGTTTCTTCCGAGAGCTCCCCGGTGATGGCCGGATCGGTGCTGATGCGCCCAGTCTACGCGCTCGGGCTGTTGTGCGGTGCGGTGGGGTGCGGCGGGGCTTGAGGTTGCGTCGGGGGGGGGGTGGTGCGGGCGTGGGGCGGCGGTTGCGGGCGTGGGGCAGCAAGGGCGTTGAGTGTCCGAGACACGCCGCGTGTGGCGGTGCGGGTTCGGCGTGTCCTGGACACTCAACGGGGCTGCGCCCGCGCGGTCGGCACCCGGTGCCGCGGGCCGGGCGGGCGCGGGCGCGGGCCGGGCGGGCGCGGGCCGGGCGGGCGCGCGACCGAGTCGGCAGAGGCGTTGAGTGTCCAAGACACGCCGCATGGAGCGGTGCGGGCACGGCGTGTCCTGGACACTCAACGGGGCTGCGCCCGCGCGGTCGGGCGCCCGATGCCGCGGGCCGGACGGTGGCGCGCGCGGGCCGGACGGTGGCGCGCGCGGGCCGGGCAGGCGCGTGCGGGCCGGGCAGGCGCGTGCGGGCCGGGCAGGCGCGTGCGGGCCTCCAGAGGCGTTGAGTGTCCAGGACACGCCGCGTGAGGCTCTGCGGGTGCGGCGTGTCCTGGACACTCAACGGGGCTGCGCCCGCGCGGTCGGCCGCCCGCTGCCGACGGCCGGCAGTCGCGCAGTCGCGCGTGCGGGCGGGCGCGCGCAGCTCACCCGCCGGCGGACGGGCCGGTACCCACGCCCGCGGCGGCGAGCAACTCCCTCGTGAACGGATGCCGGGGATCGGCGAAGACGCACGACACCGTGCCCGAATCCACCACGCGGCCGTCCTTCATCACGATGACGTCGTCGGCGATCGAGGCCACGACGTCGAGGTCGTGCGTGATGAACACCATCGCGAGGTCGCGCTCGCGCTGGAGGGCGAGCAACCGTTCGAGGATCCGCTCGCGCACCGTCGCGTCGAGCGCCGACACCGGCTCGTCGAGCACGAGCAGGTCGGGGTCGGCGGCGAGGGCGCGAGCGATCGCGACGCGCTGGCGCTGACCGCCCGACAGCTGGGCCGGAAGCCGTCGGCCGAACGCCGGGCCGAGACCCACCTCGTCGAGCAGGTCGCCGACCGCGGCCCGACGGCTGGCCCGCGGCACACCCGCGGCGGCGACCGCCTCGCCGAGCGTGCGTCCGACGCTCCAACGCGGGTCGAGGGCGCCCCAGGGGTTCTGCTGCACGAGCTGCACGCGACGACGGGCGACGCCCTTCGCCGCGCGGGGCGACCACGGGCGGCCGTCGAAGGTCAGGGTCCCGGCATCCGGTTCGGCGACGCCGACGATCATGCGCGCGAGGGTCGTCTTGCCCGAGCCCGACTCCCCGACGACGGCGAGCGTGCGGCCGCGCCGCACGGCGAACGAGACGTCGTCGACCGCCGCGCGGTCGCCGAACCGCTTCGTCAGAGAGGTGCCCGAGGCCAGCGGCGCGTCGGTGCGGGGGGCGCGATGCAACGGCGGATGCCGGGTGGCATCGACCAGCGCACGGGTGTGGGGGTCTCGGGGGGCGGCCATCACCTCGGCCGTGGTCCCCGTCTCGATCGCGCGTCCGTCGTGCAGCACGATCACCCGGTCGGCGACACGGCGGACGGCAGCGAGGTCGTGGCTGATGAACACCACGGCCACGCCGCTGTCGGCGATCGCGCGCACCTGATCGAGCACGCGCGCCTGCACGGTGGCATCCAGTGCCGTCGTGGGCTCGTCGGCGACCAGGATGCCGGGATCCGCCGCCAGTGCCGAGGCGAGCAGCGCGCGTTGGCGCAGGCCGCCCGACAGCTCGTGCGGGTACTGCCGCACGCGACGGTCGGGTTCGGGCAGGGCCACGCGTTCCAGCACCGCGCGCACCCGATCGCGCAGGGCGTCGCCGCGCACGGCGGGTTCGTGGATGCGCAGGGGTTCGGCGACCTCGGCGCCGATCCGGCGCAGGGGGTCGAGCGAGACCAGGGCGTCCTGCGACACGAGGGCGATGCGACGTCCCCGGAGCCCGCGCCAGGCCCGCTCGCCGAGCGCGCGCGCGTCGACGCCGTCGATGCGCAGGGCGTCGGCGCTCCACGACAGCGTGCGCGGGAGCAGTCCGAGCAGGGCGCGAGCGCTCAGCGACTTGCCCGTGCCCGATTCCCCCACGATCGCGACGCACTCCCCCGGCGCGACGTCGAGGTCGAGTCCGCGGACGAGCTCGGTGTCGCCGGCGGCGATGCGCAGCCCGCGCACGTGCACGCCGCCCGCGCCGTTCCCGCCCGCGCCGCTCACACCCGCCGCCGCCGCGCCCCGCCCCTCTCGCCCGTTCACGCGCCGCGCTCCTCGGCCCGCGCGCGCAGGATACGACCGACGACGCTCACGCTGACCACCGTCGCGGTGATGGCGAGGCCCGGGAACACGGCGACCCAGGGCGCCTGCAGCAGCAGGTTGCGTCCGGCCGAGAGCATGAGTCCCCACTCCGGTGTCGGTTCGGTCGGTCCGAGGCCCAGGAAGCTCAGGCCCGCGGCGGCGAGGATGCTCGTGCCGATGCCGATGGTGCCCAGCACGCTCACCGCGCCGAGGACCCCCGGCAGCACGTGCCGCACGTGCACGGTGACCGCCGGAACCCCCACGATCCGCGCCGCTTCGACGTGCTCGGCGGCGGCCGAGGTGCGCGTCTGCGCGCGCGCCAGGCGCACGTACACGGGGACGGCGGCGATCGTGACGGCCACCGCGACGTTGACCGGCCCGGGACCGAGAACGGCGACGACCAGCAGCGCCACGAGGAACTCGGGGAACGCTAGCAGCACGTCGACGACGCGCATCGCCGCGGCGTCGACCAGGCGCGGTGCCATCGCCGACAGCGACCCGACGATCACGCCCACGACCAGCGCGAGCCCCGTCGCGAGCAGTCCGATGCCCACCGAGCGTCCCGCGCCGAAGACCACGCGCGAATAGACGTCGCGTCCGCTCTGGTCGGTGCCGAACCAGTGGGCGCCACTCGGCGGCTGGAGCGCCGCCCGCACGTCGGTCAGCAGCGGGTCGTGGGTGGCCAGCAGCCCCGGCGCGAAGGCGGCGAGGGCGACGACGGCGAGAACGGCGCCCGCCGTGCTCAGTGCGACGACGCGGCCCCTCACCCCGGCACCCCCACCCGGGCGCGCAGGGCGGCGTCGGCCCGCCGCAGCCGCGGGTCGAGCACGGGCACGACGAGGTCGACCACCGTGTTCACGACGACGAAGACGAGGGCGCTCAGCAGGATGACTCCCGTGATGACGGGCAGGTCGCGATCGGTGATCGCGGTGAGGGTCACGCGGCCGATTCCGGGACGCGCGAACACCGTCTCGACCAGCACCGCACCCCCCAGCAGCGAGCCGACGAGGTAGGCCGCGAGCGTCACGCCGCCGACGCTCGCGTGGCGCAGGGTGTGGTGCACGCTCTCGCGCAGTGGCGTCGCCCCGCGGGCACGGACGGTCGTGAGGAACGGTTCCCGTTCGGCCGACTCCACGCCGTCACGCAGCACCTGCGACAGCAGCGCGGCGACCGGCAGCGCGAGGGTCACCGCGGGCAGCACGAGGGCCGCGGCATCCCTCGCCCCCGACACGGGGAACCACCCGAGCTGGAAGGAGAAGACCGACAGCAGCACGAGTCCCGTCCAGAACACCGGCGAGGAGAGCACGACGAGTTCGATCCCGGATGCCAAGGCTCGGCCCGTCCGCCCGCGCACGAGCAGGGCGCTGGCCAGGGCCAGCAGCACCGCGATCACGAGTGCGAGGGCCGAGAGCTGCAGCGTGGGTCCGAGCTGACGCCCGATCACCTCGGTCACGGGCTGGCGCAACTGGTACGACTCCCCCAGGTCGCCGCGCAGCAGCCGGCCGAGGAAGGCGCCGTACTGCTCGAAGACCGGGCGGTCGAGGCCCAGCTCGCTGCGGATCCCGTCCTTCACCGCGTCGCCCACCTGCGCCTGCGGGCCGAGCATGACGTCGACGGGATCGCCGGGGATGATGCGGAACGCCACGAACGCCAGCGTCGCGGCCCCCCACAGCACCACGACGACGGATGCCACGATCCCGCCGATGCGCCTCAGCAGGGCGCGCGAGCGAGATCGTGGCATTCCGGGTCCGTGTCTCAGCCGACGGCGGCCGTGGCGAACAGCGGCCGACCGTAGAGGTCGAACGTCAGGCCGGTCACGTCGGGACGGACGGCGCTGATGAGCGCGGGGCTGTACAGGGGCACGATCGCGGCGTGCTGGGCGTTCCACTGCTGCACCTGGGCGTAGATCTCGGCGCGCGCGGTGGGGTCGGTGGTCGACGCGCCCTCGGCGAGCAGCGCGTCGACGCTGGGGTCGCTCACCTGCGAGGCGTTCTGGAAGCCGTCGGTGGCGAGGTGGCTGCGCAGCAGATCGGCGTCGACGCCCGAGAAGCCCCAGTCGGTGACGTCGTAGGTCTTCGGGCCGTACTGCTCGTTGTACGCACCGGGCTCCAGCACCTCGCGCTGCAGGTCGAATCCGACCGCCTTGAGGTCGCTCTGCACGGCGTTGGCGAGTGCGGCGCGGTCGTCGGGCACGGGGGTCCAGGCGATCCAGCGGGCCGTGAGGCGCTGGCCGTCCTTGGTGCGGATGCCATCGGCATCCCGTCCGGTCCATCCGGCCTCGTCGAGCAGGGCGCCCGCGGCTGCCGCGTCGAAGGGCCACGAGTTCTCGAGGCTCGCGTCGTAGCCGGGGGTCGTGGAGCCGAGGATGCTCCAGGCGCGCGGGTACTGGCCGAAGAAGATCTCCTGCACGGCGGTGTCGACGTCGATGGCCCGCGTGAAGGCCTGGCGCACCTTCTCGTCGGCGAAGACGCCGTACTTCTCGTTGAGGAACAGCGAGTAGGGCAGGCCGGGGTACTCGATCGACTCCACGGTGTCGTCGGCGGGGACCTGGCTGACGAGGTTCGGGGGCAGGTTGGTCACGACGTCGGCCTGGCCGCTCGACAGCGCGCCGACGCGCACCGAGGCCTCGGGCAGGATGTCGACGCGCAGGGTCTGGAACGCGGGCTTGCCGCCCCCGTCGGGGCCCCACGTGTAGTCGTCGTTGCGGGTGTAGACGATGTCCTGATCGGGCGTGTACTCGGTGAGCTCGAAGGGGCCGGTGCCGACCGTGACGCCAGGGCCGCCGGCCTTGAGCTGGTCGGCCTTCGTCTCGAGCACGGCCGGGGAGTAGAACCCGAGCAGCGCCGTGCTCGCGGCCTGCAGGAACGGGGCGTAGGGCTGCGAGAAACGCACGCGCACCGTGTGCTCGTCGACCACGTCGGTGCCGGCGTACAGGTCGCCGCCGAGCATGGATGCCGCCTGCGCCGACGCCGTGTCGGGATCGACGATGCGGTCGAAGTTCGCCTTCACGGCCGCCGCGTCGAAGGGCGTGCCGTCGTGGAAGGTGACGTCGGTGCGGAGGCGGAAGAGGTAGCTCGCGCCGCCGTCTTCGACGTCCCACGACTCGGCGAGCCACGGCGAGAACGAACCGTCGGCCTCCTGGAACACGAGCGAGTCGAGTACCGCGCGCTGCACCATGGCCGACACGTCGAGCTGGCTCGTCTGCGGGTCCATGTGCCCGGCCGAGAGGTTCGCGCCCTCGATCGCCCAGACGATCTCGCCGTCGCCCGAGGCGCCCGGGTCGGAGCCGGAGCACGCCGACAGGGAAAGGGCGGCGACCGCGGCGACGGCGACCGCCGACAGCACGCGACGGGAGAGCGAAGAAGGCATGGACGAACCTCAGAGTTTTCGATGGGGAGGTTTCAGACTACCCGGGTTCCTGGACGCGGTGCGGAAACCTCGACGCCGTGGGCCGTTGCGCACCTCGGCATCCACCCCACCCCACGGACTTTGCGCACATCGCCGAGCCCGCGCATGCCCGCGCCACGCGCGCACGGCGACCCCGGTATCCTGGAGTCCACACCCTTCAGGCACGCTCACACAGTGCCGCCCATATCGCTCGAGGAGTACTCCCATGGCCACGATTCCCGACAAGCCCGCCCTGGAAGGCCTCGAGCAGAAGTGGGACGCCGCGTGGAAAGAACGCGGCACGTACGTCTTCGACCGCCTGCGCGCCGCCGAGAGCGGCCGGCAGGGCGTCTACTCGGTCGACACCCCGCCGCCGACGGCATCCGGGAGCCTGCACATCGGTCACGTGTTCTCGTTCACGCACACCGACGTGAAGGTGCGCTTCGAGCGCATGCGCGGCAAGACCGTGTTCTACCCGATGGGCTGGGACGACAACGGCCTGCCCACCGAGCGCCGTGTGCAGAACTACTACGGCGTGCGCTGCGACCCCTCGCTCCCCTACGACGCCGACTTCACCCCGCCGTTCGCCGGCGGCGACAACAAGAGCAGCAAGGCCGCCGACCAGGTGCCGATCAGCCGCCGCAACTTCATCGAGCTCTGCGAGCAGCTCACGATCGAGGATGAGAAGCAGTTCGAGGAGCTCTTCCGCGAGCTGGGACTCAGCGTCGACTGGACGCAGACCTACCGCACCATCTCCGACGACTCGATCCGCACGAGCCAGCTGGCGTTCCTGCGCAACATCGAGCGCGGCGAGGCGTATCAGTCGATGGCGCCGACCCTGTGGGACGTCGACTTCCGCTCGGCGATCGCCCAGGCCGAGCTCGAAGACCGCGACCAGCCCGCCGCCTACCACCGCGTGGGGTTCGCGAAGACCGACGGCTCCGGCGATGTGTTCATCGAGACCACCCGCCCCGAGCTGCTCGCCGCGTGCGTCGCTCTCGTGGCCAACCCCGACGACGAGCGCTACCAGCCCCTCTTCGGCACGACCGTGCGCACCCCGCTCTTCGACGTCGAGGTGCCGGTGCTCGCCCACCCGCTCGCGCAGAAGGACAAGGGCTCGGGCATCGCCATGATCTGCACCTTCGGCGACGTGACCGACATCATCTGGTGGCGCGAGCTCGACCTTCCGAACCGCACGATCATCGGTAAGGACGGACGCATCGTCGCCGACGCCCCCGACGTGATCGTGACGGATGCCGCAAAGGCGGCGTACGGCGAACTCGCCGGCAAGACGGTCTTCAGCGCCAAGAAGCGCATCGTCGAGCTGCTGCAGGAGGCGGGTGCCATGGAGGGCGCCCCGAAGCCCTTCACCCACCCCGTGAAGTTCTTCGAGAAGGGTGACCGCCCGCTCGAGATCGTCTCGACGCGCCAGTGGTACATCCGCAACGGTGCGCGGGATGCCGAGCTGCGCGAGCGTCTCGTCTCGCTCGGGCGCGAGATGTCGTGGCATCCCGACTTCATGCGCGTGCGCTTCGAGAACTGGACCAACGGCCTCACCGGCGACTGGCTCGTCTCGCGCCAGCGCTTCTTCGGGGTGCCGATCCCCGTCTGGTACGCGCTGGATGAGAACGGGGAGCGTGACTACGCGCGCGTCCTGACGCCCGACCTCGCCGCGCTCCCGGTCGACCCGACGGTCGATGTGCCCCCGGGGTACACCGAGGGCCAGCGTGGAGTGGCCGGCGGCTTCGACCCCGAGCTCGACATCCTCGACACGTGGGCGACGTCGTCGCTCACCCCGCAGCTGGCCGGTGGCTGGCAGCGCGACGAGGAGCTGTGGAACCTCGTCGCACCGTTCGACCTGCGACCGCAGGGTCAGGACATCATCCGCACCTGGCTCTTCTCGACGATGCTGCGCAGCGCCCTCGAAGACGACCGGAGCCCCTGGTCGGATGCCGCGATCTCGGGCTTCATCGTCGACCCCGACCGCAAGAAGATGTCGAAGTCGAAGGGCAACGTCGTCACTCCCGCCGACATCCTGAAGCAGCACGGCTCCGACGCCGTGCGCTACTGGTCGGCGTCGAGCCGCCTGGGCACCGATGCCGCCTTCGACCCGCAGAACCCGACGCAGGTGAAGATCGGTCGGCGCCTGGCGATCAAGCTGCTGAACGCGGCGAAGTTCGTGCTGTCCTTCCCCGTGCCCGAGGGCGCCGAGGTCACGCACGACCTCGACGCGTCGATGCTCGCGACCCTGGATGCCGTCATCCGAGACGCGACCGCCGCCTTCGAGGCGTACGACCACGCGCGGGCGCTGGAGATCACCGAGTCGTTCTTCTGGACGTTCTGCGACGACTACCTCGAGCTGGTCAAGGAACGCGCGTACGACCAGTCCGACGTGGGTCAGGCGTCGGCAGCGCTCGCGCTGCGCACGGCCCTGTCGGCGCTCGTGCGCCTGTTCGCCCCGGTGCTGTCGTTCGCGGCCGAAGAGACGTGGTCGTGGTTCGAAGAGGGTTCGGTGCACACCGCCGCGTGGCCGGAGCCGCTCGGCATCGACGGCGACCCCGCCGTGCTCACCGCCGTCAGCGCCGCGCTGATCGGCATCCGTCGCGCCAAGACCGAGGCCAAGGCTTCGCAGAAGACGGCGGTCACCTCGCTCACCGTCTCGGGTCCGAACGTCGAGGCCCTGCGTCTGGCCGAGGGCGATCTGCGCGCCGTGGGCCGCATCGAGACCATCTCTTTCGTCGGGGCCGAGACCACCACGGTCACCGACATCGTGTTCGCACCCCAGGAGGACTGATGCAGCTCGGAACCCGTTGGACCGCCCGCGAGCAGCCGCCGAAGGCCGTGCCCGAGGCGCTGCACGCGCAGATCGCCGCGGTCGAGGCCGCACTCAGCCCCGACGGCCTGAGCGCCCCCGCCCCGCGGTGGACGCTCACGTTCCTCGAGGGGCGTGCGGTCGCCGAGCTCGACACCGGGGTCGTCGTGACCCAGGATGCCGCGGGCGAGGTCGTCGTGCGCTACGACGACGACGACGAGTTCGCCTGAGTCAGCGCACGCGCAGGTAGAACTCCGCCTCGGCATACGGCGACCGCCCCTCGCCTCGGGCGGCGCGCCGTGCTTCGCTGTTCACGGGCCTCATCGCCCGCGCCCGCATGCGGGACTCCGCGGCTCGGGCGAGCATGCGGGACAGACCCAGCAGGGCGCGGTCGAGGGCGGTGGGGGCGAGCGTGCGCGGCGCCGTGGTCGTGAGGGCGGTCATGAGGCGACTCCGTCGGCGGGAAGAGGGAAGACGTCGGCACGCATGGTCACCACGCGAACGTCGTCGCCGGTCTGATCGCGGTACCGGTCGGTCGTCTCGTCGATCACCGCCTGCAGGCGTGCGCTCAGGTCGGCCATCTGCGCCGACGTCAGTCGGGCGCTCGCGGTCGCGATGAGCGTGGCATCGCGCCAGTCGGGTGCTTCTTCCCAGCCGTCGCGCACGAAGCGCATGAGCTGCTGCTGCCGCAGGGTGAGGGTCTCGCTCGCGACGGCCTCCTGCACCGCACGACCGGCCGGGGTCTCGGCCAGCTCGGGGTTGGTGAGCGTGATCGCACCCACCGGGCGTTCCCACCAGCGCTCGCGAGCGGTGCCGCGCCCCTCGACCTCGCGGATGAGGTCGTGGCGCGCGAGCGCACGCAGGTGGTAGCTCGTCGCGCCCGTGGACTCCCCCGTGAGCGTCGCGAGGCCGCTCGCCGTCTGGGCGCCGTACTGGCTGAGCAGGTCGAACAGGCGGACGCGAAGCGGGTGGGCGAGCGCGCGGAGGGCACCGGCGTCGAGGACGCGTTCCCGGGGTCGGTTCTGCTCGGTCATGATGCAAAGATACCTTTGCAGGGGTTTCTTTGCAATCACTTCTTTGCATCCGGTCGCTGAACGCGTGACTACGCTGGAAAGATGACGGATGCCGTGACCAATCCCCTCCTCTCACCGCCCGCTCTCCCCTACGACCTGCCGCCCTACGGCAGCATCCGCGCCGAGCACTACCTGCCCGCGTTCCGCGCGGCGTTCGACGCCCACCGGGCCGAGGTCGACGCCATCACGGCGCAGACCGATGCTCCGACGTTCGAGAACACGCTCCTGGCGCTCGAGCGCAGCGGTGACCTGCTCGACCGCGTCGCGAGGGCGTTCTACACCGTGTCGTCGGCTGACGGAACGCCCGAGATCCAGGCCGTAGAGGAAGAACTCGCGCCGCTCCTGGCCGCGCACGGCGACGCCATTCAGCTCGACGCGGCCCTGTTCGCCCGCATCGCGGCGGTGCACTCCTCCCTCGACGACCTCGAGCTGGATGCCGAGAGCCGGTACCTCGTCGAACGCCACCACCGCGAGATGGCCCTCGCCGGCGCCGGTCTCGACGATGCGCAGAAGGCCCAGCTGACCGACCTCAATCAGCGGCTGTCGGTGCTCACCACCGCCTTCGAGAAGAACCTGCTCGCCGACACGAACGACCTCGCGGTCGTCTTCGACGACGTCGCCGAGCTCGACGGTCTCGGCGCCGGCGAACTGTCGGCCGCAGCCCAGGCGGCGACCGCCCGCGGTCTCGAGGGCCGCTACGTCGTCACCCTGACCCTGTACACCGGTCACCCCTACCTGGCGTCGCTCACCAACCGTGAGAGTCGCCGACGCCTGCTCGAGGCCTCCCGCTCGCGCGGGACCCGCGGCAACGCGCACGACAACCGTGCGGTGCTGCGCGACATCGTGCGACTGCGCGCCGAGCGTGCCGCCCTGCTGGGGTACCCGTCGCACGCCGCGGCCATCCTCGCCGACCAGACGGCCGGCTCCCCCACCGCCGTGCACGAGCTGCTGCGACGCCTGGCCGCCCCCGCCGCGGCGAACGCCCGCGCCGAGCAGGCCGCGCTCCAGCGCATCGCCGACGCCGACGGTATCGAGATCGAGGCGCACGACTGGGCGTTCTTCACCGAGAGGGTTCGGGCAGCCGAGTACGACCTCGATCGTGCGGCACTCCGGCCCTGGTTCGAGGCGGAGCGCGTGCTGCGCGACGGCGTGTTCTTCGCCGCGGAGCAGCTGTACGGCATCCGCGTGAGCGAGCGACACGACCTGCAGGGCTATCACCCCGACGTGCGCGTGTTCGAGGTGCACAACGCCGACGGCAGCGAGCTGGGCCTGTTCCTGCTCGACCTGTACACCCGCGACACCAAGCGGGGCGGCGCGTGGATGAACTCGATCGTCACGCAGTCGGCGCTGCGTGGCACCGCGCCCGTGGTGGTGAACAACCTCAACGTCAACAAGCCCGCGCCCGGTACGCCGACGCTGCTGACCCTCGACGAGGTCACCACGCTGTTCCATGAGTTCGGCCACGCTCTGCACGGGCTCTTCGCGACGGTCACGTACCCGCACTTCGCCGGTACCGCCGTGCACCGCGACTTCGTGGAGTTCCCCAGCCAGGTGAACGAGATGTGGATCCTCTGGCCCGAGATCTTGACGAACTACGCCCGCCACATCGACACCGACGAGCCCCTCCCCGCTGACGTCGTCGAACGCCTGCACGCGTCGGAGGCGTTCAACCAGGGCTTCGCCACGAGCGAGTACCTGGCGGCTTCGTGGATCGACCAGGCCTGGCACGGCCTGTCCGTCGACGAGGCGGCGGCCGAGATCGACGTCGCCGAGTTCGAGGCCGCCGCTCTGGCGGACATCGGCCTCGACATCCCGGCGGTGCCGACCCGGTACTCGTCGACGTACTTCGCCCACGTGTTCTCGGGCGGGTACAGCGCGGGCTACTACTCGTACATCTGGAGCGAGGTGCTCGACGCCGACACGGTCGAGTGGTTCCGCGCCAACGGTGGCGTGCGCCGCGAGAACGGCGATCGGTTCCGGCAGCGCCTGCTCGGCGTCGGCGGCTCGGCCGATCCGCTGGCGGCCTACCGCGACTTCCGCGGGCGCGACGCCGACATCCAGCCGCTGCTGGAGCGCCGCGGTCTCACGGGCTGAGGCGTCCCGCCGTGGCCCTCGCCGCCGACGGGCGTGTGCGGGGCCACGGCGGGACGTGATCGAGCACGCTCAGCTGGCGAGCGACTCGACGAAGTCGCCGACGCGCTGCGCCAACGCCTCCGGCACCTCGGCCGCGGTGAAATGCCCACCCTCGGACAGGCGCTCGAACACCCGCAGGTCGCGATAGAACGCCCGAGCCATCACCTCGGGGTAGTCGGCCTCATGGCGCTGGATGAAGACCGCAGCCGGCACGGTCGTCGTCGCGGCGGGCTCGGCGTCGGCGGAGTGATGGTCGAAGTAGGGCCGGAACGACGTCGCGATCGTCTGCGTGACCCAGTAGAGGGTCACCTCGGTGAGGATCCTCTCGCGCGAGATACGTGTCTCGAGCGAGCGCGGATCGTCGGTGTCGACGTCGGCCCACTCGACGAACTTCTCGACGATCCACGCCAGCAGGGCCGCGGGCGAGTCATTCAGGCCGACCGCCAGGGTGTCGGGCCGTGTCGCCTGCGCGTGGCTGTACGCACCGCCCGATGCGCGCTCGCGCTCCAGGTGAGCCTGGAACTCCTGCACCTCGGGGACCGCGGACAGGGTTGCGTCACTCGGCGCGGCGAAGTGGGGGTGCGTCGCGATGATGCCGGTCACCTGATTCGGATACCGCACCGCCAGAAGGTCGTTGATCGACGCCGAGACGTCTTCGCCGTAGGTGACGTAGGTCTCGTATCCGAGATGCTCGGTCATGAGTTCGTGCACGGACCGCACCAGCCGTTCATCGGTCATCGGCCCCTCCCGATAGGGCGTCGAGAAACCGAACCCGGGCAGGCTGACGACCACGACATGCATGCGAGACTGCAGGCGTTCCGCGAAGTCGAGCTGCAGGGCGAAGGTGTGCGGCCACCCGTGCATGACGAGCAGGGCCGGCGCCTCGGGGTCGGGCGCGCGGAGGTGGACGGCGTGCAACGTCGCCCCCTCGACGTCGACGAGCACCTGCGGGTGCGCGTTCAGCCACTCCTCGCGGGCGCGCCAGTCGAAGTCGGCCCAGGACTCCACCAGCTCGGCGAGGTAGTCGGCCGTCATGCCCGAGGCCGGTCGGCCCGGGGAATCCGGGAGCAGCCGGGAACGGCGCAGACGCTCTCGGAGGTCGACGAGGTCGTGCTCGGGAACGGAGATTCGAAAGGGTGTGACGCTGACCATGTCGCGAGGTTAGCGGCCACCTCCGACATCGCTCGCCGACGCTGCGGCTCGTCTGGTCACCGCCGGTGCAGGACCGCGTGTGCGGACGCTCGCGCTACGGCGCCGCCGTCGTTCGAAACGTCCCGATCTTCTCAGGCGAGACGAGCCGGGCGTTCGCGCTCAGGCGCTCCGGCGCTTCTGCGCGAGCACGATCGTCGGCGGCACACGGTCTTCGACCGACGCCCGCGTGATGACCACCTTGGCGATGTCATCGGCCGAGGGCACATCGAACATGATCGGTCCGAGCACGTCTTCGAGGATGGCGCGCAGACCGCGGGCACCCGTCTTGCGCAGCACCGCGAGGTCGGCGATGGCGCGCAGCGCGTCTTCGTCAAACTCCAGCTGGACGCCGTCGAGCTCGAACATGCGCTGGTACTGCTTGACCAGGGCGTTGCGCGGGGCGGTGAGGATCTCCATCAGCGCGTCCTGGTCGAGGGGCGAGACCGATGCCACGACGGGAAGGCGACCGATGAACTCGGGGATGAGACCGAACTTGTGCAGGTCTTCGGGAAGCGCCTCGCTGAAGAGGTCGGGCGCATCTTCTTTCCGCTGGAGCGGGGCGCCGAAACCGACGCCGTGCTTGCCGACGCGGGCGGAGATGATCTCTTCCAGCCCCGCGAAGGCGCCGGCCACGATGAACAGCACGTTCGTCGTGTCGATCTGGATGAACTCCTGGTGCGGGTGCTTGCGCCCGCCCTGCGGGGGAACCGACGCGACGGTGCCCTCGAGGATCTTCAGCAGGGCCTGCTGCACGCCCTCGCCCGACACGTCGCGCGTGATCGAGGGGTTCTCGGCCTTGCGGGCGATCTTGTCGACCTCGTCGATGTAGATGATGCCGGTCTCGGCGCGCTTGACGTCGAAGTCGGCGGCCTGCAGCAGCTTCAGCAGGATGTTCTCGACGTCTTCGCCGACGTATCCCGCTTCGGTGAGCGCCGTGGCATCCGCGACCGCGAACGGCACGTTGAGACGCTTGGCCAGGGTCTGCGCGAGGTAGGTCTTTCCGCAGCCGGTGGGACCGAGCAGCAGGATGTTGCTCTTGGCGATGTCGATCTCTTCGGCACGCGCCTCGGCGGGCTGCAGGGTGCCGTGCGAGCGCACGCGCTTGTAGTGGTTGTAGACGGCGACGGCGAGGGCACGCTTGGCGGCCTCCTGACCGACGACGTACTCCTCGAGGAACGAGAAGATCTCGCGGGGCTTGGGGAGGTCGAACTCGGCGACTTCTCCCGCCGAGGACTCGGCCATGCGCTCTTCGATGATCTCGTTGCACAACTCGACGCACTCGTCGCAGATGTACACGCCGGGACCGGCGATGAGCTGCTGCACCTGCTTCTGGCTCTTGCCGCAGAAGGAGCATTTGAACAGGTCGGCGCTTTCACCGATACGTACCATGCCGGTTCCTCCTGTCACCCGGCCCCCGCCGGTGTGTACCCGAGCCTAACCCGTGCCCGTACGAACCAAGGGCATTTGGGCCCGCGGCGGTGTCGTGATCGCCCAGGGCGGACGCCGGCATCCGTTCTCTCCCCCGTTTCCCGCGCGTGAGTCGCCGAGATATGTCGCTGCGGACCACCCTCGAGCGACGACTCTTGGCGAGTCGCGCGAGGAACGACGAAGCCCCGCAGACCGAAACGGGTCTGCGGGGCTTCGAGACGAGAAGCGCGTCAGGCGGTGAGAGCCGCGGGCATGCGCTTGCGCGTGGTCAGCACCTGGTCGACGAGGCCGTACTCGAGGGCCTCCTGCGCCGACAGGATCTTGTCGCGGTCGATGTCCTTGTTGATCTTCGCGACGTCCTGGCCGGTGTGGTGAGCCATCGTGTGCTCGAGCCAGGTGCGCATGCGCAGGATCTCCTGCGCCTGGATCTCGATGTCGGACGCCTGCCCGTGACCCGCTTCGCCCATGGCGGGCTGGTGGATCAGGATGCGGGCGTTCGGCAGCGCCAGGCGCTTGCCCGGGGCACCGGCGGCCAGCAGCACCGAGGCTGCCGATGCGGCCTGACCGAGCACGACGGTCTGGATCTGCGGCGAGACGTACTGCATCGTGTCGTAGATCGCCGTCATGGCCGTGAACGAGCCACCGGGCGAGTTGATGTACATGATGATGTCGCGGTCGGGGTCCTGCGACTCGAGAACGAGAAGCTGGGCCATCACGTCGTCGGCCGACGCGTCGTCGACCTGCACGCCGAGGAAGATCACGCGGTCTTCGAACAGCTTGTTGTATGGGTCCTGGCGCTTGTAGCCGTAGGCCGTGCGCTCCTCGAACTGAGGAAGAACGTAGCGGCTGCTGGGCATGTGCGACGCTGCGCCGCCGAAAGTGGGGATGTTCATGTCGGTGTCCTTTCCTCTCGGCCTCAGGCCGCGGTCCCGCCGCCGCCGGTGACGTCGGTGGCGTGCTCGCGCATGTGGTCGACGAAGCCGTACTCGAGAGCCTCGGCGGCGCTGAACCAGCGGTCGCGGTCGCCGTCGGCGTTGATCTGCTCGACGCTCTTGCCCGTCTGCGCGGCGGTGATCTCTGCCAGACGACGCTTCATGTCGAGGATGAGCTGCGCCTGCGTCTGGATGTCGCTCGACGTTCCGCCGAAGCCGCCGTGCGGCTGGTGCAGCAGAACGCGCGCGTTGGGCGTGATGTAGCGCTTGCCCTTGGTGCCGCTGGTCAGCAGCAGCTGACCCATCGACGCCGCCATGCCGATACCGACGGTCACGATGTCGTTCGGGACGAACTGCATCGTGTCGTAGATGGCCATGCCGGCGGTGATGGAGCCGCCGGGCGAGTTGATGTAGAGGTAGATGTCCTTCTGCGAGTCCTCTGCGGCCAGCAGCAGGATCTTGGCGCAGATCTCGTTGGCGTTATCGTCGCGCACCTCGGAACCGAGCCAGATGATGCGGTCCTTCAGCAGCCTGTCGAAGACGCTCGTTGCCATAAGGGGTTCGGGCATGTGTGCTCCTCTTCCGGTGATCTGCAACGAATCTACCGGCGGGCCGCGGGCCGGGATGCCGTGTTCGCCGCGGGCGGATCAGCGGGATCCGTCGGCGATTTCTTGCGCGTACCCGATCACCGAGCGGGTATAGCGCGGCAGGTGCGGCGCGAGGGCCCGGAGGGCGATGGATGCCGCCTGCTCGGGCGCACCGGTCGACACCAGCGCGAGGGCGTAGAACGCCGCAGCGGCATCGTGCAGCGGTCCGCGCGGTTCGCGCTCGTACTCGGCGCGGAGCAGTGCCAGGGCCTCCTCGGTCTTGCCGAGGTTGCGGATCGTGCTCGCCAGCTGGATGGTGGCGCGGGTGCGTCGCTCGTCGTCGAGGCCGAGGGCGAGCGCGCGGCGGTACAGCACCTCCGCCTCGTTCTCGACGCCCGCGGAGTCCCGTGCGCCGGCCCGCTCGAACAGCGCGACGGCGTCCTCGTCGGGCCGCTCCGCGGCCAGCTCGTCGATGCGTGCGATCACCGCCGTGGGTTCGAGCGTCTCGTCTGCCCACACGGCATCCACGCGGTTCTGCCAGTCGTCCATGTCGTCGCTCCGCCCTCTCGGCGTCGTCCTTCTCACTCGAGTGTCCACCACACGCCGCATCGCCGAAGCTGGCGCGGCGTGTCCTGCACACTCAACAGCATTCGGCGTCGGCGCCCGGCGCGCCGCCCCGCGCGTGCGCGCACCCCCGGGTTCGGGGCAGGGTGCGCACCCCCGGTCTCCGGCTCGCGGCGCGGCGCACCGCACGCCCGCTTGTCCGCGGGTTTACGCCCCGCGTGCGCACTCCCGGGTTTCGGCCCGCGGCCCGCGCGCCGTCCCGCGCGTATCCCTCCGGGGCGCAAACCCCCTGTTGAGTGTCCAAGACTCGCCGCTCAGAGCGCGCGGCGCGCGGCGTGTCTTGGACACTCAACAGAGAGTGCGGGAACGGGAAAGGGGGCGGATGCCGTAGCACCCGCCCCCTCGTCACGACTTACTCGCTCTCGGCGGCCTTGTCGTCTGCCTTCTTCTTGGCGGGCGCGCGCTTCTTGGCGGGAGCCTTCTTCGGAGCCTCCGCGGCGGGAGCCTCTTCGGCCTCGACGATGGCGTCGGCGTCGGCCGCGGCATCCGCGATCTCCTGCGCCTCTTCGACGACCTCGTCGTCACCCTCGGTGGGCTCTTCGCCCTCGACGGCGACGAAGCCGGTCAGGTCGACGGCCTTGCCGTTGGTGTCGACGACGGACACCTTGCCGAGCGCGATCGCGAGGGCCTTGTTGCGGGCGACCTCACCGACGAGCGCGGGCAGCTGGTTGCCCTGCTGGAGCGCGTTGACGAAGTCCTGCGGCGCCATGTTGTACTGCGCGGCCGACTGGATCAGGTACTGCGTGAGCTCGTCCTGCGACACCTGCACGTTGGCGTCTTCGGCGATCTTGTCGAGCACCATCTGCGTGCGGAACTGCTTCTCGCTCGCCTCGGTGACCTCGGCGCGGTGCTCGTCGTCTTCGAGGCGGTTCTCGCCCTCGAGGTGCGTGTGCACCTCGTCTTCGATGAGCGCCGGCGGAACCGGGATGTCGACGGCCTCGAGCAGGGCCTCGATGAACTTGTCACGCGCGGCGGAGCCCTGCGTGAACACGGCCTGCTGCGACACGCGCTCGCTCAGCGACTCGCGGAGCTCCGCGAGCGTGTCGAACTCCGACGCCATCTGCGCGAAGTCGTCGTCGGCGTCGGGGAGCTCGCGCTCCTTGACGGCGGTGATGGTCACCGCGACCTCGGCCTCTTCGCCCGCGTGGTCTCCGCCGACCAGCTTCGAGCGGAACGTGGTCTGCTCGTCGGCGGTGAGCGATTCGATGGCCTCGTCGATGCCCTCGAGCAGCTCGCCCGAGCCGACCTCGTACGAGACGCCCTCGGCGCGGTCGATCTCGGCGCCGTCGATGGTGGCCACCAGGTCGAGCTCGACGAAGTCACCGGTGGTCGCGGGGCGGTCGACCGTGACGAGCGTGCCGAAGCGCGCACGAAGGCGGTCGAGCTCGGCGTCGATGCCGGCCTCATCGGCCTCGACCGCGTCGACGGTCACCGTGAGGGTGTCGTAGGCGGGGAGGTCGAACTCGGGGCGAACGTCGACCTCGACGTCGATGACCAGGTCACCGGAGAAGTCCTTGAGCTCGGGGAGCTCGATGATCTCGGCGTTGGGGCGACCGATGACGCGCAGTTCCTGGTCGTCGACGGCCGCGCGGTAGAAACCGTCG
The DNA here is from genome assembly GCF_001423785.1 of Microbacterium sp. Leaf179. Lineage (NCBI taxonomy): Bacteria > Bacillati > Actinomycetota > Actinomycetes > Micrococcales > Microbacteriaceae > Microbacterium > Microbacterium sp. Leaf179. Next base: position 319,131 of record NZ_LMPH01000003.1, on the reverse strand, counting down.
AGGCCCTCGTTGACGGCGTGCTCGATGACCGCGCCGCGGCCCATGCGCTGATCGATGATCGGGGCGGGGACCTTGCCCTTGCGGAAGCCGGGGATCTGCACGTCGCGCGCGATGTGCTCGTAGGCGTGAGCGATGCTCGGCTTGAGCTCGTCGGGCGAGACCGTGATGTGGAGCTTGACCCGGGTGGGGCTGAGCTTCTCGACGGTGCTGTTGACCATGCGGTTCGTTCTCCTCGTGTGGCCCGCGCGCACGCGGGGGCCGATTGGGCCTGTGGTCTGTGGGGCCGTGACGTCGGGGCGACAGGATTTGAACCTGCGGCCTCCCGCTCCCAAAGCGGGCGCTCTACCAAGCTGAGCTACGCCCCGGGGCGACGCGCGGCACGCGCCGACGAAACGACCGAGGAAAGTCTAGTCGATCGGCCTGGGCACGCCGGTTTCTCTGCGGCGGGGTTGTCCGATCCGCTCAGGATGCGTCCGCGGGCGGCACCTCCTGCCGGTCCTACGGATGCCGAGGAGCCACCCGCCCGCGCACGAGTGTCCCCGCATGGTGTCGGAGGCACTCCCACGGGTGTCGTAGAGTAGAGGAGTCCGATTCCACGGCTCCTCGAGTCGCCGGATTTCGGGGCTGTAGCTTAGTGGTAAAGCCTCTGTCTTCCAAACAGATGATGCGAGTTCGATTCTCGTCAGCCCCTCCACCCGTCCCGCGCCTAGGGATTCTCCGCATCGGCATCCGATCGCCGACGACCCTCTCCGCGGAACGATTCCGGCAGCACGACGTTCTGCCCGGCTCCCGCGAAGAACCCCGCCACCTGCGCGGGTCGATATCCCGCGATCCCGCACCCGACCTCGGTGACGAGGAACCGCAGATGCGGGTGATCCGCCGCGAAAGCGACGAATCGCCGTGCCTGCTCCTCGAACACCGTGAGTCCCGACATCGTGTCGATGCCGTAGGCCTGCCCCTGCAGCCCCTCGCTCTGGCCCCAGACCGCTCCGAAACGGTCGAGGGCGAACCGCGCGGCTCCCCCGCCGTGCGCCCCGGACGCGTTCGATCCGAAGACGAAGACCTCGTCGGGGCCGAGCGTCGTGATGTGCATCTCGCGAGACTACGCGTCGCGCTGCTGCTCGGGGCCGGCCCACCCGCCCAGCGACAGATCGAGCTCGAGGCCCGCCTGCGCCTCCGTGGGTACGTCGAATCCGCAGGCGGCGTAGAGCGCTGATCGCCGCCACGACCCGCGCGGCCACGATCCGCGCGCCGCTGCGAGACGGACCCACTCACGGCGGATCGACGAGGCGGTTGCGCAGATGGCGGCTCCCGGGCGGCGACGGCATCGCCGACAGCGACACCGCTCGCCACGACACCACAGTCCCGGTGCGGACCCCCGTCAGAGCCGCGGAACTTCACCCGTCGGACGCGTCGATTCGCTCCCCCGGGTCAGTCCGTCCACCCGTCGAGGTCTCGGTCGAGGTCCGTGACCGGCGACGCGGCGCGATGCCGAGCCGTGTGCGCCACGTACGTCTGGGCGTTCCGCAGAATCTTCGAGCGCTCCTCGTCGGTCAGCGCGCGACGCACCTGGGCCGGAACGCCTGCGACGAGCGATCCCGCCGGCACGACGGTGCCCTCGAGCACGACCGCTCCCCCGGCGATGAGGCAGCCGGGACCGATATCGGCACCCGACAGAATCACGCTCCCCATGCCGATCAGCGAACCGTCGCCGATGGTGCACCCGTGCACGACGACGTTGTGTCCGACCGAGACGTCGGCGCCGATGACGACGGGGCGTCCGGCGTCGACGTGGACCGAGACGTTGTCCTGCACGTTGCTCCGGGCGCCGACGGTGATCGACGCGCTGTCGCCCCGCAGAACCGCGTTGTACCAGACGCTCGCATTCGTCGACAGTCGCACGTCCCCCACGACTCGGGCTCCGGATGCCACGAACGCGGTGTCGTCGATCTCGGGAGCGGCATCGGGAAGGGCGAGCACGACGGCGTCGCGAGCGATGGTCATGGCCCGACCCTAACGACCCGCGACTACTGGCCGCATGCACGGCCCGACTACCGGCGAGCGCCGCTTCGCCTACCGGGAAGGCGAAACCGGTAGCGCCGCGGACGGGCGGCGCTCATAGGTTCGGTCCCGCACCGCAGCCGCATCCCGCCCTGGAGAACATCATGTCCCGCACCGTTGAAACATCCCCCGCCACCCGCACCCGTTCGGTTCGGCGCCACCCTCGAGGCGTCGCGATCCTCGCGATCGCCGCCGGCACCGCCCTCCTGCTCGGTGGCGCCGGCACGTACGCGTACTGGTCGACCGAGACCGCGTTGAGCGCCGGCACCGTGGAGTCGGGAGACCTCGACCTGACGTTGGGGGCGGGCTCGTGGACCCTGGCGGGCGCACTGCAGCCGGCCACGGCCGTCGACGAGGCAGACCTGGGCGATGTGCGACTGGTTCCGGGCGACGTGCTCACGCTGTCGCAGCCTCTCACCGTGACGCTCGAGGGGGACACCATCGCCGCGGACCTCACGGCAGCCCTCGGCGACGACTTCACCACGGGTGCGCTCGCGGCCTATCTCGACGTGGACCTGACCGTGCCGGGCCTCGGCGCCGAAACCACCCCGAACACCTACCGCATTACGGGCGACACCGACGCGACGGTGACCGCCACCCTCACCATCACATTCCGCTCCACCACCGACCAGCGAAACGGCGTCAACAGCACCGTCGACCTCAACGGTGTGGCCTTCGCACTGTCGCAGGCGACCTCCTGACACGGGCCTCGGCATGTCGCAGCGTGACGACGGCGTCCCGCGAAGGCTGCGCTGGGGAGCGATGCTGGCGACGGTCCTCGTGCTCGGTGGGGGGACCACCGCGGCACAGGCGTTCTGGCAGAGCCGTGTGCCCCTCGCCGCGGGGGTCGTGGCATCCGGTGACCTGGCCCTCGCGACGCAGTGGACGGGTTCCTGGTCGGCGTGGGAGCCGCTGTACCCGAGCGGCGTGAGCGACACCGCGACGCTGCGAGTCACCGCGACGGGGAGCGGGACGACGCTCCGCTGGAAGCTCAGCGCGACGCCGACGACCCAGTCGACGTGGGTCACCACGCAGGTGTTCGTCGGAGCGTGCGGGAGCGGCACCGTGATCCCGCCGGGGGGTTCTTACGCCCCGGCGGGAGGGTTGAAGACGGGACAGTCGGTCGACCTGTGCCTGCGGGTGACGCTGCGCGCAGACGCGCCGTCTACCGCGCAGAACACAGCCATCTCGCCGTCGATGACGGTGACGGCCGATCAGGTGCTCTCGTGACGGGGCTGTCGCCGGGGGGCCGGTCGGTGATCGCCGGCGCCGTCGCCCTGTCGTTCCTCTGGGGTCTGACCGCTCCGCCCGCAGAGGCCGCCTGGCAGTCGACCGCCGCGGCGCCCGCGTTCTCGCTGTCGACGGGCTCGCTCGCCGCACCCGTGACGCAGTGCAAGAACGTGACGTCGAGCCCCCGCGCCGCGCGCATCGAATGGGCGAGCGTCGAGGGCGCGACCGGTTACGACGTGACGCTCGGGAACACCGTCAACAGCAGCACAACATCGCTCAGCCAGAACCAGACGAACCTGTTCTTCGAGGTGCGCGGCTCGCTGCTCGAGAACCTCGGTCTGGCCCTCGGTTCCCTCCTCACCGGGGGGTCGGTCCTCGTGACCGTCAAAGCCCGCGTCGGTGCGTGGGAATCCGCGGCCGGCAACGCACAGCCCGTCGTGCTGTCGAGCCTGCTCGGTGGTCTGCTGACCGGAGGGCTGAAGTGTCAGGGAACCTGACCCGACGCTCCACGCGCGAGGCCCACCCCCGCCCGCGCTCCCGCGGGCCCCGTCTGCGTTCGGTCGTCGGCACGGTCGTCATCCTGGTCCTCTCCCTGTTCGCCCTGCTGACGATCGTCATCCCCCACCTCCTCGGCGCTCAGACGTATACCGTGCTCACCGGGAGCATGCAGCCCGGGATGCCGCCCGGCACCATGATCGCGGTGCGCGCCGCGTCGATCGACGACGTGCAGATCGGCGACGTCGTGACGTACCAGATCCGCTCGGGCGACCCCGCGGTCGTCACGCACCGGGTCGTCGGGACGACGAGCAGCACCGGCGGAGACCGGCTGCTCGTGACACGCGGCGACGCCAACGATGTCGACGATCCCCCCGTGCAGCGCGAGCAACTGCGCGGCACGGTGATCATGGCGGTGCCGTACCTCGGGTATCCGGGTGTGCTGCTGGGCGGGCACGACCGAGGGGCGATCGTCGCCGTGGTCGGGGTCCTCATCGTCGGGTACGGCGTCGCGCTGCTGGCCATCGACCTGGTGCGGACCCGGCGTCGGCGGGCTGCCGCGGCGACGCTCGCCGTGCTCGTCGCCGTCGCGGCTCTCACCCCCTTCGTCGCTCCAGCGCCCGCGAGAGCCGGGGAGCCGGCGGCCGCGTCCCGCGACGCGGCGGAGGCGAACCTGCAGCTCAGCGCCGATGGCATCCGATTCGTCTCCGACGGCTCGCTCGACCCGATCGACGACCTCGGCCGTCTCGCACCGGGAATCACGCTCACCACGCCCGTGTGGATCCGCAACGTCAGCGGTGATCCCGCTCGCGCTGCGGTTCGCCTCGACCTCCCGGGCGCCGACGGGACGCGCCCCACCTTGGCGGGGGCCCTGCGACTCGCCGTCGACGATCAGACGGTCGCGCCGGGCGCCGAATGGCGCAGCGCCGTCATCCCGGCCGGCGGCACGGTGCGCATCGCGATCGGCGTGCGGATGGATGCCGCGGCGGGCAACGACATGCGACGGGCGGCGACGAGCGCCACGCCCGTCGTGCGGCTCAGCGAGCACGTCGAGGGCGCCGACCCGGACTCGCCCCGATCGCCCGGCGATGCTCTGCCCCGGACGGGGCGTGGCACGGACCCGCTCGCCGCCGTCGCGCTCGTCGCGGCCGGAGCCGTGGGAGCGGGGCTCGCGCTCGCGACGAGAAGGCGGGAGCATAGGTGAGGATTGCCTATTCATCAGGTATTTAGCCGAGCCTCATCTTGCTTGCGGAATGTCCGCGAGTGAGTAGCGTTGCATCCATCGAGACTTCGAACGTCGCCTAAGGAGCAAACATGAGCACCGTTCACACCCCCGCCGCCACCACCGTCGACTCCACCATGGCGTCCGGCACCGCGCAGTTCCTGTCCCCCGTCGTGATCGGCCTCGAGGCGCTCGTCGTCAACGGCAAGCAGGCGCACTGGCACGTCCGCGGATCCAACTTCATCGGCGTGCACGAGCTGCTCGACACCGTCGTGGCTCACGCGCAGGATTGGGCCGACCTGGCCGCCGAGCGCATCGTCGCCCTGGGCCTGCCCATCGACGCGCGCCTGTCGACGGTCGCGGCCAAGGCGAAGGCCACCGAGGTCCCCGCCGGCTTCGCGCAGTCCGACGTCGTCATCCGCGCCGTCATCGCCGACATCGACGCCGTGCTGCTCGACATCGAAGCCGCCATCGAGGGCCTCGACGAGCTCGACATGACGAGCCAGGACGTCGCCATCGAGATCAAGCGCGGTCTCGACAAGGACCGCTGGTTCCTGTTCGCGCACCTCGCGGCGTAATTCCTCCACGAAGGGGGCGGTGCTTCGGCACCGCCCCCTTCGTCGTTCCCCGCGCGAAACGCCGGGGCTGTCGTCGCGCGCGAATCCGAAGCGGCGAGGACGTGTGCGTCACGCGCCGTGCGTCACGCGCCCCGCGAGCAGCGTCGTTCGCACCGGCATGGCGCGCAGGCCCCGCTCGTCGGCGGCGTGCGGATCGTCGCCCACGATGACGAGATCCGCCAGGGCCCCGGGGCTGATCTGCGCCGGCGCCGTCGATCCTCCGGCGGTGGATGCCGCGATGGCGGTGTCGATGTCGATCCGCTGGTGCGGGTGCCAGGCGTCGCGCCCGTCGCGCGTGCGGAACACGGCCGACGCCATCGCCGCCCAGGGATCCAGCGACGCCACGGGCGCGTCGGAGCCGAACCGCACGTTCGCCCCGCTGTCGACCAGGGCGCGCAGGGGGTAGGGCTGCGCGGATTGCTCGGCCCAGATGGCATCCGTCATGTCGCGATCGTCGAGCGCGTGCTCGGGTTGCACGCTCGCCGCGACGCCCAACCGGGCGAAACGCGGAATGTCGGCGTGCGCGACGAGCTGTGCGTGCTCGATGGTGCCCACCGCGCCGGTGCGTGCATACGCGTCGAGAGCGTGCGCGTTCGCGACGTCGCCGATGGCGTGGATCGCGCACTCGAGCCCCGCGGCGGTCGCCCGCGTCATCATGTCGACGAGCGCGTCGGGGGGCACGGTGAGCAGTCCGTGGTTGCCGATCTCACCCGGGTAGTGGTGGGCGCACGCCGCCGTGCGGGTTCCGAGCGACCCGTCGGTGATGGCCTTCAGCGGTCCGACGCGCACGAGGTCGTGCGCCGCCCCGCGCACCCGGTCGCCGGTGCGCAGGCCCTCGGCGATCGCGCGGTCGAGGTGCTGCGGGTAGGTGCCGTACGAGACGCGGAGCGTATCGAAGCCCCGCGCGACCCGCCGCTGCCAGGGCTCGTCGTTCCACGTCATGTCGAGGTCGACGAGTCCGACGATCCCGCGTGCCGCGGCGGCGCGAGCCATGCGCTCGACGGCGTCGTCGGCACGGTCCGGCTCCATGGCGTTGAGTCGGCGCGAGATCTCGAAGGCGTCCTCTTCGCGCAGCATCCCGGATGCCACGGGCTCGAAGCCCTCGCGACGGAACGCGGCGCTGTTCATCCAGACGCTGTGCACGTCGGCGTTGACGAGGTACGTCGCCCCGTCTCCGGTCGCGGCGTCGAGCAGGGCGAGACTCGGCTCGTCGGGCCACAGCCCGTCGCGGAAGCCGACGCCGATGCGGCGTCCGTCGCTCTCGGGGGCGAACGCCATGATCGATGCGGCATCGCGCGCCGAGGCGACCTCGCCGAGCGGCACGCGCTCGGCGACCAGGGCCCACTGCAGCACGTGCACGTGGTGGTCCCAGAGGCCGGGCAGCAGCCAGCCGCCCTCCCCGTCCACCACCACGCCGGTGGGCCGGAGGTTCCCCGTGGGGGCGATGTCGGCGATCACTCCGTCGGCGATGACGAGGTCGACGGGCTCCGAGGTGGGGAGGAACTCACGACCCGGCCCCGCCACCCGCACGGCGCGGACGAATCCGACGTGCTCGCCGATCACGCGCGTCCCCGGGCGTCTTCGGCGCGGCGCATCTCGCCGGCGAGCTCGGGGTGCTGCGCGGACAGCCCCGCGATGACGGTCTCGACCACCTCGGCGCTCTTGTTCTGGCTCAGCTTGCGTTTGGCCGTGACCCGCGTGGGTGTCAGGCGGAAGCCGACGGTGCCGCGCTCGAGGCGTTCGACGAACGTCGCGTCGTTCGGCAGGGCGTACAGGGTCCGCGCGTCGTCGGCGTCGCCCTCGAACCGCTCGACGAGACGTTCGAGTACGCGGAGGTTCTCGTCGAGCGTCAGGATCTCCGGGATGCCGGAGAGGTGCGCCGACACGAAGTTCCAGGTGGGGACGGCGGGCACGTCGCCGTACCACCGGGGAGTGATGTATCCGTGCGGGCCCTGCACCACCACGAGCAGCTCGCGGTCGCCGAGACCGAGGATCGCGTCGTCGGGCTTGCCGACGTGCCCGACGATGGTCAGGTCGTCGCGCTGGTCGTCGAGCATGACCGCATAGTGCGAGGCGACGAGACCGTCGTCGCCCTGACCGACGAGGGTGACCCACGGGTGGCGGTCGATGAGACGCCGGATCTCACCGACGTCGGTCATCGCGAAGCTGGGGTTCTGGCGCACCGGATCAGCCTAGAACGCGGCGGGCTCCACCAGGCTCATCCGCCCACGCGGCGCGCGAGGCACCGGGCTCGTCGACGGGACCGTCCCCGGCAGATCAGGCCTGGCAGCGTGGGCACCAGTACAGCTTGCGCCCCGCTGCCTCTTCCATCACGATGTCGGTGCCGCATACGCGGCACGGCAGACCCGCGCGGTGGTAGACCCAGTGCCGGTCGTCGCGATGGGCCATGGCACGGCGATACGCCTCGGGGTCGAGGTCGTCCATCGTCATCATCTGGCCGGTCTCGACGCCGATCGACAGCAGTCGCACCCAGTCGCGCCACATGCCGCGGACGACCTCTTCGGGCACGTCGCGGCCAGGCGTGTGCGGGTTCTGCCGGGCGCGGAAGAGGATCTCGGCGCGGTAGACGTTGCCGATTCCGCTGACCACGGCCTGATCCATCAGGAGCAGGCCGATGGCGGTGGGCTTCTTCTTGACGGTCGCGGTGAAGCGTTCCTCGCCCTCGGCGACGTCGTCGACGAGGGGGTCGGGGCCGAGCTTCGCGATCGTCGCCGCCACCTCGTCGGGCGTCTGCAGCACGCAGGCCGTGGGGCCGCGCAGATCGGCGCACGTCGTCTCGGTGAGAAGACGCAGCCGCACGGCGCCGACCACCGGCGGCGGCCACTCGACCTGTTCGTCGAGACCGGTCGTCTGCTCCGACATGCGCACCCGCGCGCGCCGCGGGGCGCCGATCGAGCTCAGGGAGTTCTCGCCCGCGGCGTCGAGGATCGGCGCGTCGTCGAACGTCGTGCCGCGCTGGTTGGTGTGCCCCATGCGGCCGTTCGCCGAGGCGATCGTCGCGTCGAGCGCCACTTCGCCCGAGAAGTCCCACGCGCCGTACATGCCCAGGTGCACGCGAAGCCACACGTCACCGTCGAACCGCAGGAACATCTGCTTGGCGACGGCCCGCACCTCGACCGCTTCGCGCCCGTCGAGCACCGACGCTCCCTCGACGAAACGACCCTGGGGGCTGGATGCCGCCACGACGCGCCCCACGATGTTGCGGTCGAACTGCCGCGCGATGCGGTGGACGGAATGCCCTTCGGGCATCAGCCTGCCTCGGGGTCGAACGAGTCGCTGGCGTCGGTCAGGGTGTTCTCGCCGCGAGCCGCCCGCGGGTCGGGCAGCAGCACGCCGTCTTGCTCGTACGCCGCGAGCTGGCCGATCCGGCGCGCGTGGCGCTCTTCGCCCGAGAACGGTGTCGCGATGAAGCGGTCGATGAACGATGCGGCCTCGTCGAACGTGTGCTGACGCGCGCCGATCGAGATGACGTTGGCGTCGTTGTGCTCGCGCGCGAGCTCGGCGGTCGACACGTTCCACACCAGCGCGGCGCGCACGCCCAGCACCTTGTTCGCGGCGATCTGCTCGCCGTTGCCCGAGCCGCCGAAGACGACGCCGAGCGCGTCGACGCCATCGGCCTGATCACGCACGACCGCTTGAGCGGCGCGGATGCAGAAGGCCGGGTAGTCGTCGAGCGGGTCGTACTCGAGGGGGCCGTGGTCGACGACCTCGTGCCCCTGGGCGGCGAGGTGGTGCTGGATCTGGGTCGAGAACTCGAGACCGGCGTGATCGGTGCCGATGTGGATGCGCATGCGCTCATCTTATTGACGGCCGCCGACATCAGGGGGCGGACGCGACGACGCCGCCCGCTCCCCGGAAGAGAGAGCGGGCGGCGTCGGATCGGGTCAGGGGCGAACGCCCGCGGCGACGGGCTTGAACCCGGCGCGGATGTTCTCGCAGCAGCCGGGGCGGCACACGTCGTACCACGGCCCCAGGTCGGTCAGGTGCGGGCGTTCCGATTTCGGAGTGCCGTTCAGTCGCTCCTCGACGAGGTCGACGAGGCCCGAGACGTAGGCCGGGTCGACGCCGGGCGTGGGCGTGCGGACTGCGCGGATGCCGGCCTCCTCGGCGGCCTCCATGGCCTCGGTGTCGAGGTCCCAGAGCACCTCCATGTGGTCGCTGACGAAGCCGAGCGGCACGATCGCGACGGCCTCGACCCCGCGGCCGGGGAGTTCGGCGATCACGTCGTTGACGTCGGGCTCGAGCCAGGGCTGCGTGGGCGGGCCGGAGCGCGACTGGTAGACGAGCTCCCACTCGACCTCGGCGACGGCGTCGGCGACAGCGGCCATGACGACCTCGGCGACGGCCTTGTGCTGGGCCTCGTACGCGCCCCCCTCGCCGAACTCGACGTCACGGGGGCCCGAGCGCTGGGCGTCGGCCATCGGAATGGAGTGGGTCGAGAACAGCACGCGGATCTTCTCGGGCGCGATCCCGTCGGCGACGAAGCCGGCCACGGCATCCGTCACTCCGCGCAGGAACGTGTCGACGAAGCCGGGGTGGTCGAAGAACTGGCGCACCTTGTCGATCGTCACGGTCCCGCCGAGCCCCGTCGACTCGAGCACGCGGGCGTAGTCCTCGCGGTACTGCCGGCAGCTCGAGAACGAGCTGTACGCGCTCGTGGCGATCGCCAGAAGAGTGGTGTGGCCGGCCTCGGCGGCCTCGGTCACGGCCTCTTCGAGGTAGGGCGCCCAGTTGCGGTTGCCCCAGTAGACGGGCAGGCCCAGCCCGCGCGCAGCGATCTCCGCCTCCAGAGCCGCCTTCAACTCGCGGTTGTGCTCGTTGATGGGGCTGACCCCGCCGAAGTGGCGGTAGTGATGGGCGACCTCTTCGAGGCGCTCGTCGGGGATGCCGCGTCCGCGCGTGACATTGCGGAGGAAGGGGATGACGTCGTCCTGCCCCTCCGGGCCGCCGAATCCGGCGAGGAGGATGCCGTCGTATGCGACGGGCGTCTCGACCCACTTGGGCCCCGACGCCGCGGCGGGCGAGGCATAGAGGACGGGTTCAGGGGTGGTGTCCGTGTCGGTCGTGCTCACGCAGACATCCTCGCACCTGCATGGCGAGCCCGGGCGCGGGTTATCTCGTGACTAGGCTTATCTGGTTGTCATCGTCGCCGACGGCGTCCGTCGTCACCCGCGAGAGCGCTCGATCTGCGACGATCCACCCTCATCCCAGGGAGTACGCCAGTGCCAGGAGAGAACCTCACCCGCATCGAAGCGCAGGAACGCCGCGCCGTCGTCGACACGCACGCCTACGACGTGCAGCTCGATCTCACCCGCGGCGACGAGGTCTTCTCCTCGCGCACCGTCGTCACCTTCGCCGCCACCGAGGGCGCATCGACGTTCATCGATCTCATCGCGCGCACCGTGCACTCCGTCACGCTGAACGGCCGATCCCTCGACCCGGCCGCCGTGTTCGTCGACTCGCGCATCGCGCTCGACGAGCTGGCATCCGAGAACGAGCTCGTCGTCGAGGCCGACTGCGAGTACACGAACACCGGCGAGGGCCTGCACCGCTTCGTCGATCCCGTCGACGGCGAGGTCTACCTCTACTCGCAGTTCGAGGTTCCCGACTCCCGCCGCATGTACACGGTGTTCGAGCAGCCCGATCTCAAGGCCGCCTTCACGTTCTCGGTGACCGCCCCCGCGCGCTGGAAGGTCGTCTCCAACTCCCCCACGCCCGAGCCCGTCGCCGTCGGCGACGACACCGCCCGCTGGGACTTCCCCCCGACGCCCCGCATCTCGTCGTACATCACCGCGCTCGTGGCGGGTCCGTACGAGGCGACCTTCTCGGAGCTGACCAGCGCCGACGGCCGCGTCATCCCCCTCGGCGTCTTCGCCCGCAAGAGCCTCTGGCAGCACCTCGACGCCGACTACGTCTTCGACAAGACGCGCCAGGGCTTCGCGTACTTCGAGGAGAAGTTCGGGTTCCCGTACCCGTTCGCCAAGTACGACCAGCTCTTCGTGCCCGAGTTCAATGCCGGCGCGATGGAGAACGCCGGCGCGGTGACCTTCACCGAGACCTACGTCTTCCGCAGCAAGGTCACCGACGCGGTCAAGGAACGCCGCGTCGTGACGATCCTGCACGAGCTCGCCCACATGTGGTTCGGCGACCTCGTCACCATGAAGTGGTGGAACGACCTCTGGCTCAACGAGTCGTTCGCCGAATGGGCGTCGACGATCGCCACCGCCGAGGCCACCGAGTGGAAAGCCGCCTGGACCACCTTCAACGCGATGGAGAAGACCTGGGCCTACCGTCAGGACCAGCTCCCCTCGACCCACCCGGTCGTCGCAGAGATCACCGACCTCGAAGACGTGCAGGTCAACTTCGACGGCATCACCTACGCCAAGGGCGGGTCGGTGCTCAAGCAGCTCGCCGCCTGGGTCGGGATCGAGCAGTTCTTCGCCGGGGTCGGCGCGTACTTCCAGAAGCACCAGTGGTCGAACACCGAGGTCGGCGACCTGCTCGTCGAGCTCGAGGCCACCAGCGGCCGCGACCTGGGCGACTGGGCGAAGAAGTGGCTCGAGACGGCGGGCGTCAACACGCTCTCGCCGCTCATCGAAGAAGGCTCCGACGGCACCATCTCGCGCTTCGCGATCGTGCAGACGGCGCCCGCCGACTACCCCACCATCCGTCCGCACCGCCTCGGCGTCGGCTTCTACTCGCTCAACGACGCCGGAGCGCTCGAGCGCGTGCACCGCGTCGAGATCGACGTCGACGGTGACCGCACCGAGGTCGCCGAGCTCCGCGGCATCCGTCGTCCCGATCTCGTGCTGCTCAACGACGACGACCTGGCCTACGCGAAGATCCGCCGCGACGAGCGCTCGCTCGCCACGGCGATCGCCCACCTCAAGGACATCTCCGACCCGCTGGCCCGCTCGCTCGTCTGGGGTGCGGCCTGGGATCAGACCCGGGATGCCGAGTCCTCGGCCACCGACTACCTGGATCTCGTGCTGCGCAACATCGGTTCCGAGACCGAGTCCACGACGGTGCGCACGACGCTCGGTCAGCTGCAGCTCGCCGCCAACTCGTACGTGACGCCCGCGTCGCGTGAGGCGGCTCGCGCCCGCGTCGCCGACGGCCTCTGGGCGCTCGCCCAGGCCGCCGAGGCCGGCAGCGACAGCCAGCTGCAGTTCGTCACCGCGTTCGCCTCGGCGGCCTCGACTCCGGCGCACGCCGAGACGGTGCGGGCCCTGCGCTCGGGCGAGACGGTGCTCGACGGCCTCGAGATCGACACCGACCTGTCGTGGCAGTTGCTCATCTCGCTGGCCACGGCCGGCGCGGTGTCGGCCGACGACATCGACGCGGCCCGCGCGGCCGACAACACCTCGAAGGGTGGGGAGCTCGCCGCCCAGGCGAAGGCCTCGCTGCCCACGCACGAGGCGAAGCAGCAGGCGTGGAACTCGCTCATCGACAACGCCGACGCGCCGAACACGATCGTGCGTTCGACCGCCCTCGGCTTCACGCACCCGGCGACGGTCGACGTGCTGGCCGACTTCGTCGAGCCGTACTTCGCGATGCTGCTGCCGATCTGGGAGTCGCGCAGCTACCAGATCGCGCAGTACCTGATCGTGGGTCTGTACCCCGCCGCCCTCGCGAACACCGCCCTGCGCGATGCGACCCGCGCCTGGCTGACGCAGAACGCCGACGCCGCCCCGGCGCTGCGCCGCCTCGTCGGCGAGAACCTCGCCGGCGTGGAGCGTGCGCTGTCGGTCCAGGAGCGCGACTCGTAGTAATCGAGCTCCTCAGAATGCCCCCTCCCTCACCGGGAGGGGGCATTCGTCATTCGTGGGTCATCCCCGGGTGGACCCGGATCATCCCCTGGGAGGATGCCCCCGCCCGGGGCGCCTCCGTAGCGTGAAGGCATGATCGTTGCAGAGCACCTCACCAAGCGTTACGGCGACAAGACCGCCGTCGACGACGTCTCGTTCACCGTGGCTCCTGGCCGCGTCACCGGCTTCCTCGGCCCCAACGGCGCGGGCAAGTCGACCACCATGCGCATGATCGTCGGTCTCGACCGTCCCTCGACGGGTTCGGTCACCGTCGGCGGGCAGGACTACCGCCGTCTGCGCTCCCCCCTCACCGAGGTCGGCGTGCTGCTCGACGCCAAGGCGATCCACACCGGGCGCTCGGCGCGCAACCACCTGCGTGCCATGGCCGCGACGCACGGCATCGGGCGCAGCCGCGTCGACGAGGTGATCGAGCTCACCGGCATCGGCTCGGTCGCCGGCAAGCGGGCGGGCAAGTTCTCGCTCGGTATGGGCCAGCGTCTCGGAATCGCCGCCGCTCTCCTCGGCGACCCCCACACCCTCATCCTCGACGAGCCGGTCAACGGCCTCGATCCCGAGGGCGTGCGGTGGGTGCGCCAGTTCGTCCGCCATCTGGCGAGCGAGGGTCGCACCGTGCTGCTGTCGAGCCATCTGATGAGCGAGATGGCGCAGACCGCCGACCACGTCATCGTGCTCGGCCGCGGACGCGTCCTGGCCGATGCGCCGCTCGCCGACCTCGTCGGCACCTGGACCACCACGACCCTGCTCGTGCGCTCCCCGCGCCTGGCCGACCTCGTCTCGGCCCTGCAGATCCCGGATGCCACGGTGACGGCCACCGAGCCCGGTGCCGCCCAGATCACCGGCGTCACGGCGCAGACGGTCGGCGACCTGGCCGCCGCTCGCGGCATCCCCCTCTATGAACTGACCCCGCGAGCGGGCTCGCTCGAGGACGCCTACCTCGCCCTCACCGACGACTCGGTCGAGTACAAGACCAAGGAGATCGCATGACCGCCGTCGCTTCCGCGCCGACCACGCGGGCCCACGCCCACGCCTCGACCGCGCACCGCCTCAGCTTCATCCACCTGATGAAGAGCGAGAGCATCAAGATGCTCACCCTGCGCTCCACCTGGTGGTCGCTCGGCGTCACCGCCGCCCTGTCGGTCGGGATCTCGTTGCTGATCGCTGCGGCCTCGAGCGACATCGGCGGCGGCTTCCCCGCGGCGAACGTGATCCTGGCGCCGACGCAGTTCACGATGCTGGTCGCCGGCATCCTCGGTGCGATCGTCATCACGGGCGAGTACTCCACCGGCATGATCCGTTCGACGCTCACCGCCGAACCCCGTCGGGGGGCGGTGCTGGTGGCCAAGGCCCTCATCGTCGCACTCGTCATGGCCGTGACCACCGTCGTCATCTACGCGGTGGCGATCGCCGTGACCGCGCCGCTGGTCAGCACGGGCCTCGACTGGTCGACGCCCTCGGAGTCCCTGGTCCCTCTCGCGTTGGGGGTCGTGTCGATGGCGGCCTTCACGCTGATCGGTCTCGGCTTCGGCTTCGTCATCCGCAGCGGCGCCGGCGCCATCGCGGCTACGGTCGGGGTGCTCTTCGTCCTGCCCATCGTGTTCAGCCTGTTCTCGTTCGCGGGACCGAGCTGGCAGTGGATCCTCGACGCGGCCGACTACCTGCCGGTCAACGCCGCGGTGCAGCTCACCACCCCCGGCGGAACGGAGCTCGGCCAAGGCGCCCTCACCCTGGCGGCATGGGCCCTCGCGCCGCTGGTGCTGGGCTGGATCGCCCTGCGGTCGCGCGACGTCTGACCCCTTCTCCCCACCACGGATGCCTCGACGCTCAGCCAGCGCCGAGGCATCCGTCGTTACGCTGTGACGGATGTCTGTTCTCGCCGAAGTCCCCGAACCGAGCCCGTCTTCCACCGCGCCCCCGGCCGACATCGGCAGCCTCGATTTCTGGACCTGGGTCGGCGGCCAACTGCTCGGCTTTGGTGGCGTGCTGCTGCAGATTCTCGGCATCGTCGTCGGGATCGCCATAGCGGCGTGGATCCTGCGCGTCATCATCCGTCGTGTGGTCGACCGCATCGTCAACGGCGCGAAGAGCAAGGCGCGCGTCGATGACACCCAGGCCCTCGACCGGTCCCCGCTCAGCGCGGTGCGACTCGTGCAGCGCACGCGCACCCTCGGCACGATCCTGCAGAACATCGTCAACGTCATCCTGGTGATCGTGGCGCTCGTGTGGATCGCCACGATCGTGGCGCCGAACGCGCTGGCCTCGCTCACCCTGCTCACGGCCGCCATCGGCGCCGGCCTCGGTTTCGGCGCGCAGAACATCGTCAAAGACGTGCTGAACGGCATCTTCATCGTCGCTGAAGACCAGATCGGTATCGGCGACGTCGTCGACCTGGGCCTGGCGACCGGCATCGTGGAGTTCGTCAGCGTGCGCATCACCCACGTCCGTGACGTCAACGGCACGCTCTGGTACGTGCGCAACGGCGAGATCACCCGCATCGGCAACATGTCGCAGGGCTGGTCGCGCGTCATCATCGACCTCGCCGTTCCCACCGATGCCGACATCGACGACGTCGAGACGGCGATGCTCGCCGCGGCGAAGACGATGTCGAAGGAGTCCAAGTGGCGCTCGCGCATCATCGAGCAGCCCGAGATCTGGGGTCTCGAATCCATCAGCGGTGACGCTCTCGTCATCCGCCTGGTCATGAAGACGCGCTCGAGCGCCAAGGACGACGTCGCCCGCGAGCTGCGCGCGCGCCTCAAGCGCGCGATCGACGCGATGGGCATCGCCCTGCCCCAGCTGAACTCCATCATGCTCAGCGGGCCCGAGGGCGCGCAGAGCGTGCGGGGTGCGCACCCGCCGAAGACCAAAGAGACGCCGGTGGCGCCGGGCGCCGACCGACCCCGCTGGAAACCCCGCGGGCGCCGCATCGAGGCGTCCGACACCGCCGACGACCACAACGACGCCGTCCCCGCGAAGAC
Organism: Microbacterium sp. Leaf179; assembly: GCF_001423785.1. NCBI lineage: Bacteria > Bacillati > Actinomycetota > Actinomycetes > Micrococcales > Microbacteriaceae > Microbacterium > Microbacterium sp. Leaf179. The sequence goes on along the minus strand of NZ_LMPH01000003.1, from coordinate 302,681 downwards.
GAAGAAGAAGACCCTGCGCGACGAGACCCCGACGGCGACCCTGGATCTCCCGGGCGCCGAGGTGCCCGGGGCCGACGTCGCCAAGCCGACGCCTCCGGCCGTCCGTGCCGACCACGAGGAGCAGTCGTGACCGAGCCCATCAGCTTCTACGACCAGGTCGGCGGTATGGACACCTTCCGTCGCCTGGTCGATGCGTTCTACCGCGGCGTGGCCGGCGACGAGGTGCTCAAGCCCATGTACCCCGAAGAAGACCTCGGGCCGGCGGCCGAACGTCTGACGCTCTTCCTCGCCCAGTACTGGGGTGGTCCGGCTACCTACGGCGAGACCCGAGGTCATCCACGGCTGCGCATGCGGCACATGCCGTTCCACGTCGACCCCGACGCCCGCGACCGGTGGCTTCGGCACATGCGCGCCGCCGTCGACGAGATCGCGCTGCCGCCCGCGTTCGAGGCACCCCTCTGGGACTACCTCGAGCGCGCCGCCTACGCGATGGTCAACACGTTCGAGCCCCGCGGCATCGGGCCGCAGCAGAACGAGCGCCCCGACACGGGTCTGCCGGTACGCGCTGCCGACTGAGCGACGTCACGGGGCGGCGGGTGCCGATCACCGCCGCTTCGACGCGGTTGTCGACCGGCCCGCGCGCCGTCGGGTTGGCCGCGCCGTCCGGCTTGCCGCGTCGACCGACTTGCTGCGTCGCCCGGCTTGCCGCGTCGCCCGGCCTGCCGCGTCGCCCGGCCTGCCGCGTCGACCGGCGCAACGTCGACCGGCGCAACCTCGACCGGCTCCACGTCAGCTGGCCCGAAGCCGGCCGCCCGCGCACCGTCGCGCGTTCACGCGGCGCAGCGGGTCGTCGGGCCGCTCAGCGCCCGAGGAAGTCGCCGAAGCCCGGGATGTCGAAATTCGACAGACGTTCGCCGAGCCCGCCGACCTGATCGCCCAGACCCGACACCGCGTCCTGCGCGCCGCCGGCCCAGTCGCCCGCCGCCCCCAGATCGACGCCGCCCGCGAGTGTCTCGAGGTCGACACCGGATGCCAGAGCGTCGAGGTCGACGCCCTCGGCGAGCCCGGCGAAGTCGACGCCCAGCTGACCCGCCTGGGCGAGCAGGGGCCCCGCGACCGCACTGACGATCGCTCCGCCGGCCACGGCGGCGAGCAGCCCGCCCGCACCCACCACTCCCGCGCCGATCAGCCCGCCGCGGCCCGCGCGGGACAGCATCTGCGACATGCGACCCGGACGCGTGGCCTCGGCGCGTGCGGCCGTGCGGGCGAGGTCGTCGGGGGCGTCCGAGCGCGGACGCTCGTGCGGGTGCAGCTCGGCATCCATGCGCTCGCGCACGTGCGCGCGCTGCTCGGGCGTCAGTCGCGCGAAGGCTTCGCGATGCATCTGCTCCACGCGATCGGGGTCGGCCGTGCGCAGCAGGTAGTCGTACCGCGCGATCGCCGCGCGGTCGTCGGACGAGAGCGCCGGGGCCGAGCCCGACGCGGGCGGCGGAGCGTATCGGCCGGCGACGCCGGTGTCTCGGCGCGAATCGGCGACGGGCGCGGGAGCGGGCGCGGAGTCCGCCCGGCGGTCACCGGTGACGGTATCGGCGGCGGAGCGCACCATGGTGCGCCAGTCGCGGGAGGCACCCGACGAGGGGTGGGGAGCGGAGCCGTCCCGCGAGGACGAGGAGGAAGACGCCTTGTCGACGGCCTTCGAAGCGAGATCGAACAGACGGGAGAACGAGACCATGGGGTACCTCTCGACGGGCAGCGGAAACTGCGACGTCAAGGTCTCCTCCGCCCCGGACGGGACCGACGCACCCGGAGCCCAACGGTGGGCTCGTGATGACGGATGCATCGCGACGGGAGTACTCCCCTTGCTTCCCTCAGCGTAAAGCGGCCACCTATGCGCGGGCTGGATCAGCTCCCGGTCGCGCGCACGGCGGTCAGCCCCGAGCGCACGGGGCCTCGAACGAGCACGTGACCGCGAGTGAGGCTCACGCGCGTCCACGGGCCGCTCGTGCGGACGGGCGCCATCTCGCTGCCGGCGATGAAGCCCAGCGCGAAGGCCGCGAAGGCAGTGCCGAGCGGAAGACCCCCGAGGGCGTCGTCGGGCTGACCCCACACCTGCGCGCGGATCACCCGCACGATGTCCTCACCCGCATCGGCGGGGAGCGCGTCGGCGACGGCGGCGACCCCGTACTGGGCTCGGGATGCCAGAACGGCGGCGTCGATGGCATCCTTCTGCTCCCATCCGCTGCGCGGGGGCGAGATCCCCGCCCACGCGGGCGAGGTGGCGGTCTCCGGAAGGACGACCGCTGAGGCGTCGTCGGGGGCCGGGAGCAGCGCGGAGGCGTCGACCACGAGGTCGCACTCGAGCTCGGGATCGATCGCCGAGACGCGCAGGCCCAGCACCGTCGGGGTGGCGTCGAGCAACCCGCGGGGAGCGAGGGGGGCGGCGGTGGCGACGAGCACTCCCCCGTCGGCACGCAAGCGCACGGTGCCGTCACCCAGACGGATCGTGCGGGAGGCGAAGGTCAGCAGGTCGGCTGCCGCCTGGGGGTCGGGGAACAACAGGCGCGCGGACACCCGCCCTAAACTATCAAGCGGCGCGGGCTCGCTGCGCCGGAAAGCGAGTCGCCATGACCGATGCCCTCGATCCCGTGGCTTCGCTCCTCGCGGTGCTCGACCTGCGCGACGCCGGCGCCCGCACCACCGAGGACATCTTCACCGGTGTCTCGCAGCCCATGCCGTTCGGGCGGGTGTACGGCGGCCAGGTGCTGGCCCAGTCGGTCGTGGCCGCGTCGCGCACGCTCCCGCCCGAACGCGCGGTGCACTCGATGCACGGGTACTTCCTCCGCCCGGGCGACCCGGCCGACGGCATCACCTTCTCGGTCGACCGCATCCACGACGGACGCTCGTTCTCGACCCGGCGCACGCAGGCCTACCAGGCCGGCGTCCCGATCTTCTCGATGATCGCCTCGTTCCAGGACGAGCACCCGGGCCTGGAGCACGCCGAACCGATGCCCGACGGCATCCCTCAGCCCGAAGACCTCGCGCCGTTCGACGCCGAGGGACTCCACCCGCTCAGCCGCCGGATGTTCTCGGAGCGACCGGTCGACGTGCTGCACGTCCCGTCGCCCATCTACACCTCGGTCGAGGGCCCGCGGGTGCCGCGACAGGCCGTGTGGATGCGCACACGCCGCGCACTGCCCGACGACCCGGCGGTGCACCGCGCGGCGCTGGCGTATCTCAGCGACCTCACGATCCAGGAGTCCATCATGCGCGCGCACGGCGTCGCGTGGAACGTCCCGAACCTGAAGGTCGCCAGCCTCGACCACGCCATGTGGTGGCACCGTCCGGGTCGCGTCGACGACTGGCTGCTGTACGTGCAGGAGTCCCCCAACGCCCGCGGCGGCCGAGGCCTGTCGACCGGGCGCATCTACTCACGCGACGGCGTGCTGGTCGCGAGCGTGGCCCAGGAGGTCATGGTGCGGGTGCCGAACGACTGACGGCGCCGAAGGCTCAGGCGCGGGCGGCTCGCCGCCGGTACTCGATCGGATCGCCCGTGTAGGGCGCCCATGCCGCGCGCTCCGCATCGGTCCATCGGATCGGGCGACCGGTCGAGGTGTCGACGAGCACGACGACGGCCGTGGCGCGCGCGTAGAGCACGCGCTCGGGATCGCCGACCGGACTGTAGACCTCGAAGCAGATGTCGGCGCTCGAGCCGCCCATCGCGCCGATCCACATCCGCACGTCCAAGGGGCGCTGGGTGTACGGCGTCGGTCGGAAGTACTCGATCTCCTGCCGCGCGATGAGGGTTGCGCGTTCCCCGCCGCTGGCGAGGACGTCCATGTCGAACACCGCGGTCGGCAGGGGCTCTTCGTCGCCGTCGCTGTACCAGAAGGCCCGCAGGCGCGCCTCTTCGAGCAGTTTCAGCATCGCGGTGTTGTTCACGTGCCCGAGCGCATCGAGGTCGCCCCACCGCAGGTGGATGGGGACGTGCACCCGCGAGGGTCCGGCCGCAACCGGACCCTCGTCGGGGGATGCCGCGCCCGCCGACGCGGCGGCCGCGTCAGTCACGCGTGAGCTTGCGGTACGACGACCGCGACGGGTTGGCGGCGTCGGCACCGAAGCGCTCGATCTTGTTCTGCTCGTAGGCCTCGAAGTTGCCCTCGAACCAGTGCCACTGGTCGGGGTGCTCTTCGGTGCCCTCGTAGGCGAGGATGTGCGTCGCGATGCGGTCGAGGAACCACCGGTCGTGAGTGATGACCACGGCGCAGCCGGGGAACTCCAACAGCGCGTTCTCGAGCGAGCTCAGCGTCTCGACGTCGAGGTCGTTGGTGGGCTCATCGAGCAACAGCAGGTTGCCGCCCTCTTTGAGCGTCATCGCCAGGTTGAGGCGGTTTCGCTCACCACCGGAGAGCACGCCGGCCTTCTTCTGCTGGTCGGGTCCCTTGAAGCCGAACTTCGACACGTACGCGCGGGAGGGGATCTCGGTCTTGCCGACCGTGATGATGTCGAGTCCGTCGGACACGACCTCCCACAGGGTCTTCTCGGGGTCGATGTTGGCGCGGGACTGGTCGACGTAGCTGATCTTGACGGTCTCGCCGATCTTCAGCGTGCCGCCGTCGAGCGGCTCGAGACCGACGATCGTCTTGAACAGCGTGGTCTTACCCACACCGTTGGGCCCGATGACACCGACGATGCCGTTGGGGGGAAGGTTGAAACTGAGGTTGCTGATCAGCGAGCGGTCGCCGAAGCTCTTCTCGAGCTTCTTCGCATCGATGACGATGCCGCCCAGACGCGGACCCGCGGGGATCTGGATCTCGTCGAAGTCCAACTTGCGCGTGCGCTCGGCCTCGGCTGCCATCTCTTCGTAGCGGGCGAGTCGAGCCTTGGACTTGACCTGGCGACCCTTGGCATTGGAGCGCACCCACTCCAGCTCCTCTTTGAGGCGCTTGGCGAGCTTGGCGTCCTTCTTGCCCTGGACTTCGAGGCGCTGGCCCTTCTTCTCGAGGTAGGTCGAGTAGTTGCCCTCGTAGGGGTACAGGTGACCACGGTCGACCTCGGCGATCCACTCGGCGACGTTGTCGAGGAAGTACCGGTCGTGAGTGATCGCGATGACGGCGCCCTTGTAGGCCTTCAGGTGCTGCTCGAGCCAGAGCACGCTCTCGGCGTCGAGGTGGTTCGTGGGCTCGTCGAGCAGGAGCAGGTCGGGCTTCTGCAGCAGGAGCTTCGCGAGCGCGACGCGCCGGCGCTCACCACCGGACAGCGGCACCACCGACGCATCGGCGGGCGGGGTGCGCAGGGCGTCCATCGCCTGGGCCAGCTGGGAGTCGAGGTCCCACCCGTCGGCGGCGTCGATCTCTTCCTGCAGCGTGCCCATCTCGGAGAGAAGGGCGTCGAAGTCGGCGTCGGGATCGGCCATGAGGGCGGAGATCTCGTTGAACCGATCGAGCTTGGGCTTGATCGCCACGCCGTCCTGGATGTTCTCGAGGACGGTCTTGCTGTCGTCGAGCTCCGGCTCCTGCATGAGGATGCCGACGGTGAAGCCCGGGCTCAGCCGCGCCTCGCCGTTGGACGGGACGTCGAGACCGGCCATGATCTTCAGGATCGTCGACTTTCCCGCACCGTTCGGCCCGACCATGCCGATCTTGGCACCCGGGAGGAACGACATCGTGACGTCGTCGAGAATCAGCTTGTCGCCCACAGACTTACGGGCGCGGACCATGGAGTAGATGTATTCCGCCATAACCTCTCCAGTCTAGGGGCGCAGAGCCTCCGCGCCGACGCCCGGGGTCCGCTGCTGCCGATCGGTGGACGCCCGTCGCTCGAGGTCCGCGTCGCGCGGGGAGGTCGGACCGCCGGCGCCGAGGGAGGGCACGCGCACCCAAGGGCCTCGCCCGGATCGGGCGCGAAGGCTCACCAGTCGATCGTGCGCGTCTGTCCGATCAGACAGCCCCCGGCCGACAACCCGGGAAGCACCGTCGACACGGGGTTGCCGATCGAGGGACCGACCTGACCGACCAGGCAGTCGCCACCGAGGCGCACCGAGAACTCGATGCTCTCGGCGGGGTTGCCGATCGTGGTCTGGTCGGCCGTGACCTGCATCGACCCCTTGTCGAACCCGGCTGCGGCGAGGGCGTCGATGTAGGCACGACCGGCGACCTGATCGGGTCCGGACCAGACCGCACCGACGATCTGCGCGAAGTACGGGAGGTTCTCGGCGGCTGTTCCGTTCGGCACGAGTGCGACCGGCGCCGGAGCGCTGGTGGCGGCACCGGCGTCGGAGGGCGTCGTCCCCTCGGTGGCGATGGCCGCAGGCGTCGCGGACCCCTGGGGCGTCGTCGGCGACTGGCCGCCCGTACAGCCGGCCAGCGACAGCACGGCCAGAAGAGTCAGAGCGGCGAGGGGACGACCGTGGGAGCGGGACACGCGGTCAATCCTACGGACGCGGCCCGCGACCGCAGCCTCGACGGCCTCCGCCCCCGCGCCGACCGTCTCAGAAGGGCGCGTCGACGGGCTCGGCCGACGAGTCGGCGGCAGCGCCGGACTCGTTCTCGTCGCGTGTCGCCGCCTCGGGCGACTCCCCTCCCGGAAGTGCCCATCCGTCGGCGTCGCTGTGGGCCGCCGCCGCCGTTCGTCCGGCCGATGCCGCCGCCACGACCGCGGGGCCCGCGGGAGCATTCGACGACTCCGGCCGCGGCGTGCGTTCGAAGCGCGAGATCCCCCACCGCAGATCGTGGCCGATCGCCTCGGCGGTGACGTCGGCGCTGACGCCGCGTTTGCTCTCGGTCTCCCATTCCCGCAGCCGCAGGCGACCGTTGAGGATGATGCGCTCCCCTTTCTGAAACGACCGCAGCGCGTGCGCCCCCAACTCGCCGAAGACGGACACGGCATAGAAGCTGGTGTGCCCGTCGACCCATTCGCCGCGTTCCCGATCGAGACGTCGCTCGCCGACGGCGAGACGGAACGCCGCGACGGTCCCGCCTCCGCGCGTCGAGCGCTGCTCGAGATCGCCGACGATGTTGCCCACCAGGGTGATGTGGTCGCTCATGATGAAGTCCTCTCGGTGTGTGTGGTGCGCTCCGGCATCCGTGTGCCCGACGGATGCCGGAGCCCCGCCAGAATGACCGCACCCGCCTGGTCCGCGCGGGCCCGAACCGCACATCCGGGGAGGGATCGAGCGATCCCTGTCGTGGGGAGGACGGGTGAGATCTCCCGTCCGCGGCGATGTCGGAGGTTGGTTCTACCGTGTCCGCATGAGCACCGCACTCTGGAACGACCTCGCCCCGGCTCCGCGTCCGGCCGGGTGGGGCGCGGCGACCCATGTCGCCGCGGGTCTGTGGCGCGTCGCCGACCCACGCGGCCTCGTGGTGGGTCACATTCGCGCGATCGCGGCCGAGGGGGGCTGGCGGTACACCGCCGAGCGCTTCCATGCCGCGTCGGGACGCTTTCGTGAGCTCGGCGCGTTCTGGTCGTCATCCGAGGCCTTCGAGTGCCTGCGGTACAGCCGCTGACCCGGTGCCCCGCGGGCTCAGCCGCCGGCACCGCGCTCCGCGCGCTCAGACGCCGACACCGCCCTCCCCCGGCTCAGCCGCGCGACCGCGCCCCGCGCGCCGACGCGGCGCTCCGCGCGCAGAGGCAGCTCGACCGACGTCAGACGACCGTCGAGAGCTCGTCGCGCGCTGCGACGGAGCCGCCGCCGCGCACGTCGTCCCAGGCGGTGCGCAGAATGTCGACCGCGCGCTCGAGGGTCGGGGGTGCCGCGGTGAAGGGCAGCCGCAGCCGGCGATCGTGGCCTCCTTCGACCGCGAAACGCGAACCCGCCGACAAAGCAAGCCCGCGCGCCCGCGCGTTCATCACCAGCGGGGTGCTGAGCGGGTGCCCGATGCCCACCCACAGCGAGACGCCACCGGAAGGTTGGGGCACCTCCCACTCGGGGAAGGTTCGGCGAAGCGCCGCGACCAGGCTGTCCCGTCCGGCGCGCAACAGGTCGCCGCGCTGGACCGAGATCTCGTCCAGCCGGGGAACGAGACGCGCCGCGATGGCCTGCTCGAACTCGGGTGTGCCCAGGTCGTGCACCGGGCGACCGACGGCGAGCCGTCGGATGATGTCGGGCGCGGCGCGGATCCATCCGACGCGGAGCCCGCCCCACACGGTCTTGCCGAGCGACGCCACACGGATGATCCGGTCGTCGTCCGGGAACGGCGCGGCCGTCCCGCGCCGATCGATGTCGAGTTCCGCCGTCGTCTCATCGAGCACCAGCACGCTCCCCACCCGACGGGCGCCCTCGACGAAGGTCGCCGCCTCGAGCGAGGTCATGGTGCGGCCGGTGGGGTTGTGGAAGTCGGGCATGAGGTACGCCAGGGTCGGCAGGGCACGCGCGAAGGTCTGTGCCGCCCGCTCCAGGTCCCAGCCGCGCTCGGGGTCGACGGGAACGCCGACCAGGCGCGCGCCGACACGACGGAAGGCGTCCGCGGCGTGCGGATAGGTCGGCGTCTCGATCATCACTCGGTCGGCGCGCGTCAGCAGGATCGACGCGATCAGGTGGATCGCGCTCTGCGCACCGGTCGTGACGAGGATCTGATCGGGGTCCGTCGGCAGACCGCGCCGCACATAGCGTTCGGCGATCGCCGAGCGCAGTGTCGGATCGCCGACCACGTCGTAGCCGATCCGGGCGACCAGCGCCGGGGCGTCTTGGGCCACTTCCGAGACGACGGCCGGAAGCCCCGGCCACGCCGCCGGGCTGGCCTGCTGCAGGTCGATGATCGTGTCGTCGGCCTCGTAGCGTCCGGGATCGTTGCGCCCCACGGGAAGGGTGACGCTCCCGCTGCCGCGGAGACTCTCGATGTGGCCGGTGTCCCGCAGGCTGCGATACGCGGCGGCGACGGTCGTGCGGCTCAGCGACAGCGCCGTCGCGAGTTCGCGTTCGGCAGGCAACGCGGTCGCGGGCGCGAGGCGGTTGTCGAGGCAGAGCAGTCTGACGCCGTCGGCCAGAGCCTCGTACGCCGGGCCGGCCCCCCGCCACCCCCCGAGTGCTTCAGCCAGAGCGCGGGCGGAGATGCGGGAATCCATGGGGCCACGGTATCCATATTGGCCTTATTCGACCAAGCCAATCACGTGATTGGATTCCTTCATGTTCTCCCGCATCACCCGTCTCATCGTCGGACTCGCGCTCTATGGCGTGGGCTGCGCGTTCACCGTCGCCGCGGGCCTCGGCGTCGACCCGTGGACGGTCTTCGCGCAGGGCATCTCGCGGGTGTCCGGGATCGGCATCGGATGGATCACCAACATCGTGGGCCTGGGGGTCCTGCTGCTCTGGATCCCCCTCGGCCAGAAGCCGGGCGTGGGTACCGTCGCGAACATCCTTCTCGTGGGGACGAGCATGCAGGTGGCGCTCGGTGTCCTCCCCCACCCCGACGTGTTCTGGGTCCAGGCGGCGATGCTCGTGGCGGGCGTCGTCCTGGTGGCCGTGGCATCCGGTCTGTACATCGGCGCGCGCTTCGGCCCCGGTCCGCGCGACGGCCTCATGACGGGCATGCACGCGCGCTTCGGATGGCCCATCTGGGCCTGCCGCCTCGGGGTCGAGGGCAGCGTGCTCGTCCTGGGGTGGATGCTGGGCGGAACGGTGGGGATCGGCACCGTCGTGTTCGCCCTCGGTATCGGACCCCTGGTCCACCTCGCGCTTCCGCTCCTGGCCACGCCCGAACCGTCGCGACGCGCGCGCCGCCCGGTCCGGGTGTGACCTCGAACGCTCAGTGCTCCCGGAACTCGGGGCGATCGCTGCCGGGCTTCAGGTGCGAATGCAGCGCGTTCTTGGCGATCTCCATCGACGGATAGACCCCCAGCCGCTCGTCCTTGCCCGCCATGTGGACGGCGTAGCCCTCGGCATCCTTCTGGATCTTGCCGACGACCCCGGAGGGGCCGTACGCGACCCAGAGACGGCGGTGCGTGATGGTCTCAGACATGAGTGCTCCTTCGCTCTCGATGGCGGCAGATTACGCTCGCGCGTCCGGCCGCACCAGGGGCTGGTGTCGACGGAACGGCCCGACGGATATCCTGGAGCGGACCCCCAGTAGCTCAGTGGATAGAGCAGCGGCCTTCTAATCCGCCGGTCACACGTTCGAATCGTGTCTGGGGGACCAGATGCCGTGTCGGAGCCCCTCACTAGACTGAGGGGATGGTGAACGCCTCCGAGAACGACCGTCTCGTCTGGATCGACTGCGAGATGACGGGACTCGACCTCGCGGTCGACGAGCTCGTCGAGATCGCCGTCGTCGTGACCGATTTCGAGCTCAACGTGCTCGACCCCGGCTTCCAGATCGTGATCAAGCCCGATGACTCCGCGTTGGACAACATGGGCGAGTTCGTCACCGACATGCATCGCTCGTCGGGACTGCTCGACGAGATCCCCCACGGGGTCAGCCTCGCCGACGCCGAGTTCCAGGCGCTCGAGTACATCCAGCGGTTCGCGCCCGTCGAGGGCAAGGCCCCGCTGGCGGGCAACACCATCGGCACCGACCGCATGTTCCTCGCCAAGTACATGCCGCGCGTCGACCGCTGGCTGCACTATCGCAACGTCGACGTGTCGAGCATCAAAGAGCTGTCGCGCCGCTGGTACCCACGCGCGTATTTCCAGGCGCCCGCGAAGCACGGCGGGCACCGCGCCCTCGCCGACATCCGCGAATCGATCCGCGAACTCGCCTACTACCGCGCCGCGGTCTTCGTGCCGCAGCCGGGTCCCACCAGCGACGAGGCGAAGGTCGTCTCGGCCTCGGCCGTGTCGTCGTTCGCGCTGGACCTATGACATAATCGTTCAGTTGTCTGCTGCGGCGGACACATGGTGGCTATAGCTCAGTCGGTAGAGCACCGCGTTGTGGTCGCGGGGGTCGCGGGTTCAAGTCCCGTTAGCCACCCCACACCCACGAAAGCCCGGTCGAGACCTCTCGCCGGGCTTTCGTCGTCCCGGACTCCCGGGCGCAGCGCCCGTAGAATCGTCTGTGTCCGCCGGCGTCGCCGGCTCGGCATCCATCGATCGGCTTGCGACCCCGGGAGGCCCGCCGTGAACGACGACGCCGACACGCGCGCGGCCCTCGACCTCGACGCCGAAGCGTTCGAACGCCTGGTCGTCGATGAACTCGACCGCCTGCCCGACGACATGGTCGACGGGCTCGACAACGTGGTGTTCATCGTCGAAGACCGCCCCGAAGACGGCTCCCTCGATCTGCTGGGCCTGTACGACGGATGGGCCCTGACCGAGCGCGAGCGCTACGGCGTCGGCGAACTGCCCGACAGGATCATCCTGTACCGCGAACCCCACCTCGCCGCGTGCGACGACGAGGGCGAGTTGCGCGACGAGATCCACACCACGCTCGTGCACGAGATCGCGCACTTCTACGGCATCGACGACGAGCGTCTGCACGAGCTGGGATGGGCATGATGGCCGGGCTCGCGACACCCGACCTCGACGTCGTGGACGAGACCGACCTGCGCGCGCAGCCGCCGTCGTCGTGGCAGACGGTCGTGTGGAACGACCCCGTCAACCTGATGAGCTACGTGCGCCACGTCTTCCGCACCTACTTCGGCTTCGACACCGCCACGGCCGAGCGACTGATGCTCGCCGTACACCACGACGGGCACGCCGTCGTGGCGCGCGGTCCTCGCGAAGTCATGGAAGCCCACACGCACGCGATGCACGACTTCGGACTCTGGGCCACCGTGCGGAAGGAGCCCGCGTGAGCGAGCAGATCGTGGTGCTCGAGATCAGTGGTCTCGAAGCCCTCCACCTGGCCGGCATCGTGGGTCAGTTCCGCGACGTGATCGCCGACAGTCGACGCGACGACGACCCCGCCGTGGCACGCCTGCTGCCCGACGCCTATCCCGACGACGACGACGCCACGCGCGAGTTCCGCCGCCTCACCGGCGACGACCTGCTCGGACGACGGGCCGACGACGCCGCGATCGTGCTGCGGACGTTGGGCATGGACGGCGGGGACCTCGACGCCGAGGGCGATCCGGATGCCACGATCTCGGTCGCACTCGGTGAGACCGAGGCCCTGGCGTGGATGCGCACCCTCTCGGCCGTGCGGCTCGTGCTGGCCACGCGTCTCGGCATCCAGAGCGAAGACGACCACCAGCCCGACGATCCGCGCTTCGGCATCTACGACTGGATCGGCTACCGTCTCGACGGCCTCGTCACCGCTCTCGATCGGCGCTGAACGCGGAGAGTTCCGGATGCCGTGGCCCCTGGCGCGCGGGCGGTCACGGGGCGTTCTGCACGTCGTGCCGACCAGGCGCCGGACTCGCCGGCGCGTTACGGCACCCGGACGACCACCGACGCCAACGACACCGGATCGTGCGCGACGAGGTGCTGCTCCTCTTGCGCCGCCCAGCCGTCCCAGTGCGGTCGGTAGGTGTCGCCGTCGCGGTCGAGCGCGCGGTGCTTGCGGGAGGACGATGGAGCGTCGACCCACACCGTGACATCGGCCAGGCGCGCCGACTCCGGAGTGAGCACCCCGGCGCCCTCGACGACGAGAGGAAGAGACGGGTCGACGGCGTGCGCCTCGGCGCGCGCGTCGCTCTGCCAATCCCACCGCTGCCAGACGCCCACCATGCCCCGCGCGTGCGGTGACAACACGGTCTCGCGGGCGTACTCCGCCCCCGCGGCGAGCCCGCCCCAGCCGGGATAGAGGTCGTCGAGGGCCACGAGCTGCACCCGACCGCGACCCGGCCACGCGGCGACGAGCCGACGCGCGAGAGAACTCTTGCCCGCGCCGCTGCGGCCGTCGACGACGATCACCGGATTCGCCACGCCGAGGGCGCTGACGCGCGCCACGATGGACACCGTCGCCGCGGCGAGGGCGTCGTCGACGGGGTCTGCGCTACTTCTTGAGGGCGCGGATGACACGGCTGAGCGCGCGACCGGCGACCCACACGAACGGGATGCCGACGGCGAGCAGCGACACGAGGTTCGGGTCGAACCGCAGGTCGTCGCCGCGGCGGATGTAGGCACCGAGCGGCAGGGTGTAGCCACCGCCGCCACCGCCGCCGTTGCCCTGCTCGTCGGAGCCGCCGCCGTACCCGGCCCACACCAGGGCGACGGGAACGATGCGCACGCCGTCGACGTCCTGCTGCTCGCCGTAGGCGGAGGTGACGCCGAAGTGGGTGGACTGCTGGCCGAGTTCCAGAGCGATGTTGGGCATGAGCCCACCGTACCGGCCCGGGGATCCGCGGCCCAAGGGCGTTGCGTCGACGCCGACGGCGTGTCAGTGGTCGTACGACGGCCGGGGGTTGGTGGGCAGAGCGCCCCCGCCGCGCGTGGGGCCGAGGAGCGACCCCCGTGTCACCGCCCCGCGCCCGAAGCGCGCCGTGGCCCCGTCGAGCGCTCCCTCGATGCGACGCCACTCGGCATCGTCGTCCCAGAGCGTCGCCGCCATGGCCGCGGGCTTGAGCTTCTCGCCCCGCACGCCCACCAGACGCACCGCCTGGCGGCGATCGATGGAATCGAACAGCTCGATCGCGGCGTCGCCGATGCGCTGTCCGACCGAGGTGGGCTCGGCGAGCGTGCGCGAACGGCTGAGCGTGGTGAAGTCCGAGAAACGCACCTTGATCGCGATCGTCGACGCCTCGTACTGCTGCGCGCGCAAGCGGGCCCCGACGCGGTCGGCGAGACGACGGAACTCGACGTGCAGGGTGCGCGTGTCGGAGATGTCGGTGTGGAACGTCTCTTCGTGCCCCACGCTCTTCTCGGCGCGCCCCGTGTGCACCTCGCGCGCGTCGACCCCTCGCGAGAGGTGCCAGATGCGCTCGCCCATGGCGGCGCCCAGCACCTGGTCGAGCGCGTGCCGCGGCGTGTCGAGGATGTCGGACACCAGGCGGATCCCCCGAGACTCCAACGCCTCGGCCGCCTTCGGGCCCACACCCCACAGGGCGCGGACCGAGCGCGGCCGAAGGAACGCCTCGGTGTCGGCGGCCGAGACGACCAGCAGTCCATCGGGTTTCGAGATGGTGGACGCCATCTTGGCGACGTGCTTGGTGGCCGCGACACCGATGCTGCACGTCAATCCGGTCTCGGCCTTGACCCGGGCTCGCAGATCGCGGGCGATGGTGGCGGGGCTCCCCCACAGGCGGCGCGCTCCGCGCACGTCGAGGAAGGCCTCGTCGATCGACAGGGGCTCGACGAGCGGGGTCACGTCGTGGAAGATCGCCATGACCTGCCGAGACATCTCGGTGTAGCGCTGGTACGGCGGGTTGACGACGATCGCCGTCGGGCAGAGCCGCAGAGCGATCGCCACGGGCATGGCCGACTTGACCCCGTACCGACGCGCCTCGTACGACGCACTCGACACGACGCCGCGGCCCTCGGAGCCGCCGATGATCAGGGGCTTACCCGCGAGCGAGGGATCGTCGAGCACGGCGACCGAGGCGAAGAAGGCGTCCATGTCGACGTGCAGGATGCCCGCGCCGGTGTCGTCGGCGTCGGGACGCGAGACGAGCCTCCCGGTGCCGTCGCCTCGTCCCATGGCATCCATTCTCCCCCCGACCTCCGACATCGGGCGGAGTGGAGGCGTCGACTCCGACGGGAAACGACGGATGCCACGGCACCGGCCCCTCGTGGGGCGGCGGTGCCGTGGCATCCGGGGCGTTCTACTGGGCGGCGGCGCGCTCCAGCACGAGCTCGCGCACGCGCGCGGCGTCGGCCTGGCCCTTCATCGCCTTCATGACCGCGCCGATGACGGCGCCGGCGGCCTGCACCTTGCCGTCGCGGATCTTCGCCAGCACGTCGGGCTGAGCCGCGAGGGCGTCGTCGATCGCCGCGATGAGCGCTCCGTCGTCGGAGACCACGGCCAGGCCGCGGGCGTCGACGACCTCTTGCGGGGTGCCCTCGCCCGCGATGACGCCCTCGAGCACCTGACGGGCGAGCTTGTCGGTGAGGGTGCCCGCCTCGACCAGCTGCTGCAGAGCGGCGACGTGCGCGGCCGAGACGAGGTCGGCGGCGTCGCGCTCCTGCGCGTTGGCGACGCGGGTGATCTCACCCGTCCACCACTTGCGCGCGGTCGCGGGGGTGGCACCGGCGGCGATCGTCTCGGCGACGGCGTCGAGCAGACCACCGTTGGCGACGTCCTGGAACTCGAGGTCGGTGAAGCCCCACTCGGCCTTCAGACGACGGCGACGAGCGGCCGGGGGTTCCGGAAGAGCCGCGCGCAGCTCCTCGATCAGCTCGGGAGCCGGTACGACGGGCAGCAGGTCGGGCTCGGGGAAGTAGCGGTAGTCGTCGGCATCCGACTTCGGGCGCCCGGGAGAGGTGCGACCGGTGTCCTCGTGCCAGTGGCGCGTCTCTTGCGTGATCGTGCCACCCTGGGCCAGGATCGCGGCCTGGCGCTGGATCTCGTACCGCACGGCGCGCTCGACCGAACGCATCGAGTTGACGTTCTTCGTCTCGGTGCGCGTGCCCAGCTTCTCTTGCCCGCGGGGACGCAGCGACACGTTCGCATCGCACCGCAGGTTGCCGCGCTCGAGCTTGGCCTCGGAGATGCCGAGACCGCGCACGATGTCGCGGATCGTGGCCACGTACGCCTTCGCCAGGTCGGGAGCCGAGTGCTCGGCGCCGATGATCGGCTTGGTGACGATCTCGACCAGCGGGACACCCGCGCGGTTGTAGTCGACCAGCGAGTACTCCGCGCCCTGGATGCGACCGGTCGCGCCACCCATGTGGGTGAGCTTGCCGGCGTCCTCTTCCATGTGGGCGCGTTCGATCGGAATCGTGACGAGCGTTCCGTCGGCCAGCTCGACCTCGACCGAGCCCTCGAAGGCGATCGGCTCGTCGTACTGCGAGATCTGGTAGTTCTTGCCGAGGTCGGGGTAGAAGTAGTTCTTCCGCGCGAAGCGGCTCGACGGCGCGATCGAGCAGCCGAGGGCGAGCCCCAGGCTGATCGAGGAGCGGATCGCCTCGGCGTTCACGACCGGGAGCGCACCCGGCAGTCCCATGTCGACGGGCGCGACCAGGGTGTTCGGCGCGGCGCCGTGGTGGGCCTCGTTCGCCGGGTTCGGCGCGGACGAGAACATCTTGGTCGCGGTGTTCAGCTCGACGTGCACCTCGAAACCGAGGACGGGCTCGAATCGCTCGAGCGCCTCGTCGAAGTCCATCAGCGCATCTTTCGCCATCAGCTCGACGCTCCGTTCGTGAGAGAGGGGGCCCTGTCCAGCAGCGGTCCGCCCCACTGGTCGACCAGCAGCGCCTCGAGCGCCGCGCCGACGCGGTACAGACGCGCGTCTTCGCGGGCGGGAGCGAGGAACTGGATGCCGACGGGCAGGCCGTCTTCGGCGGCGAGGCCGCTCGGCACCGAGATGCCGGGGACACCCGCCAGGTTGGCGGGGATCGTGGTGATGTCGTTGAGGTACATCTGCAGCGGGTCGTCGATCTTCTCGCCGAGACGGAATGCCGTGGTCGGCGCCGACGGCGTCGCGATGACGTCGACCTCGGCGAAGGCGGCGTCGAAGTCCTGCTGGATGAGCGTGCGCACCTTCTGGGCGCTGCCGTAGTACGCGTCGTAGTAGCCCGCCGACAGCGCGTAGGTGCCGAGGATGATCCGGCGCTTGACCTCGGGACCGAAACCGGCGTCGCGCGTGGCGGCCATGACGTTCTCGACCGTGGCGGGGCCCTGGGGGTTCACCCGCATGCCGAAACGCACCGAGTCGAACTTGGCCAGGTTGCTCGACGCCTCGGCGGGGAGGATCAGGTAGTACGCGGCGACACCGTACTCGAAGTGCGGGGCGCTGATCTCGACGATCTCGGCACCCTGCTCCTGCATCGCGGTGAGCGAGGCGCGGAACGAGTCGGAGACCCCCTTCTGAAAGCCCTGGTCGTCGAGTTCGCGGATGACGCCGACCTTGAGCCCCTTGAGCACTTGACCGGTGGCGCCCTCTCGGGCAGCCGCGGCGAACGAGGGCCACGCGTCGGAGAGCGACGTCGAGTCGTTCGCGTCGTGTCCGCCGATGACGTCGTGCAGCAGACCGGCGTCGAGAACGGTGCGGGTCACCGGCCCCACCTGATCGAGGCTGGATGCCAGGGCGATGGCGCCGTAGCGGCTGACTCCGCCGTACGTGGGCTTGACGCCCACCGTGCCGGTCACGTGCGCGGGCTGACGGATCGAACCGCCGGTGTCGGAGCCCAGGGCCAGCGGCGCTTCGAACGCCGCCACGGCGGCGGCGGAGCCACCGCCGGAGCCGCCCGGGATGCGATCGAGATCCCACGGGTTGCGCGTGGGACCGTAGGCCGAGAACTCGGTGGACGAACCCATGGCGAACTCGTCCATGTTCGTCTTGCCCAGGGGCACGAGGCCCGCGGCGCGCGAGCGCGCGACGACGGTGGCGTCGTAGGGCGACATGTAGCCCTCAAGGATCTTCGATCCGCTGGTCGAGGGCATGTCGGTCGTGACGAGAACGTCCTTCACCGCGAGGGGCACACCGGCGAGCTCGTGGAGCTGCTCACCCGCGGCGCGGCGGCGATCGATGTCGGCCGCCACCTCGAGGGCGTGGTCGCTGACGTGCAGGAACGCGTGCACGTCGCCGTCGACGGCGGCGATGCGGTCGAGGTGCGCTTGCGTCGCCTCGACGCTCGACACCTCTTTACGGGCGAGAGCGGCGGCCAGGTCGGCGGCGCTCAGGCGGGTCAGGTCGGTCACTGTTCCTCCCCCAGGATGGCGGTCACGCGGAATCGGCCGTCGGCCTGGTCGGGTGCGTTCTGCAGCACCTGCTCGCGCGTGAGCGGTTGCTGAACGACATCCGGGCGGAACACGTTCTCGAGCGGGATCGGGTGGCTCGTGGCGACGACGTCGGGCGTTGCGACCTCGGACACCTTCGCGATGTTGTCGACGATGGCATCCAGCTGGCCGGTGAGGCTGTGGACCTCCTCGTCGCTCAACTGGATCCGAGCGAGCACACCGAGATGGCGCACGAGATCAGGAGTGATTTCAGACACCCGTCGAGTCTAGTTCGCGCGGCGCCGCGCGCCGGGCCGCGATGGACGGGCGAAGACCGGTGACGTGCCGCGCGTATCCCCGCTGTGCGGAACGCCGGGCCGGTTGCGACGGTACGGCGCTCGCCCCTCGCCGTAGGCTGGCCGCGTGACGCGCTTCGACCCGCCCCGTCCCTGGACCCGCAGCTACGCCGACGGCGTCCCCGAGAACGTCGGAGCCCAGACCGGCTCGCTCGTCGACATCGTCGATGCCTCGACGCGCGACTATCCCGACGCCCCGGCGCTGCAGTTCTTCGGACGCGAGACGACCTACGCCGACATGTCGGCGCAGATCTCGCGGGCGGCAGCCGCTCTGGCGGCCCACGGCGTACGCGCCGGAGACCCCGTCGCGATCGTGCTGCCGAACTGCCCTCAGCACATCGTGGCGTTCTACGCCGTGCTGCGGCTCGGAGCGGTGGTCGTCGAACACAACCCGCTCTACACCCCGCGCGAGCTGCGCAAGCAGTTCGAGGACCACGGCGCGAAGCACGCCATCGTCTGGAGCAAGGTCGTGCGCACGGTGCAGGAGTTCCCCGCCGACCTGCGGGTGAGCACACTGGTGTCGGTCGACGTCACCCTGGCGATGCCTCGGCTCACGCGTCTCGCACTCCGGCTGCCGATCGCAAAGGCCCGCGAGTCCCGCGCCGCGCTCACCGAGAAGACGCGGGATGCCACCCCCTGGACCGAGCTCGTCCGTCACGCGCCGCTGCCCAAGTCGCACCCGCGACCGACCGCCGACGATCTCGCGATCATCCAGTACACCAGCGGAACAACGGGCACCCCCAAGGGCGCCATGCTCACGCACGCCAACCTGCTCGCCAACGCCGCCCAGGCCCGCGCCTGGGTTCCGCAGATCGTGCGCGGCGAGGGGTGCGTCGTCTACGCGGTGCTGCCGATGTTCCACGCCTACGGGCTGACCCTGTGCCTGACCTTCGCGATGTCGATGGGCGCGCGGCTCGTGCTCTTCCCGAAGTTCGACCCCGACCTCGTACTCGCCGTGACGAAGAAGCACCCCGCGACGTTCCTGCCCCTCGTTCCGCCGATCGCCGAACGGCTGCTCGTCGCCGCCGAGGCCCAGGGAATCTCGCTGGCCGGAACGGACGTCGCGATCTCGGGGGCGATGGCACTGCCTCACGACCTTGTCGTGCCGTTCGAGAAGGCCACCGGCGGCTACCTCGTCGAGGGATACGGGCTCAGTGAGTGCTCCCCCGTGCTCATGGCGAACCCCGTGGCCGGCAACCGGGTCGCCGGAACCGTGGGGCTCCCCCTGCCGGGCACCGAGTGCCGCGTCGTCGACCCCGACGACCCCCGCACCGACGTCGAACGGGGCGAGCTGCTCGTGCGCGGTCCCCAGGTGTTCTCGGGCTACTACGGCAAACCCGAAGAGACCGAGTCGGTGTTCGTCGACGGCTGGTTCCGCACGGGCGACATCGTGACAATCGACGACGACGGGTTCGTGCGCATCGTGGACCGCATCAAGGAACTCATCATCACCGGCGGCTTCAACGTCGCACCGACCGAGGTCGAGAACGTGCTGCGTCAGCACCCGTCCGTCGCCGATGTGGCCGTGGTCGGCGTGCCGAGCGAACATTCGGGTGAAGACGTCGTCGCCGCCGTCGTGCCGACCACCCCGGCTGACTTCGACGCCGAGGCGGTGCGGGCGTTCGCGCGCGGCATCCTGACCCCGTACAAAGTGCCCAAGCGTCTCGTGGTCGTCGACGAGCTGCCCCGCTCGCTGATCGGCAAGGTGTTGCGCCGGCAGGTGCGCGATCAGCTGCTCGGCGGCTGAACGAGAGGCCCCGCGCGGCTCCGACACAAGTCCCCGGTGCAAGATGGCGCCCCTCGTCGTGCCCTCGATATCGTGAGCCCCACCCGGAGCGATCCGCCCGGGGAGACAGAGGGGGATCACATGATCATCAAGCGCACTCCGCTCGCCGCCCTGGCGGCGTCGGCATTGCTGCTGCTGGCCGGCTGTTCGGGAGGCGGCGCTCCGGCGGCCGATCAGTCCAAGGCCGACGCGTGCGACATCGTCAAGACGCAGTTCGAAGAGGTCAGCAAGGCGGGCTCGTCGATGAGCTCGTCCGACCCCGAGGCCGCGATGACGAGTTTCAAGAGCCTCGCGACGAACGTCGACGACGCCTTCTCGTCGATCACGAACACCGAGGTCGCCCCCGCCGCCGCCCAGGCGAGCGGTGCGCTGAACGACTACGTCGCCTTCCTCGAGGGCGTCGTCGCCGACCCGAGCGGCGTCGACGGCTTGGGCGAGCAGGTGCAGACGCTGCAGCAGAGCTTCACCGACGCCGCGGCGGTCTGCGCCGGCTGACGTCGCGATACGCGCGCTGAGGGGCGAGGCCGGTGTCGGCTCCGCCCCTCCGTGCGGGAGGGAGGGGCCGATCCGGGGCCGCCGCCTCGCCGCGGCGCGGACCTCGGGCATCTCCCACGGTAGGTGCGGTCAGGCCGTCGTCGCGACCCCACGGACGCGCACGCACGCGAACGGCCTGCGGTGTCTGCGCTCCGGGGGCGTCTGCGGGGGGCCGGGGCTGCTCAGTCGTCCGAGGTCGGCATGTCGGAGGTCGGCGTCTCAGAGGTCGCTTCGTCTACGTCGCCGACAGCCCTCGCGCCGCCGTCTGCGGTGACGTCAGCGGTCGCGTCGGCGATCGCATCCGCGTTGCCGCCGTCCTCGCCGTCAAGAGCCGCGGGCCCTTGCTCGACCAGCAGGCGGAACTGTGCGGCGTCGAGGATGCGCAGACCGAGCTCTTCGGCCTTCGCCAGCTTCGACCCGGCTCCCGGGCCGGCCGCCACGAAGTTCGTCTTCTTCGACACGCTCGACGCGGCCTTGCCTCCGGCGGCGAGGATGGCCTCCTGCGCCCCCTCTCGGGAGTACCCCTCGAGAGACCCGGTCGCCACGACCGTGAGCCCCGCGAGCACACCACCGGCGGCTGCTGCGGCGCCCGGCCCCGGGTGGCCGGGGATGGCGAAGCGCACGCCCGCGGCCGTCCATCGCTCGACGATCTCGCGGTGCCAGTCGACCTCGAACCAGTCGATGACCGCGTCGGCGATGATGCCCCCGACGCCCTCGACGGCGGCGAGCTCTTCTCGCGAGGCCGCACGGACGGCATCCAGCGATCCGAACCACTGCGCGAGCGCGCGGGCGGCCACCGGTCCGACGTGGCGGATGTTCAGCGAGACGAGCAGACGGTACAGGTCTTTGGTCTTGGCCTTCTCGAGTTCGGCCACCAGTTTCAGCGCCTGCTCCGACGGACGCACCTCGCGGTGATCCTTGCGGATGCCGCGGCGTCGGCGCTCGGCGGGATCGAGGTCCTCGGTCCCCGGCGGATACGTGGCCGGGCCGAGCTTCTGGAACGGCGCGCGACGCACGAGGTCTCCGGTGTCGGGGTCGACCTTGCGCTCGCCCGTCTCGGAGTCGCGCACGACGACCTCGATGGGAACGAGCTGCTCGATCGTGAGATCGAACAACCCCGCCTCGGTGTCGAGGGGTGGGCGGTCGGGGACCTCGGGCTGGGTGAGCGCCGCGGCGGTCACTTCGCCGAGCGCCTCGATGTCGAGCGCGCCGCGGGAGCCGATGTGCTCGACACGCCCCCGCACCTGCGCGGGGCAGGAGCGGGCGTTCGGACACCGCAGGTCGATGTCGCCCTCTTTCGCGGGGCGCAGCGGGGTGCCGCACTCGGGACAGTCGGCGGGCATGACGAACGCGCGTTCCGTGCCTTCGCGCAGTTCGACCACCGGGCCGAGGACCTCGGGGATGACGTCGCCCGCCTTGCGCAGCACGACGGTGTCGCCGATGAGCACGCCCTTGACCTTGACCACGTCTTGGTTGTGGAGAGTGGCCTGCCGCACCACGCTGCCGGCGACCTTCGCCGGCTCCATCACGGCGAAGGGCGTGGCCCGCCCGGTACGCCCGACCGAGACGACGATGTCGATGAGCTTCGTGTTGACCTGCTCCGGCGGGTACTTGTAGGCGATGGCCCAGCGCGGAGCGCGGCTCGTGGCGCCGAGCTCGTCGTGCAGCGCCAGCTCGTCGACCTTGACCACGACGCCGTCGATCTCGTGCTCCACGTCGTGGCGGTGCGCGCCGTAGTGCGCGACGAACGACAGAACGCCGTCGATCGACGATTCGACCCGGCTGTACGGCGACGTGGGGAGTCCCCACGACGCCAACAGCTCGTAGATCTCGCTCTGGGCGGCGACCGGCGGATCGGGCCACGCGCCGAGACCGTGGACGTACAGAGAGAGGGAGTCGATGCGGGCGAGGCCGGCCTCGAGTTCGAGGCCGGTCTTCTTCTCGATCTGCTGGCGCAGTCCGCCGCTGGCCGCGTTGCGCGGATTGGCGAAGGCGGGGAACCGTCGCGCGGCCGCCTGCTCGGCCTTCTCTTCGTCGAAGGCCCGGGTGCCGCGTCGACCGGCGGCGCGCTCGCGGGACTCGGCCACCGCGCGCTCTCGGTACTCGCCCTGCAGTCTGTTGAGGTTCTCGAACTTCGCGACGGGGATGAACACCTCGCCGCGCACCTCGACAAGGGCGGGATGCCCCTCGCCGGACAGCTGTCGCGGAACGCCGGCGAGACGGAGCGCGTTGTCGGTCACGATCTCACCGACGCGCCCGTCACCCCGGGTGGCCGCCGAGGTGAGAACGCCGTGCTCATAGCGGAGGTTGAGGGCGAGGCCGTCGATCTTGAGCTCGCTGAGCCAGTGCACCGCTCGACCCGCCGCCGCCTCGGTCTTCACCGCCCAGTCGCGCAGCTCGTCGGGAGAGAAGACGTTGTCGAGGCTCAGCATGCGCTCGGCGTGCTCGATGGTCGCGAGGTCGGTGGCCTCGGCGGCGCCCACCGACTGCGTGGGGCTGTCCTGCCCCTGCAGCTCGGGGTGCAGTCGCTCGATGGCCTCGAGCCTTTGCATCCATCCGTCGTAGGTGGCGTCGTCGACGAGCTCGGCGTCCCGGCCGTAGTACGCCTCGCGCGCGTCGACGATGCGCTGCGTCAGGTCGGCCGCCTCGACGCGCGCGTCGTCGAGAGAAAGGTCGGGAAGCTGGTCGTGCTCGGTCACGTCCTCCAGCTTAGGGAGGGGTTCCGACATCGCCGCCGGGGTTGCCTCACTGCCGTGATGAGCGGAGTGCCGGGGACCAACGGAGGACCGATGCCACGGCATCCGCCCTCCCCCGAACCCACGCCCTCCGCTCGTCACCGCCGGCGGACCCCCGCGCCCGCGCGAGAAGGTCAGGCGTCGACCGGTACCGCCGACACCGTCCGGTCGATCGTGAACTGGCCCATCACGCGCGTGCCGTCGTAAAGCACAGCCGTCTGGCCCGGGGCGACGCCGTCGAAGGGCGCATCGGGCCGTACCGTCAGCACACCGTCCACCAGAGAAGCGCAAGCGGGCACCGGGTCGGCGTGCGCGCGGATCTGCACGTGGCAATCGAAGCGGTCGTCGGCGGGCGCGCGGCCGGCCCAGGTGAAGCGCTCCCCCGCGATCTCGGCGCACGCGAGGGCCTCTTTCGGCCCCACCACGACGGTGTTGTTGATCGGGCGCACCTCGAGCACGAAGCGCGGCTTGCCGTCGGAGGCGGGAACGCCGAGCGACAGGCCCCGTCGCTGACCGACGGTGAAGGCGTGCGCCCCCTCGTGCGTGCCGACGACGGCGCCGGAGCGGTCGAGGATCTCGCCGCGCTCGGCTCCGACCTTGTCGGCGAGCCAGCCGCGCGTGTCGCCGTCGGGGATGAAGCAGATGTCGTGGCTGTCGGGCTTCTGGGCCACGGTCAGTCCGCGCTCGGCTGCCTCGGCGCGCACCAGGGCCTTCGACGGGGTCGACCCCAGCGGGAAGTAGGTGTGGGCCAACTGCTCCGCCGTCAGCACGCCGAGCACGTACGACTGATCCTTGGCGTTGTCGGACGCACGGTGCAGCTCCCGCCCGTCGGGCGTGTCGATGAGCGTGGCGTAGTGCCCGGTGCACACGGCGTCGAAGCCGAGCTCGAGGGCGCGTTCCAGCAGGGCTGCGAACTTGATCTTCTCGTTGCACCGCATGCACGGGTTGGGGGTGCGCCCCGCGCGGTACTCCGACACGAAGTCGTCGATGACGTCGTCGCGGAAACGCTCCGAGAAATCCCAGACGTAGAAGGGCATGCCGAGTTTGTCGGCGGCGCGGCGGGCGTCCATCGCGTCTTCGATCGTGCAGCATCCGCGACTGCCGGCGCGCAGCGTTCCGCCCGCGCGCGACAGCGCCAGGTGCACGCCCACCACGTCGTGGCCCGCCTCCACCGCGCGGGCCGCGGCCACCGCGGAGTCGACGCCACCGCTCATCGCCGCCAGAATTCGCATGGGTCCAGTCTACGAACGCGGGGCTGAGCGAGCGCCGGATGCCACGGCCCGGGCGTACGCGTCGGGAAGACGGGCGAGCACCGCCTCGACGTCCGCCGACGTCGAGGTGCGTCCCAGGCTGAACCGCAGCACCGAGCGGGCGGCGCGGTCGTCGAGTCCGAGAGCGAGGACGACGTGCGAGGGCTCGGCGACACCGGCCTGGCACGCCGACCCCGTCGACACGGCGATCCCCGCCATGTCGAGCAGGAACAGCAGCGTCTCGCCCGCGGCATCCGGGAACAGCACGTGCGCGTTGCCGGCGAGCCGATCCGTCGGATCGCCCAGCAGGCGCGCCGCGGGAACGGAGCTCAGGATGCCGTCGACCAGGCGGTCGCGCAGTGCTCGGAGCCGCACGTTCTCGCCCTCGCGCTCGGCCTCGGCGGCGGTGGCCGCGGCGGCGAAGGCGGCGGCTCCCGCGACGTCCTGCGTTCCGGCGCGGAGCCCCCGCTGCTGCCCACCCCCGTGCACGAGGGCCGTCAGCGTCGCGTGCCGCGACACCACCGAGGCCCCCACCCCGACGGGGCCGCCGACCTTGTGCGCCGAGACCGACATCGCCGCCAGTCCCCCGGTCGCGGTCCCGGCACCCCGCCAGGCCGCGAAGTCGACCGCGATCTGACCGAGCGCCGAGACGGCGTCGAGGTGCAGGGGAATCCCGGCTCCGGACGCCAGCTCCGCGAGAGCCGCCGGATTCTGCACCGTCCCGACTTCGTTGTTGGCCACGAGTGCGGTGGCGACGGCGGCCCCCGGGAGCGCCGCGGCGAACGCGTCGGCGTCGATCCGACCGAGGGCGTCGAGGCCGACCGGGCGTACGAGTGCGCCCTGGGTGGCGAGCCAGCTCACGACGTCGAGCGTGGCGTGATGCTCGCCGTCGGGCAGCACGAGGGCGTCGACCCCGGTCGGGCGGGACCACCACAGCCCCTTCAGGGCGAGATTGGCCGCCTCGGTGCCGCTGCCGGTGAAGACGATCTCGATGGGCTGGCACCCCAGTACGAGGGCGAGCTGGTCGCGGGCGTCTTCGAGCAGGCGACGCGCCGCCTGGCCGGCCCCGTGGATCGACGACGGATTGCCCAGCACATCGTGTGCGGCGAGCCACGCATCGCGCGCTTCTGCGCGCAACGGCGTGGTCGCTGCGTGATCGAGGTAGACCTGCATCGTGCTGTCCTTCCGACGACGCCTGCCGCCGTTCACTACCCTAAGACGCATGGTCCGACCCGAGACTGTCCTTCCCGCCCGCCCCGGCCTGCTCGGCAGCGCCTTCGACGATCTCGGAGTGAGGCTCGGCCCCGATGGCGGCACCCTCCGGGTGTGGTCGGGTCACGCCGACGCGATGCAGATGCTCGTGTTCGACGACGTCGACCTCGACTGGGCGACCGAGACGGTGACGATGGTCCCCCTCGGCGACGGGGTGTTCGAGGCGACCTCCGCTCTGCTGCGGCCCGGAGCCCGCTACGCCATCCGCGTGGGCGGTCCGCTCGGCCCCGGCAACACCTTCAATCCGCAGACGCTCCTGGTCGAGCCGTACGCGCGGGGGCTCGTCTCGGGCAACTTCGGCGACTGGCGCGCGGTCGTGGTCGAGGGCGGCTTCGATTGGGGCACGTCGACGAAACCGCGCGTGCCGCTGGACAAGACCGTGATCTACGAGGGCCACGTGAAGGGGCTGACCAAGCGGCATCCCTTCATTCCGCCGGCGCTGCACGGCACCTACGCCGGTCTCGCGCACCCCGCCATGATCGATCACTTCCTGTCGCTCGGCATCACCAGCGTCGAGCTGCTGCCGATCCACGCCTTCGCGACCGAGCCGCGTCTGCTGCAGCTGGGGCTGACGAACTACTGGGGCTACAACAGCCTCAACTTCTTCACCCCGCACGCCGCCTACGCCACCGCGGCCAGCCGCGCCGACGGTCCCGAGGCGGTGCTGCGCGAGTTCAAGGGCATGGTGAAGCTGCTCCACGAGGCCGGCCTCGAGGTCATCCTCGACGTGGTCTACAACCACACCGCCGAAGAGGGCATCGGCGGCCCCCGCACGAGCTTGCGGGGCATCGACAACCGGTCGTACTACCGCCAGACCGACGACGGCGCCTACATCGACGAGACCGGGTGCGGCAACGCGGTCGACACCTCGACCGACGCCGCCGCGCGGCTGGTCCTCGATTCGCTGCGTTACTGGGCCAACGACGTGCAGATCGACGGGTTCCGCTTCGACCTCGCCGTCACGCTGGGCCGCGACGAGCGGCACTCGTTCACGCCGGAGCATCCGCTGCTCCAGGCCATCCGCGACGACGCCGAACTCGCCGACGTGAAGCTCATCGCCGAGCCGTGGGACGTCGGCATGGGCGGGTGGCAGACGGGGAACTTCGGCGACGGCTGGCAGGAGTGGAACGACCGCTACCGCGACCGGGTGCGCAACTTCTGGCTGAGCGACATCGACTACGCCCGCCGCGCCGACACCGCCCCCGTGGGGATCGGCGGCTTCGCCACACGCCTGGCGGGGTCCTCGAACACCTTCTCGGAGGAGCGCGGACCGCTCGCGAGCATCAACTTCGTGACGGCGCACGACGGCTTCACGCTGCGCGACCTCGTCTCGTACGACGTCAAGCACAACCTGGGCAACGGCGAGCAGAACCGCGACGGCGCCGACACCAACCGCTCCTTCAACCACGGCGCCGAAGGGCGCACCGATGACGAACGCGTCCTCGCCACCCGTCGCAAGGCCATGCGCAACCTGATGGGCACGCTGCTCGTCTCGGCCGGCATCCCGATGATCACCGCGGGCGACGAGATGGGACGCACCCAGCGGGGCAACAACAACGCCTACTGCCACGACTCGGCCCTCACCTGGCTGTCGTGGGATCTCGCGCCCTGGCAGCGCGATCTGTTCGCGCACACGCAGCGTCTGCTGCAGATCCGCCGCGACAACCCGGCCCTGCGTCCTCGGCGGTTCGCCCGACTCGGGGAGCGCATCCCCTCGGCCTCGGTGATGCAGTGGTTCGACGAGAAGGGGCGCACGATGTCGAGCGACGCCTTCAACGACCCCGCGCATCGCACGCTGCAATACCTCGCGACCTCGACGCCTGAGCACGAAGACCTCAACCAGGTCCTGCTGGTCGTGCACGGGACCGAGGCGCCGGCCGACATCGTGTTGCCCGCTCTCGACGACGATGCCGGCACGGCCTACGTCTCGCTGTGGTCCAGTGCCGACGAGGCGCCGACCCCCGGCGGGGAGCGTTTCGCCCCCGGCGAGACGGTCTCGCTGGCGGGCGCATCGACGCGTTTGTTCCGCGTCGAGTAAGCGACGCGCGCTGTCAAGGGCGCGAGAAAGGTGAGGGCACGTCGTCGCCCCGCGGTAGGTTCGGACCGTGGCTGACACGACGACTCTCACGCCCGAGCTGCCCTGGCGCAGTGCCGCCTCGATCCCCGTGCGGCCGGTCAAGCCGACACCGACGTCACGGAACGTGGTCACCCCACGCATCCCCCTGGCCCTTCCGCATCCGAGTGTTCCCGGCGGGCGGTTCCGACCGTCGGCCTTCGTCGGCGAAGCCGTGCCCTTCACGGTGACCGCCTTCCGCGAGGGACACGATCTGATCGGCGTGCACGTGCGCCTGTTCTCGCCCTCGGGCGACGAATCACTGCACCGTCTCAGCCCACTGAACGACGGGTTCGACCGCTGGTCGGCGCTCGTGGTCCCCCTCGAGCAGGGTGTCTGGCGGTTCCGGTTCGAGTCCTACGCCGACGACTTCGCCACCTGGGAGCACGCGGCAGACCTGAAGATCGCCGCGGGCGTCGACGTCGCCGTCATGCGCGAGATGGGCGCTCAGCTCTTCGACCGCGCCCGAGGCGAGAAGAAGCGCCCCGGCAGCGACAAAGACGTGCTGTACGACGCCGCGCGGGCACTCCGCGACCCCGACACGCACGACGACGTCGCCCTCGACATCGTCCGCGACCCCGCGATCGCCGCGTTGTTCCACGCCCGGCCCCTGATGGGTCTGGTCTCGGTCGGGCGCGACGCCGAACTGCTCGTCGAACGCACCCGCGCCGGTGTCGGCTCGTGGTACGAGTTCTTCCCCCGCTCCGAGGGCGCCACGCGCGCCGAGGACGGCAGCGTCGTCAGCGGAACCTTCCGCACCGCCGCCGAGCGCCTCCCCGCCGTCGCCGCGATGGGCTTCGACGTGCTGTACCTGCCGCCGATTCATCCGATCGGTCAGACCAACCGCAAGGGCCCGAACAACACCCTCGTCACCCAGCCGGGCGACCCCGGTTCGCCGTGGGCCATCGGCGGGGCCGCGGGCGGGCACGACAGCGTGCACCCCGACCTCGGCACCCTCGACGACTTCCGCGCCTTCGTCGCCGCGGCGCGCGAGAACGACATCGAGGTGGCCCTCGACCTCGCCCTCCAGGCCTCTCCCGACCACCCGTGGGTCACCGAGCACCCCGAGTGGTTCACGACGCTGCCCGACGGCTCCATCGCCTTCGCCGAGAACCCGCCGAAGAAGTACCAGGACATCTACCCCGTCAACTTCGACAACGACCCCGACGGCATCCGCGCCGAGGTGCTGCGGATCGTGCGCCACTGGATCGCCCAGGGCGTGAAGATCTTCCGCGTCGACAACCCGCACACCAAGCCGTTGCAGTTCTGGGAGTGGCTCATCGCCACCGTCAGCGCCGAAGAGCCCGACGCGGTCTTCCTCGCCGAGGCGTTCACGCGCCCCGCTCCCCTGCAGGGGCTCGCGATGGCCGGGTTCCAGCAGAGCTACACCTACTTCACGTGGCGCAACACGAAGGAAGAACTCGAGGAGTTCCTCTCGGGCCTCGCGCACGAGACCGACGACTTCCTCCGTCCCAACCTCTTCGTGAACACTCCCGACATCCTCACCGAGTACCTGCAGTTCGGCGGCCGACCGGCGTACAAGATCCGCGCCGCGATCGCCGCCACCGCGGCCCCCACGTACGGCGTGTACGCCGGGTACGAGCTGTACGAGAACGTCGCGCGTCCCGGTGCCGAAGAGAACATCGACAACGAGAAGTTCGAGTACAAGTTCCGCGACTGGGCCGGTGCCGAGGCGGCGGGCGACTCGCTGGCCCCGTACCTGCGCATGCTCAACGAGGCTCGACGCGCGCACCCCGCCCTCGGCCAGCTGCGCAACCTCAGCGTGCACTGGAGCGACGACGACGCGATCCTCGTCTACTCGAAGCACCTCGATGCGGCCCTGTCACCCACCGGCGAGAGCGACACGATCATCGTGATCGCCAACGTCGATCCGCACTCGACCCGCGAGAGCACCGTCCACCTCGACACCACCGTCTGGGGTGTCGAACCGGGAACGTCGTACGACGTCGAAGATCTCGTGACGGGACAGGTCTGGACCTGGGCCGACCACAACTTCGTGCGTCTCGACGCCTTCACCGAGCCCGTGCACATCCTGCACGTCAAGGAGAACCGATGACCACTCTTCCTCCCGAGATCCTGGATGCCGTGGCGAACGGCGCGCACCACGACCCGCACAGCGTGCTCGGCGTGCACGAGGGCGCCGACGGCTGGGTCCTGCGCGCGCGGCGCCCTCTCGCGCGCGAGGTGGCTGCCGATCTCGCCACCGGTGACAGCGTCACCCTCGAGCACGTGCACGGCGGCGTGTGGGAAGTCGCTCTCGCCGAGAACCCCGGCCGGTACACGCTGCGCACGACCTACGACGACGGGGTCGAGAACGCCACCGACGACGGCTATCGGCACGCTCCCTCGATCGGCGAGCTCGACCTGCACCTCATCTCCGAGGGGCGTCACGAAGAACTCTGGCGGGTCCTGGGCGCCCACGTCCGCGAGATGGACGGCTCCGCCGGTACGGCCTTCACGGTGTGGGCGCCCGACGCCCGCGCCCTGCGCGTGATCGGCGACTTCAACGGCTGGGACGGCACGGGCAGCGCGATGCGCTCGATGGGCGGCAGCGGCGTCTGGGAGCTCTTCGTGCCCGGCATCGGCGCGGGCACCCGCTACAAGTTCGAGATCCTCACCCGCGGCGGTGCCTGGATCCAGAAGGCCGACCCGATGGCCCGCCTGGCCGAGGTCCCCCCGGCCACGGCCTCGGTCGTCACCGAGTCCGAGTACGCCTGGTCGGATGACGCGTGGATCGAGGAACGCTCGACGACCGCTCCGCTGGACCGCCCGATGTCGATCTACGAGCTGCACCTCGCGTCGTGGAAACCCGGGCTGTCGTACCGTGACGCCGCCGACGAGATCATCGACTACGTCGGGGCCCAGGGCTTCACGCACGTCGAGTTCCTCCCGCTCGCCGAGCACCCGTTCGGCGGTTCCTGGGGCTACCAGGTCTCGGGCTACTACGCTCCGACGAGCCGCTTCGGAGACCCCGACGACCTGCGCTACCTCATCGACCGGCTGCACCAGGCCGGCATCGGCGTGATCATGGATTGGGTCCCCGGCCACTTCCCCAAAGACGAGTTCGCGCTCGCGCGCTTCGACGGCGAGCCCCTGTACGAGCACCCCGACCCCCGGCGCGGCGAGCACAAGGACTGGGGCACGCTCATCTTCGACTACGGCCGCAACGAGGTGCGCAACTTCCTCGTCGCGAACGCGCTGTACTGGTTCGAGGAGTTCCACGTCGACGGTCTGCGCGTGGATGCCGTGGCATCCATGCTCTACCTCGATTACTCCCGCAACGACGGCGAGTGGGCGCCCAACCAGTTCGGCGGGCGCGAGAACCTCGAGGCCATCCGGTTCCTGCAGGAGGTCAACGCGACCTCGTACAAGCGCTACCCGGGCATCGCGATCATCGCCGAGGAGTCGACCAGTTTCCCCGGGGTCACCGCCCCCACCTCGCACGCCGGACTCGGTTTCGGGTTCAAGTGGAACATGGGCTGGATGAACGACTCGCTGCAGTACATCGGGCGCGATCCCATGTACCGCTCGCACCACGAGGGCGAGCTGTCGTTCTCGTTCGTCTACTCGTTCAGCGAGAACTTCGTGCTCCCCATCAGCCACGACGAGGTCGTGCACGGCAAGGGGAGCCTCTTCGGCCGCATGCCGGGCGACCACTGGCAGAAACTCGCCAACATGCGCGCGTTCCTCGCCTACATGTGGGGCCACCCGGGCAAGCAGCTGCTCTTCATGGGCCAGGAATTCGGCCAGATGTCGGAGTGGTCGGAGTCGCGCGGCCTCGACTGGTGGATGCTCGACCAGCCGTCGCACGCGCAGTTGCACGCCTTCGTCGCCGAGCTCAACCGCGTGTACCGCGACCAGGCCGCCCTGTGGTCGCGCGACCACGACGGTGCCGCGTTCTCGCGTCTGGGCGCTCCCGCGTGGAACCCCAACGTGCTGGCGTTCGCGCGCCGCGACCACCACGGCAACACCATCGCCGTGCTGTGCAACTTCTCGGGCGTCCCGCTCGGGGACTTCCCCATCGACCTGCCCGAAGCGGGAACGTGGACCGAGATCCTCAACAGCGATGCCGAGGCGTTCGGCGGCTCGGGTCGGGGCAACTTCGGTGCGGTGACGACCGATTCCCGCGGCAGCGCCGTCGTCACGCTCCCGCCCCTGGGCGTGCTGTGGCTGCACCACCGCGCCGGGAGCTGACCTCGGCGAACGACGAAGGCCCCACCCTCGATCGGGCGGGGCCTTCGTCGTTGGCTCAGAAGAGCAGGGATGCCAGACGGGTACGCGCGCGGATGACGCGGGCGTCGTCGTCGCCGACGAGACCGAACAGCTCGAGGATGCGTTCGCGAACGGGCGCGCGATCGTCGGCCGGAAGCTCGGCGAACAGATCGAGCAGACGCGCGAAGGCGTCGTCGACGTGGCCGCCCACGAGGTCGAGGTCCGCGACCAGGAACTGCGCGTCGAAATCGGTGGGAGCCGCGGCCGCGGCCGCACGGGCGGCCTGGAGGTCGGCATCCTGCACGCGGGCGAGCAGGCGCACCTGTCCGAGTCCGGCGCGGGCATCGGCGTCACGGGGGTCTTCGACCAGCGCCTGCTCGTAGGCGGTGATCGCCCGGGCGTAGTCGCCCTCTTCGATCGCGGCGAACGCCTCGGCGTGCAGCGGGGGCAGAACCGGCTCTTCGGGCTCGGCGACCGCATCGGCGGCGCCGTCGACGGGGATCGTGCCTGTGACGCCGTGCTGAGCCGCGAGCTGCAGCAGCTGGGCGAACACCTCGCGCACCTGCTCCTCGGGGACGGCGCCCGTGAACAACGGCACGGGCTGGCCGGCGACGAGCGCCAGCACCATCGGGATCGACTGCGCGCGGAAGCCCTGGGCGAGCTGCGGGTTGGCGTCGACGTCGACCTTGGCGAGCACGAGACGGCCCGCGAGCTCGGTCACGACCTTCTCGAGCACGGGGCTCAGCTGCTTGCAGGGACCGCACCACTCCGCCCACAGGTCGATGACGACCGGAACGGTCCGCGACAGCTCGAGCACCTCGCCGAAGCTGGCGTCGGTGACGTCGAAGACGAGGGGCAGCGCCCCCGACGGCGGGGCGGCCGGGGCGGCCGAGGCGGCCTCACCGGCGGCGGGCGGCTGCGGGCGGTTGCGCAGCGACGACAGGTCGACGGCACCGCGCATGACGGAACCGGGGGCGGGAGTGCTCACGGGGACACCTTCGCTTCGAGGAGGCTGGATCGATAGCCGAGCAGGCGGATCTGGTCGTCCGAGCCTTGGCTGGGGACGTAGAAGAAGACCTGGTCGGAGTAGGTGGTGGTGAAGCCCGTCGCCGACTGGTCGACGCCGGTCAGCGCCTTCACCGCCGGGTTGTTGTCGAGCTTGATCACGGCGTCGGCGTTCGTGGGCTTGGCCGTGTCGCTCTCGTACACGTTGACCGCGACGATCGCGCCGGTGTCGAGGGTGGCCAGAGCGATCGGCGAGGCGGGACCGGCCGAGGCGGCGAAGCTGATCTCGGCCGTGCCTTGACCCGTCTGATTCAGCTCGTCGGTGCGCTTGGTCTTGTTGTCCTGGATGGCGGTCAGCAGCAGGTCGTTCGCCGTGTCGAAGAGGCCGTACGAGGCACTGTTCTGCCCGTTGTTGATGATGTCGGAGTAGGCCTCCGCGACCTTCTGCGGCTCCATGACCAGGAACGACGAGTCCGGGGGAACCTGCGTGGCGCCCACGTACGGGGCGGCCAGCTCGGGCAGGTTGGTCGAGGCCTCGAGGTTTCCGACGTACGCGGCCTTGTACTCGGCCCAGGGCGTCTCTTGCGTCATCATCATGATCGTCGTGGTCGGAGTCGCCGCGTCAGCGGACTCCACGACCGTCATGAGCGTGCGCGGCCACGCGCCGGTGGTCTGCGGCAGGATGATCTGCACCGGTTCGGCCGGGATGGCGGGGAGGGCCGGACGGTCGGTGATCGCCGCCCGCAGCGTGTAGTTGGTCTCGCGCTCCGCGAGCGCCGGTCCCGTCAGGCGGGTCGCGGCGGCGGTCTTGTCGAGGGACGCGTCGGCCTGCGTCACCGCGGTCGACACGCGCGAGACGATGCGCGTCGCCTGCGCCTCGGTGACGGCCGGCGGGAACTGGCCCTCGGGCACGATGACGGTCGGGGACGCACTGGGCGTCTCGGTGGCGGCCAACTGCGGCCACGCATCGGCGGAGCAGCCGGCGAGCAGGGTGAGCGAGACGCCGAGCGCGGGGACCGCGATGAGGGCGCGTCGTCCGCCGCCGAGTGCTCCGCGTACCCGACCCCGACGGGCCGGCGACTCGCTCACGACACCCGTGCCCGCGGTCCGGGACTCGCCGATGGAGATGGGCTCGGTCACGGGCAGCGGGAGGCCCTTGCGGCGCGGGCGTCGCGAACGACGCACGTGCCGGATGCCGAGGAGGTACAGCACGAGACCGGCGAGAAGAGCGATGCCGCCGCCCACGATCAGCGGGCCCGCCCAGGGTGTGCTGTCGTCGATCGGCCACGTCACGCTGATGTCGGAGGGGGCGGGAGCGGTGCCGTCCGAAGCCACCAGGACGCTCATGTCGGCGGGAAGCTGCAGAGTCGTCGACAGCGAACCGGTCTGTTCGAACTCGTCGAGCCACAGGTCGGAATCGACCGGGCTGCGCCCGGCGACCTCGCCCGTCGCGGTCGCGGTGGGCTCGACGACCGACGTCTGGAGGCTGCCCTCGCCGCCGGGGACCACCGAGGTGTACCGCGTGTCCGACAGCCACGCCTGCATGTCGGAGGTGCGCCCGTACGACACGAACACGGCTCCGTCACCCGCGACGCGCAGCGTCTGCGCGCCCGGGGTGCTGGTGAGAACCGACCCGTCGATGAGCGTGTAGGGCGTGGTGCCCTCGGTCTGCACGGCCGCGGTGGTCTCGGACGGACCCTGGAATACGGTCCGCTGAGCGATGCCCGCACCGATCATGGCGGCGGCGATGACGAACGCCACCACGGCCCAGACAAATCTCACTCTTCACACCATCCCCACCGGCGGCCCTGGCACCACCGAAGAATCGACGTTTCAGACTAGCCGAGGACGCCTGAAAGTTCGCGGCGAGGCCCGTCGCGCACGTTCGAGGGCGCGGCGTCAGTATCCTGACGACAACGGGCGCCGTCGCACCCGTCCGAGGCGGGAGTCGTCGTCATGAAGATCCACAATCCTTTCCAGGTGGCGCTGCTGGCGACGCTCGGCGTCGGCGTCGGGCTGCTGCTGATCGGCAGCGTCGAGAACCTGTCCACGATCCTGCTGTACGTGGGAACGGCCCTCTTCCTCTCGCTGGGCCTCGATCCCGTCGTCTCGTTCCTCGAGAAGCGCGGTCTCCCCCGGTGGGCGGCGGTCCTCGTGACGATCCTCGGGGTGCTGGGGATCTTCGCCGGCATCATCGTGATGGTCGTGCCGATCATCGTCGGGCAGATCACCCAGCTCGTGGTGCAGATCGAGCAGCTCCTGCAGCCGACCCGGTGGAACGAGATCGTCACGCAGGTGCAGACCTGGGTCGAGCAGACCCTCCCCTGGTTGCGCCTCGACGAGGTGTGGGCCGGTGTGCAGCAGTGGGTCACCACGCTCGACGTGGGGTCCATCTCGACGATGGTGGGCAACAGCCTCCTCACGATCGGCGGTGCGGTGGCGGCCGGCCTCGGCGGCGCGTTCATCGTGCTCATCCTGACGATCTACTTCACGGCATCCACCCCGTCGCTCAAGTCGGCGGTCTACCAGTTGGTCCCCGCGTCGAAGCGCGCGCGGTTCATCGAGCTGGCCGAGAAGATCACCGATTCCGTCGGCTACTACGTCATGGGTCAGGTGAGCCTGGGCGTGATCAACGGCGTGCTGAGCGCGATCTTCCTGTCGATCATCAACGCGCCCTTCCCGGCCGTGCTCGCCGTGATCGCCTTCTTCTTCTCGTTGATCCCGCTCGTGGGTACGCTCACCGGGTCGACGATCATCGTGCTGACGTGCCTCCTGCCCGGGCTCGGATCTCCCACGACGGCGCTCATCGCGCTGGTCTACTACCTCGTCTACATGCAGATCGAGGCGTATGTCATCTCGCCGCGCATCATGAACCGCGCCGTGTCGGTACCCGGTGCCGTCGTCGTGATCTCGGCCCTCGCCGGCGGTGCGCTGCTCAACCTGCTCGGCGCCCTCATCGCCATCCCCGTGGCCGCGAGCATCCTCATCATCTACCGCGAGGTGATCATCCCGCGGCAGAACGAGCGGTGATCGAGGCTCCGTCACCCCGCGAGACCGGCCGAGCCGTTCGCCTCACGTAGGACATCACCGTCAGCCGTCGAGGTCGCCATCCCACTCCACGGGGAGCGGCAGCGCGTCGGGGTTCACGGCGGCGACGATCTCGGTGAGCACCCGACGGGTCTGGGTCTCGCCCACCCACAGGTGCTTCCCGCCCTCGACGGCGATCAGGGTGGCATCCGGAACGGACGCGAAGCGCTCCCGCGCCTCATCCGGTCGCAGGTAGTCGTCGAATTCGGGAACCAGCACGACCATGCGCCGCGCGTCGCCGGCCCACGCGGCGACCTCGTCGGCCGTCGCACGATGCAGCGGCGGCGAGAGCAGGATGACGCCCTCGACGTCGTGATCGCGACCGTACTTCAGCGCCAGCTCGGTGCCGAACGACCACCCGACCAACCACGGTCGGGGAAGACCCCGCTCGCGCGCGAAGTCCACGGCCGCGGCGACGTCGAACACCTCGCTCGCTCCCCCGTCGAAAGTGCCCTCGCTCGTTCCGCGGGGTGACGTGGTGCCGCGCGTGTTGAAGCGCAGCACCGCCAGGTCGGCCAGGGCCGGCAGACGCCCCGCGGCCTTGCGCAGGATGTGCGAGTCCATGAATCCGCCCGCCGTCGGCAGCGGATGCAGGGTGACCAGCGTCGCGACGGGTTCCCGCTCCAGCGGAAGAGCGAGTTCGCCGACGAGGGTGAGCTCGTCGACCGTCCGCAGCTCGATGTCCTCGCGACGGGCGGGGAGCAGAACGGGTCCGCGTATCTCCATCAGGCGATCCTCCAACAGTGCGTGTGCCAATGGCGTCGGGCGGCGAGGTCGGCGGCGTCGCCGAGCACGCCGTCGGCCCGCCAGACGACGAGGTGGGCGGTTCCGGCCACGACCGCGCGACCGCAGCCGGGGCAGACGTAGTCCTTCAGCGCTTGCGGTGCCGAGATGGGCTGCACGGTCCAGTCGATCCCGCGCTTGACCTCGGTGCGCTTCCACCCGGCGATCAGGCGGTCGAGGGAATCCTCGCCGCGGCCGGGTTCCGGACGACGTTTACGGGAGCGGGGCATGGGCGCCGCTCACCACCAGTGGTTGCTGGTCCAGAACGCGTAGGCCCCGGCCCAGCTGCCGTACCGGCCCGTGGCGTACCCGGTGGCCCAGCGCAGGTTGTCGACCGGGTCGTAGCCGTTTCCGGGCACCTTGCTGCACGGCAGCGCCTGCACGAGACCGCACGCGCCCGAGGAGCGGTTGGTCGCGTTCGGGTTCCAGCCGCTCTCACGGCTGACGATGTAGTCGACGTAGCCCATGTCTGCGTCGGAGATGCCCGCCGCCGCCATCCACTCGCCCGGGGCACCGCCGCCGGAGTAGAACAGCGGTCCGGCGTCGCCCGCCGACGATCCCGACCCGCTCGACGGCGTGGGGGTGGGTGTCGGGGTCGGCTTCGGCTTCACGTAGACGTTGTAGCTCGAGCGATCGAGCACGGGAGCCTGCTTCTCGCCCGAGGTCGATACGGCCTGCGTATCTCCGAGACCCTCGGCGTACAGCGTGACCGTGCGGGGTTCGTCCGCCTGAGCCGGCGTCAGCGCCGCACCCATCGGACCGACGTACGCGGCGGCGAAAAGTACCGCGGCGCACGAGGCGAAGACACCGACCACTCCGCGTCGGCGAGACCAGCGCGGCGCCGAACGACGCGGAAGCGCGGGCGGCACGACGTCGACGGAACCCACGCCCCGGCGGGCGGCGCGGGACGAGGAGGCACGCGAGAGGTCTGAACCGGCAGTCACAGTGTGCTCGAGTCTACCGACGCCCGCGGGCGCGTGCCACGTGAACGGGTCATCCGACGGCGAGCATGACCTCGACGACGGCATCGAGCACGGCGTCGACCTGCGCCTCGCGGTATCCGCCGCGCTGCATGCGGAAGGCGACGGCGCGCACCTGCTCGGGCGTGACGGGGTGGCCCGCCGCCAGATACCCCGCGACTCGGTCGGCGACGACGTCGACCTCGTCGACCCGGTAGCCGTAACGGAGCAGGCCGACACGATCGAAGCGTTCGCCGCGCGGGCGGCCCAGACGATCGAGCACGACCTGGGCCGTGTCGCGGGTCTCGGCGACCCACGCCCGCGCGCCCAGGCGCGACAGCGCGAACTCCCGCTCGCGGGCGGCGAAGGCGTCCTCGACGCGTCCGAGCGCCGCGTCGACGGCGGCGACCGCGTAGCCGCCGCGCACGAGAGGGAAGGCGGCGGCGCGGATCTCCGACGAGCGCAGCGCTCCGTCGGCATCCGCTTCGAACGCCTCGCGCGCTTGCGCGAGGAAGGCGTCGACGGCCCGCTTCTCGTAGCCCTTGGAGCGCCCGGAGGCCTCGGGGAACGGCGTCGCGCTCACTCGATCGTGGATCGGGGTCTCGGTCATGACACTCCCAGCGGGGCTAGCAGGTAGAACATCACCAGCGCGGCGGTGGCCGACGGCAGGATCGAGTCGAGGCGGTCGAGCACTCCCCCGTGGCCGGGGATCCACGAGCTCATGTCCTTGATGCCGAGGTCGCGCTTGAGCATCGACTCACCCAGGTCGCCGACCGTCGCCGTCGCCAGCACGACGGCGCCGAAGATGAGACCCGCCCACCACGGCACCTGCAGCATGAAGACGGCCAGCAGCGCCCCGGCGACGAGGGCGGCGACGCAGGCCCCGGCGAAGCCCTCCCAGGTCTTCTTCGGGCTGATGCGGGGGGCCATCGGATGCCGCCCGCCCCGCCCGAACGTCAAGCCCGACACGTATGCGCCGGTGTCGGCGGCGACGGCCAGGATGAGGAACGCCAGCACCCACCACTCGCCGCGCGGCTGCGCGAGCAGGATCAGCGCGACGCTGGTGAGGAAGGGGACGTAGAGCTGCACGAAGCCGCCGACGAGAACGTCGCCGATCACCTCGATGGGCGCGCGACCGTCGCCCGAGAACAGCTGCGCGGTGAGGCGCCACACGATGACCACCACGACCGCGACCAGCGTGGCGACCCAGTGCACCCACGCGCCGAGGAAGAACCCGCTGAGCACGAGCAGGAAGCCCATGACGAGCTGGGGTACGACGTCGACGCGCCGCCCGGCCACCTGGAGCGCGCGCGAGAACTCGAGCACGCCCAGCACCATGGCCGCCGCGGCGAACAGCACGAAGAGCCACTTGACGAAGACCAGCGACGCGATCACGATCACGCCGATGCCCACGCCGATGAGGGTGGCGACGATGAGGTCGCGGCCCGTGCGCTGCTTGAGACGCTCGTTGGCCTGGTCGAACTCCGCGCGGGCGTGCGCGATGTGCTGTTCGGCGTCGGTGCGCATCGCCCGCAGCTGCGACTCGATGGCGGTCACGCCCTCGCCCGTGATCGGCGAACGGCGCACCGGATCGGACCGGCGGGCATCGGTCGGATCGACCGGATCGGTGTCGCCGGTCTCGGGCAGGTCGGTCATGACTCAGACCTCGAGGAGTTCGGCCTCTTTGCGCTTGAGAGCTTCGTCGATCTTGTCGACGTGCGTGCGCGTGAGGCCATCGAGGTCCTTCTCGGCGCGGACGAGCTCGTCTTCGCCCACATCGCTCTTCAGCGCGTCGAGGTCGTCCTTGGCCTTGCGGCGGAGGTTGCGCACCTGCACCTTGGCGTCTTCGCCCTTGCCGCGCACGATCTTGACGTATTCCTTGCGGCGGTCCTGGGTGAGCTCCGGCATGGTGATGCGCACGATCGTGCCGTCGTTCGTCGGGTTGACCCCGAGGTTCGGCATGTCGCGGATGGCCTGCTCGATCGCCTTCAGCGCCGACTTGTCGTAGGGGTTCACCACGAGCGTGCGGGCCTCGGGGTTGTTCAGCGAGGCGAGCTGACCGAGAGGGGTGGGCGAGCCGTAGTAGTCGACCAGCACCTTCTGGAACATCTGGGGGTTCGCGCGTCCGGTACGGACGGTCGCGAAGTCCTCCTTGGCGGCCTCCACGGCACGATCCATGCGCGCTCCGGCATCGGCGAGGACATCGGCGATCACGGTGACTCCATTCGTTGGGACTGACTTCTCAGTCTAGCCGCGTGCGGACCCGGCTCCCCGGGCCCGCACGGCGCGTCATGTGGTGACCAGGGTGCCCATCGTCTCGCCGAGCAGCGCACGGGTGACGTTGCCGGCCGGCTCCATGCCGAACACGCGCATGTCGATGCCGTTGTCCATGCACAGGCTGAACGCCGTCGAGTCGACGACCTTCAGGCCCTTCTGCAGAGCGTCGCGGTAGGTGAGGTGATCGAGCTTGACGGCGTCGGCGTCGGTGCGCGGGTCGGCGGTGTAGACGCCGTCGACGCCGTTCTTGGCGACCAGCACCTCGACGGCGCCGATCTCGAGCGCACGCTGGGCGGCGACGGTGTCGGTGGAGAAGTACGGCAGCCCCGCTCCCGCGCCGAAGATGACCACGCGACCCTTCTCGAGGTGACGCACGGCGCGACGCGGAATGTAGGGCTCGGCGACCTGCGTCATCGAGATGGCGGACTGCACGCGGGTGGCCGCTCCCGCCTGCTCGAGGAAGTCCTGCAGGGCGAGCGCGTTCATCACGGTGCCCAGCATGCCCATGTAGTCGGCGCGCCCGCGGTCCATGCCGCGCTGGCTCAGCTCGGCCCCGCGGAAGAAGTTGCCACCGCCGACCACGATCGCGATCTCGACCCGGTCGACCGCCTCGGCGATCTCGCGGGCGATCTGGCTCACGACGTCGGGATTCACACCCAGTTGGCCCCCGCCGAATGCCTCCCCCGACAGCTTCAGCAGTACACGGCGGCGCTTGGTGGCTTCATCGATCACGTGTGGTGTCCTCTCGTCTTGAACAAACTAGCTCCCCGCCCGCGTCGACCGAAACGACCCCCGGGCAGGGAAAAGGCCCGGGATGCCATGGCATCCCGGGCCTCGTCATGCGTGGATTACGCGCCGACCTTGAAGCGGGCGAAGTCGGTCAGGGTGAGACCGGCGTCGGACGCGACCTTGGCGACGGACAGCTTGTTGTCCTTCGCGTAGTCCTGGTCGAGCAGCGAGACCTGCTTGAAGAACGCGTTGACACGGCCCTCGACGATCTTCGGAAGGGCCGCCTCGGGCTTGCCCTCGTTGCGGGAGATCTCGGTGACGATCTCGCGCTCCTTCTCGACGTCGGCCTCGGGCACGGCGTCGCGCGTGAGGTACGAGGGGTTGGCGAACGAGATGTGCTGCGCGATGGAGCGAGCGGTCTCGGCGTCGTCACCCGTGTAGGCCAGGACCACGCCGACCTGCGGGGGCAGGTCCTTGCTGGTCTTGTGCAGGTAGACCTCGAACTTGTCGCCCGAGAGGGTGCGCACGCGACGGAGCTCGACCTTCTCGCCGATGATCGCCGCCTCGTCCGAGATGAGCTGCTCGACGGTCTTGCCGTCGGCGTCGGCGGCCAGGGCGGCCTCGACCGAGTCGGCGCCGGCGGCGGATGCCGCGTCGAC
This sequence comes from Microbacterium sp. Leaf179, assembly GCF_001423785.1. Classification (NCBI taxonomy): domain Bacteria; kingdom Bacillati; phylum Actinomycetota; class Actinomycetes; order Micrococcales; family Microbacteriaceae; genus Microbacterium; species Microbacterium sp. Leaf179. Next base: position 261,213 of record NZ_LMPH01000003.1, on the reverse strand, counting down.
GACCTTGTCGGCCAGAGCGATGAAGCGCTCGTTCTTGGCGACGAAGTCGGTCTCGCAGGCGAGCTCGAGCAGCGTGACGGTGCCGTTGACCTCGCGCGCGGCGACGAGGCCCTCGCTGGTCGAACGGTCGGCGCGCTTGGCGTTGCCCTTGGCACCCTTGAGGCGCAGGATCTCGACGGCCTTCTCGACGTCGCCGTCAGCCTCTTCGAGCGCCTTCTTGGTGTCGACCATGCCCGTGCCGAGCTGCTCGCGCAGCGCCTTGATGTCGGCGATCGTGAAGTTTGCCATGGTGTGGCGGTCTCCTTGTCGTTTGCGTTCTAGATGTGAGCCCGGCGGGGCCGTGTCACCACCCTCGCGAAGAGGGGGCGGTCACGACCCCGCCGGATCGTAGCCTGTGCGGGTGACGCCCCGGCCACCCGAGGGTGACCGGGGGTCGCGCGGCTTACTTGCTGTCGGTGGCCTCGGCGTCGGCGACCTCGGTCGCGGTCTCGCCCGACGCGTCGGCGACGGCCTCGTCGTGAGCCTCGGCGCCCTCGGCGTCGTCAGCCGACTCGGTGGCGGCCTCGGTCGTCTCGGCGTCGGTCTCGGCCGCAGCCTCGTCGGACGTGCCCGAGGTGAGCAGCTCGCGCTCCCACTCGGCGAGCGGCTCGGCGGCCTCGGCCTCGGCCTCTCCGGCGGGCTGGTGGCGCTGGATCAGGCCCTCGGCGGCGGCGTCGGCGATGATGCGCGTGAGAAGGCTCACCGAGCGGATCGCGTCGTCGTTACCGGGGATCGGGTACTGGAACTCGTCGGGGTCGGCGTTCGTGTCGAGGATGCCGATGACGGGGATACCGAGCTTCTTGGCCTCGTCGACCGCGAGGTGCTCGCGCTTGGCGTCGACCACCCAGATGGCCGAGGGGGTCTTCTGCAGGTTGCGGATACCACCGAGCGACTTGTGCAGCTTGTCGAGCTCGCGCTTCTTGAGCAGCAGCTCCTTCTTGGTGAAGCCGCTCTCGGCCGGGTTCTCGTAGTCGAGCTCTTCGAGCTCCTTCATACGGGCGAGGCGCTTCGACACCGTCTGGAAGTTGGTGAGGAGGCCACCGAGCCAGCGCTGGTTGACGTAGGGCTGGCCCACGCGCGTCGCCTGCTCGGCGAGGACTTCCTGCGCCTGCTTCTTGGTGCCGACGAAGAGGATGGTGCCGCCGTGCGCGACAGTCTCTTTGACGAACTCGTACGCCTTGTCGATGTACCCGAGCGACTGCTGCAGGTCGATGATGTGGATGCCGGAGCGCTCGGTCAGGATGAAGCGCTTGACCTTCGGGTTCCACCGGCGGGTCTGGTGTCCGAAGTGAACGCCGCTGTCGAGCAGCTGGCGGATGGTGACGACGGCCATGGTCGTACTCCTGTTTCTGGGCGCTTTCGCGCCGTGGTTGTGGTTGTTCGCGTCGGACGATGCGTCCGACGAGCCTGGTGCCCGGCGCACACCCGCCATCCGCCGGAGCGGAGGACCATGGGGTGTGGATGCCGCGCGATGCGCTGCCCCGAGGGGCGGCGCGCTGCGCTGAGGGCACGCGGAGTCATCCCGACAAGCGAGATGCGTCCTCCAGCATACAGGACGCCTCCTCCCCACCGCGTGCAGGAGAGGGACCGTCACCGTCACGCCCGATTCGCCCTCGAGGGCACGGAACGGGGCGGGAGACTTCGGCCATGCGATCCCGGTTCCTCGTCCTGCGCGCGCTCCGGTTCGCGATGATCCTCGCCCTGCTGCTCGCGGCGAACCCGACGGTCGGCGGCGATCCGCTCGCCGATCGGGGGTGGGTGTGGCCGGTGCAGACGGTGCAGCTCCTCCGCCCCTTCGAAGCCCCCGCCCACCGCTACGGTCCGGGCCACCGCGGAATCGACCTCGCAGCCCCCGAGCCGGTGCGCTCCCCCGCCGACGGTCGCATCGCCTTCGCCGGAGCGGTGGCCGGACGCCTCGTCGTCACCATCGACCACGGAGACGGTCTGGTCACGACCCTCGAGCCCGTGGCGACCGGCCTGGTCGCCGGTGACCGCATCGCCCGCGGAGCCGTCGTGGGCACCGTCGCCCCCGAAGGTCACACCCGGCCGCACACGCTGCACTTCGGCGTGCGGCTGGACGGCGAGTACATCAATCCGCTGCGGCTGCTGGGCGGGGTTCCTCGGGCGGTTCTGCTGCCCTGCTGCTGACGACGGGGCCGGGCGGCGCGGTTCCGCGACGTCACCTGCTCACGGTCGAGCGGCCGGGCATCAGCCGATCTGGTTGCCGCGCCCCTCGATGGTGGTCTGGCCGACTCCCCCGCCGGCGCGGACGATGTTGTCCTGTCCGCGCACCGTGACCGACGAGACGGCACCGCCGGCGTCGACGGTCGTGCGGTCGCCGCTGAGGTCGACGCTGCCGATGGCGCCGCTCGACGAGATCGCCGCGTCGTTGCCCTGCACGACGAGCGCATCGATCGCCGACGTCGACACCCGGACGCGATCGCCCGAGACGCGCAGGGATCGGATCGTCGCGCCCGCGGCATCCACCGTCAGCGCGGTCCCCGAGACGGTGAGCTCGGCGCAGGTGCCGACGACGCGGACCGTCTGTTCGGCGCCCGAGACGTTCTGCGAGCCTCCGTCGCCGCACGAGAGGGCATCGGGGTCCGACGCCGGCGTCGAGGGATCGGGCGCGGGTGCGACCGTCGGCGCCGTGGTCGGGGGCAGGGTGACGACCGTCGGCGAGGGCGCGGCAGCGGTCGGAGGCGCGGAGGTGACGACCGCTCCCGGGGGGAGGCGCGTCTCGACGGGGGTCGGCTGCAGCGCGCACCCGGCGAGAGAGAGGACGAGCACGACGGCACCCGCCGCGGCGGAGACGGATCGGCGATTCACCCGGCTCACGCTACGTCCGCCGACGGGGCGAGCGCCAGCGGCTGGCCGCGCAGGACGTGCATCGGGGCGAGGTTTCGGGCCGTGACGCGGAGTCGGGCGTGCTCGGGCCCGCGCAGGATCGAGCCCGTGCACGCTCGAGCTCGCTCGGTCCGCGCCTCGGCCCCATAGCTCCTCGGGTGCGCTGATGCTCCGGCGCTCGGATGCCCGGCGCGCGGATGCAGACGCCCCGACGCCAAGCCCTCGGCGGCTCCGGCCCGCGGGTGCTCAGGCCCGCGAATGCTCAGGCCCGCGGGTGCTCAGGCCCGCGGATGCGCGAGCTTGTACGCCTCCCGCAGCCGTTCCCCCGAGACGTGGGTGTAGATCTGCGTGGTCCCGAGGCTGGCGTGCCCGAGGATCTCCTGCACCGCGCGCAGATCGGCCCCTCCGTCGAGCAGGTGCGTTGCGGCGGAGTGGCGCAGCGCGTGGGGTCCCAAGGTCTCGGCCCCGACGACGGGGGCCACGGTGCGCGAGACGAGCGAGTGCACGGTCCGTGGTCCCAGGCGCCGGCCTCGCGCGCCGAGGAACACCGCGCGCCCCGCGCCCCCCTCACCCCGTGCGGTGAGGACCGGGCGCGCACGGATCAGATAGGCGTCGAGGGAGACGCCAGCGGGAACCCCGTAGGGCACGATGCGATCCTTGTCGCCCTTCCCGCGCAGACGCAGGGTACGACGCTCGTGGTCGATGTCGTCGAGGTCGAGACCGCAGATCTCCGACACACGGGCGCCGGAGCCGTAGAGCATCTCGAGCAGGGCGTGGTCGCGCAGCGCGAGCGGATCGCCCTCGCGCGCGTTCTCGGCCGCCGTCGAGAGGACGCCCTCGAGTGCTTGGGCGGTGGCGACGGCCGGCAGCGTGCGACCGCGTTTGGGGGCGACGAGGCGTTGGGCGGGGTCGCCGTCGATCAGCCCCGCGTCCTTCGCCCAGGCGAGGAATCCCCGCACCGCCGACGTCCGTCGCGCAGCAGTGGCTTTCGACAGCCCTGATCTGGACGCCTCCCACTGCCACTCGCGGAGGTCCTCGATGCCGAGCGCCGCGACCTCCGGATCGCCGGTCGCTCCCGTGAGGTCGGCCAGGTCGGCCCGATACGCGCGCACCGTCGCCGACGAGAGCCGACGCACGTCGGAGAGGTGGGTGAGATACCCCTCGACGGCTTCCGACACACGCACGGCTCCACCCTGCCCGCCACGCACGGCGGAGCCCGACACGACGCGCAGTCCGACCACGATCATGTCGAGCAGATAGCCACCGGTGGATGGGCAGCGGACCGGCGGCAGACGGGCGGCAACCATCACTGCTCCTTCCGGCTTGTCGATACGTATAATCGTTCTCATTTTTGGTCGATCGCGACGATCGAATGCAATACGCTAGACCGGTATTGAGAATCACTCTCAATACGACCACTGAATGGGACCGGGTCCCTGGAATGGATGGAAATCGATGCGCATGACCAGAACCGTGGTCGCTGCCATCGCCGCCGCGACTGTCGCGGTTGCCTTGGCCGGCTGCTCACAGGCTTCGAGCCCAGGATCGTCCAGCACCCCGAGCGGCGGCAAGATCGTGATCGTCGCCGCAGAGAACGAGTACGCGGACGTCGCATCGCAGATCGGCGGCGACTATGTGAGCGTTGACGCCATCCTCAGCGATCCGAACACCGACCCGCACACGTTCGAGGCCGACCCGAGTGTCGCGAAAGAGCTCAGCACTGCGCAGATCCTCATCCAGAACGGCCTCGGCTACGACGACTTCATGACCGATCTCGCCAGCGCATCCCCGAACGCTGACCGAAAGGTCATCGACGCTCAGGAGGTGCTCGGTGTTCCGGACGACACGGAGAACCCGCACCTGTGGTACAACCCCGCCACGATGCCGGCGGTCGCGCAGCAGATCGAGAAGGACCTCGCGGCGCTCGACCCGTCGCATGAGAGCGATTTCAAGGCGAATCTCGACACGTTCAACGAATCGCTGAAGACGTGGACGGATGGGCTCGCGTCCTTCCAGAAGCAGTACGGGGGCACGCCGGTCGCTGTCACCGAGCCGGTCGCGGACTACATGCTCGAGGCGGGCGGGACCAACTCGCCGGCGATGGAACCTTCGGCCCTGTCCGGCTACACCGCGCAGGCCGCCGGGGTGACGATCAAGACGCCGTGGTCACTGCAGGCGGCGATCATGAACGACACCGACCCGTCGCCGCAGGACTCCGCGGCGCAGGATGCGCTGTTCACGGGCAAGCAGATCAAGGTGTTCTTGTACAACCAGCAGGTCACCGATGACATCACGACCCACTACCTCGACCTCGCCAAGCAGAACGGCATCCCCGTGGTCGGCGTCTACGAGACGATGCCGCTGAACTACACGTACCAGCAGTGGATGGAGGCAGAACTCACGGCACTGCAGAACGCGGTCGCCAACGGCACCTCGACGGAGTCGCTGGGCTAGATGACTGACCACCGCGATGCGCCGAGCGGAGTTCTCTCCGCCCGGCGCATCACCGCCTCCTTCTCGGGCCACCAGGTTCTCGACGAGGTCGACCTCACCGTGGCCCCCCATGAGTTCGTCGGCCTGATCGGCGCCAATGGCGCCGGCAAGACCACGCTGTTGCGCGTCCTCCTCGGCGTGCTGAAGCCCAGCAGCGGCGAGGTGCGACGACCCCGTCGCGGGGGCCGCGGCGGCATCGGGTACCTGCCACAGAAGGTGGCCCTCGATCCCGACGCCCCGCTGCGGGCCTGGGACGTGGTTGCCCTGGGCATCGACGGCGGGCATCTCGGGCTGCCGGTGCGCGGCACGGCGTTCCGCCGGCGCGTCGACGACATCCTCGACGCCGTGGGGGCGAACGCCTTCGCCCAGCAGCGCATCGGCGAGCTCTCCGGCGGTCAGCAGCAGCGCGTCCTGCTCGCTCATGCGCTCATCAGCGATCCCGCCCTGCTTCTGCTCGACGAACCTCTGGCGAACCTCGACCCCGCCAGCGCACAGGACATCGTCGAGCTCCTCGACCGGCTGCGCCGGAACACGCCCCTGGCGATCGTGATGACCGCCCACGACATGAACCTGCTCCTGCCGGTGATGGACCGCCTCGTCTATCTGGCCGGCGGCCGGGCCGTGACCGGCGCGCCGGACGAGGTCGTCCGCGAGGACGTCCTCACGAAACTGTACGGACGCCCGATCCGGGTCATCCGCGCGGAGGGGCGCATCATGGTGCTCGCCGACGACACCCGGCCGCTACCCGACGAAGTCCACCACGCCCCGCTGCCGAGGAGCGGCGCGTGAGTGCGGACGGGGCGAGCCTGGCCGACTTCTTCGCCAGCCCCACCGTGCAGGCCGCACTCATCGTCGGCGGGGTCGTCGCCATCGTCACCGGCATCGTGGGGGTGTTCACCGTCATGCGTGGGCAGTCGTTCGCCGGGCACGCGCTCGCCGATCTCGGAGCCGTCGGAGGCTCGGGCGCCTTCCTGATCGGCATCAGCCAGCTCTGGGGATTCGTCGGCGCCGGCATCATCGCCGCCCTGCTCATGGAAGCCATCGGCATCCGTCGCATCCAAGGCCGCGACATCGCCACCGGTGTGGTGTTCGGCTTCGGCATGGGCCTGACCGCGCTGTTCCTGTTCTGGGACACCACCCTCGGCCATACCAGCAACGCCGCGATCTCTGTGCTGTTCGGCTCCCTGTTCGTCCTCAACCACAACCTGATCCCGGCCGTCATCGTCCTCGGCATCATCGCCCTGCTGCTGATCGGAGCGGTCTACCGATGGCTGCTGGTCGAATCGGTGGATCACGACCTCGCCGTCGCGCGTGGGGTGCCGGTCCGACTCGCCGGCATCGTCTTCCTGATCGCACTCGCCCTCGCCGTGGAGCTGTCCTCGCTCACCATCGGCGCGATTCTGTCGACCGCGCTGCTCATCGGGCCCGCCAGTTCCGCGCTGCTGATGACCCGGCGCTTCGGACTGGCCGTGGCCCTGTCCGCCGTGCTGGGCGTGGCCGTGACCTGGGTGGGATGCTTCATCTCGTACGAGAGCTACTACTGGGCCGGACCCCGCGGCAGCTGGCCGGCCAGCTTCTGCATCGTCACCCTCGTCTTCCTGCTCTATCTCGGCACCCGCCTTGCGGTGGCGCTGCGTCGCACCCGCCATCGCCGGCCGTCCGCCACCGTACCGGCCCCCGGCACTGCGTCAGAAGCGGCGGTGCCGTGATGTTCGCCCCGTTCATGACCAACGCCTGGATCGCCGGCACGATCGTCGCCGTCATCGCCGGGATCGTCGGCTTCTTCGTCGTGATCCGCGGCAACGCCTTCCTTGCCCACGCCGTACCGCATGGCGCGTTCGCCGGTGCGGCCGGCGCCGTGCTCCTGGGGATCGACCCGCTCGTCGGCCTCGGCGTCTTCGCCGTCGGCGGCGCTCTGACGATCTCGATCATGGAGCGTCGTGCCCGCAACGACGCGATCACCGCGCTCGCGCTGGTCACGATGCTCGGCCTCGGCGTCTTGTTCGTCAGCCGCTCGAGTCAGTACTCCGCCGAGATCTTCGCCCTGCTGTTCGGGCAGATCCTCGGTGTGTCGATGTCGGAGCTGGTGCCGATGGCGATCCTGGGGGCACTGTGCGTGGTGGCGGTCGCGGTCTTGTACCGGCCGCTGCTGCTGGCATCCACCCTCCCGGACATGGCGATGGCGCGCGGCGTCAACCCCCGGGCGATGACCATCGTCTTCGGTCTTCTGCTTGCGGTCGCCACCACCACGAGCGTGCCCATCGTCGGGGCGCTGCTCATGTTCGCACTCCTGGTGGGGCCGCCCGCCGGCGCACGCTCGATGACCCGTCGACCCGTCATCGCGATTGCCCTGTCGGTCTTGTTCGCCCTGGTCACCGTGTGGTGCTCGATCGCTCTGGCCTACACCACCAACCTCCCGATCGGCTTTTTCGTCACCGCGATCGGGGCGCTGCTCTACCTGCTCGGCAGAACCAGCGCGTGGCTGCGCCGACGGCTCGGCGCGGCATCCCCCGCCGCGATCCGCGCATAGGGAGACTGCCGCTCGCGGAGGTCCTCGACGCCGAGTGCCGCGACCTCCGGATCGCCGGTCGCCCCGGTGAGGTCGGCCAGAGCGGCCGTCCGCGCGCGGCGACGGACCGGCGGAGAACGTCCGCGCGAGGCGGGGAACCGGCGGCAGACGAGCCGCGGCGTCCGCGTGGGGCCGCGCGAGGGGCATCGGGAACCCCGTCACCGGCGCTCTCATCGCGTGCCGTGCCGCAGGAGCCAGTCCCCCACATCGTCGCGCACCACCCGCCCCTCGAGTTCGGCGAAACCCAACAGCACGACGGCCTGCGCGGGCGCCAGTCCACTCCGCCGCGCGACCTCGTCGGTCGGTCGCGCCGACCGCGCCGAGAGTGCGTCCATCACCCGGGTGGTCTCGTCGGTACGCCCGTCGTCGAGCGAGGTGCCCGTTCCCGCGGCGCCGAGCATCTCGCGCACATCGGCCGCCGAGGTCACGCACACGCCGTCGTACTCGCGCAGGACACGGTGACAGCCGGCCGAGGCCGCACTCGTCACCGGCCCGGGTACCGCCCCCAGGGCGCGACCGAGCGTCGCCGCATGTGCAGCCGTGTTGAGCGAGCCGCTGCGCCACCCGGCCTCGACGATGACCACGGCATCGGCGAACCCCGCGATCAGCCTGTTCCTCGCGAGAAACCTCCATTTCGTCGGTGCGGCTCCGCACGGTGTCTCGCTCCACACCCCACCCGACGCGGCGATCGTCGTCAGCAGGGCTTCGTGCCCGCGCGGATACGAACGGTCGACGCCTCCGGCGAGGAAGGCGCTCGTCGTTCCCGCGGTGCTCAACGCGGCGCGGTGGGCCGCGCCGTCGATTCCGTACGCCGCTCCCGACACCACCGTGACGCCGTCCGCAGCGAGCTCGGCGGCGAGGTCGGCAGCGATCCCCTCGCCGTAGGCCGTCGAGGCGCGCGCCCCGACAAGGGCGACGACGGGCCCGACGGGAGCCGCAGATCGGCCCCGCCGCCACAGAGCCACCGGGGCATGGGCACCGAGGTCGTCGAGCTTCACCGGCCAGTCTTCGTCGCCCGGCACGACGAGGTCGACCGCCGCCCGACGGGCCGACTCCAGCGCGGCGGTGATCGACCCGGGCTGCAGGCGCGGCAGCCACCGTGCGCGCGCGTCCGCGAGTTCCGCCCCCTCTCCGCGCGAGACGAGACGGAGCGCGTCGACCGGCCCGTGCGCCGCGATCAGGGCCCCGGCCACCCCGTCGCCGGGCTCGAGCAGAACGCTCCAGATCGCGCGGGCGTAGGCCGAGCCGTCGTCGCCCTCGGCGCGCCGGAGCCCGCGGAGGGCGCGGCGCGCGGCCGGTGCCTCGAGATCGGGGAGGTTCACGCGCTCATCCCCCGCCGCAGGTACAGCGCTCGACCCACGTCGTCGGGCTGCAACCGCTCATGACCGGCGATGTCGGCGACGGTCCACGCCACCCGCAGCAGCCGGTCGTAGCCGCGCAGGGTCAGCGCCCCACGCCGCAGTGCCGCGTCGAGCGGACTCAGCACGGCGGGCGACGGGGCCGCGGGGCCGCGCAACCAGGTCCCCGGCACGTCGGCGTTTCGACGCCACGGGGTTGCGGCCCACCGGACCGCCGCATGTTCTCGCGCGCGCGCGACGGTCTCGCGCGCCTGCGCGGTGGTCACCGTCCGCGTGTCGCTCTCGCGTCGCGCGGCCGATACGCGCTGGAGGCGCAGGTCGATGTCGATCCGGTCGAGGAGGGGACCCGACAGTCGACGCGTATACCGCCGGATCGCCTGCGGGGCGCACTCGCACCTTCCCCCGGCCACCCCGTACTGACCGCACGGGCAGGGGTTCGTCGCGACCACGAGTTGGAAACGCGCGGGATAGGTGGCGGCCACCCCCGATCGGTGCACCTGGATGACGCCGCTCTCGAGCGGTTGGCGCAGGGCGTCGAGAACCGCCGCCGGGAACTCACCACCCTCGTCGAGGAACAGCACCCCGTCGCTGGCGCGGGCGATGGCGCCCGGGCGGACCACGCCCGACCCTCCCCCGATCAGGGCGGCGGCCGTCGCGCCGTGGTGAGGGCTCTCGAACGGCGGTGTCCGCGACAACCGGGTCACCGTCTCGCCCGACAGGGAGCGCACCGACGCCACCGACAGCGCGGCGTCGTCGTCGAGCGGGGGCAGGATGCCGGGGAGCCGACGCGCCAGCATGGTCTTGCCCGCGCCCGGGGGCCCGCTCATCAGCATGTGGTGGCCGCCGGCCGCCGCCACGACGAGCGCGTCGACGGCATCGGCCTGCCCGACGACGTCGGCGAGTTCGTGGCTCTCATCGGAGGACTCGTCGACCGCCGGAGCCGCGACGGGGTCCAGCTCCACGGCGTCGGTCGCCCCTCCGTGCCAGCGCACGACCTCGGCCAGGCAGGTGGCGGCGAACACCTCGACCCCCTCGACGAGGGCGGCCTCGGCCGCATTGGCCGCGGGGACCACGACCCGTGCGTGCCCCGCGCGGCGGGCAGCGACCACCGCGGGCAGAATGCCCGGCACCGGGCGCAGCCGCCCGTCGAGTCCCAGCTCGCCGATGTGCACGGTGGCGGCGACGCGGGCGGCATCCATGCGCGTGGTCGTCGCCAGTGCGGCCACGGCGATGGCCACGTCGAACCCCGACCCGCGTTTGGGAAGACTCGCCGGCGAGAGGTTCACGGTGATCCGCCGTTTCGGCAGGTCGAGACCACGATTGGCGCAGGCGTTGCGCACCCGGCGCCCTGCTTCGCCGAGGGACTTGTCGGGGAGTCCGATGATGGCGAACTCCGGCGTCTGCGACGACACGTCGGCCTCGACCTCGACGGGGTCTCCGCGCAAGCCCGTCAGTGCCACCGCCCACGTGCGTGCCACGCTCACAGGGCGTCCTCGAGGTGCTCGAGGCGGGCCGTCGCCGGATCATCCCCCACGAGGGCGATCGCGTCGATGCGCAGATGGCGGCCGCGTGCTGCGTCGGGGTGAGCGGCGATCCACGCCATGGCCAACCGCCACAGGCGAGCCGCCTTGCGCGCGTCGATCGCCTCGAACGGGTGACCGAAGTCCTCGCTCCGGCGGGTCTTCACCTCGACCACGACGAGAGTGCGCCCGTGCTCGGCGACGATGTCGAGCTCGCCCTGTGCGCACCGCCAGTTCCGCGCCAGTATCCGGTAACCGTCACCCGTCAAGAAGGCGACGGCGCGTTCTTCCCCGGCTCGGCCGAGGTCGTCTTTCGCTGCCATGCCCGAGAGCGTGGCATCCGGCTCACCCCGTCCGCGGCGTCGAAACCGTCATCGGTGGAGAGCCCGAGAGATCGGGCCGCTGTGGAGGAGCGTCAGTTGTCGAGCGACAGCTCGTCGGGCAGCTGGAAGTCGTGGCGCGAGAGCTCTTCGACGTTGACGTCCTTGAAGGTCAGCACCCGCACCGACTTCACGAACCGGTCGGCGCGGTAGATGTCCCACACCCACACGTCGGTCATCGAGATCTCGAAGTAGAAGTCGTGCTCGGTGTCGCGGCGCACGACATTGACGTCGTTGGCCAGGTAGAACCGTCGCTCGGTCTCGATCACGTAGGTGAACTGGCGCACGACATCGCGGTACTCGCGGTAAAGGGCCAGTTCGAGTTCGCGGTCGTAGTCCTCGAAGACGTCGTCATCCATGGTTCTCCCATCCTAGGCGGGCGTCGGGCGCCGAGCCGCACGCGGGCACGCTCCCGGGCGCGTCCCTCGGCGTCGTCGGATCGGCGTCGTCAGAACAGCGTGGGCGCCGCGGCGATCGCCCACGAATGCCGGTGGTGCTCGCTCATGCCGTGCACGGCGATGGCGTCGCGGTGATCGAGGCTCGCGTACCCCTTGTTGCGCGCCCACCCGTAGGCGGGCAGGTCGTCGTGCAGACCGACCATCAGCGTGTCCCGGGCGACCTTGGCGATGACGGATGCCGCGGCCGCACTCGCGCAGTCGCGGTCGGCCTTGATGATCGGGCGCACCGTCAGCCCCGACTCGCCCGCCGGGGTGATGTAGTCGTGGTTGCCGTCGAGGATCACGAGCGCTTCTTCGGGCACGACGCCGTGGGCGCGCAGGTCGGCGATCGCCCGGACCGCCGCGAGCCCGAGGGCACGGATGATGCCGATCTCATCGACCTCGACGGAGCTCGCCCACCCGACGGCGCTGTGCTGCACGAACGCCGCCGCCCGCGCGGCGACCTCGGGGCGACGGGCCTCGGGTACGAGCTTGGAGTCGCGCAGCCCCATCGGCACGCGCTTGCGTGAACGGGCCGGGTCGACCACCGCCGCGCCGACCGCCACCGGTCCCGCCAGCGCCCCGCGACCCACTTCGTCGCAGGCGATGACGATCGCGTGCTCCTTGAGCAGGCGACGCTCGAGCGTGAGGGTGGGCTCGATCACGGCGATCCCGGCGCGGGGACCCCCGCGAACACCTCGTGGTGGAAGTCGACGAGGCCGAACCGGTCGAGCGGCCACGTCTTGAGGAAGGCGCGCCCGACGACGTTGTCGACGGGAACGAAGCCCAGCCCGGGCTGATCCTGGTTGAAGCGCGAGTCGCGCGAACTGTTGCGGTTGTCGCCGAGCACCCAGAGCGAGCCCTCGGGCACCGTGATGTCGTAGGGAACCGGCTCGGGAGCCGTGGCGCCGGGCGCGAGGCGCACGTAGCTCTCGTCGAGCGGCACGCCGTTGACGGTGGTCTGCCCGAGCGCGTTGCAGCAGACGACGTGGTCGCCGGCGGTGCCGATCACGCGCTTGATCAGGTGGTCGTCGCTGTCGGGCGCCGACAGGCCGAACAGCGAGAGCGCCCAGTCGACGCCCTCGACGAGCGGCGACCGCGGAGCGGCCGGTGTGGTGTCGAGCCATCCGCCCGGGTCGCGGAACACGACGACGTCGCCGCGCGAGTACTCGCCGAAACGGGGGGTCAGCTCATCGACCAGAATCCGGTCGTTGATCATCAGCGTGTTCTCCATCGACGCCGACGGGATGTAGAACGACCGAACCACGAACGTCTTGACCAGGAACGACACGACCAGCGCGATGAGCACGATGACCACGAGGTCGCGGAAGAACAGTCCCCACCCGCGACGACGCCGACCGTCGGAACGGGATGCCACGGCATCCGGGGTCGAGGCGGTCTGGTCGTTCATGTGTTCCTTCACCGGGTCCGCCGCACACCGGAGAACCGCACGGACAAGGGTCGCACATCGGGGCCCCGACGGATGACCGACGCCGCCGCGAAAACGCCGAACGCCCCGTGGGTGAAATCCACGGGGCGTTCGAGGGGAGCGGACTCAGCGGTCGCGCTTCTCCTTGATCTTGGCCTTCTTGCCACGGAGGCTGCGCAGGTAGTAGAGCTTGGCGCGACGGACGTCACCGCGGGTGACGACCTCGATGTGGTCGATCACCGGGCTGTGGACGGGGAACGTGCGCTCCACGCCGACCTGGAAGCTGACCTTGCGGACGCAGAACGTCTCGCGGACGCCATCGCCCGAGCGGCCGATGACGACGCCCTGGAAGACCTGGACACGCGAGCGCGTGCCTTCGGTGATGTTGACGTGCACCTTGACGGTGTCGCCGGGGGCGAAGACGGGGATGTCGGACCGCAGCGAGGCTGCGTCGACGGAGTCGAGGATCTGCATGATCTTCACTTCCTGCGACCGCCACAGGTCGATCGCACGATAAAAGGGGAAAAGGTGAGGCGTGCCCGAAGCCGCGGATGCGGCGGACTCCCCTGAGGCAGAGCCGGTCAGGGCACAAACGCCTATTCTGCCACGGACACCGAGCGCGGCAAAACCGACTCAGTCGGGACGGCGCGTTTCGGAGACGACGATCACGTCGCCCGCGGGCTGGGTCGCCGGGCGTTCCTGCGCAGGCGGGATGTAGGCCGTGCCGTCGGTGGCGTGCAGCACGGTGACCGCCCCCCGCGCTTCGTTCCACAACTGCGCCAGCGACGACCAGAACAGCAGCAGCGCACCGACGACCGACAGCACCAGCAGCGGGAAGAACACGCGCGAGTCGAAGAAGCCCAGCGCGACGATCACCACGTGCCACAGCCCCAGGCCCGCCACATCGCGCCACGACACCGCGCGCGACTCGCGCACGCTCGCCCGTCCGCGGATGAGCAGTGACAGCAGCACCTGCGAGACGAAGACGGCCGGCAGGGCGACGAACAGCCACAGCAGAGCCCACCCGCTTCCGCCCGAGAAGACGATCCATCCGACGAACAGCCAGAGCGGCAGGACGAAGGCGGCCGGGAACAACCAGCCGAGGAAGAGTCTGCGCAGCGCCATGGACCGATGCTACGGCGCGGGAATGTGCGCTGCCTATGAGAACCCTCTGCCCGTCTCGGCGCGAGGGCGCCGCGTCGGGGAGAATGGATGTTCCACGAGAGGAACACCATGATCGAACTTCGCACCCCGGCCGAGATCGAAGCCATGCGCCCGGCGGGCCGCTTCGTCGCGGAGGTGCTCGCGACCCTGCGCGACGAGACCAAGGTGGGCACGAACCTGCTGCACCTGGATCGCCGCGCCCACGACATGATCCGCGCCGCCGGTGCCGAGTCCTGCTACATCGACTACCACCCCTCGTTCGGCGCGAGCCCGTTCGGCAAGGTGCTGTGCACCTCGATCAACGACGCCGTGCTGCACGGCCTCCCCCACGACTACGTCCTGCGCGACGGCGACCTCGTCTCGCTGGACTTCGCGGCGTCGGTCGACGGCTGGGTCGCCGACTCGGCCGTGTCGTTCGTGGTCGGCACGGCCCGCGAGGAGGACCTGGCGCTCATCGACACCTCGGAGCGCGCTCTGGCCGCCGCGATCGACGCCGCGACCGTCGGCCACAAGATCGGCGACATCTCGGCGGCCATCGCCGCGGTCGCCCACGCCGAGGGCCTGAGCATCAACACCGACTTCGGCGGTCACGGCGTCGGACGCACGATGCACGGCGATCCGCACGTCGCCAACGACGGCAAGGCAGGACGCGGCTACCCGCTGCGTGCGGGCCTCGTCGTGGCGCTCGAGCCGTGGTTCCTGCACACGACCGACGAGCTGGTCACCGACCCCGACGGCTGGACGCTGCGCAGCGCCGACGGCTCGCGCGGGTCGCACTCCGAGCACACGGTCGCGATCACCGCCGACGGCCCGATCGTGCTCACGGACCGTTCGTTCCTCGGCGTCGACTGACACGCGATCGACGGATGCCGCGGCCTCGGGGTCGCGGCATCCGTCATTCACAGGGCAGGCCGGTGCCGAGCGCGGGGCGCACCCGATGCGGACTCCCCCTCCGCCCCAGGCCGCGAGGCGGACACCCGGGGCGGCGGGGTCAGTCGGCGAGCAGGTCGGGCCGGCGCTGTCGCGTGCGCTCGAGCTGCTGCTCGCGTCGCCACGAGCCCACCGCACCGTGATTGCCGCTGAGCAGCACCGGGGGCACCTCGCGCTCGCGCCACACCGCGGGCTTGGTGAACGACGGATACTCGAGCAGCCCGTCTTCGTGGGACTCCTCGACGAGGCTCTCGGGGTTGCCGACGACGCCGGGCACGAGGCGGCCGATGGCCTCGACCATCGCCATCACAGCGACCTCTCCCCCGTTGAGCACGTAGTCGCCCAGGCTGATGAGACGCACCTCGCCGAGTTCGGCGGCGTAGTCGAAGACGCGCTCGTCGATGCCCTCGTAGCGACCGCATCCGAAGACGAGGTGCGGGGCGGTCGACAGCTCGCGCGCGGTGGCCTGCGAGAACCGCTCGCCGGCGGGCGACGGGAAGACGATCACGGGCCGCTCGGGCGCATCGCGGGTGACGTCGTCGAGCGCCTCGCCCCAGGGTTCGGGCTTCATGACCATGCCGGCGCCGCCCCCGTAGGGCGTGTCGTCGACCGTGCGATGACGGTCGTGCGTGTAGTCGCGCAGATCGTGCACGCGCACGTCGAGCAGGCCGCTCTGACGGGCCTTGCCCAGCAGCGACACCTCGAGCGCGTCGAAGATCGTCGGGAAGATCGACACGATGTCGATGCGCACGTCAGTCCTCGCGCGCGTCGGTGGCCTCGTCGGCGTCGGGCGTCTCGTCGACGTGCGCCTCGAGGTCGGCGGAGTCGGGCTCGGGCTCGTCGCCCTCGACCGACGGAAGCTCTTCGAAGAGACCGGCCGGGGGCGTGACGACCACGCGACCGGCGGCGATGTCGACCTCGGGAACGATCGCGCTCACGAACGGAACGAGGACCTCGCGCTCGTCGCCGCTCAGGCGGACGATGAGCAGGTCCTGCGCGGGGAAGTGTTCGACCCGCACCACGCGACCGATGATGTCGCCGTCACGCACCACGTCGAGACCGACCAGCTGGTGGTCGTACCAGGCGTCGTCTTCGGTGGGGGCGGTCTCGGAGTCCTGGTCGATCCACAGGATGGCCTTGACCAGCGCCTCGGCGGCGTTGCGGTCGTCGACACCCTCGAAGAAGGCGACGGGGTGCGAGTTCATCCACCGGAACTCGCGAACGGTCAGTTCGCGGCCGTGCCACGGCGACGACTCGGGCACCTGCAGAGTGAAGGTGCTGCCCGGGACGAAGCGCCCGTCGGGGTCGTCGGTGTAGAGCTCCAGCTTGAAGGCGCCTTTCAGGCCGTGGGCCTTGACCAGGCGCCCGACGCGGAGCTGGGTCTTGGCGGGCTGGGAGCCCGCGGTGTCGTCGGCCGCCATCAGTCGTCGGCGACGTCGACGCGAACGCGACGCCCGTCGGCGAGGGCGGACACGACGGTGCGCAGTGCTTTGGCGGTGCGTCCGCCGCGCCCGATCACGCGACCCCGGTCATCGGGGTGAACGTGAACCTCCAGCACATCGCCGCGGGGCGAGGTGCTGGAACGGATGGTCACGGCGTCCGGGTGATCGACGATCCCCTTGACGACGTGTTCGAGCGCGGCAGACAGCACGGGAATTACTCGGCCGAGGTCTCGGCGGCGTCGGCGGACGCCTCGGCGGGGGCCTCGGCAGCCTTCTTCTCGGCCTTGGGCTTGACGACCGACTTCTTGGCGGCGTCGGGCTGGAAGGGCGCCTTGGGCTCGCGCACCTTGACGGTGGACACGGCGTTGGCGTCGCCCTTGAACTTGCCCCAGTCGCCCGTGAGCTTGAGGATGGCGGCGACCTGCTCGGTGGGCTGGGCGCCGACCGACAGCCAGTACTGCGCGCGCTCCGAGTCGACCTCGATGAACGAGGGCTCCTCGGTCGGGTGGTACTTGCCGATCTCTTCGATGACACGACCGTCGCGCTTGGTGCGCGAGTCGGCGACGACGATGCGGTAGTAGGGCGCGCGGATCTTTCCGAGGCGCTTGAGACGGATCTTGACAGCCACGATGACTCCTGATGATGGAAAACGAACGAACCGAACGCCTGGAGCGTGGGGTGCACACCCGGCGGAAGCTCAAAAGGGCGGACCGACACTGGATAGAGGGTCGAGTGGTGGGTCCGACCCTCTATTCTGCCAGATCCGTCGCCCCACCCGCGACAGCGACGTCGAATGACACGCCGCGACGCGCCGGAGTCGGCGTAACACGGCGTTTCCACCGGCGCGATCCACCGCATGCCGCATGCGAGACTGAGCCGCATGAGGCTGCCGTTCGCTGCATCGACGCGCTCGTCCGTGGGGCTGGAGTGGGAGCTCATGCTCGCCGACCGCGAGACGGGCGACCTGGTCCCCCGTGCCCCCGAGATCCTCGAACGCCTCGAGGACCGCACCGCGCTCGAGCGCTTCACCGTCACGGGTGAGCTGCTCACGAACACCGTCGAGGTCACCAGCGGCGTGGGCGACACCGTCGCCGGAGCCGTCGACGACATCGCCGACGCCATCGGCGCTCTGCGCGAAGAGACCGAGCCGCTCGGCGTCGAGCTGCTGTGCGCCGGAAGCCACCCCTTCGCGCAGTGGTTCGACCAGCAGGTCAGCGACAAGACGCGCTACCACTCGCTCATCGAGCGCACGCAGTGGTGGGGCCGCAACATGATGATCTGGGGCGTGCACGTGCACATCGGCGTCGACGACGTCGAGAAGGTCCTGCCGATCGTCAACGCCCTCACCGTCTACCTCCCGCACCTGCAGGCCCTCTCGGCATCCAGCCCGTTCTGGGCGGGCGAGCGCACGGGGTACGCCTCGAACCGCGCCCTCGTGTTCCAGCAGCTGCCCACCGCGGGTCTGCCCTGGCAGCTCGAGACCTGGGACGACTTCGAGCGCTACCTTGACGACATGGTGCGCACCGGGGTCATGGCGGATGCCAGCGAGGTGCGCTGGGACATCCGTCCGGCGCCCAAGTGGGGCACCGTCGAGATCCGCGCGTGCGACGGGATGTCGACCCTGCCCGAGCTCGCCGCGGTCGCCGCCCTCGCGCAGACGCTCGTGGAGCACTTCTCGCGCCTGATCGACGAGGGCCGCGAGCTTCCCGGCATCCCGCCCTGGTACGCCCGCGAGAACAAGTGGCGCGCAGCCCGCTATGGCTTGGACGCGCGGGTCATCGTCGATCGCGACGGCACGCAGCTGCCGGTGGTCGACCACCTGCGTTCGACGATGCAGGAGCTCGCCGGGGTCGCCGCCGAGCTGCACTGCGCGCGCGAGTTCGCCGGGCTCGAGACGATCCTTGCCACCGGCGGCAGCTCCGCTCGCCAGGTCGCGGTGGCCGAGGCCGCCGACGGCGATCTGCGCGAGGTCGTGCACCACCTGATCCGCGAGTTCCGCGCGGGACCCACCCTGCGCGAGCACCTCGCCTCGCTGCGGGTGTGAGCGGGCTCGGCGCCCCTTCATAGGGTCGCCCTCCTAGGATCGCTCCATGATGCGCGGGCGTTCTCTGGTGGTCACGACGGCGATCGCCGTGGGCCTGGGCGTGCTCCTCACCGCCTGCGCCGCCGAGACGTCGACCGCTCGGCCCGAGCCGACGTTCGCCGATCCGGTGCTGCGCCCCTCCCCCACAGCGATCCCCTCGTCGACGCCCGCGCCCCTGCGCGTGGTGACGGTGGGCGACTCCCTCATGTCGGGGTTCGGGCTGGAACCGGAGCAGGCGTGGCCGGTGCTGCTCGGCACGCGCGCGCACCTGAACCTCACCAACCTCGCCTGCGCGGGAGCGGGCTTCGTCGTCACGGGCGACTGCGGGGTGCCCTTCTCGGGGCTCGCGCCCGCCGTCGCCGCCCTGCAACCGCAGCTGATCGTCGTGGAATCCTCGAGCAACGACTTCTGGGAGGACGGCGACGAGATCCGCGACGATACCGCCGACACCGTCGAGCTGCTGCGCGAGGCGGCGCCCGACGCGCGCATCGTCGGGCTCAGCACCATCTGGAACGACGAGGCCGACGTCCCCGACGACACCGCCGTCACCTCGCAGGCCCTGAGAGACGCCGTCGACGACGCCGGGGGCACGTTCCTCGACGTCGGGCAGCCGCTCGTCGGGCACCCCGAATGGATGCAGCCCGACGACGTGCACCCGACGCCGCGGGGTCAGCGCGCGATCGAGCAGACGGTCATGTCGGCACTGCAAGACGCCGACGTGCTGCCCTGACCCGACGCCCTGGGCGCGGCGTCAGCCGCGACCGAGCAGCTTTCGTCGCGGGGTCAGCCGCGACCGAGCAGCTCTTGTCACGGCGTCAACCGCGACCGAGCATCTTCTGCAGCTCGGCGAGGTCGGCCTCGCTCGGCGCGGCCTGGCCGCCCAGGCCGAAGCCCGAACCGGTCGGAGCGGTCGCCTCGGCGACCCCGGCGTTCTCGGCCGCGCGCTTGGCGGGGTTGCCCGAGCGCGAACCCTTCGCCTTCTGCTGCTTACCGCGCTTCGATGAGGCGCCGGGCTTTCCGCCGACGGGACCCATACCGGGGATGTTGGGCACACCGCCCCGGGCGACGGTCTTCATCATCTTGGCGGCCTGGTCGAAGCGCTGCACGAGCTGGTTGACGTCGGTCACCGTCATGCCCGAACCGCGCGCGATGCGCAGGCGACGCGAGCCGTTGAGGATCTTGGGGTTGCGACGCTCGCCGAGCGTCATCGAGCGGATGATGGCCTCGGTGCGATCGATCTCGCGCTCGTCGAAATCCTCGAGCTGTTGCTTCATGTTGCCCATGCCCGGGAGCATCCCGAGCATCTTCTTCATGGAGCCCATCTTCTTCATCTGCTGCATCTGCTGCAGGAAGTCTTCGAGCGTGAACGTCTCGGTCGCGAGCTTCTCGGCGACCGCCATCGCCTCGGCCTCGTCGAACGCGGACTGCGCCTGCTCGATCAGGGTGAGGATGTCACCGAGGTCGAGGATGCGCGACGCCATGCGGTCGGGGTGGAACGGCTCGACGTCGTCGAGGCCCTCACCCGTCGACGCGAAGATGATCGGCCGACCCGTGATGGAGGCCACCGACAGGGCCGCACCACCGCGGGCGTCGCCGTCGAGCTTCGACAGCACGACGCCGGTGAAGTCGACGCCGTCCTGGAACGCCTTGGCCGTGTTGACGGCATCCTGGCCGATCATGGCGTCGATGACGAAGAGCACCTCGTCGGGCTGGGTCGCCGTGCGGATGTCGGCGGCCTGCCTCATCAGCTCGGCATCAACGCCCAGGCGGCCGGCGGTGTCGATGATGACGATGTCGTGCTGCTGGCGGGTGGCGTAGGCGACGCCGTCGCGGGCGACCTTCACGGGGTCGCCGACGCCATTGCCCGGCTCGGGGGCGTAGATGGCGGCACCGGCGCGCTCGGCGACGACCTGCAGCTGGTTGACGGCGTTGGGACGCTGGAGGTCGCAGGCGACCAGCAGCGGGGTGTGCCCGTCTTTCTCGAGCATCTTGGCGAGCTTGCCGGCGAAGGTCGTCTTACCGGAGCCCTGGAGGCCCGCGAGCATGATGACGGTCGGGGGGTTCTTCGCGAACTGCAGCCGTCGCTGCTGACCGCCCAGGATGCCGACGAGCTCGTCGTTCACGATCTGCACGACCTGCTGCGCGGGGTTCAGCGCACGGTTGACCTCGTCGCCGAGGGCGCGTTCGCGCACCGCCGCCGTGAACTCCTTGACCACGGGCAGGGCCACGTCGGCGTCGAGCAGGGCCCGGCGGATCTCGCGCACGGTCCCGTCGACGTCGGCGGGTGTGAGCTGGCCCTTCTTCCGGAGGTTGCGGAAGGTCTCTGTGAGCCGGTCGGAGAGGGTGCCGAAAGTCGCCATGATGAGACGAGTTTACGCGGGTGGCGCGAAAGGCGCTGTCGACCCGCGTGGCCCGTGGCCCGTGGCCCCGGCGCCGCCGGGCTCAGGCGAGAGCGAGGGCCGCCGTGAGCGTGTCACGGAGCGCCGGCCCGGTTGCGGTGCGGTCCGCCCACGCCCAGACAGCAGCCAGAACCGCCGCCGAGAGGGCTCCCCCGCGCACCTCGGCCGAGAGCTCCGGCATCCCGTCCCGCACGAATCGCGCCGCGAGATCCCGCTGCAGCCGGAACTGTCGGATGGCGCGATCGCGGTCGAGCTCGGTGGCGATGCCCATGGCGTCGGCGTTCGTGATCGCCAGGGCGAGGGCGTCGGGAGCGAACCCCTCTCCGATGCGGATCAGGGTCTCATCGATCGCCGACCCCGTGCGCAGGTGCCGCTGGGCGGCATCCACCCGCTCATCGAACCCCGACCACAGCACGTCGCTCTTCGCGGCGAAGTAGTTGAAGAAGCTGGAACGACTGACGCCGACCCGGCGGGTGATGTCGGACACCGAGGTGGCGTCGTAGCCGCGCTCGAGGAACAGCTCGCACGCGGCTTCGGCCAGCACCTCTCGCGACGAGGCGCGGGGGCGTCCGCTGCGGGGCTCGGGGGTCACCGCTTCAGCCTAGGCGGCTCGTCGCATGTATTCTTGGACGCAATCCAACATTGGGAGCGGTCGATGATCGACATCCACCACGCGGGGCTCTCCCCGCACTACGTGCCCTATCTCGACGGCTGGGCCCACCAGCGGGCGATCCACGCGGACGTGGTCGCCGGCACCCGGCCCGACACCCTGCTGCTCCTCGAGCACGAGGCCGTCTACACGGCCGGAAAGCGCACCGAGGCCCACGAGCGGCCCGACGACGGCACCCCGGTCGTCGACGTCGATCGCGGGGGAAAGATCACCTGGCACGGACCGGGCCAACTGGTGGGCTACCCCATCGTGCGTCTGCCCGAGCCGATCGACGTGGTCGCCCACGTGCGGCGACTGGAAGCACTGCTCATCTCGGCTCTCACCGAGCACGGGGTCGACGGCTTCCGCATCGAGGGACGCAGCGGCGTCTGGGTCCGACGCCCCCTCGGCGTCGACAAGGTCGCGGCGATCGGAGTCCGCGTCGAAAGAGGTGCGACCATGCACGGCTTCGCCGTCAACTGCGACAACTCCCTCGCCGGCTTCCGGCGCATCGTCCCGTGCGGGATCTCGGATGCCGGGGTCACGACCGTGAGCGAGGTGATCGGCCGCGATGTTTCCCCCGCCGATCTCGCGCCGGCGATCGAGCGCGCGTTCCGCGCCGAGTACGCGGCGGTGGCCGCGTGAGCGCCTGCGGAACCGGGACGGCCGGGGCCCCGGCATCCACCGCTCCGAACGGACGCAAGCTCCTGCGTCTCGAAGTGCGCAACGCCGAGACCCCGATCGAGCGCAAGCCCGAGTGGATCAAGACCAAGGCCCGGATGGGGCCCGAGTACACGGCGCTTCAGAACCTCGTGAAGACCGAGGAACTGCACACGGTGTGTCAGGAGGCCGGCTGCCCCAACATCTTCGAGTGCTGGGAGGACCGCGAGGCGACCTTCCTCATCGGCGGATCGCAGTGCACGCGGCGCTGCGACTTCTGCCAGATCGACACGGGCAAGCCCGCCGACTACGACACCGACGAACCGCGCCGTGTCGCCGAGAGCGTGACGCGGATGCAGCTGCGCTACGCCACCGTCACGGGCGTCGCCCGCGACGACCTGCCCGACGAGGGCGCGTGGCTGCACGCCGAGACCGTGCGACGCATCCACGCCGAGAACCCGGGCACGGGTGTCGAGATCCTGGCCACCGACTTCTCGGGCAACATCTCGCACCTCGACGAGGTCTTCTCGTCGCGGCCCGAGGTGTTCGCGCACAACGTCGAGACGGTGCCCCGCATCTTCAAGCGCATCCGTCCCGCGTTCCGGTACGAGCGCTCGCTCGGCGTGCTGACCGCCGCGCGCGAGGCCGGCCTCATCACCAAGTCGAACCTCATCCTCGGGATGGGCGAGGAGCCCGCGGAGGTCGTGCAGGCGCTCGAAGACCTGCGCACGGCCGGCACCGACATCATCACCATCACGCAGTACCTGCGCCCCACGCCCCGGCACCTTCCCGTGCAGCGCTGGGTGAAGCCCGCCGAGTTCGTGGAGTTCAAGCTCGAGGCCGAGCGCATCGGCTTCCTGGGCGTGCTCGCCGGGCCCCTGGTGCGCTCGTCGTACCGCGCGGGGCGCCTGTGGGCGCAGTCGATGGTGTCGATGGGCCGCGAGATCCCGCCGCACCTCGCCCACCTCGCGAAGGACATCGCCGCCGCCGACGCCGGTTTCGCGCAGGCCGTCTGACGCGGTTCGTCGGCGGGAGCGACTCGTCCGCTCCCGCGCGCACGGAGGCATCCGTCGTTCTCGCACGTCCGCGCCGGCATCCACCCGCTTCGCGAGCCCCGACGGTCTCGGGGTCGGTCCTCAGTCGGCGCTGGTGACCGACTGCACCTGACCGTCGGAGCCCAGGTTCACCAGCAGGGCATCGTCGGTGGCGTCGGGGTCGAGGGCGTACTCGAGCACCGCGAAGGGGTCGGCTCCCCCGTGCTCGTCGGCGAGGATCGTCATGCTCATCAGCTGCAGCGCCTTGATGACGTCGATGTGCGTGTCACCGGTCACGTCGGTGAGGAAGTCCTCGAGCTCGTCACCCAGGGTGGCCTGCTGCTGCAGGATGTACTCCGTCACCTCGCTCGTGCGGGTGTCGAGCTCGTTCACCATGGCATTGCGCGCCACGAGGTCGATCGCCTCGAGCGTGGAGATGAGCGAGGCCGCGACATCGAGCGCGTCGACCGAGACGTCGTCCTGGTCGGGGGCGGTCAGGTCGACCGTGACGCTCTGATCGCCGAACTCCACGTTCTCCGACCAGAAGATCGAACCGTCGGGACCCGACTCGAGGAGTCCGAAGAAATCGTGCTCGATGGCCATGAGTCCATGTAAGCAGTCAGCCCCGACTTCGGGAAGGCGACCCGCCTGGGGCGCGGACTGCGATAAGGGTCCCGCGGTCAGTCGACGAGCGAGGCCGCGAACACGTGCGGGGTGAAACCGGTCAGGTCGTTGATGCCCTCGCCCTGGCCGAGCAGCTTGACGGGGATGCCGGTGAGTTCCTGCACGGCGAGCACGAAGCCGCCCTTCGCCGACCCGTCGAGCTTCGTGAGCACGAGGCCGGTGACCCCGGCACTGTCGAGGAAGGCCTGCGCCTGCATCAGTCCGTTCTGGCCGGTCGTGGCATCCAGCACCAGGAGGACCTCGCTGATGGGCGCCTGCTTCTCGACGACGCGCTTGATCTTGCCGAGCTCGTCCATGAGCCCGCCCTTGGTGTGCAGGCGCCCCGCGGTGTCGATGAGCACGATCTCGGTGCCGGTCTCTTTCGCGTGGGCGACGGTCTGGAAGGCGACGGATGCCGGGTCCTGGCCATCGTGCTGCGGGCGCACGATCGTCGCGCCGCCGCGCTCGGCCCAGGTGGCGAGCTGGTCGACGGCTGCCGCGCGGAACGTGTCGGCGGCACCCACCACGACCGTCCGGCCGTAGCGCTGCAGGAACTTCGCGAACTTGCCGATCGTGGTCGTCTTGCCCACGCCGTTCACCCCGACCACGAGCACCACGGCCGGCCGCTCGGTGAGTCGCAGGGTGGTGTCGAACTTCGCGAAGTGCTCCTCGAGCGTCTCGCGCAGCATGCGCTGCAGATCGCGCGGATCGGTCGTGCGGAAGCGCTCGACCTTCTCGCGCAGTTCGTCGATGAGGCGCTCGGTCACGTCGGGGCCGAAGTCGGCGGTCAACAGCGCCGTCTCGAGGTCGTCCCACGTCGTCTCGTCGATCGTGGGTTTGACGAAGAGTCCGCGCAGCGCGCGACCCAGCGACCAGGAGTTCTCAGCCATTGCTTCAGCTTACGGGGGCGGCTTCGCCCCGCGCCGCGGCGCGATCGCCCACGCGCTGTCCGACCACGGCCGACACGCCGTCCTGACGCATCGAGACCCCGTAGAGGGCGTCCGCGATCTCCATCGTGCGCTTCTGGTGGGTGATGACGATGAGCTGGCTGCTCGCGCGGAGCTTCTCGAACACCCCCAGCAGGCGGCCGAGGTTGGCGTCGTCGAGCGCCGCCTCGACCTCGTCGAGGATGTAGAAGGGGCTGGGTCGCGCGGTGAAGATCGAGGTCAGGAACGCCACGGCCGCCAGCGACCGCTCCCCGCCCGACAGCAGCGACAGCCGCTCGATCTTCTTGCCGACCGGGCGCACCGACACCTCGATGCCGGTGGTGAGCGGATTGTCGGGGTCGGTCAGCGAGATGCTCCCCGCCCCGCCCGGGAACAGGATGGGGAAGATCTCGGTGAAGGCGACCCGCGTGTCCTCGAAGGCCGCGACGAAGATCGTCTGCATGCGGTCGTCGAGCTCGGCGATGATCGTCTGCAGGTCGGCGCGCGTCTGCTGCAGGTCGGCGAGCTGCTCGGTCAGGAACGCGTGCCGCTGCTCGAGGGCCGCGAACTCCTCGAGGGCGAGGGGGTTCACCCGTCCCAGCTGGCCGAGCTTGCGTTCGGCTTCCTGCAGGCGCTTCTTCTGAGCCGCGCGGTCGAAGGCCACGCCGTCACCGTCGCCCTCGCCGGGAACGACCTGGTCGGGACCGTATTCCGAAATGAGAATGCTCTCGTCGAGCGCGAGCTCCGAGTGCACGCGTTCGAGAAGGCTGGTGATGTGCAGCTTCTGCTCGTGCATCTGCAGCTCGAGACCGTGGACGCTCTCGGTGAGACGCGCCAGGCGCTCGCGCACCCCGCTCTCCTCCGCGCGCGCTCGGCTCAGCTGCTCGGTCACGGCCGTTCG
This sequence comes from Microbacterium sp. Leaf179, assembly GCF_001423785.1. NCBI lineage: Bacteria > Bacillati > Actinomycetota > Actinomycetes > Micrococcales > Microbacteriaceae > Microbacterium > Microbacterium sp. Leaf179. The sequence goes on along the minus strand of NZ_LMPH01000003.1, from coordinate 235,290 downwards.
GGCCGACTCCGCGGCGGCGAGCTCGACGCGCGCCTCGCTCACCGATCGATCCACGGAGTCGAGCACCGCCGGGAGGTGCCCGGCGACCTCGGCGGCGATCTCGCGCTGCGCGCGACGGATGACCGTGCGTCGCGCCGCCTCGTCGGCCGCCGCGCGCTCTCGCTCCCGCTGCTGCTCGAGCTGCACGATGCGGGCCTCGCCCGCGCGCACCCGCTCGCGGAGCGTCTCGATGTCGAGTCGCGCCCGCATCTCCCCCTCGCGCGCCGCCTCGACCTCGGCGAGGAATCCGTCGCGCGCCGACACGTCGAGGATGGGGCGGGGCGTCTCCTGGGCACGGCGCAGCGCCTCCTCGGCGACGCGGGCGGTGGCCTCTGCCTCGGCGACGGCGGCCTCGGTCTGCGCGAGTCCGGCCGCCAGACGTTCGCACTCCGCCACGGCGGCCTCATGCCGCACCGTCACGCGGTTCACCTTCTCGGCGTGCGCCGCCAGCGCGGCGTCGTGCGCGCGCAGGGTCGACAGCGCGTCCTTGGTGCGTTGACGCGCCTCGCTCTGGTGACGCTGCTCGTCGCCGAGCGCCTCGCGCAGCGAATCGGCGATCACGACGATCTCGTCGAGTCGCTCGCTCGCGGCGGCGCGTTCGGCCGCGAGCTCGAGGCGCGAACCGCCCGCTCCCGAACCGGCGCGCAGGGTGCGCGCGGTCAGCACCTCTCCGGCGCGGGTCACCAGGGTGATGTCGTCGGCGAGCGAGGGCAGAGCCCTCCGGGCGGTCGCCAGGTCGTCCACGACGACCACCCGCGACAGGATGGCGCTCACCCCCGACGAGGCCGTGACGACCTGTGCGGCGGGCACCCCGCCCTCCACCGTCGGCGAGGCGTCCGAGACGGCGGCATCGGCGATCGCGATCTCGACGAGCCCCAGATCCGACTCGGCGGCCGTCCGGGCAGCGGCGAACGCCGCGTCGATGTCATCGACGAGCAGACCCTCCGCGAGGGTGCCGAGGGCGGCGGCGATCGCCGCCTCGAAGCCGGCCGTCACCCGCACGTCGTCTCCGACGAGCCCCCGGATGCCGGTGCCGCCGGCCGCGATCAGTTCGGCCGCGGCGTTGCGCACGTCCAGTGCACGTCCGAGCGCGGCCGTCTGCGCCGACAGCGCGTCGCGTTCGCGCTCGGCCGCGTGCAGGCGTTCCCGCAGCGCCGCCACCTGCGTCTCGGCGTCGTTCGCGTCGCGCTGGGCGCGCTCGTACGCCGTGGCGTGTTCGACGGTGGACGCTTCGGGCACGACGTCGGGATCGAGCGCCGCCCGCGCCTCTTCCGCTTCGGCGCGCCGGGCGAGCGCGGCCTCGAGCGCACGCTGCTGACGCTCCACGCCCGCGCGCACCGCGGTGAGGGCCGAGTGGGCGGCATCCGCGGCTCCGCGCAGGGTGGTGAGGCGCATGTCGTGCTCGGACACCAGCGCGCTCTGCGCGGAGATCTCGGTGTCGAGGGCGTCGAGCTCGGCGCGCGCCCGCGCCACGGCCCGTGCGGCATCCGCGGCGGCGTCGTGCGCGTCTCCGAGACCGGCCGCGATGTCGTCGATCTCGGCGCGAACGTCGTCGATCATGGTCTGCGTCACCGTGGGGGCGAACCCCGCGCCGTCGGCGTCGTCGTCAGCGAGCAGCGTCAGACGCTGACCGGCCAGGCTGTAGAGCCCGCGCAGACGCTCCTGCACCTGCTCGAGCGCGAAGGCGACGCTGCGCGCACGGTCGACCGCCTCGGAACGCTGGTCGTTCTCGAGCCGCTCCACCCGCTGACGCAGCCCATCGGCCTGCTCCTGCAAGCCCAGGCGTTCGGTGTGCCGCTCGCTCTCGGCGCGGGCGGCGTCGGCGAGCTGCCCGCGCAGGCGCACCAGTTCGTCAGCGTACAGCCGGGCTTTCGCATCGCGCACGACCGCCGCGATCGTCGCGGCCTCGCGTGCGACCTCGGCCTGCTTGCCGAGCGGCTTCAGTTGGCGTCGCAGCTCCCCCGCGAGGTCGCTGAGACGGGTGAGGTTGGTCTCCATGGCCTCGAGCTTGCGCGCGGTCTTCTCTTTGCGACGGCGGTGCTTGAGGATCCCCGCCGCCTCTTCGATGAACCCGCGCCGATCCTCGGCCGTCGCCTGCAGAACGGTGTCGAGGCGGCCCTGGCCGATGATGACGTGCATCTCGCGGCCCAGGCCCGAGTCGCTCAGCAGCTCCTGCACGTCGAGAAGGCGGCACGTCTGTCCGTTGATGGCGTATTCGCTCGCGCCGGTGCGGAACAGCGTGCGGCTGATCGTCACTTCGCTGTAGTCGATGGGCAGGGCGCCGTCGCTGTTGTCGATCGTCAGGTGCACCTCGGCGCGCCCGAGGGGTCCACGCGTGGACGTTCCGGCGAAGATGACGTCTTCCATCTTGCCGCCGCGGAGCGTCTTCGCTCCCTGCTCGCCCATCACCCAGGCGAGCGCGTCGACGACGTTGGATTTCCCCGATCCGTTCGGCCCGACGATGCAGGTGACGCCGGGTTCGAGGGCGAAGGTCGTGGACGAGGCGAAGGACTTGAAGCCCTTGAGCGTCACGCTCTTGAGGTGCATGTCACCCCGCCTTCCCGCGATCGAGTACGGCCTCACGGTACCCGAGATTCCGCGGGATTCCGCGGCGCCAAGCCGTGCACCGTCGTCGCGACGCGCCCGGCGGGCACGCCAATCTGGACGAACGCTTGACATTCGCGCGCACACCTCGCTAGCGTCGGTGGTCGCAACCGACGACGAAAGGAGGTCCTCCCATGATTCGCACTCTCACCGGCTTCACCGCCACCGGCTTCATCGCCGTTCCCGTGCTCTCCGCACCGTGCACCGGAGTGACCACCGCCGTCGGAATGCCCTCCCGCCAGGGTTGACCCGCCCCACGGGGTTGTCACCTCGCGTCGAGACGCCGTCCGTCTCCGCTTCCCGTGCCGCATCCCTCGGATGCCGTGCACCCGATCCTCTGGATCCTTCCCGTGCGAGCTCTGCTCGCGCGACTCTTTCCGCTCTCCTCTTCTCGGAGCCTCCGCATGAGCACTCTGCCCACGCGCGCGCCGCACTCTGTCTCGGCCGCGCCCGCCCCTCTCACCATTCCCGTCACCGACCACCCGGTCGGCCGCCTCGACCGACTGACCCTGCGTCTCGGCCTCTGGCTGCTGACCCGTCACGCCGCCCGGATCCACGCGATCGAGCGGCGCGCCGCCGCCGTCCACCGGGCACGGCAGCGCGACGCCCAGCGCACCCAGCGCGAACGCGACTGGTATCGCGCCGCCGCGCTGCAGCGTCCGCCGGCCTGACCCGGCAGTGCCGTCCCCTCGGGGGCGGCACTGCCCGCCCCCCTCTCCCCCACAAGAAAGACACACACGACATGACTTCCCTCCCCGCCGGCCTCGAGCTGCGCCCCCTGCACGTGCCGACCTCGATCGATGCCCCCGATGCCGCCGACTTCCGCGAGATGGCCCGGTTGCGAAACCTCGTCTACGCCGAGATCTCCGGACACGACGACAACTCCATGCCCGCCGACGAGCTGCTGCCGTCGTACCAGCCCGACCCCTCTCAGGTGCGTTACTGCTGGTTGACCGTGCTCGACGGCGAGGTCGTGGGCCGTGCCTCACTCGACCTGCCGCAGGAAGAGGGGGCGCGCACCGGGTTCTGGCTCGTGGAGCTCCGACGCTCCGCCTGGAACCGCGGCATCGGTCGCGCCGCCTTCGCCCTGATCGAGCGCACCGCGCGCGAGCATCACCGCACCGTGCTGCAGGCCTGGGCCGAGCATCCCGAGACCGACGGACCGCGGCTGGCCGCACCGACCGGATTCGGGTCCGTCCCTCGCGACCACGCGGCGCGCTTCTTCCAGGCCTCGGGGAGCACCCTCGAGCAGGTCATGCGCGTCAGCAGCCTCGACCTCGCCGGCGCCGCACCGCGGGTGCGGGACCTGCTCGACGAGGCCGAGCGCGCGGCCCGCGGCTATCGCGTCGTGCAGTGGGCGCTCCCGACCCCGGACGAGTTCGTCGAGTCCTTCGCCGCGATGAAGTCCCGCATGGTCACCGACGCCCCCTCGGCCGACCTCGAGTTCGACGAGGAGGTGTGGGATGCCGCGCGCGTCCGCCGCTTCGAGGCGACTTACCTCGACGCGGGTCGCCACATGCTCATCACCGCCGCGCAGCACGTGGACTCCGGGGAGCTGGCGGCGTTCACCGAACTCGTCATCGGCAAGGACCGCTCGGCGATGTCGCATCAGGAGGACACCCTTGTCACGGCGCCCCACCGCGGCCACCGCCTGGGGATGCTGGTGAAGTGCGCCGCCCTGCAGGCCTGGCGCGAGGTCGCCCCCGACTCTCCACGGGTGATGACGTACAACGCCGAAGAGAACCGCCCGATGCTCTCGATCAACGAGCGCATCGGGTTCGTTCCGGTCGCTTACGAGGGCGTGTGGAAGAAGGTGCTCGACTGACGTCCGCCCGACCGGGAGAGGTTCCCGCGCGTCCCGCGAACCGCGGCGCGCGGGAACCGGGCGCCGGCGGGTCGCTCACCGCACGCGCTGGCAGTGCGGACAGAAGTGGCTCGAGCGGTTCATGAACGACACGCGCACGATCGGGCGCCCGCATCGCGGGCACGGTTGCCCGGTGCGGCCGTAGGCGTTGAGCGAATGCGCGAAGTACCCGGCCTGCCCGTTCACGTTGACGTACTGCGCGTCGAAGCTCGTGCCGCCCTCGGCGAGGGCCTTCTCGAGCACGGCCTGCACCTCGGCCAGCAGACGGTTCACGGCACGGGTCGACAGAGCCGACGCCGCGGTCTCGGGGTGGATGCGCGCGGCCCACAGCGACTCGTCGGCGTAGATGTTGCCGATGCCGCTGGCCACGGTCTGATCCAGCAGCACGCGCTTGATGCCCGACGCGGTGCGCGCCAGACGCGCGCGGAAGCGATCGGCGCGGAAGGCGGGGTCGAGCGGATCGCGGGCGATGTGGGCCACCTGCGTCGGCACCCGGGCGAGGTCGGATCCACGCCCCGCCGCGGCGCCGTCGGCGGTGTCCACGAGGGTGTCGACCGCGAGCGACCCGAACGTGCGCTGATCGGCGAAGACCACCGACAACGGCCCGTGCGCAGGGTGCTCGAGCTCGATGCGGATGCGCTCGTGGCGCTCCTCGGGTGCCCCGGGAACACGAAGCAGCATCTGACCGCTCATGCCCAGGTGGGTGACGATGGCCTCGGTGTCGGAGACCGGCATCCACAGGAATTTGCCCCGGCGCACCGCCGACGAGATGCGGCGACCTGTGAGCTCGGCTTCGAAGTGCGCGGCTCCCCCGGAGTGGCGGGTGAGGGCGCGCTCGTCGCGCACGTCGACCGACGCGATGACGGCGCCGGTGACCGCGGGTTCGAGTCCCGCGCGGACGACCTCGACCTCGGGGAGTTCAGGCACGCGCGTCGAGTTCGCGCCAGGCGGTGAGGGCGGCGGCCATCTCCGCCTGCTTCTTGCTCGACCCGGCACCCGTGGTCACGACCTCGCCGACGGTCACGGTGGCCGTGAAGCGGCGATCGTGGTCGGGCCCGGTCGCCTCGACGCCGTAGACGGGAGCCGGAAGCCCCAGCCGCGCAGCGATCTCTTGCAGGCTGGTCTTCGGGTCCATCGCCGCGCCGTACCGCTCAGGGTCGGCGAAGAGCGGTTCGACCAGGCGCAGCACCATGTCGGTGGCCGCGTCCGGTCCCGCCGAGAGGAACGTCGCCCCGATCACGGCTTCCATCGTGTCGGCGAGGATCGAATCCTTGTCACGACCGCCGGTCAGGATCTCGCCCCGGCCGAGCCGCACGTGATCGCCGAGGCCGATGGTGCGCGCCACCTCGGCGAGGGCCACGGTCGACACGACGCTCGCGCGCCGTTTGGCGAGGCTTCCCTCGTCGAGATCCGGATGCCGGGTGAACAGCCGCACGGTCACGGCTTGGCCCAGCACCGAGTCGCCGAGGAACTCGAGACGTTCGTTGTGCGGGATGGCGCCGTTCTCGTAGGCGAACGAGCGGTGGGTCAGGGCAAGCGAAAGAAGCTCGGGGTCGATGTCGACCCCGAGCTTCTCGGTGAGCGCCTGGCGCTCGACGGTGTTTCGCGTCACAGTGTCTCGTCGCGGGCGACGATCAGACGTCGGCGACCTTACGGCCCTTGTACTCCATGAAGAGTTCGGTGCCCTGCGAGTCGGTGACGACCTTGGCCTGGTGGGGGCGGCTGTAGACGACCTTGCCGTTCTCGATGGTCTTCACCAGCGGGGTGGGTTCGGCCTTCCACTGCGCGCGGCGCGAGCGGGTGTTCGAGCGGGAGACTTTCCGCTTCGGGGGGTTACCTGCCATGGCTAGCTCTTCTCTGTCTTGGGGGCGGCGCGGAGCGCATCGCCGTCGTCTGGGGTGTACTGCTGGAGCGCAGCCCATCGAGGATCAACGGACGTCTGCTCCGTGTCGCCGGTGCTTTCCGTCAGCCTCTCGCCCGTATTCGGGTCGAGCCCGGGGCAGTCCGGCTGACACACCGGCTGGAACGGAAGCGACAGGACAATCGTGTCCCGGACCAGATTTTCAAGATCCACGTGGTCGTCTTGAACGTCGAAGTCACTCGCTTCGTTCCCAGGATACGTGAAAAGTTCCTGGAACTCGACTTCGACAGGCTCCTCGATGTCGATGAGGCATCGGCCGCACACGCCGGTGGCGGTGGTGTCGACGGTGCCGGACACGAGGATGCCCTCGTGCACCGACTCCAGACGCACCTCGATCTCGAGGGGCTCGGCCTCGGGGATCGAGACGAGTCCTTCACCCCACTTCTCGGGCGCGGGGATGTCGAGGCTGTGCTCGCGCATCTCTCCCGCGTGGTGCTCGATGTCACGTACGGGGAGTTGGAAGGGACCGGGTCGGCGGGTTCTCACGGTCGTCCATGCTACCCGCGCGCCCCTGAACACGGGCCGGATGCCGCGTCGCGACCCGCCGCGGACCGGTGGGACCCGCGGTCAGAGCCCGCGTGCCCCGGTGTCGAGGAAACGGGCGACGGCCGGGGGGACGTACGGCGACACGTCGCCGCCGAGCCCCGCGACCTGTCGCACGAGGGAGCTCGACACGAGCGCGTGCGAGGGATCGGGCAGCAGGAACACCGTCTCGACGTGGGCGAGGTCGCGGTTGACGATCGCCATCGGGGTCTCGTAGGCCACGTCCACCTGCGAACGGATGCCCTTCACGAGAACTCGGGCGCCGACCTCGGTGGCGTAGTCGACCAGGAGCCCCATGCTCCAGGCCGCCACGATGACGTCGCCCTCGATCCCGGCCTCCGAGATCGACTGCTCCAGCAGCGACTGCCGCTGCGCGAGGGGCAGCATCGCCTCTTTGCCCGGATTGTGCACGACCAGCACGTGGAGCTGATCGAACAGCCCCGCCGCGCGGCGGATCACATCGAGGTGACCGAGGGTCGGCGGGTCGAACGAGCCGGGGACGACGGCGATCCGGGGGTTCATGCCGTCAGCCTACCGACGACGCCCCGCACCCGGCCCGCGCCGTCACGACTTCGCGAGCGCCGCCCGCTCCTCCACGCCGACGCGGCGCTCGAGCGCGGCCGCCAAACCGGGATGCCGCTCCAGCGTCGGATCGTCGGCCAGCAGCCGCTCCCCCTCGGCGCGGGCTTCGGTGATGAGATCGGCATCGGTCACCACGCGCAGCAGTCGCAGCGACGAGCGCACGCCCGACTGCGCCCCGCCGAGCACATCGCCCTCGCCCCGCAGCTCGAGATCGACCTCGGCCAGCGCGAAGCCGTCGAGCGTGCTCGCCACGGCCTCGACACGCGATCGCGACGACGAACCCGGAGACGCCTCGGTGACCAGCAGACACAGGCCCGGCACCCCGCCGCGTCCCACGCGTCCGCGGAGCTGGTGGAGTTGCGACACCCCGAAGCGATCGGCCTCGAGGATCACCATGGTGGAGGCGTTCGGCACGTCGACGCCCACCTCGATCACCGTCGTGGCCACGAGGACGTCGATGTCGCCGCGCGCGAAGGCCTGCATCACCGCGTCCTTCTCGTCGGCCGGCAGCTTGCCGTGCAGGATCTGCACGCGGATGTCCGCGAACGACGGCATGCGCGACAGCATCTCTTCGACCTGCACGACGCCCCACCGGGTGCGGCCGCTCTCGGCGGCGGCCGCCGCGGCCGGGGCGTCGGCGGGTTCGTCGGTCTTCTCGTCGGCGGCGAGTTGTTCGGCATCGATGGCCGCGCACACGACGAACGCCTGGCGTCCGAGACGCACCTCTTCGGCCACCCGGTCCCACACCCGCGCGAACCACCCGGGCTTCTCGGCCAGCGGAGCCACGAACGATTGGATGCCGGCACGCCCGGCCGGCATGGTGCGGATGGTCGAGACATCGAGATCGCCGAACACCGTCATGGCGACGGTGCGCGGGATCGGCGTCGCGGTGAGTACGAGCGTGTGCGGCGATTCGCCCTTGGAGCGCAGTGCCTCGCGCTGCTCGACACCGAAGCGATGCTGTTCGTCGACGACGACGAAGCCCAGCTCGGCGAAGGTCGTGCGGGCGCTGAGCAGCGCGTGGGTGCCCACGACGATGCGGGCCTGCCCCGAGGCCACCCGGAGCGCGGCCTTGCGGCGCTCGGCGGCGGGCAGCTGGCCGGTGAGCAGGGTCGGCATGAGCTCGGGCGCGAGCTCGGGGCCCAGCATGCGGGCGATGGAGCGCAGGTGCTGAGCGGCGAGCACTTCGGTGGGGGCGATGAGTGCCGACTGCCCGCCCGACTCGGCGACCTGCAGCATCGCGCGCAGGGCGACGAGCGTCTTGCCCGACCCCACCTCGCCCTGCACGAGCCGGTTCATCGGCCAGTCGCCGATCATGTCGGCGGCGATCCGGGCCCCCACGCTCTGCTGGTCGGGGGTGAGCTCGAACGGCAGGATCGCGTCGAATCGCTCGAGCAGCCCGCCCGCGGCGGCGGGACGCTTCGTGGCCGACAGGGCCCGCACGAACTGCCGCTGCTGCAGCAGGGCGGTCTGCAGCACGAAGGCCTCGTGCATGCGCAGCGTCGCCACGGCCGGAGCGATGTCGTCGTCGTCTTCGGGCCGGTGGATGTGTTCGAGCGCCGTGCGGGCGTCGACGAGCCCTCGGCGCGCCCGCAGGTCGTCGGGCAGCGGATCGTCGATGTCGCCCACGGCGTCGAGCACGAGCGAGATGGTCTTCTGCACGAGGGGGCTGGGGACCGAGCTGGTGGCCGGGTAGATCGGGATGGGGCGCTTGGCGGTGACCTCGGCTTCGGCCCGGGCTTCGGCGATGTCGTCGAACAGCTCGTAGTCGGGGTTGGTGAGCTGTGTCTGCCGCCGGTACTCGCCGACCTTGCCCGAGAAGATGCCCCGGCGACCCGGGGTGAGCTCTTTCAGGCGCCAGGGCTGATTGAAGAAGGTCAGCGACATGCGCCCGTCGCCGTCGCTGATCACGACCTCGAGCAGGGACCCGCGGCGGTTCTGCATACGCCGCTCGCTCGCGCTCACGACCTCGGCCACGATGGTCACGGGCTCACCGAGCGGCAGCGTCGCGATCGGCGTGAGCTCGCCGCGTCGGGCGTAGCGACGCGGGTAGTGCTCGAGGAGTTCGCCCACGGTCTTCATGCCGAACGCGCGATCGAACGCGGCCGCCGTCTTGCCGCCGATGACACCGTCGAGACGGGAGGCGAGCGTGAGAGCGGGCATGCTCCGAGTCTAGGGAGAGCCGCCGACACCGTCGTCCGGCCGCATCGGCCTGTGCACGCGCGCGCGGTGACCGGCCGCGCCGGAGCCTAGGCTGAGACCGTGACGCGCATCATCTCCGGCCGCGCCGGCGGCACCGTCCTCGACGTCCCCCCGAAGGGCACCCGCCCCACCAGCGACCGCGTTCGAGAGTCGCTGTTCGGCGCGCTGGAGTCGGCGGGGCTGCTCGACGACGCCCGTGTCGCCGACCTGTACGCCGGCTCCGGGGCCCTCGGGCTCGAGAGCCTCAGCCGCGGAGCCGCCTCCGCGGATCTCGTGGAGCTGTCGGCCCCCGCGGCCGCGTTGATCCGCACGAACGCGGACCGCCTGCGCTCGGCCGGGGTGACCGCCCCCGCGCGGGTGCACCGCGCGAATGTGACGACGTTCCTGTCGGCATCCACCGCCGAGTGGGACCTCGTCTTCCTCGACCCGCCCTACGACCTCGGCGACGACGAGCTGACCCGGGCACTGGTCGCTTTGGCGCCCCGTCTGAGCGCGGATGCCACGGTCATCGTCGAGCGGGCCACGCGCTCGACCGCGCCCGACTGGGCGGCCGCCGGCCTCGAGGCCGAGCGCGACCGCGCCTACGGCGACACGACCATGTGGTGGGGCCGACCGACGCTCTGACGCCGGCGCTCCCGGGCTGGTGCGGGGAGTCGCCGGCCCGCACCGACGACGACACGGCCGACGGGCCCCGGACGGCGGCGGTGATCAGCCGCGACCCGCGTCCCAATCGCGGTAGGGATCCCAGCCGGTGCGCCCCGTCCACGCGCGGCCGTCCACCGTGACGGCGTCGGCGCCGCGCGGCACGACGGTTCCCACGCGATGACCGAGCGGCTCGGCATCCGGGGCGAAGGTGACGAGGAAGCCGTGGTCCTCCCCGCCCGCGAGAGCGAGGGCCGGGTTCTCGCCCAGGGTGGCGGAGTCGAAGGCCACCGTCACGCCGGAGGCGTCGGCCAAGCGGGTGGCGTCGAGAGCGAGGCCGTCCGACACGTCCATCATCGCCGTCGCCCCCGCGTCGGCCGCACGCAGAGCCTCGGCGAGGGGCGGGCGCGGAGCGAGCTGTCGCGACAGGGCGAGGGCGTCGACGGCGCTGAGCGCGGCGCGCGTGTCGTCGGTGACGGGCAGCGGCGCGCCCTGGGCGTCGGTGAACCGTCCGAACAGCACCTCGAGGCCTCTCGCCGCGAGCCCGAGTTCGCCGATGACGTAGACACCGTCGCCCGCCCGCGCGCCCGATCGGCGCACCGGCTCCCGACCGTCGAGGCTGCCGAGCGCGGTCACCGCGATGGTCAGCGTGTCCGAGACCGTGAGGTCGCCGCCCTCGACCGCGCAGCCGGGGGCGAGTTCCGCGCACGCGGCCGCGAGCCCGTCGGCGAATCCGCGCACGAACGAGACCGGCGTCGACTCGGGCATCGCCAGGGCGACGAGCAGGGCGATCGGTCGTGCCCCCATCGCGGCCACGTCGGCGAGGTTCACGGCCGCCGACTTGAACCCCAAGTCGAAGGGCGACGACCACGCCATCCGGAAGTCGGGGCCGTGCACCAGGGTGTCGGTCGTCGCGACCACGCGCCCATCGGGCACCACGAGCACGGCCGCGTCGTCGCCCGGACCCACCGGCGCCGTCGAGGGCGGAAGGCGGTCGAGGATGCCCCGCAGGATCTGCCCCTCGGACAGCTCTCCCACGGTGGTCTCACGGGTGGTCTCGGCGTCGGTCACCCCTCCACGCTATTAGCCTGGAGGGGTGCCCCGCTCAACTCGGACCCTCGCGCTCCTCGCCGCCGTCGCCCTGCTCCCGGGGCTGGCGGCGTGCAGCACGACCGTGCCGATGCAGCCCGCGAAGCTCGCCAACGACGCCGCGTGCGCCGAGGTCGTCTCGCGTCTGCCGGCCTCGATCTCGGGGCAGGACCGCCGCTGGACCGACGCGCAGGCGACCGGCGCCTGGGGCGACCCGGCCGCGATCCTCATGACCTGCGGCCTCGAAGCCCCCGGCCCCTCGACACTGCCGTGCCGCTCGTTCGACGGCGTGGACTGGATCGTCGACGAGTCGCAGGCCGACCAGAACCGGTACACCCTGACGACGTTCGGGCGTCAGCCCGCCGTTCAGGTCTTCCTCGACTACGACATCGCGAGCAGTGGCGACGTCGCCCAGGCGCTGGGCCCGCTCATCCGCCAGTACCTGCCCGCCACCGGTTCGGTGTGCACCTCGGTCTCGGACGCGACGCCGTCGCCGACCCCGACGCCCTGACCGGCGCGACCGCACGCCGCCCGCGGCGCCCCTGTCGGCGACGCTCCGGCCGGCGCCCGTCGACGCGCGTCAGACCCGCTCGAGCGCAGCGTCGAGAAGGTCGCTGATGAGGTCGGGATAGGTCAGGCCCGAGGCGATCCAGCAGGTGGGGAACATCGAGATCGGGGTGAAGCCCGGCATCGTGTTCACCTCGTTCACGTAGAACTCGGTACCGGTGTAGAAGAAGTCGACGCGCGCGAGGCCCTGCCCGCCGATGGCCTCGAAGGCCTGGGCGGCGATGCGCTGCATCTCGGCGAGCTCGCCGTCGCCGAGCTCCGCGGGGCACACGAGATCGACGCCGGGGGCATCGAGGTACTTGGCCTCGAAGTCGTAGAACTCGCGCCCCGTGACCACGATCTCTCCGGCGACGCTCACGCGCACCGCTCCCCCGTCTCGCCCGGGCAGCACGCCGCACTCGAGCTCACGCCCGACGATGGTCTGCTCGACGAGCGCGAGGACGTCTTCGGCGAACGCGGTCTCGAGCGCCGCATCGAGGTCTTCCCAGCGCGACACCTTCGTGACGCCGACGCTCGAGCCGGCCTGGTTCGGCTTCACGAACACCGGAAGGTCGAGGGCCCGCATGCGGCGCTCCCACAGCGCCCGGTCGCGGGCGAGGTCGGCGCGCGTGACCGCTACCCACGGCACGACCGGGACGTTCGCCGAGCGCAGCACGCGCTTGGTGACGTTCTTGTTCATCCCGATCGCCGACATGAGCACCCCGGCGCCGGCGTAGGGGATGCCGAGCATCTCGAGAAGGCCCTGCACCGTTCCGTCTTCGCCGAAGCGGCCGTGGAGGATGGGCAGCACCACATCGACGTCGCCGAGGGAGCGGATGCCATCGGCATCCGTCACCGTCCACTCCCGCGAGAGCGTCGAGTCGGGCATCCGTACGCGGGTGCCGTTGTCGACCACCTGGGGCAGGGCCTCGGGGCGCAGGGCGAACTTGTCGGGATCGTCGTCTTCGAGCACGAAGGCGCCGTCGCGGGTGATCCCGACGGGGATCACCTCGAAGCGCTCACGGTCGATCGACCGCAGAACCCCGCCCGCCGTGGCGGAACTGATCGAATGCTCGCTGGAGCGCCCGCCGAAGAGCACCACCACCACCGGTTTGGTCATTCTGCGTCCTCTCGCCCTGCGGCTGATCGTCGTCTGTCGTGAGGTGCGGCGCGATGTCGCGCGGGTCCATGGTGCCGTCGAGCACCATCTTCACCTGCTGCACGATGGGCATGTCGACACCGACCTGCTTCGCCAGCTGCAGCACCGGGGCGACGGAGGCCAGCCCCTCGGCGGTCTGCTGCATCTGCGCGACCACCTCTTTGTAGCCGTATCCCTGACCGAGCAGGCGCCCCGCGGTGTTGTTCCGGCTGAGCGGCGACTGGCACGTCGCGATCAGATCGCCGAGCCCCGCGAGCCCCTGGAGTGTCTCGGGTTGCGCGCCCTGGGCGACCGCGAAGTCGGTCATCTCGACGAGACCGCGCGTGATGATCGACGCCTTCGTGTTCTCGCCGTAGCCGACGCCGTCGACGATGCCGATGGCGACGGCGATGAGGTTCTTCAGCACTCCGCCGAACTCGGTGCCGATGACGTCGGTGTTGACGAAGGAGCGGAAGTACCGGTTGCGCGCACGACGGGCCACCGCTTCGGCGGTCTCGGGGCTGAGCGAGCTGATGACCGCCGCGGTCGGTTGCTCGCGCGCGATCTCGAGGGCGAGGTTCGGGCCGGATGCCACCGCGATCCGCGCCGGGTCGCACTCGAGCACCTGTGCGATGACCTGGCTCATGCGCAGCCCGGTCGTCTTCTCGACGCCCTTCATGAGAGAGACGATGGGCACGTCGGTGTGCTGCACGAGCGGCTTGATGGCGGCGAGGTTCTCGCGCAGCGATTGGCTGGGAACCGAGAGATAGATCTGCTCGGCGCCGGTGAGCGCCTCGGCGAGGTCGGTGGTCGCCGTCATGGTGCGCGGCAGGTTGATCCCGGCGAGATAGCGGCTGTTGCGCTTCGATTCGGTGATCTCGGCCGCGAGCTCGGCGCGTCGGGCCCACATGACCACCGAGGCTCCCCCGTCGGCCAGGATCTTGCCGAAGGTGGTCCCCCAGCTCCCGGCGCCGACGACGGCGACCTTGGGGCCGGAGAGGGGTGGCGCATTCCTACGGCTCAAGGCGCCCCGTCTCGTTCTGCCCGTGCTGCGACGGGTTCCACCGCTCGGCGGGGGCGGGAAGACCCCGGATGCCGGAGAGCAGGGCCGTGATCCGATTCATCATCGCGTCGGTCGCGCGGGTGAGCGTCGCCGGGTGCGTCGGGGTTGCCCGGTACTCGCTCATGTCCATGGCCGGACCGAACTCCACGATGACGTGCGAACGCCGCGGGAAGCGCAGCTTGCCGTAGCGGGGCAGGATCTGCTGCACGCCCCACTGCGCCATCGGGATGAGCGGCAGGTCGGCGGCGAGGGCCAGGCGCACCGCGCCGGTCTTGCCTCGCATCGGCCACAGGTCGGGGTCGCGCGTGAGCGTGCCCTCGGCGTACACGATGACGCCGCGGCCGTCGCGCGCGATCTGCTCGGCGGCCTTCATCGACTGGTTCGCGCTGGTCGACGCGCGGGGCACGGGCACCATGCCCGTGGCCTTCAGCGCGGCGCCCAGCACGGGGACCTTGAAGAGGCTCTCTTTGGCCAGGAACCGCGGAGCCCGACCCAGCCGCCAGACGGCGACCGCGACGATCACGGGATCGAACTCGGAGTTGTGGTTGGGAGCGATCACGTACGCACCCTCACGAGGGAGGTTCTCGGCCCCGCGGATCTCGATCCGCGCGAACAGACCCGTGATCGGGACGATGATCGCCGCGAGCGGCCAGAAGGCGCTCGGGCGGCTCTTCTCGGAGGAAGCGGCCACGCCCGTCACCCCACGACGCGGAAGTCGGCGTCGAGAGCGGTGAGCTTCTCGAGGAACTTCTCGTAGCCGCGGCGGATGATGCCGATGTTGCGCACCGTCGACTCGCCCTCGGCCGCCAGCGCGGCGATGACGTAGCTGTAGCCGCCGCGCAGGTCGGGAACCTCGACGTCGGCCCCGTGCAGGGGCGTCGGGCCGTTGATGACGGCCGCCTGCTCGAGATCGCGACGCGGGACGCGCCGGTCGGCGCTCGACAGCCCCTTGGGGTGCACGACGATGTCGGCGCCCATCTTGTTGAGGGCCTCGGTGAAACCGAGTCGGTTCTCGTAGACGGTCTCGTGCACGGTGGAGGTTCCCGACGCCTGGGTGAGCGCCACGATGAGCGGCTGCTGCCAGTCGGTCATGAAGCCCGGGTGCACGTCGGTCTCGACCATGACGGGCTTGAGCGATTCGCCACGACGGAACAGGATGCCGTCCTCGCGGACGTCGAACCATCCGCCGGCCTTGCGGAAGACGTTGAGGAAGGTCAGCATGTCCTGCTGGCGGGCGCCCTTGGCGAAGATCTCGCCGTCGGTCGCCAGCGCCGCACACGCCCAGGACGCGGCTTCGTTGCGGTCGAAGATCGCGCGGTGGTCGTAGCCGTCGAGCTTGTCGACGCCCTCGATGAAGATGACGCGGTTGGGCTCGTACGAGATGATCGCGCCCATCTTCTGCAGCACCGCGATGAGATCCATGATCTCGGGCTCGATGGCGGCGTTGCGCAGCTCCGTCACGCCCTTGGCGCGGACCGCGGTGAGCAGCACCTGCTCGGTCGCCCCGACGCTCGGGTACGGCAGCGTGATGTTCGCTCCGTGCAGGCCGTTCGGGGCCGTGATGCGGATGCCCTCGTAGCTCTTGTCGACGACCGCACCGAAGGCGCGGAGCGCGTCCATGTGGAAGTTGATCGGACGGTCGCCGATGCGGCATCCACCGAGGTCGGGAATGAGCGCCTCGCCGAGAAGGTGCAGCAGCGGTCCGCAGAACAGGATCGGGATGCGCGAGGCGCCCGCGTGCGCGTCGATCTCTTCGAAGTGCGCGGCGACCGCGCCCGAGGGATCGAGGTGCAGCGTGCCCTCTTCGTCGCCCTCGGTCACGGTCACGCCGTGCACCTCGAGGAGCGAACGCACGACCTTCACGTCGCTGATCATGGGCACGTCGCGCAGCGTGCTGGTGGTGCCGCCGAGAAGGGCTGCGACCATCGCCTTGGTGACGAGGTTCTTGGCCCCCTTGACCTCGACGGTGCCGCGCAGCGGGCGACCGCCGCGGATCGTGAGGGTCTCGGCCGCTTCCCAGTCGGGCTGTCCGGGGTTCTGATCTGCGGAATCGGTGACGAGTGTGCTCATAGGGGGGTGGACCTCACTTCGTGGACGAGGGGCGGCGAATCGAACCGATCGGGTCGATCGGATTCAGCGGACCGGGAGGGTCCGTGGCCGCCATGCCTCGCGGCGCGCCTCGAACTGCGTGATCTTGTCTTCGTCACGCAGCGTGAGCCCGATGTCGTCGAGCCCTTCGAGAAGCCGCCACCTAGTGTAATCGTCGATCTCGAACGAGACCTGGAGGTCGCCGACCGTGGCGGTCTTGGCCTGCAGATCGACGGTCATCTCGATACCGGGCTGCGCCTCGATGGCGGCCCAGATGCGCTCGACCTCGTTCTCGGTGATCACGCCCGTGACCAGGCCCTGCTTGCCCGAGTTGCCGCGGAAGATGTCGGCGAACTTGGGGCTCAGCACCACCTTGAACCCGTAGTCGCGCAGCGCCCACACGGCGTGTTCGCGGCTCGAGCCGGTGCCGAAGTCGGGACCGGCGACGAGTACGGATGCCGAACGGTAGGCGTCCTGGTTGAGGAGGAACTCGGGATCCTGGCGCCAGTTGGCGAACAGGGCGTCTTCGAAGCCCGTCTTGGTGACGCGCTTGAGGTAGACCGCCGGGATGATCTGGTCGGTGTCGACGGCCGAGCGCTTCAGGGGCGCAGCGATACCGGTGTGCGTGGTGAACTTGTCCATGTCAGGCCTCCGCCCCGGTCGAAACGGTCTCATCGGTGCGGGCGGCACCGCCGGTGATCAGGGTGCCGTCGCTCGCGATCGCGTCGAGGTCGGCGGGGCTCGAGAGCGTGCCACGCACGGCGGTGGCCGCGGCGACGAGCGGCGACACCAGGTGCGTGCGGCCGCCCTTGCCCTGGCGTCCCTCGAAGTTGCGGTTCGAGGTCGAGGCGCAGCGCTCGCCCGGCGCCAGCTGGTCGGGGTTCATGCCGAGGCACATCGAGCACCCGGCGAAGCGCCACTCGGCGCCGAAGTCGATGAAGACCTTGTCGAGGCCCTCGGCCTCGGCCTCGAGGCGCACGCGCGCGGAGCCCGGCACGACCATCACGCGCACGTTCTCGGCCTTGGTGCGGCCCTGGATCACCGAGGCGAAGGCGCGCAGGTCTTCGATGCGGCTGTTGGTGCACGAGCCCATGAACACGGCATCCACGGGGATGTCCCTCATGGGGGTGCCCGCCGCCAGATCCATGTACTGCAGTGCCCGTTCGGCGGCCGCCCGCTCGTTCGGATCGGTGATGTCGGAGGGGGTCGGCACGACGTCCGACAGCGACACGCCCTGACCGGGGTTCGTGCCCCAGGTGACGAAGGGCTCGAGGTCGGCGGCGTCGAGGAAGACCTCGGCGTCGTACACCGCACCCTCGTCGCTCGGGAGCGTGCGCCAGTACGCGACAGCCTCGTCCCAGTCCGCGCCCTGCGGCGCGTGCGGCTTGTCCTTGACGTAGGCGAAGGTCGTCTCGTCGGGCGCGATCATGCCGGCGCGGGCACCGGCCTCGATCGACATGTTGCACATCGTCATGCGCCCCTCCATCGAGAGGGACCGGATCGCGCTGCCGCGGAACTCGAGCACGTAGCCCTGGCCGCCGTTGGCGCCGATCTTGGCGATGATCGCGAGGATGATGTCTTTCGCCGTGACGCCCGGGCGCAGGTCGCCCTCGACGGTGATGCCCATCGTCTTGAAGGGCTTGAGCGGAAGCGTCTGCGTGGCGAGCACGTGCTCGACCTCGCTCGTGCCGATGCCGAACGCCATCGCCCCGAACGCCCCGTGGGTGGAGGTGTGAGAGTCACCGCAGACGACGGTGACACCGGGCATGGTGAGGCCGAGCTGCGGGCCCACGACGTGCACGATGCCCTGCTCCTTGTCGCCCAGGGAGTGCAGGCGCACGCCGAACTCGGCCGCGTTGCGACGCAGCGTCTCGATCTGCGTGCGGCTGGTGAGGTCGGCGATCGGCTTGTCGATGTCGAGGGTGGGGGTGTTGTGGTCCTCGGTCGCGATCGTCAGATCGAGCCGGCGCACCGGCCGGCCCTCGGCGCGCAGGCCGTCGAAGGCCTGGGGGCTGGTGACCTCGTGCACGAGGTGCAGGTCGATGTAGATGAGGTCGGGCTGGCCGTTCTCGCCCTTGACGACGAGGTGGTCGTCCCAGACCTTCTCGGCCAGGGTGCGAGGACGATCCGGAATGCGGATGCCGTCGATCGATGCGCTGCTCATGGTTTGCGTTTCTCCTCGGGAGGGGTGTGAGGCCCGCGACGAACTCCGCGACGAGAAAGGCCTAGAACAAGGTCTCGTCGCGGCCGCTAAGGAGGAGGCCGGCGATCCGCACCTCGCCACGATACCACCGGCGACACCGGCACAGCCGTCGCCGCCGGCGTCGATCGCGAGGCCGTCGGCGGCGCGGGAGCGAGAACGCGCGGCGTCGACGACGTAACACGGCGCCGCACGTTTGGGCGCTCCCCGGCCCCGCGTGAAAGCCTGTCGACACGCCGCAGGAAGGAGCGTGCCGCATGGCCGCGAACGCAGAACCGGGATTCTCGACCCGACAGGTGCACGTGGGCGCCTCGACCGTGTCCGCGTCGCCGCGCGCGCTCCCGATCTACCTGACGGCCGGCTTCACGTTCGCCGATCTCGACGAGTCCGCCGAGCACTTCGGCACGGGCGCCGGCTTCGGCTACACCCGCACGGGCAACCCCACCGTCCAGGCGGTCGAGGAGCGTCTCGCCTCTCTCGAGGGCGGCGACCAGGCCGTGCTCGTCTCGAGCGGACAGGCCGCCGTCACCGTCGCCCTGCTCGCGCTCGCGGGCGCCGGCGATCACGTCGTCGTGTCGGAGCACATCTACGAGGGCACCCGCGGACTCCTGCTCGACAACCTCGCCCGCCTGGGGATCGAGACGACCTTCGTCGACGCCTCCGACCTCGACGCGTGGCGGGATGCCATCACCCCGCGCACGCGCGCCTTCTTCGCCGAGACGCTCTCCAACGCCCGCAACGACGTGCTCGACATCGCCGCGGTCTCGACGATCGGGCGGCAGCACGGCATCCCCCTCGTCGTGGACAGCACGTTCACCACCCCGTACCTCCTGCGGCCCCTCGAGCACGGCGCGGCCGTGGTCGTGCACTCGGCGAGCAAGTTCCTCGCCGGTCAGGGGGCCGTGCTCGGTGGCGTCATCGTCGACGACGGACGCTTCGACGCGGCGGCCTCGGGACACCGGTTCCCCCACCTCGTGCAGACCGACCGCCTGGGCGGGGCGAGCTACGCCGAGAAGCACGGCGGACGCGCGCGCGGGGCCTACATCCGCGAGAGCGTCGCCCCGCGGTTCGGTCCCTCGCCGTCGCCGCTCAACGCCTTCCTGATCGGCCAGGGCATCGAGACCCTCAGCCTGCGCGTCGAGCGGCAGTCGCAGAACGCCCTCGCCGTGGCGCGGTGGCTGGAGGAGCGCCCCGAGGTCGAGCGCGTCGACCACGTGGGCCTGGCATCGCACCCGCACCACGAGCTCGGTGCGCGCTACCTGCGGCGCGGCAGCGGCTCGGTGTTCACCGTGACCCTCCGCGGCGGTCTCGAAGCGGCCCGCCACGTCGTGCAATCGGTCGAGGTGATCACGCACATGACCCACCTGGGCGATGTGCGCTCGCTCGTGCTGCACCCGCAGAGCACCTCGCACGCCGCGCGCACGGTCGCCGAGCGCGAGCGCGCGGGGGTCTTCCCGGGCACGCTGCGCTTCTCGATCGGCATCGAAGACATCGACGACCTGCTCGCCGACCTCGCTCAGGCGCTCGACGGTCTCGCCGGGCTCTCGTCGGACGTCGAGCGAGAGGTGGTCGTGCTGTGAGCCGTCTGCAGCACTTCGGCTGGTTCCTCGCCCGCGGCTTCGGCCCCCATGGGTGGGGCCACCCCTACCTGCGGTGGAACCACCGGTGGACGGAGCCCGGGCTCTACCAGGACTCCGCCCGCACCCTGGAGCAGGCGGGTTTCGATCTGCTGATCATCGAAGACGCCCCCTCGCTGGGCAGTGCCGAGACCATCGACCTCCGCGTGCGCCACGCATTCGGCGGCCCCAAGCACGATCCGCTGCTGCTCGCCCCCTACCTCTTCGCCGCCACGCGGCACCTCGGCGTCGTGCCCACGGTCAACCCGGCGGCGTACCTGCCGTACACGGCCGCCCGGCAGTTCGCGACCCTTCAGCACCTCAGCGGGCACCGCCTCGGGCTGAACGTGGTGACCGACACCGGCAGCGCCCGGCACTTCTCCCCCGCCCCGCAGCTCGGACACGATGCGGCCTACGACCGCGCCGAGGAGTGGCTCAGCGGCATCCGGGACCTCTGGCGCAGCTGGGGTGAGGGCGCGCTCGTCGAGGACGAGGGCAGCGGCGTCTACGCCGACGGAACGAAACTGCATGCCACGCGCCACCGCGGCGAGCACTTCGGCTTCGACGGTCCGCTGAACGCCGTTCCCTTCACCGACGGCGAGCCGGCGATCGTGTCACCCGGCGGCTCCGGGCGGGGCCTGTCGTTCGCCGGGCACAACTCCGACGTGCAACTGGCGCTGGCACCCCTCGACGAGGCGAGCATCCGCGCCTACCGCGGACGCATCCACACCGCAGCGGAAGCCGCGGGGCGCTCGGCCGACGACATCAAGATCCTGTTCGCCATCCAGCCCGTGCTCGTGTCGTCGCCGGAAGAAGCCGACCGCCTGGTCGCGGCATCCGCCCACCCCGACGACGAGGCGCTGATCGCGATCGCCCGCAAGCAGTCGAGCGACCTCGAGACCGATCTGACGGCCCTCGATCTGGACCGCCCACTGGACCGGTCGATCTTCGGCGAGCACGTGTCGGAGGGCAGCATCCGGCGACTCGTCGGGAAGCACGACGACGACGCGCCGCTGCGCACACTGCTGGGCGCCCACGCACGCCTCGGACGACTGAACGACGGCAGCGGCTTCGTGGGGACGGCCGACGAGTTCGCCGACCGCATCGAAGAGCTCGGCACCTGGGGCAACGACGGCGTGCTGCTGTGGGGCGACCTGCACCCGGTCACCGTGCACCGCGTGCTCGACGACCTGGTCCCGATCCTGCGTCGGCGCGGCATTCTGCGCGAGGAGTACGTCGACGGCGGCCTGCACGCGAACCTCCGCGCGTTCTGAGCGCCCCGGAGCGACACCGTGTCCCACTTCGTGCAGGAAATCACTCATCCACCCGCACAAAGTGGAATACGCCACAGAGCGCCGCCCCAGCCTCGCGCGTGATGTCCCACTTGGTGCAGAAAGACCGGCGTTCACCTGCACGAAGTGGGACACGCCCGCCTCGGGGCTGACGCGTGTGCCCAGGAGAGCGTGCGAGGCGGAACGTCAGTCGCGCTCGGGGTGCTCCACCGTCGTCGGGGTGCCCTTCTCGTCGGCGACGTCGGCCGCGGCATCCTGTGCGCCGACGGCGGCGGGCTCGCGACGGGCGGCGATCAGGCTGGCGACGGTGGCGACCGCCATCGACACGATGATCACGGCGAGCGACACCCACGTCGAGATCTCCGGCGCCCATTCGATCGGCTCGCCGTTGTTGAGGAAGGGCAGCTCGTTGACGTGCATCGCGTGGAAGACGAGCTTCACGCCGATGAATGCCAGGATGAACGCGATCCCGTAGTGCAGGTACTTGAGGCGATCGAGCAGGTCGCCGAGCAGGAAGTAGAGCTGGCGCAGACCCATCAGCGCGAAGAGGTTCGCGGTGAAGACGATGAACGGGCTCTGGGTGATGCCGAAGATCGCCGGGATCGAGTCGATCGCGAACAGCAGATCGGTGACGCCGATCGCGACGAAGACGATGATCATCGGGGTGAACAGCTTCTTGCCGTCGACGCGCGTGACGATCTTCTTGCCGTCGTACGCGTCGCTCATCGGCAGGGCGCGGCGCAGCGTCCGCACGATGAGGTTCTCTTTCTGCGAGTCGCCGTCGTGATCGGAGCCGGGGAACGCCTGCCGGATCGCGGTGTAGACCAGGAAGGCGCCGAAGAGGTAGAAGATCGGGCTGAAGTTCTCGATGATCGTGGCGCCCACGAGGATGAACGCCCCGCGCAGGATGAGCGCGATGATGATGCCCACCATCAGCACCTCCTGCTGATAGCGCCGGGGCACGGCGAACTGCCCCATGATCAGCACGAACACGAAGAGGTTGTCGATCGACAGGCTGTACTCGGTCAGCCACCCCGCGACGAACTGCCCGGCGACCTCTCCCCCGGCGACGATCCACAGCACACCCGCGAAGATCAGGGCGAGCGTGACGTAGAACACGACCCACAGCGTCGATTCCTTCGCCGCGGGGATGTGCGGGCGCTTGAGGATGATGAGCAGGTCGGCGACCAGGATCAGCACCAGGACCACCAGGGTGACCGTCTGGAAGACGGGGTCGAGCTGCAGCTCCATGGCGGGGCCTTTCGTCGGGGAAACGCTCGATTCTATCCGGTGCCCGACCGCGGCTCCGCCCCTCGTCCCCACCGGATGCGAGACGATCACGCGCGGGCGGACACCTCTCAGTGAGAGAGTGCTCACGGGAATCGACCGGGAGCGGGACGGATGCCATGACCCACGACGTCATCGACGACAGGGCCCTCGTGGCGCGCGCCGCCGGCGGGTCGGAGGTCGCGTACCGCGAGCTGTACCGCGCGTACGCGCGTCCGGTGTACTGGATCGCCTTCGGCCTGGTGGGCGACGCGAGCGACGCGGAGGACGTCGTGCAAGAGACGTTCGTCGTCGCGTGGCGGAAGATCCCGTCGTTGCGGTTGGAGGGGGCATCGCTCCTCCCCTGGCTCGCGACGGTGTGTCGGCTGCAGGCGCAGAACCGCCTGCGCGCGCGTCGGCGCCACGGATCGCACGCGGCGCTCGACGACGAGATTCCCTCGGTGGTCGACGTCGAGGCGCAGGTCGTGGAGGCCCAGACGGTGGCGGCCATCCTCACGGCCGTCGACCGCCTGAGCGAGCTGGACCGCGAGGTCTTCCGCCTGTGCGCCGCGGAGGGGTACGGCTACGAGGCCGCCGCCGCGGAGCTCGGCGTATCCCACGGCACCGTGCGCAACCGCCTCTCCCGTATCCGCTCCCGGGTACGCGCCACCGCGATGGAGACCGAGACCCCATGACCAGCCCCACCCTGCCCTCGCTTCCCGCGGATCGCGTGGATGCCATCGAGAACGCCGTCTTCGCGCGCATCGGCCATGAGCGCGACCGCGTGCGCCGACGCCGTCGCGGTATCTGGACGGGGGTCGGCGCGGCCGCCGTCGTCGTGGTGATCGCGGCCGTGGTCGGCCCCACCCTGACCACCTCCCAGAGCTCCGGCGGGTCGGCGGCGGCCGGCTCCGGCGCGGCAGAGGGCGCCCCGTGGGCCGGCGAACGGTTCGACGCCGGAAGCGCCGACAGTGCGCCCGCAGCCCCGGGGCAGGAGGCGGCCGCGGGGTCGGGCGCAGCGGGAGACTCCTCGGTCGCACTCGACGCGGGCACTCGAGACGCGGGCACCCGGGACATCGTCGCGACCGGGTCGAGCACCGTGGAGGTCGACGATCTCACCGCGGCGATCGACACGATCTCGGCCACGGCGACGAGCGTCGGCGGATACGTCGAGTCGTCGCAGCTGGGCGGAGGCGCGATCGGCCTGCCGATCGACGGCTCCGCCGCGGTGTCGCCGACGTCGTCGGGCTGGATCACCGTGCGCGTACCCGCCGACACCCTCACCTCGGTGATGGACGGCCTCCGCGAGGTCGGCGAGGTCACGGCGACGAGCGTCACCCGCTCCGACGTGACCGAGCAAGCCGTCGACCTGCGTGCCCGAGTGTCGGCCGGAGAGGCCTCGGTGGCGCGCCTCACCGAACTTCTCGCCCAAGCGGCATCGGTGTCCGACCTCATCACCGCGGAGTCCGCACTCGCGGAGCGTCAGGCGCAACTCGACAGCGACCGGCAGGTGCTGCAGTCGGTCGAGTCGCAGGTGGCGATGTCGACGCTGAGCGTGCAACTGACCGAGCCCGCGGCATCCGTCACCGCCGACCCCGCCGGCTTCGGCGACGGGCTCATCGCCGGCTGGAACGGCCTCGTCGCGACGCTGAACGGCGTCGTCATCGGCCTGGGGTTCCTGCTGCCGTGGATCGCCGTCGCGGGAGTCGTCTTCGCCGTGGTCTGGGGGACGCGTCGCCTGGTGCGTCGGCGCCGCGCCGCGAGCGAGGACTGAGACGGGTTCAGGCCCGGAGCCGCGCGGGCGCGCCACCGAGGCGCAAGAAACCGAGACACGAAAAAGGCCCCGACCACATGGTCGGAGCCTTTTTCTCTGTGGTGACCCCAGCGGGATTCGAACCCGCGTTACCGCCGTGAGAGGGCAGCGTACTAGGCCGCTATACGATGGGGCCGCTTCGCAACCGTTCAAGTATGCACCACGAATTGCGCGCACGCAAAATCGGGGCCGGAACCACCGAATTCCCGGGCGTGTCCGGCCACGGTACCGCGAGAACGCGGCGGGCGGAAGAGCCGATAGCCCGACTTCGCCTCCCCCGCCAGCGGTTGCCGCCCGCGCGGTCGCGGAGTTCACTGGGAGCATGCGCCTCACGAAGCACGAACACGCCGCCCTGGTCCTCGTCGAGTCGGGACACACCCTCGTCGTCGACCCCGGGAGCTTCACCTCGCCGCTCGAAGACCTCGTCGGTCTCGTCGGCGTCGTGATCACCCACGAACACGCCGACCACTGGACGGCCGATCACCTCACGCGCCTGCAGAAGGCCCACCCCGGCGTTCCGATCTACGGTCCCGAGGGCGTGGTGCACGCGGCTGCGGGCTTCGACATCATCGCGGTGTCCCCCGGCGATCGCCTCGACGTGGGCCCCTTCCACCTGGAGTTCTTCGGCGGGACGCACGCGGTAATCCACGAGTCGATCCCGAACGTCGACAACGTCGGCGTGCTCGTCAACGACGCGCTGTACTACCCCGGCGATTCGTACGCCGTCCCGAAGCGCTCGAAGGTGCAGCTCCTGGCCGCGCCCGTCGGTGCCCCGTGGCTGAAGATCGGCGACGCCATCGACTTCGTCCTCGACGTCAAGCCCGACCGTGTGTTCGCCACCCATGACATGACCCTGTCGACGGCGGGCAAGCAGATGGGCGCCGCGCGCCTCACCTGGGCCGCTGAGCAGAACGGCGGATCGTTCGTCGATCTGCAGCCGGGCGACACTCTCGACGTCTGAGGCTCGGACCGGGCCACACTCCTGTACAATCCGCGCGCCCGCGCCCTTCGGCGTCCGACAGCCCGCACCGACCGGCGAAACTCAGGAGTTCGGCCCGCCACCCGTACGCGAAACACCGGATGCCACGAGCCCTGGGGCCCGTGGCATCCGGTGTTGTGAAGCGCGGTGCTTACTGCGCGTCGAGGTCGGTCTCGAGAAGAGCGACGAGCTCGTCGAGCGCCTGCTCGGCGCCGTCGCCCTCGGCCTTCAGGGTCACGACGGTGCCGTGACCGGCACCCAGGCCCATGAGCGAGAGGATGCTGCCGGCGTTGAGGTCGGCACCGCCCTCGGCTGCGATCGTGACGGGGATCTTCTTCTCCTGCACGGCCTGCACGAAGAGCTTCGCGGGACGGGCGTGGAGGCCCGAGGCGCTGGCGATGGTGGCCTGACGTTCTGCCATGGTGAATCCTCTCGATTCGACGGGGGTATTACGCGGCGACCGTGGCCGCGGGAGCGGTCTCGGCGACGGACGGGTCCTTCTGAGCGCCGATGCGCTTGAGCGCGACGACGATCAGCGCCGTCACGACCGTACCCAACGCGATTGCGAGCGCGAAACCCCAGAAGGGGTTGATCGCGAAGAACACGAACACGCCGCCGTGCGGGGCGAACGACTGCACGCCGATGATCATGCTGAGTCCACCGGTGATCGCACCGCCCACCATCGAGGCGGGGATGACGCGCAGCGGGTCGGCGGCGGCGAACGGAATCGCGCCCTCGGAGATGAACGAAGCACCCAGCAGCCACGCTGCGGCGCCGTTCTCACGCTCGACCGGCGTGAACCGGCCGCGGGCGAGCACGGTCGATGCCAGCGCCATCGCGAGCGGCGGCACCATGCCCGCGGCCATGACCGCGGCCATGATCAGGTACGGCGTGGTGTTGGACTGGGTGGCGGCGGCGAGGCCCGTGGTGGCGAAGACGTAGGCGACCTTGTTGACCGGGCCACCGAGGTCGAAGCACATCATGAGGCCGAGGATCACGCCCAGCACGATCGCGCCGGCACCGCTGCCCGCGAGGCCGGTGAGGCCCTCGGTGAGGGCGGCCATGAGCGAGGCGATCGGGCGTCCGAGGAAGAGGATCATCAGCCCCGAGGCGAAGATCGAGCCGAGGAAGGGCACGATTACCACCGGCATGAGGCCGCGCAGCCACCGCGGGGCGTCGAAGCGACCGAGCCACCAGGCGATGAAACCGGCGAGCAGACCACCGATGATGCCGCCGATGAAGCCGGCGTTCATGAGCACGGCGACGGCACCGGCGACGAAGCCCGGGGCGATGCCGGGGCGATCGGCGATCGCGTAGGCGATGAAGCCCGCGAGCACGGCCACGATGAAGCCCATCGAGGTCGACCCGATCATGAACGCGACCGAGCCGAGGTACTGGCCCAGCGGGCCGAACGACGACGTGATGCCTTCGGTCGGCAGATCCCACAGCGAGTTCTGGATGATGACGTTGGCCGCGTTCTGCGTGACCTGGTACCCGCCGAGAAGGAACCCGAGGGCGATCAGCAGACCGCCACCGGCGACGAACGGGATCATGTAGCTGACACCGGTCAGCAGCCACCGCTGGATGCGGCGGCCGACCGACTGCTGGGCGATGGGGGCCTCGGCGGCACCCGCACCGGCGGCACCGCCCTGCACGCGCGCGGCGTTCGGGTTGTCGCTGGCGGCGAGGGCCTCGGCGATGAGCTGCTTCGGCTGCTCGATACCGCGCTTGACGCCGGCGCGCACGACGGGCTTGCCCGCGAAGCGCTGGGGTTCGCGCACGTCGACGTCGACCGCGAAGATCACGGCGTCGGCGTCGTCGATGACGCTCTGCGGCAGGGCCTTGTAGCCGCTCGAGCCCTGCGGCTCCACGATCAGCTCGACGCCCTCGGTCTCGGCGCCGGCGGCGGTGAGCGCGTCGGCGGCCATGAAGGTGTGGGCGATGCCGGTGGCGCACGCGGTGACCGCCACGATCTTCTTCGTGCGGCCCGCGGCACGGGTCTCGGCACGCGTGGCGGCGGGGGCTGCCGCGGCGGCAGGTGCTGCGGCGGGGGCCGACGCGGCGGGGGCCGGGGTCACGGCATCCGTGATGATGCGCACGGCGTCGGCGGGCGTCTGCGCGGCGCGCAGGCCCGACATGAAGTCGTTGTTCATGAGGCTCCGCGCGAGCTGCGACAGCACCGCCAGGTGCGCCTCGTCGGCACCGGCGGGCGCGGCGATGAGGAACACGATGTCGGCGGGGCCGTCGGGGGCGCCGAAGTCGACCCCGGGCGTCAGACGCGCGAACGCGAGGGTCGGCTCGGTGACCGAGGCGCTGCGGGCGTGCGGAATTCCGATGCCGCCGGGCAGGCCGGTCTCGTCCTTCTGCTCACGGGCCCAGGCGTCGTCGAAGAGTTCCTGGGCGCTGGTCGCGCGACCCTGCGCGACGACGCGCTCGGCCAGGGCACGGATCACCGACTGCTTGTCGGTGCCCAGGGGCGCGTCGAGGGTGACGAGCTCCGCGGTGATGATGTCGGACATTGTCTGGTGACCTCCGTGGTCAGGATGTTGCGGTGTGGGTGGAGAAGTCGGAGACGGCGATCGTTCCCGCGGGCAGATCGGCCGGTGTCGGGGCCTGAGTCCCCGGCAGGGTCGCGGCGGCGGCGCCGTACGAGATGCTCCGCGCGAGACGGTCGGGAGCCGAGGCTCCCTCGAGGTCGGCCAGCAGGTAGCCGGCGAGCGAGCTGTCGCCCGCGCCGACCGTGCTGGCGACCTGGATTCGGGGGGCGCGACCGCGCCACGCGCCGTCGGCCGTGAACAGCAGGGCGCCGTCGGCCCCGAGGGTCACGAGGGCGGATGCCACCCGCTCGGGCACGAGCGTGCGTGCGCGTCGGGTCGCTTCGGTGAGCACATCGGCGTCGCCGGCGGCGTCTTCGCCGACGAGCTCGGCGAGCTCTTCGTGGTTGGGCTTGATGAGGTCGGGACGGGCGGTGGCGACCACCGCGGCCAGGGCCGGCCCCGAGGCGTCGACCGCCACGCGCGGAGCGGCGGCGCCCCAGCGCACGCGGACCGCGGTGATGAGATCGGCGTAGAACGAGGCCGGAACGCCCGGCGGCAGCGATCCGGCGAGCACGAGCCACGTGGCGCCCTCGGCCGCGGCGACGACGCCGGCGACCAGGGCCTCGGCTTCGGCGCCGGACAGCTCGGCACCCGGCAGGTTGAGCTTGGTGGTCTCGCCCGCCGGGTCGGTGATGGTGAGGTTGGCTCGGGCACGCCCCGCGACCTCGACCAGGTCGAGGGCGATGGCGGTGTCTTCGAGCAGCATCCGGTACGGGTCGTGCGCGTTGACGGGGACGACGGCGCGCGCGGGGGCTCCGGCCGCCGTGACCACGCGGGCGACGTTGACGCCCTTGCCGCCGGCGTCTTCGCGGGACGACAGCGCGCGCTGTACCTCACCGGGGGCGAGGGCGTCGGAGAGCACCACGGCGCGGTCGGCCGAGGGGTTGGCGGTCAGGGTGACGATCATGCGACACGCACCTCGACGTCGGCGTCGGCCAGGGCCTCCGCGAGCGAGGCGGGCGGGGCCGCGTCGGTGACGAGCACATCGATCTCGTCGAGTCGGGCGAAACGCACGAGCAGTTCCTCTCCGAACTTGGCCGCGTCGGCGACGAGCACGACGCGACGGGCCGACTGGATGATGGCGGTCTTGACGGCGGCCTCGTCGGGATCGGGCGTGCTGAGCCCGAAGCCGGCGCTCAGACCGTTCGTGCCGACGAAGGCGATATCGGGGCGCAGCTGGCCGATGGTGCGAACGGTGTGCGCACCGACGGCCGCGGCGGTCACCCCGCGTACCCGTCCGCCGATGGTGGTGAGCGAGAGACGCTCCTCGCCCGCGAGCAGGTGCGCCGCCTCGAGCGAGTGGGTGACGACCTCGACCCCGGAGCCGGCGTCGAGCGCGGCGGGGAGCATCGCGGCCACGGCGGCGGGCGTCGTTCCGCCGTCGAGGAAGATCGACCCGCGGAAGTCCGCTCCGAGAAGGCCGGCCGCCTCGGCGGCGATCGCGCGCTTGGCGTCACCGCGGCGCTCACGCCGCTCGGTGAGCGAGGACTCCGCCGTGCTGGCCCGGTCGATACCGACCGCCCCGCCGTGCACGCGGCGCAGAGATCCGGTGCCCTCGAGGCGGTCGAGGTCGCGACGCACGGTCTCGGTCGTCACGTCGAAGCGGCGGGCCAGGTCGATGACGCTGACGCGTCCGACCTCGCGCAGTTCGCGCTCGATGAGCTGCTGGCGCTCCATTGCGTACACGGGATCTCCTTCGAAGATTCCCACACGATACAACACGAAACAACACACAGCAATACTCCGCGGCATCCAGGTCCGTACCGACGCGAGGAACGTCGCGGGCCGCCCGAGCCGGATGTCGAGGAGGCGGGTCTGCGCGCTCCGCGGGCACCCGTCCCCTCGACACGGGCGACTACTGCACCGACCACCCGCCGTCGGAGGGCAGGATCGCCCCGTTGATGTTCACCGCGTCGTCGCTGAGCAGGAACGTGATGGACGCGGCGAGCTTCTCGGCGGTGGCGATCGTCGGGATCGCCTGCTGGAACGGCGCCAGGCGGGCGGATCCCGCCACAGAGGGGTGGGCGGACATCGGGATGCCGGTGGCGACGCCGCCCGGTGCGACCGCGTTGACGCGCAGCCCCTGCGGCCCGTACATGAACGCGACGCTCCGCGTCAGACCGATCACGCCGTGCTTGGACACCGTGTACGCGTTCCCGGAGGCGTTGCCTCGGAGCCCCGCCTCGGAAGTGACGTTCACGATCGCTCCGGACCCCGCTGCGAGCATGAGCGGAATGACGGCGCGTGACAGCTTGAAGCCCCCGGTGAGATTGATGCCGATCACTCGATCCCACATCTCGTCACTGGTTTCGTGCAGAGGCGAGAAGTCGTCGTTGATGCCGGCGACGTTCGCCAGGCCGTCGATGCGGTCCCCGGCGGCTGCGACGATCTCGTCGATGTCCTGCTGCCGCGTGATGTCTCCCGCGACGACGACCATCTCGGCACCCTCGGCGGCGGCCGCGGTCTCGGCGAGCCGGTCGCCGCTGATGTCGACCGCCACGACCCGACCACCCTCTCGCGCGATGCGCACGGCCGTCGCACGACCGATCCCGCCGGCGGCACCGGTGACGACGATCGTCTTCCCCGCGAATCGACCCGGCGTGATCTTCTCCACCCATCCCGCCGAGTCCCCCGACGGCGGAACGACCCCGTCGTTCGCGCGCAAGACCAGATCGTCGACCACGGATTGCGGCATCTTGCCCTGACTCATCGTCACGAGCTGCTGCAGCGGGAGTCCCCGGACGGGACCCAGCGCGTCATCGCCCACTCCGGACTCCCGAAGGAGTCCGCGGATCAGCGGGCCGCCGACGGGATGCTCCAACCATGAGCCGATGGTGCTGTCGGCGGTCACGTGTCCCGATGTCCCGGCCATTGCGTTCTCCTTCTGTTGAGGCGGCGTCCCCCAGTGAGACGACCATGCTCAGAGTATGTATTCACGCACGTGAATACAATCGTCGACGCCTAGGATGGACGGGTGACCGACGACGAGACGACCCCGGACGGGCCTCGGCGCGGGCGCGGCACCCGCGCCGGACTCACCGCGGCCCGGATCGTCGAGGCGGCGCGAGACCTGGACGCGGAGACGATCACCGTCAAGGCCGTCGCCGACCGACTCGGCGTCGACCGCGCGGCGGTGCATCATCACGTCAGCGACGTGGGCGCCCTTCGACAGGCTGTGGCCTTCGAGGCGTTCACCGGGAACTTCGGCACCCTTGCTCTTCCCCCGGATGCCGATTGGCGGCAAGCGTGTCGACTCCTGGCGCTGTCGATGCACGGTGCCGTGCTCGCCGCCAAGGGTCTCGGCGTGTACGTGCGCCTCACGGCTGCCAACGTCGCGCTCCTCGAGCCCGTCGATCGCACCCTGCGCATCATGACGGAGGCCGGTTTCGATGACGAGACCGCCGCCCGTAGTCTGGCGGCGCTCACCAGCATGGCCGGCGCTCTGGCGCGCGAGCAACTCATCGCGCAGCAGCCGTCGGGGCACCCGCAGGTTCCGGAACTGCGTCTCGCACTCGACGAGGCGGAGAGCGCACACCTCCCGGCCCTTCGACGCTTCGCTCGAGCCGACCTCGTCGATTTCGACGACACGCAGCTGCAGATGAGCATCGACCTTCTGCTCGAGGGAATGGCCGCGCGGCTCACGAACACCCGCTGAGGACCCCGCGGTGAGGCACGTACCCGGACGGAGTTTTCGCGCGTGCTTCCCCGTCAGGGAGCGACGACCGAGATCGTGAACGCGATCTGCTGGCCGTCGGGGCCGGTGAGCGTCGCGGTCGTGGTGCCCACCTTGCGCGCCTCGAACCCCGGGCGGAAGACGGCGCCCTCCGACGCTCCGCCGGCCGAGAACTCGGCGATCGTGGGATCGGCCGTCGTCCCACTCCACTCGGCTTCGGTGCCGTCGGGCACCGCGAGCACGAGAGCGGTCGCCACGACGACCGTCGCATCGCGGGTGTCGAGTTCTCCGGGCGAGACGACCGTTGGCGGAAGCGCCTGCGAACCGATGGACGCCGCGGGACTCGCGCTCGAGCCCGTCACCGGCGTGTCGCCCGACGCGGAGGGAGTGCATCCCGCGACCAGCAGCGGGAGGGCGACGACAGCGACGACGAGGGACCAACGCTTCACGGGTGACCTGCTTCCGGCTCCGGCCCGTCGACGCGGGCACTGAGGGGATCGTAGCGAAGCCATGCTCACCCCCGAGGAACGCGCCCCCTACTCCTCCGGCGACGTGCTGTCGTCGACGGCGGTCACCGGGATCTCGATGGACGAGATCGACGTCTCACCGAGCCCGAGCAGAGCGGGCGACGCGACGTCGAGTGGAGCGTCGTCGGGCAGGACCTCGGCCCGACTGCGCGGCCGCTGGGGCTCGCCGGGAAGGCCCGCCCACTCGCTCGGTTCTTCGGGACGCTGCACGAAAAGGCCCATGGCACCATTCTCGCTCGTCACGACCGCTCGCGCGTCGCTTCTTGGATGACGCGACCCGACGAGTGCCGATCTCCCCCACGCGAGACCGGATGCCGTTCCTCGCGCCGCACGCGACCCTCGCCCGATCAGCGGGCGAAGACGTACTGCAACGAGAGTCGCCCGTCGGCGTCGACCGCGACGTGGGCCGAGACCGTGATGCTGCCGAGGGGCGCGGGCGGCAGGCTCGCCGTGGTCGCCTGGCCCTCGGCGCGGGCCGCGTCGCCGACTTGTTGCGCGAGGGTGGCGACGTCGGCTTCGGACCATCCCCACTGCGCCGCCCGTTGCTCGAGGTCGGCGCGGATGCTGACCCACGTCGTGCTCGAGGCCGGCTGCACGCTCACCGCCGACAGACGATCGCCGCCCGTCGCAAGCGCGAACCACGTCACGCCCGAGAAATCCAGGGACTCCCCGTCGGCCCGCACCGTCACCGTGAGCGGCA
The DNA here is from genome assembly GCF_001423785.1 of Microbacterium sp. Leaf179. Taxonomy (NCBI): domain Bacteria; kingdom Bacillati; phylum Actinomycetota; class Actinomycetes; order Micrococcales; family Microbacteriaceae; genus Microbacterium; species Microbacterium sp. Leaf179. Next base: position 202,306 of record NZ_LMPH01000003.1, on the reverse strand, counting down.
CGAGGGCCTCTACCGGGGTGTCCGCGTCGGCGGGGAGCCCCAGGTCGCTGGCCGACGCCGAGGTCGTCAGATCGATCACGACGGCGCGCTGGCGGTTGAAGAAGTCGGTCCCGGCGCGGTCGAATCGGGATTGTCCGTCCGACAGCTCTTGGTCGGCCGACGGCGCGGGATCCTCGACGACCCACCAGGAGTTCGCCATCGCGTACGCGCCGACGCCGACGGCCGCGCAGATGACGACGACCACCGACAGGGTGATCCACGTCGCGAGCTGCTCCCTGCGTCGGCGCCGCTGCTGCGCCGACGGAGGCCGCGGGGGTGGCGGTGTGGTTCGGTTCATGCGGCGTGCCCCTTCGCGAGTGCGGCGTCACGTCGGGGCGGGAAGAAAGCGAAAGCCCCGACTCTTCGCAACATACGCGATGACCGGGGCTTTTCGTCTTGCTGGGGTACCTGGACTCGAACCAAGAACAACGGAACCAGAAACCGCCGTGTTGCCAATTACACCATACCCCAAGGCGGTGAGCCGTAACTCGTGCCGAGGGACAAGCTTACGCGACGTCGGCCCGAGTGCCAAAACGGGGCCGGCCCGCGCGCGTCGCGCGGGCCGCTCCGCTCAGCCCAGGTGCTGCACCAGGGCGCCGAGGCGGCGGAGGGTGTCGGCCTTGCCGAGCAGTTCCATCGACTCGAACAGCGGCGGCGACACCCGGCGGCCCGTGAGGGCGACGCGCGGGGGGCCGTAGGCGACGCGGGGCTTGAGCCCCAGCTCGTCGACCAGAGCGCTGGACAACGCCGCCTGCACGGCCTCGGTGGTGAAGGCGGACTCGGGCACGAGCTCGAGGGCGGCGACCGAGGCGACCAGCACCTCGCCCGCGTTGGCCGGAAGGCCCTTCAGGGCGTCCTCGGCGTACTCCACGTCGGAGACGAACAAGAACCCGAGCATGCCCGGCACCTCACCGAGCAGCTGCACGCGCTCCTGCACGAGGGGAGCTGCCGACGCGATGATCGCGCGGTGCTCCTCGCTCGGCTGCTCAGCGACGAGACCTGCACCCGCGAGGTAGGGGACGATCCGCGACGCGAAGTCATCGGCATCCAGCAGGCGGATGTGGTCGCCGTTGATCGCCTCGGCCTTCTTCTGGTCGAAGCGCGCCGGGTTGGGGTTGACGTCGGCGATGTCGAACGCGGCGATCATCTCGTCGAGCGAGAACACGTCGCGGTCGCTCGCGAGCGACCATCCGAGCAGCGACAGGTAGTTGAGCAGGCCCTCGTGGATGAAGCCCTTCTCGCGCTGCAGGAACAGGTCGGCCTGCGGGTCGCGCTTGGAGAGCTTCTTGTTGCCGGTCTCTCCCAGCACGAGCGGCATGTGTCCGAAGCGCGGAACGTAGTCGGTGACGCCGGCGTCGAGCAGCGCGCGGTAGAGCGCGAGCTGGCGAGCGGTGGAGGGCATGAGGTCCTCGCCGCGGATGACGTGGGTGATGCCCATGAGGGCGTCGTCGACGGGGTTCACGAACGTGTACAGCGGGATGCCGCCGGCGCGGACGACCACGAAGTCGGGGAACGATCCGGCCGGGAACGTCACCTCGCCGCGGATGAGGTCGACGTAGGTGAGGTCCTCGTCGGGCACGCGCACGCGCCACGCGGGCTCGCGCCCCTCGGCGCGGAAGACGGCCTTCTGCTCGTCGGTGAGGTCGCGGTCGTAGTTGTCGTAGCCGAGCTGCTTCGCCCGACCGTTGGCCGCGTTGCGCGCGTCGATCTCGTCGGCGGTGGAGTAGCTCTCGTAGACGGCCCCGGCCGCGATGAGCTTGTCGAGCACCTCACGGTAGATGTCGTGACGCTGGGACTGCCGGTACGGCGCGTGGGGGCCGCCCACCTCGACGCCCTCGTCCCAGTCGATGTTCATCCACCGCAGCGCCTCGAGCAGCTGCTGGTAGCTCTCCTCGCTGTCGCGCGCGGCGTCGGTGTCTTCGATGCGGAAGACGAGTGTGCCGCCGTTGTGCCGGGCGTAGGCCCAGTTGAACAGGACGGTGCGGATGAGACCTACGTGCGGCAGACCCGTCGGAGACGGGCAGAAGCGGACGCGAACGTCGGCGCCGGAGGCGGTCGTGGTGCGGGGATCAGGCGTGGCAGACATCGCCTCGATCCTACCGGCGGGCGGTGCCGGTTCCCGAGAGACGGAGGTGATCGGCGAGCACGTCGGTCATCACCTCGAGAGCCGCCCCCACGGCGGGAACGTGCTCCGCTCCCCGCGCGGTGACCACGTGCAGGGTGCGCGCCTCGGCGGCCGGCAGACGGGGAGCGGCGATTCCGGCGAGCAGGGGCAGCGACACCACGGCCATGCGCGGCAGGATCGCCATGCCGACCCCCTGGGCGACGAGGGCTTCGACCGCGATGAAGTTGTCGGTCTCGAACGCGATGTCCGGCGTGAATCCGGCCCGCCCGCAGGCCTCGAGCAGGTGTCCGCGGCACTGCGGGCAGCCCGCGATCCAGCGCTCCCCCGCGAGCCGCGACAGATCGATCGGGTCGTGTGCGGCGGCGGGGTGCCCGATGGGCACGACCACGACGGTGTCGTCGTCGCCGATCACCCGCGCCGAGAGTCCGGATGCCGCGGACTCCAGGTGTTCGCGCCGATCACCCGGGTAGCTGTAGGTCAGGGCGATGTCGGCGCGGTTCTCGCGCACGGCGGAGATGGCTTCGGGCGGCTCGGCCTCGATGAAGCTGATCGAGACTCCCGGACGCCGGGCGGTGACCGCGGCGATCACGCGCGGCACGACCGTCGACGAGGCAGAGGGGAACGCCGCGATGCGCACGCGCCCCGCGCGGAGGCCCCGCAGCTCGGCGAGGTCGCCGGCGGCCGCGTCGAGCGCGGTGGTGACGGTGGCGGCGTGCCGCGCGAGCACCAGGCCGGCCTCGGTGAGCCGGATGCCGCGCCCGACCCGCTCGACGATCGGCAACCCGGCGCGCCGCTCGAGCCGACGCAACTGCTGGCTCACGGCGGGCTGGCTGTAACCGAGCGCGCGGGCGGCGGCGGTGATCGACCCCGTGTCGGCGATCGCCTTGACGACGCGGAGGGCGTTGGCGTCGAGGACGTCGTCTGTCTCGCTCATCCCCATACATAAGCATTCTTGATGCTTCTCATGCAACACCTGCCCTGGTGCAATAACCCGTTCGGCGGGAACCTGGACCCATGAGCAGCCTCACCTCGCACTTCGCCGGTGGCCGCGACTACCTCGCCGCCTGCACCCTCGGCCTTCCGCCGCGAGCGACGGTCGCCGCCGTCCGCGCCGACCTCGAGTCCGCGGCATCCGGTCGTCCCGACGTCGTCGCGGCGTCGCTGGCCGTCGAGCAGGCCCGATCCTCGTTCGCCCGCTTGGTGTGCGCGCCCGTCGGCGACGTGGCCATCGGCTCGCAGACCTCGGTGCTGGTCTCGCTCATCGCCGCGTCGGTGCCCGACGGTGCCGAGGTGCTCTGCGCCGAGGGCGACTTCTCGTCGCTCGTGGCGCCCTTCGTCCACGCGGGCCGCGGCATCCGCCTGCGCACCGCTCCCCTGCACGAACTCGCCGACGCGGTCTCGCCCGACACGTGGCTCGTGGCGTTCTCGCTGGTGCAGTCGGCGACCGGCGAGGTGGCGGACGCCGCCGGCATCGCCGCCGCCGCGGCACGCGCGGGCGCCCGCACCCTCTGCGACCTCACTCAGGCCGCGGGGTGGCTTCCGATCGACGCGACGATGTTCGACGCGACGGTGTGCCACACCTACAAGTGGCTGTGCTGCCCCCGCGGAGTGGCGTTCCTCACGATCGATCCCGAGTTCGCGCGCGAGATCCGTCCGGTGCAGGCCGGCTGGTACTCGGGCGACGACCCGTGGTCGTCGTGCTACGGCACCGGCGGCACGCTGGCATCCGACGCCCGACGCTTCGACGTGTCACCCGCCTGGCAGGCGTTCGTCGGTGCAGCTCCCGCTCTCGCTCTCTTCGCCGACGCCGACATCACCGCCATCTACGCCCACGCCACCGGGCTCGCGGCGCGCTTCCGCGACGGTCTCGGTCTGGCTCACCCCGCCCGCCCCTCGGCGATCGTGACGTGGCCGGATGCCACGGGCGAAGCCCTCGCCCAGCTCACCGCCCACGGCATCACGGCGTCGGGACGCGCAGGCCGCGCGCGGGTGGCGTTCCACGTGTTCAACGACGAGCTCGACGTCGACCGCGCCCTGCACGCCCTCGGCGTGCGCAATGCCTCCGACCTGTCCCCGTTCGACGGCCTGGTCTACGCGATCTGACCGCGCCCCGGCGCTCCCGCGCGTCGCGCGGGAGTCGCCAGAGATCGTCGCTTCGGGGCTCTCCGAAGCGACGGATTCCGGCGACTCACGCGGGGGTGCGGGTCCGGCGCAGGAGGACGGCGCCGAGGCAGACCGTCGACACCGGGACCAGAGCCCAGAGCGCCAGGCCGTCGTAGCCCACCGCCCCGAGGATCAGGCCGGCGAGCACCGATCCCACCGCCGCGCACGCGGTCATGAGGGTGTCACTGCGGCCCTGTCGACGCGGACGGAGCGCGAGCGGGGTCGCCTCGGTGAGCAGCGCCGCGCCCGACACGGTTGCCGCGCTCCAGCCCAGCCCCAGCAGCACGAGCGCGACCAACACCCCCGCCTGCGAATCCGGCATCGTGGCGGCGACGGCGAGCGAAGCCGCCAGCAGCACCTGCCCGAGCACGATGACGCGGATGCGGCCGAATCGATCGGCGAGGGCGCCGAACACCGGCGACAGCCCGTACATGCCGAACACGTGCGCGGCGATCGTGACACCGACGGCGAGGGTCACGGCATCCGGAGCCACGATGTGCGACAGATGCACCGGCGTCATCGCCATCACCGATGCCATGGTCACGTGCGAGGCGGCGACGGCCAGCATAGCGAAGCGGGCGAGGCCGGGGCGGTCGGCCTGCGGAGCGGGGGCGGAGGCGGATGCCGTCTTCTCGCGGTCGAGACGTTGAGCGAGCAGCAGCGGGTCGGGGCGCAGGACCAGCACGTACAGCGCGAACGCGCAGACCTGGGCGGCGAACGAGAAGAGGTAGGCGCCGGTCAGGCGCGGCATGCCGACGCTCGCCCCGATCAGCTCCCCCGGCGCGAGGAGCAGGGGCCCCACGACCCCGCCGACGGTGGTCGCCCACACCACCGTCGCCAGGTCGCGGCCGCGGCGGGCGGTGCTCGAGAGGTCGGTGGCGGCGAAGCGCGACTGCAGGGTCGCGGCGTTGCCGGCACCGATGAGCGCGATCCCCACGAGCAGCAGCGGGAAGAGCCGAAGACCCGCCGCGGCGATGACGACGACGATTCCGATCAGGGCCGCGACGTTCCCCGTGGTGAGGGCGACCCGCCGACCGCGGCGCCCCGCCAGGCGCGCGAGCGGGATCGCCGTCAACGCCGCACCGAGCGTGACCGCCGCCGTGGCGAAACCTGACAGCGCCTCTTGCCCCGAGAGGTCGGCGGCCAGAAGAGCGCCGAGCGACAGCGTCGCGCCGAACGCCACACCGGTGAGCACCTGTCCCGCCGCCAGCACCCGCACCGTGCGGCGCTGAGCGGCGGCGAGGTCGATGCCCGCCGGCGCGGCGAGGTCAGGCATCGCGCGCGGTGTTGCGCAGCACCCCGATGCCGCTGACCTCGATCTCGATCGTGTCGCCGGCGTCGAAGGGACCGACGCCCGCCGGGGTGCCGGTGAGGATCAGGTCTCCCGGGAGCAGGGTGAACACCGCCGAGGCGTACGCGACGAGTGCGCCGATGCCGTGGATCATGTCGGAGACCGGCCCCTGCTGACGCACCTCGCCGTTGACGCGCGTCGTGATCGCGGCGGCGTCGAGATCGAGGTCGGTCTCGATGACGGGGCCGACAGGGCAGAACGTGTCGAAGCCCTTCGCCCGCGACCACTGCCCGTCGGAACGCTGCAGGTCGCGCGCCGTGACGTCGTTGGCGACGGTGTAACCGAAGATGTACTCGCTCGCGCGCTCGGCGGGGACGTTCTTGGCGATGCGGCCGATGACGACGGCGAGTTCGCCCTCGTAGTCGGTGTGCGAGGTCAGGCTCGTGGGGCGCACGATCACGTCGCCCGTCCCGATGACCGAGGTGTTCGGCTTGAGGAACATCAGGGGCTCAGCGGGGGCTTCGCCGCCCATCTCGGCCGCGTGATCGTGGTAGTTCTTGCCGATGCAGACGACCTTCGAGCGCGGGATGACCGGCGCGAGCAGGGCGACCTCGCCCAGCGGAACGCGCTCCCCCGTCGTCTCGAACCCGGCGAACATCGGGTCGCCGGCGAGCACCACGAGTTCACCGTCATCGACGATGCCGTAGCGGATGGACTCCTGGTAGCTGAATCGAGCGATCTTCACCGCTCCAGCCTATCGGCGGGCTCCGACACGCCCGTCTCGGCCGTCCGGGCGCTGGCCCGACGAGCGGCCCGGCCCCAGGCGCACGGCCCCAGGCGCACGCCCTGTCTCCGGCCCGACACGCACGCCCTGTCGCTGGCCCGCCCTGCACCGGTGCGACGACGGGCCAGGCCCGCGCAGACCGCTCCCCCGCGATGAACGCCGATCCTCGCGACACACGCCGCGGCGCGGAGTGTCTCGGGAGGGAACGCGTTCATCGGGCACGGGCGCGGCCGCCCTCGATGAAAAACGAAGGGACCCCCGGTCGCCCGGGAGTCCCTCCGTCCGTCGCCACGACTCAGGCATCGAGGCGGTAGAGCCAGCCGTGCTTGTCTTCGGCGCGACCGTACTGGATGTCGGTGAGCTCCTGGCGCAGCTCGAGAGCCAGGGTGCCCGTGGGCTGCTCATCGATGAAGTCGCGGCCCTTGAGCAGACCGATCGGGGTGACGACGGCGGCGGTGCCGCAGGCGAACACCTCGACGATGTCTCCGGATGCCACCCCCTGGCGCCATTCGTCGAGCGAGACGTTGCGCCCCACGACGTGGTGACCGCGGTCGCGGGCCAGCTGCAGCAGCGAGTCGCGCGTGATGCCCTCGAGGATCGAGTCGGACTGCGGGGTGACGATCGTGCCGTCTTCGTAGACGAACACCACGTTCATGCCGCCGAGTTCTTCGACGTTGCGGTCTTGGTCGAGGAAGACGACCTGGTCGCACTCGTTCTCGTAGGCCTCGGACTGCGGCAGCAGGCTGGCGGCGTAGTTGCCGCCGGTCTTCGCCGCTCCCGTGCCGCCCTTGCCGGCGCGCGAGTAGTCCTCGCTCAGCCAGATCGAGACCGGTTTCACGCCGCCCTTGAAGTAGGCGCCGGCCGGGCTCGCGATGAGGTAGTAGGCGACCTTGTGCGCGGGACGCACGCCCAGGAACGCCTCTTTCGCGAACATGAACGGGCGCAGGTACAGGCTCTGGTCTTCGCCGGAGGGCACCCAGGCGCCGTCGACGGCGATGAGCTCGCGCAGCGACTGCAGGAAGTACGGCACGGGCAGCTCGGGCAGCGCCAGGCGCCGCGCGGAGCGCTGCAGACGGCGACCGTTCTGGTCGGGACGGAACGTGTGCACCGATCCGTCGGCGTGGCGGTAGGCCTTGATGCCCTCGAAGATCTCTTGGCCGTAGTGCAGGACGGCCGCGGCCGGGTCGAGCGAGATCGGGCCGTACGGCGAGACGCGCGGGCGGTGCCAGCCGCCGCGGACCGACCAGCAGATGTCGACCATGTGGTCGGTGAAGCTCTGCCCGAAGCCGGGAGCGGCCAGGATCGCGTCGCGATCGGCCGCGTTCTTGGCCGCGAGGTTACGGGTGACCGAGAACTCGAGCGGGTCGAGTCCGGTGTCGGGGTCGGTGTCGATGGTCGTCATCAGTGATCCAAAATCTGTCGATTGCGCGGAGGCGATGCGGGCCGATCCGTCCAGGTTACGCCTGGACGCCGGCGGCGATGGCGTCGCCGATCTGGGCGGTGGTGCGGGCGCCGGCGCGGCTCGCGATGTCGCTCTCGACCGCGCGGGTGATGCGGGCGGATTCGTCGGTGAGCCCGAGGTGGTCGAGCAGCAGGGCGACGGAGAGGATCGCGGCCGTGGGATCGGCCTTCTGGGTGCCCGCGATGTCGGGCGCCGATCCGTGGACGGGCTCGAACATCGAGGGGAACGCGCCGTCGGGGTTGATGTTGCCCGATGCGGCGAGGCCGATGCCACCGGTGACGGCGCCGGCCAGGTCGGTCAGGATGTCTCCGAAGAGGTTGTCGGTGACGATCACGTCGAAGCGGCCCGGGTTCGTGACCAGGAAGATGGTTGCCGCGTCGACGTGCAGGTAGTCTACGGCGACCCCCGGGAACTCGGATGCCACCGCGTCGACGATGCGCTTCCACATGCCGCCCGCGTGCACGAGCACGTTGGTCTTGTGCACGAGGGTGAGCGTCTGGCGGCGACGTTCGGCGAGGGCGAAGGCGTAGCGGACGACGCGCTCGATTCCGAAGGCCGTGTTGACCGAGGTCTCGTTCGCGATCTCGTGCGGGGTGCCCTGTCGGATGGAGCCGCCGTTGCCCACGTAGGGCCCCTCGGTGCCCTCGCGCACGACGACGAAATCGATCTCGCCCGGGTCGGCGAGCGGGCCGGAGGCTCCGGGGTACAGCTTCGACGGACGCAGGTTGACGTAGTGGTCGAGCGCGAAACGCAGCTTCAGCAGCAGCCCGCGTTCGATGTTCGCGTTCTTCAGGCGCGGGTCGCCGGGCACTCCCCCGACCGCGCCGAGCAGGATCGCGTCGTGTGCGGCGATGGCGGCGAGGTCGTCGTCGGTGAGCGTGTCGGCGGTCTCGAGGTAGCGACCCGCGCCGAGCGAGAACGGGGTCTTCTCGAACGTGACGTCGGATGCGGCGGTGACGGCGTCGAGGACCTTGACGGCCTCGGCGACCACCTCGGGACCGATGCCATCACCGGGAATGACGGCCAGCTTCACGACACGCGACATCGCTCTCCTCAGAGCTCGGGGCACGTCACTTCTTCGACGTGCTGCGGGATCCTCCCAGGGTAGTGGCAGCGATCACGGCGGCGACGACGATCAGCCCCGCACCGATGAGCGCGGTGATCACGACGCCCGAGTCGAAGGCGTGCGCCGCCGCCAGGCGCAGCGACTCAGCGAGAGAGGGGTCGGAGAGGGTGTTCGACACCGCCACGGCTCCGGCCAGAGTCTCGCGCGCAGCCTGCGCTGCCCCTTCGGGCAGACCCGCCGGCAGCACGAGCTGCGCTCGATAGAAGGCGGCGAGGATGCCACCGAGTACCGCCGTGCCGAGCACGGCACCCACCTCGTACGCGGTCTCGGAGACCGCACTGGCCGCGCCCGCCTTGGCGGACGGCGCGCTGGAGAGGATGAGCTCGTTCGACACCGTCTCGGCGGCGCCGATGCCGATGCCCAGCAGCGCGAAGGCGATGATCAGCAGGGCGAGGTCGGCCGTGGAGATCGCGACCATCACGTACGCCACCACCGAGAACGACAGCGCGACGGGCACGACGATGCGGGGCGAGAAACGCTTCGCCACGGCCACGACGGCCAGACCCGAGATGATCATCAACACGAGTCCGGGGAGCAGGGCGAAGCCCGCGACCATCGGCGACAGCCCGACCACCAGCTGAAGGTGCTGAGCCACGAAGTAGAGGAAGCCCACCAGGCCGACCACGCTGAGCAGGTTGACCAGGATGGCGCCCGAGAAGGTGCCCTGGCGGAACAGGGTCATGTCGAGCATGGGCGAGGGGAGGCGACGCTGTCGACGGACGAAGAGCCAGCCGAAAACGACGCCGACGACGAAGAGCACGGGTGCGAGCGAGATCGGTCCCTCGACGGCCAGCTTCTTGATGCCGTAGACGATCGGCACCATGGTGGCGAGGGAGAGCAGCACGCTGAGGGGGTCGAAACGACCCGGGGCGGGGTCGCGGCTCTCGGGGACGAAGAAGGGGGCGAGGATCAGCAGCGGCACCAGCACGGGTACGGCCATGAGGAACACCGAGCCCCACGAGAAGTGCTCGAGCAGGAAGCCGCCGACGATGGGGCCCAGAGCGGCACCGGCCGAGAAGCCGGAGGCCCAGACGGCGATGGCGATGCGGCGCTGATCGCGGTCGCGGAAGATGGTGCGCAGCAGCGACAACGTCGACGGCATGAGCATGGCACCGAAGACGCCCATGAGGGCGCGACCGGTGATCAGCAGGGCCGCGGTGGGCGCGAACGCCGACAGAGCGGACACAGCGGCGAAGCCGATGGCCCCGATGAGGAGCATGCGGCGGCGACCGAAGCGATCGCCGAGGGTGCCCATGGTGACGAGCAGCCCGGCCAGCACGAGCGGGTAGACGTCGATGATCCACAGCTGCTCGATGCTCGACGGCTGCAGCGCCAGCGAGATCTCGGGCAGCGCGAAACTCAGCACCGTGTTGTCGACGGAGACGAGCAGCACGGGCAGCATGAGCACCGCCAGCGCGAACCATCCCCGCCACCCCGCGCGGGTCACGGTGATCTCATGGGTGGGCAACGACGAGGTGAGCATTTCCGGATTCCGTTTCTTAACCGTCCAGCCGGTATAGTAACAGAGTGTCAGCCCCATCCGCCAGTACGATCGAGGAGCCATGAGCCGCCCCCCACTCGCCCGCGACGCCGTCCTCGATGCGTTCACCCGCATCCTGGTCGATGACGGTGAACGCGCGGCGACCATGGATGCGACGGCCCGCGCCGCGGGGGTGTCGAAAGGCGGCCTGCTCTACCACTTCAACTCCAAGAGCGCCCTCGAGGCCGCCCTGGTCGAGCGCCTCGAGCACCTCGCCCGCGAAGACGTCGCCGAGATCGAGAACTCCACCGAGGGCGTCGTGTCCGCGCACCTGCGCTCCTCGCAGAACACCGGCTCGGCACTGGACGTCACGATCCTCGCGGTGTCGAGACTGGCGCAGAACGGCAACGACACGGCATCCGCCTCTCTCCGCCGCGTGCGCGAACTCTGGGAAGAGAGTCTGCGCGCGCACACGCGCGACGAGACCGCCCTGCAGATGGTGCTGCTGGTCAGCGACGGCCTGTACTTCAACGCCGTACTCGACCTCAACGCCGTTCCCGGCCCCGCGCTCGAGGGCGCCGACCTCGACAAGCTGATCGAGGCCGTCGTCTCGGCGACCACCTAAGACGTCTCTAGGGCGGATACGCGTCCTCATCGCACGCCGTCCGGATGCCGCTCATGGCTTCGGCGATGACTTTCGAGTCTTCACCAGTGCTATGACGCCACCTGAGACAAGCAGGACACCACCGGCTGCTCCAAGATAACCGACGACTGCGTCGGCCCGAATGGTGAGAACCCCGACAGCGATGAACGCGACCCCGATCGCGATGAGCATCGCGTTGAGCATGATCAAGCTCCTCATTCTCATCCCCTCCTGAAACGAGACGTCGAATTCCACAAATCTTTGCAGGGACCAATCAGCGCGGCTCCGCCGTTGGAGGCCGCGCCGAGAATGGCGAGCCAGTTGCGCCCCAGTATGCCTCCAGCGGCGGCGAAGCCGCTCCCCGCGAGCCGCAATTGACATTGACCAAGGAGAGCTCGTTCTCTCGCAGACAGGTCCGGACCAACAGTCGTGTAAACCGGGCGACCCGTCGAGGGGTTGATGTAACACCCTACTGATGAAGAGCAGTACTGCTGAGGGGGAGGAGCTCCCCACTGCGCATGGGCCGACGCCGTGGGAGCAAGCGTGCTCATCAGAATTGCTCCCACGACGGCCACAGATCTGAGACCCCGCGACCGTCTTACGCGTTGCGAGATGGACGGTTCCGGGGCGATGCCGGTGCCGAGGGTGTGGGAACTGAGACTTTTCATGCCGGAACGTTCTCACCACATCGCTTGTCCGCCGTTCGGGGGACAGTCTGAGAAGCCCGAAATCACTGGGCAGAGAGGAGGGCTATCGGAACCTGAGGCAAAAAAATCACCTCTCTCTTCGCCCGCAGCCCCGAGGCGTTCATCCCGACGACGCGGCTTCCTTCTTCGAGTGAGGTACATCCCAAGACCGCGTGACATGACCGCCCGGCGCCCCGTCCTGCACCCTCTGAGCACGGATGCCGTGGGGGCCGGACACACGACGAAGGGGGCCGCAACCGCGACCCCCTCCCCCGATGCCGTGCGGGTCTCAGCCCTCGACGATCTCGATCTGGCGGAACAGGTCGGCGTTCACGGCCTCGCGCATGGCGCTGAGGATGTCGTCAGGAACGGGCGAGTCGACGGTGAGCACCGAGAGGGCGCGGCCGGTCGCATCGGGCCGCGCCACCTGGAGCCCGGCGATGTTGATGCCCGCCTCGCCCAGCTTCTGGCCGTAGATGGCGACGATGCCGGGGCGGTCGGCGTACCGCATGACGAGGTGGTGCTGCTCGATCGGCACCTCGATGTCGTAGCCGTTGATGGAGACGACCTTGGGCACCATGCGCGTGCCGGCGAGAGTACCCGCCACGGTCAGCGTCGAGCCGTCGGACAGCGTTCCCCGCAGGATGGTGATGTTGCGGTACAGCGGGCTCTCGGCCTCGACGACCAGTCGAGCCTCGACACCGCGCTGCTCGGCGAAGAGCGGGGCGTTGACGTACGAGACGGTCTCGCTGACGATCTGGCTGAAGATCCCCTTGAGGGCGGCGAGGCGGTACACGCTCACGTCGTACTGCGCCAGCTCGCCGCGTACCTCGATGTCGAGGCTGGTCAGGGCGCTGTCGGCCAGGCCGCTGAAGAACTGACCGAGCATCTCGACGAGCGCGATACCGGGGCGCACGAACGGATCGATCGCTCCACCGGCGACGTTCACGGCATCCGGCACCAGGTCGCCCTCGAGGGCGAGCTTCACCGAGCGGGCGACCGAGACTCCGGCCTTCTCTTGCGCCTCGTCGGTGCTCGCACCGAGGTGCGGGGTGACGACGACGTTCGGCAGGTCGAGCAGGCGACGCGCCGGCCCGTCTTCTGCGGGGGGTTCGGTTGAGAACACGTCGAGTCCGGCACCGGCGATCTCGCCCGTGGTGAGGGCCTCGTACAGCGCGTTCTCGTCGATGAGGCCACCGCGGGCGACGTTGATGACGAAGGCCGACGTCTTCATGCGGCGGAGCTGCTCGGCGCCGATCATGCCGGTCGTCTCGGGCGTCTTCGGCATGTGGATGGTGACGAAGTCGCTCTGCTCGAGCAGTTCGTCGAGCGAGACCAGCTGCACACCCAGCTGCTGGGCGCGGGTGGCGGTGACGTAGGGGTCGTAGGCGATGACCCGCATGTCGAAGCCCTGCAGGCGGGCGGCGATCAGGGCGCCGATGCGACCCAGACCGATGATGCCGATGGTCTTCTCGAACAGCTCGGTGCCGGTGAACGAGCTGCGCTTCCACAGGCCCTGCGCGAGCGAGGCGTGCGCCGCCGGAATGTGGCGCGCGAGGCTCAGGACGTGGCCGACGGTGAGTTCGGCGGCCGAGATGATGTTCGACGTCGGCGCGTTGACCACCATGACGCCGGCCGCGGTGGCCGACTTGATGTCGACGTTGTCGAGACCGACACCGGCGCGGGCGACGACCTTCAGCGAGGGCGCCGCGGCCAGGGCCTCGGCGTCGATCTTGGTGGCCGAGCGCACGAGCACCGCGTGCGCATCGGCGAGAGCCGAGAGCAGCGCGGGGCGGTCGGTCCCATCGACGTTGCGCACGTCGAAGTCGGGGCCGAGCGCGTCGATCGTGGCGGGAGAGAGTTCTTCGGCGATGAGCACGACGGGCTTCGTCACGGATGCGTCCTTCGAAACGGTGCGTGGGGACCGGCGCGCACCCCTGTGCCTGTCCGGCGCGAACCGGAAGCGCGAAGCGTGCGGGCCGTCTGCCAGCCTAGCGCGGAGCCGAGGACGCCCCCGACCGTGTGACGGAGAGTTCCGGATGCCGGGAACCGGGCGCCAACAGCGGACGCCGCGAATCGCGCGGTGACGTCAGCGGCTCAGCTCACCCGCCGTAGAGCCCGTACGAGGTCGTCCCGTACCCGACGATGGCCAGCCAGAACGCGGCCGACAGCGTCAGACCCGCGAGGAGGACGATGGCGAACTCCCCCGCCTTGCGCCGCTGGCCGATCGCGAACGCGGCGCCGAACGCGAGCAGGGGGAACACGATGGGGAGGATGTAGACGACCCACCCGAGTCCGTTCAGGCCGAGCGGGCCGGTGGCCTGGAGGATCAGCAGCGCGACCGCGCTCCACACGACGTAGGCGTAGAAGAGGCCGAAGAGACCGGCGATGGTCACGACGAGGCCGGTGGGCAGGTGACGCGTGCGGGCGGGCGCGCTCATGCGAGGGATCCCATCGACAGGAAGGGCCAGGGAACGAGCAGGACGATGCCCAGGATCAGCAGCAGGAACCGCTGCCAGGTGCGCCACCCGCGCGTCAGCACGAGCACGGCGACGAACCACACGATCGGGGCGAGAGTGGCACCGATCGTCATCGCGACGACGGTGACCTCGGGGATCGGGATCCCGAGTCCCTGCAGCTGCCGACCGGCGAGCAACCAGCCGACGGCGAAGAGCAGGAAGGTCGCGGCCACCATGCCGATGCCGACGAGACCCGCGTTGCCGAGGGGCGCCGCGCTCCGCGCGGCCGCGGTGTCGTCGGGAGCCGGTTCGACCGGCGCGTCCGCGGCGGTCTCGTGCACGGGGGCGTCAGCGGCGGGCGCGTCCGCCTCGGGACGGTGGACCGGCTCGGGCACGAGGGGTTCGGGCCGCGGCTCGGGGACGAGCGGGTCGGGCCCGGTACCGCTCGGATGCTCGGCGGCGCGCTTGTCTCCGACGTCGAGCGTCGGATCGTCGTCACCGCCCCACGAGAGGGCGTCGTCATCGCGCGGAGTACTCACGCGTCCACGGTAGCGTCGCTCCCCCGCCCGCCGCTCGCGCCCCGCCGGACGGGAACTCGAGCGACGGCCGGGCACGCGGCATCCGATGACCGTCGCCCCCTCGGGAAACATCGAACGCCCCGGAACCGCAAGGTTCCGGGGCGTTCGAGTGGACGGACTCAGCGCGCGGCCGAGCCCTCGACGTAGTCGCTGTCCTGCTGCTTCCACGCGAACAGACCGCGCAGCTCCTTGCCGGTGGCCTCGATCGGGTGACCCTGCTCCTTCTCGCGGAGCTCGAGGAACTCGGGGGCGCCGTTGTCCTGGTCGGCGATGAAGCGCTCGGCGAACGCGCCCGACTGGATGTCGGCGAGCACACCCTGCATGCTCTTCTTCACGTCGGACGAGATGACGCGGGGGCCCGAGACGTAGTCGCCGTACTCGGCGGTGTCGGAGATCGACCAGCGCTGCTTGGCGATGCCGCCCTCCCACATGAGGTCGACGATGAGCTTGAGCTCGTGCAGCACCTCGAAGTACGCGATCTGCGGCTGGTAGCCGGCCTCGACGAGGGTCTCGAAGCCCGCCTGCACGAGGTGGCTCATGCCACCGCAGAGCACGGCCTGCTCGCCGAACAGGTCGGTCTCGGTCTCTTCGGTGAAGGTGGTCTTGATGACGCCGGCACGCGTGCCGCCGATGGCCTTCGCGTACGAGAGGGCGGTGTCCCAGGCCGAGCCCGAGGCGTCGCTCTCGACGGCGATGATGTCGGGGATGCCGCGACCCGCGACGTACTCGCGACGCACGGTGTGGCCGGGGGCCTTGGGGGCGACGAGGATGACGTCGACGCCCTCGGGGGCGTCGATGTAGCCGAAGCGGATGTTGAAGCCGTGCGCGAAGGCGAGGGTCTTGCCCGCGGTCAGCTTGTCCTTGATGGAGTCCGCGAAGATCGAGCGCTGGTGCTGGTCGGGCGCCAGGATCATGATGAGGTCGGCCCACTCGGCCGCGTCGGCGACGTTCTTGACCTCGAAGCCGTCTTCCTGCGCCTTGGCGGCCGACTTGGAGCCGTCCTTGAGGGCGATGGTGACCTCGACGCCCGAGTCGCGGAGGTTCTGCGCGTGCGCGTGGCCCTGCGAGCCGTAGCCGACGATGGCGACCTTCTTGCCCTGGATGATCGCGAGGTCGGCGTCGTCGTCGTAGAAGATCTCTGCCATGAGGATGTTTCTCCTTGAATCGTGGCCCGCTCCGGGGCCGCTGGTGAATGGGAGTGAAAAAGCTCAGCCGCGCAGGACGCGCTCGGTGATGCTCTTGCCGCCGCGACCGACCGCGAGCAGACCCGACTGCGCGAGCTCCTTCACGCCGAAGGGCTCGATGGCCTTCAGGAACGCTTCGACCTTGCCCTTGTCGCCGGTGATCTCGATCACGATGGCGTCGGACGCGTAGTCGACGACCGAGGCGCGGAACAGGTTCACGACCTCGAGCACGTTGGCGCGCGTCGAGTTGTCGGCGCGCACCTTCACGAGCACGTGCTCGCGCTGCACGGATGCCGCGGGGTCGAGCTCGACGATCTTGATGACGTTGATCAGCTTGTTCAGCTGCTTCGTCACCTGCTCGAGCGGCAGCCCCTCGACGTCGACGACGACGGTGATGCGGGACAGTCCCGGCACCTCGGTCACGCCCACGGCGAGGGATTCGATGTTGAAGCCTCGACGGGCGAAGAGCCCGGCGACGCGGGTCAGCAGACCCGGTTTGTCCTCCACCAGGAGGCTCAGCACGTGCCTCGACATGTCAGTCCTCCTGCTCGCTGAACGTGGGCGAGTGGTCGCGGGCGTACTGGACGTAGCTGTTGCTGACGCCCTGCGGCACCATCGGCCACACCATGGCATCGGCACTCACGACGAAGTCGATCACCACGGGGCGGTCGTTCGTGTCGAGCGCGAGCTGGATGGCGGCGTCGATCTCGTCTTCGCTCTCGACCCGGATGCCGAGGCAGCCGTACGCCTCGGCCAGCTTCACGAAGTCGGGGATGCGTCGCGTGCCGTGCCCGGTGTTGAGGTCGGTGTTGGAGTGGCGTCCGTCGAAGAACAGCGTCTGCCACTGGCGCACCATGCCGAGCGAGGAGTTGTTGATGATCGCGACCTTGATCGGGATGTCGTTGATGACGCAGGTCGCGAGCTCCTGGTTGGTCATCTGGAAGCATCCGTCGCCGTCGATCGCCCACACCGCGCGCTCGGGCTGGGCCACCTTGGCGCCCATGGCCGCGGGAACGGCGTAGCCCATCGTGCCGGCACCGCCGGAGTTGAGCCACGCGTTGGGACGCTCGTACTTGATGAACTGCGCGGCCCACATCTGGTGCTGTCCGACGCCCGAGGCGTACACGCCCTCGGGTCCGGTCATCTCACCGATGCGCTGGATCACTTGCTGCGGCGACAGCAGACCGTCGGTCGTCTTGGCGTATCCGAGCGGGAACTCCTCGCGGAGTCCGTTCAGGTACGTCCACCACTCGGTGTAGTCGTGCGGCTGCTCGGCGTCTGCGGCGCGGAAGGCGGCCTCGAGGTCGATGAGAACCTCGCGCAGGTCGCCCACGATCGGCACGTCGGCGAAGCGGATCTTCGAGATCTCGGCGGGGTCGATGTCGACGTGCACCACCTGGGCGTGGGGGGCGAACAGCGCCGCCTTGCCCGTGACGCGGTCGTCGAAGCGCGCGCCGAGCGAGACGATGAGGTCGCTCTCTTGCAGCGCGAGCACGGCGGGCACCGTGCCGTGCATGCCCGGCATGCCGAGGTGCTGGTCGTGCGAGTCGGGGAACGCGCCGCGCGCCATGAGCGTCGTCACCACGGGGGCGCCGGTCGCTTCGGCGAGTACCTTGAGCTCGGCCGAGGCGTTCGAACGGATCGCGCCGCCGCCCACGTACAGCACGGGCTTCTTGGCGGTGGCCAGCAGCTGCGCCGCGGCCTGGATCTGCTTGCCGTGCGCCTTGGTCACCGGGCGGTAGCCGGGCAGGTCGATCTTGGGCGGCCAGACGAAGGGCGCCTCGGCCTGCTGCGCGTCCTTCGTGATGTCCACGAGCACGGGGCCGGGACGACCGGTCGAGGCGATCTCGAAGGCCGCGGCGATGGCAGCGGGGATCTCGTCGGCGGCCTTGACCAGGAAGGAGTGCTTCGTGATCGGCATGGTGATGCCGACGATGTCGGCCTCTTGGAAGGCGTCGGTGCCCATGAGGGTCGAGAACACCTGACCGGTGATGCACACCAGCGGGACCGAGTCCATGTAGGCGTCGGCGATGGCGGTGACGAGGTTGGTCGCACCGGGGCCCGACGTGGCGATCGCCACGCCGACGCGCCCCGATGCGGCCGCGTACCCCTCGGCCGCGTGGCCGGCGCCCTGCTCGTGGCGCACGAGGATGTGGCGGACGTTCTCGTCGTCCATGAGGGGGTCGTAGACGGGCATGATCGCCCCGCCCGGAAGACCGAACACGTCGGTCACCCCGAGAAGATCGAGCGATCGGACGACCGCCTGCGCACCCGTGAGCACGGGTGCCGGTGCGGTGCGTGCGGGCGGCCGGGGAATGGCCGTGGTGGAATCGACGGACATGGTGGTACCTCGAGAACCAGAGAAGGTGAGAAGGGGACGGCCGTCAGCCCGTGACCGCGCCCTCCGCGGCGGAGTGCACGAGCTTGGAGTACTTGGCCAGAACGCCACGGGTATAGCGCGGGGGGAGCGGTTCCCAGCCCTCACGGCGGGAACTCAGCTCGGCCTCATCGACGATCAAGTCGAGGGTGCGAGCGGCGATATCGACCCGTATCAGATCACCATCGCGCACGAAGGCGATAGGACCTGCGTCCACCGCTTCGGGAGCTATGTGGCCGATGCAGAGTCCGGTTGTGCCGCCTGAGAATCGACCGTCCGTCAAGAGTAGTACATCTTTTCCGAGACCCGCGCCCTTGATGGCGGCGGTGATGGCGAGCATCTCGCGCATACCGGGGCCGCCCTTGGGGCCCTCGTAACGGATGACGACGACGTCGCCGGCGGCGATCTGACCCGCCTCGAGGGCGTCCATGGCGGCGCGCTCGCGTTCGAACACGCGCGCGGGGCCCTCGAAGACGTTGCCGTCGAAGCCGGCCGACTTCACGACCGCACCCTGGGGCGCCATCGACCCGTGCAGGATCGTGATGCCGCCGGTGGCGTGGATCGGGTTGTCGAACGAGTGGATGACCTTGCCGTCGACGGGGTCGGGGTCGAGGTCGGCGAGGTTCTCGGCGAGCGTCTTGCCCGTGACGGTGAGCGCGTCGCCGTGCAGGAGGCCCTCGTCGAGCATGGCCTTCATGATGACCGGGATGCCGCCGTGGCGGTCGACGTCGTTCATGACGTACTGGCCGAACGGCTTCATGTCGGCGACGTGCGGCGTCTTGTCGCCGATGCGGTTGAAGTCGTGCAGGTCGAGGTCGACCTCGGCCTCGTTGGCGATCGCGAGCAGGTGCAGGACGACGTTGGTGGAGCCGCCGAGCGCCATGGCGAGGGCGATGGCGTTCTCGAACGCCTCTTTGGTGAGGATGTCGCGCGTGGTGATGCCCTGGCGCAGCAGGTTGACCACGGCCTCGCCCGAACGGTGGGCGAAGTAGTCGCGGCGACGGTCGGCCGACGGCGGTGCGGCGGAGCCGGGGAGGCTGAGGCCCAGGGCCTCGGCGACGGAGGCCATGGTGTTGGCGGTGTACATGCCGCCGCACGCGCCCTCGCCCGGGGCGATCGCGCACTCGATGCGCTTGAGGTCGGCTTCGCTCATCTTGCCCGCGAGGCACGCACCGACGGCCTCGAAGGAGTCGATGATCGTGACGTCCTTCTCGGTGCCGTCGCTGAGCTTGACCCAGCCGGGGGCGATGGAGCCGGCGTACAGGAAGACGCTCGAGAGGTCGAGACGGGCGGATGCCATGAGCATTCCCGGGATCGACTTGTCGCAACCGGCGAGAAGGACCGACCCGTCGAGGCGCTCGGCCATCATGACGGTCTCGACGCTGTCGGCGATGACCTCGCGCGAGACGAGCGAGAAGTGCATGCCCTCGTGGCCCATCGAGATGCCGTCGGAGACGGAGATGGTGCCGAACTGCAGCGGGTATCCGCCGCCGGAGTGCACCCCCTCTTTCGCACCCTGAGCGAGGCGGTCGAGGCTGAGGTTGCAGGGCGTGATCTCGTTCCAGCTCGACGCGATGCCGATCTGGGGCTTGTCCCAGTCCTCGTCACCCATGCCGACCGCGCGGAGCATTCCGCGCGACGTGGTGGCTTCGATGCCGTCGGTGACGACGCGACTGCGGGGCTTGATGTCGAACTCGCCGTTGTTCGGATTCTGCGGTGCGGGCATTGCTGAAGTCTATTGCGCGTGCCGACCCTGCCACGCCCGTCGACGCGCGATCCTTCGATTACCGGTCACGGTCGGATGTGCGCCGACGGGATGCGCTCTCAGCCGGTATGCGCGGCGCGCAGCCGCGCCACCGTCTCGAGCACCTCGACGAACCCGTCGATGTCGGAGACCGTCAAGGCAGCGACGGTTTCTCCCCCGCCCACGCGCACCCCCAGGTCGCCCGGCTCGAGCGAGGCGAGGGCGTCTTCGTCGGTGACGTCGTCTCCGGCGAACAGCACGCCGGTGGCGCCGAGGCGTTCGCGCAGGTGCCGCACCGCGGAGTCCTTGCCCTCGTGACGGAAGGAGTACTCGAGGATGTCGTGGCCCGTGCGCCGACGCCAGGTCGGCGCCTGCGCCTGCACCAGTCGATCGGCCGCGGCGCGCGCGGCCTCGGCTCCCCCGGCGTCCGCCGTGCGGGTGTGCACGCCGAGGCCGTACTGCTTCGGTTCGATGCGCACGCCGGGGATCTCGGCGACGGCGCGCGAGATCTCGGCCGTGAGAAGGTCGCGCAGCGCGGTCTCGTCAGTGATGTCGGCCGGGGTCCCGTCGGCGGTGTCGGCCGCCGCGTCGGACGAGACCGTCGCCTGCTCCCCCGGCATCCGGAATTCCGCGCCGTGCGAACCCGCCAACCAGATCGGCGAGTCGTCGCCGTGCTCCGCGATGACGCGCAGATCGGCGAGGGTCCGGCCCGAGACGAGGGCCACTGTCGTGCGGGGAAGCGCGGCGAGCTCGTCGACCACCGCGCGCGCCCCCGCGGTCATGCGGGCCGTGAGCGGTTCGTCGACGAGAGGCGACAGTGTGCCGTCGAAGTCGAGGGCGACGAGCAGGGTCTCGGTGGTGGCGACGGCCTCGATGGCCGCGTCGGGCGCGGTCATCGGGCGTCCTCGCCCTCGGTGCCCGCCTCGACCTCGACCGCGGCGGTCGCGCTGGTCTTGTCGTGGAAGGCCGAGAGTGCTTCGAGGAAGCCGCGCGACCAGGCCTCGACGTCGTGCTCGCGCACGCGCCTGCGCAGAGTGCGCATGCGTCGTCCCTGCTCGGCCGCGGGCATGTCGATCGCGCGGATCACGGCATCCTTGAGCCCGTCGATGTCGTGCGGGTTGATCCTCAGCGCACTGCCCATCTCGTCGGCGGCACCCGCGAACTCGCTCAGCACGAGGACTCCGCGGTTGTCGATGCGGCTGGCGACGTACTCCTTGGCCACGAGGTTCATCCCGTCGCGCAGCGCCGTGACGAGCATGACGTCGGCGGCGAGGAACAGCGCCACCATCTCTTCGCGCGGGTAGGACTGGTGCAGGTAGCGGATGGCGGTGTGCGTGGTGGTGTCGTAGTCGCCGTTGATGCGCCCGACGGTCATCTCGATCTCGTCGCGCAACTGCATGTAGGCGTCGACGCGCTCCCGGCTGGGACTCGCGACCTGCACGAGGGTGGCGTCTTCGACCGTGGCGCGACCGTCTTCGAGCACCTCGCCCCACGCCTTGAGGCGGTGACGGATGCCCTTGGTGTAATCGAGGCGGTCGACGCCGAGCAGGATCTTGCGCGGGTTGCCGAGACCCTCGCGGATCTCGCGGGCGCGCTGCTGGATGTCGGGGCGCTGCGCGAGCTCGATGTACGACTCGGCGTCGATCGAGATGGGGAACGCCTTCGCGAGCGCGACGCGCGTGCCGCCCTCGCCGTCGGGCACCAGGATGCCGCTGGCCTTGGTCTCGTAGCGCAGCTGACGCCGCACGGCACGGGCGAAGTTACCGGCGTCGGCCACGCGCTGGAAGCCGATGACGTCGGCGCCGAGGAGCCCCTCGAGCACCTGCTTGCGCCACGGCAGCTGCGAGTACAGGCCGTACGCGGGGAAGGGGATGTGGTGGAAGTACCCGATCGTGACGTCGGGGCGCAGCTCGCGCACCATCTTGGGTACGAGCTGCAGCTGGTAGTCCTGCACCCACAGGGTGCCGTTCTCGGCGGTGACGTCGGCAGCGGCCCGGGCGAAGCGCTGGTTCACCCGGACGTAGGCCTCCCACCAGGCGCGCTTGTACGTGGGCGGCGAGATCACGTCGTGGTAGAGCGGCCAGATCGTGTCGTTGGAGAAGCCCTCGTAGTACAGCTGCACGTCGGCGGCCGACAGGGTGACCGGCACCAGCAGCGTGCCGTCGAACTCGAAGGGCTCGACCTCGACGTCGGCTTGACCCGCCCAGCCGACCCAGGCGCCCTCGGCGCTGCGCATGACGGGCTCGAGGGCGGTGACCAGCCCTCCCGGGGATCGCCGCCATCCCTCGCCGTCGGGGGTGCGATCGACGGGCAGACGATTGGCGACGACGACGAACTCGGCCTGGGTCACAGGTCCTCCTCGGGGATTGCTCTCAGGCTAACAGCGGTGCGGAAACGCGCAGGGGGCTGGACGGGATGCGACACGAGCGTCGACGGACCGTGGCGCGCTCCCGCGGTCGACGCGGCGTCCGAGCTCGGTCGATCGACGCGTCGGCGCGTCACCGTGTCAAGGCGCGGCGTGCGTTCCCCCACCCTGGGTAGGTTGGGCGCATGCGCCAGTACATCTTCGGAACCGGTCTTCTCAGCGCCATCACCGGCGGCGTCACGCTCTTGCGTGCCCTGCGCAACGACGAGCCGTTCACGTGGCGCGTCGCGCTCGCGTGGCTCAGCTGGGGCATCACCCTGGCCCTAGCCATCGGGTCGGTCGTCGACACCCGTCGCGCACGCCGCGGCAAGGTCATCGCGGGCGACTCCCCCGTTTCGAAGAAGCAGCAGAAGCTGCTGAAGAAGCGCCTCGCGCGCTGACCCCCCTGACGGCGAACGGATGCCGCGGCCTCGAGGTCGCGGCATCCGTTCCGTGTTTCAGCCGGCGACGTTCTCGCGGGTGAGGATCAGCGCGTCGCCCTGGCCGCCGCCGCCGCAGAGCGCCACGGCCGCCGTGCCACCGCCGCGCTTGACCAGCTCGTGCACGGCGTGCACCACGAGGCGGTTGCCCGACACTCCGATGGGGTGACCGATCGCGATGCCGCCGCCGTGCGGGTTGACCACGTCGTCGGACAGGCCGAGTTCGGCCTGGGAGCGGGCGACGACCGCGCCGAAGGCCTCGTTGATCTCGACGAGGTCGAGGTCGCCCGCGGTCAGCCCCTGCGCGTCGAGGGCACGGGCGATCGCGCGTGCGGGCTGGGCGTGCAGCGAGTTGTCGGGGCCGGCGACCTGGCCGGCGGCGCCCACCACGGCGAGAACGTCCCAGCCGTGGTCGGCCGCGATGCGACGGGTGGTGACGACCACGGCCGAGGCGCCGTCGGAGATCTGCGAGGCGTTGCCGGCCGTGATCGACCCGCCCTCCGCGAAGGCGGGGCGCAGCTTCGCCAGGGTGTCGACCGTGGTGTCGGCGCGGATCCCCTCGTCGGCGCGCACGACGAGCGGCTCTCCCTTGCGCTGCGGGATGGTCACGGGCACGATCTCGGCGTCGAAGACCCCGGCCGCCTGCGCGGCGGCGGCCCGCTGGTGCGAGCGGGCGGCCACGGCATCCTGATCCTGGCGCGACACCTCGTACCGCGTGTTCGCCCGCTCGGTCGACGCGCCCATGCTCTCGTGGTCGTACGCGTCGGTCAGCCCGTCGTGGGCGAGGTGGTCGAGCACCTCGACCGAGCCGTAGGCGTAGCCCTCGCGCGAGTTCATCAGCAGGTGCGGCGCGCGGGTCATGGACTCCATACCGGCGGCGACGACGACCGTGGCGTCACCGAGGCGCAGCATGCGCGCGGCGTCGATGATCGCGGTGAGGCCCGACAGACACACCTTGTTGACCGTCGCGGCGTGCACGTCCCAGCCGATGCCGGCGGCGAGGGCCGCCTGGCGCGCGGCGTTCTGCCCGACCCCGGCCTGCAGCACCTGGCCCACGAGCACCGCGTCGACCGACGCGGCCGGGATCCCGCCGCGTTCGAGCGCCCCGCGGATCGCCGCGGCGCCGAGCTCGACGGCGGTGAGCGGGGCGAGCTGCCCCTTCAGCCGCCCCTGGGGCGTGCGGGCGGCGGCGACGATGACGACGTCGGTGTCGTGTGACATGGCGGTGTCGAGTGACATGGGGTGTCCTTCCGGTCGGGGAGACGGTGGAGCGGGGCCGTCAGGGCCGTGCGGCGACGCCGGGCGCGACGATCAGGGCGGGCTCGGTGGCATCCTGCACCTCTTCGATGGTGACACCGGGGGCGAGCTCGGTGAGCACGAGCCCCTCGTCGGTCACGTCGATGACGGCCAGGTCGGTGATGATGCGGTCGACGACGCCCCGGCCGGTCAGCGGCAGCGAGCAGGTGTCGACGATCTTGGGCGTTCCGTCTTTGGCGACGTGTTCCATGAGCACGATCACGCGAGCCGCTCCGTGCACGAGGTCCATCGCGCCGCCGGGGCCCTTGACCATCTTGCCCGGGATCATCCAGTTCGCGAGGTCGCCGGATGCCGACACCTGCATCGCCCCGAGGATTGCGGCGTCGATCTTCCCCCCGCGGATCATGCCGAAGCTCAGCGCGGAGTCGAAGAACGCGGCTCCCGGGAGGGTGGTCACCGTCTCTTTGCCGGCGTTGATCAGGTCGGCGTCGACGGCGTCGTCGGTCGGATAGGGACCGACGCCCAGGATGCCGTTCTCGGACTGCAGCACGACGGTCACGCCGTCGGGCACGTGGTTGGGCACGAGGGTGGGCAGGCCGATGCCGAGGTTGACGTAGGCGCCGTCGGCGAGTTCGAGGGCGGCACGCGCGGCCATCTCGATGCGGGTCAGGGGCATGTCAGATCCTCTTCTCGGTCGACGCGGACGGGGCGGAGGCGATCGGCGTCCGGCGACGGGACCGAGCCAGGCACACGCGGGACCTCATCGGGCGCTCCCGCTCACCGTGCGCTTCTCGATGCGCTTCTCGACCTCGCCCACCTCGACGATGCGGTGCACGAACACCCCGGGCAGGTGCACGGCGTCGGGCTCGATCTCGCCCGGTTCGACGAGGGTCTCGACCTGCACGATGCACGTGCGCCCGGCCATCGCCGCGAGGGGGTTGAAGCTGCGCGCCGCCTTCCGGAACACGAGGTTGCCGTGGCGGTCGCCCTTCCAGGCGTGCACGAGGGCGAAGTCGGTCGTGATCGCTTCTTCGAGCACGAATTCCCGGGGCTGGCCGTTCACGTCGAACGTGCGCACGTCCTTGGGGGGCGAGGCCACCGCGATGCCCCCGGATCCGTCGTAGCGGCGGGGCAGACCCCCCTCGGCCACCTGCGTGCCCACGCCGGTCTGGGTGAAGAAGGCGGCGATACCGGCACTCCCCGCACGCAGCTTCTCGGCGAGCGTTCCCTGGGGCGTGAGTTCCAGCTCGAGTTCGCCCGAGAGGAACTGCCGCTCGAACTCCTTGTTCTCGCCGACGTACGACGAGGTCATCTTGCGGATGCGTCCGGCCCCCAACAGGATGCCGAGTCCCCAGTCGTCGACGCCGCAGTTGTTCGAGACGACCGAGAGGTCGCGGGTGCCCTGGGCGAGCACCGCTTCGATGAGGGCGATGGGGTTGCCCGACAGGCCGAACCCGCCCACGGCCAGGGACGCCCCGTCGGGGATGTCGGCGACGGCCTCGGCGGCCGAGCTCCAGGTCTTGTCGATCACGCGAACTCCTTCGTGTCTGCGTCGTCCCATGCTGCTCCGGCGAGCGCCGGGACCGGCAGTGGGTTCTTGCCATGTGGATGGGTCGGGGCGTAGCGTCCACATCGTGGACACGGCATCCGGAATCGACCCCGACGACGGCGCGGGTCGACGCGGCGGATCGCCCACCCCGTCCGCGGGCGGGCGCGGGGTGCCCGGCGCTCAGGCGATCGCCCGGGCCGCGCACCTGCTGCGCCTCGTGACGGCGGCGGGCGCACGCGGCGCGACAGTCGGCGACCTCGCCCGCGACGCCGACCTCACCCGCCCGACCACGCACCGGCTGCTCACGGCCCTTCGCGCCGAGGGCCTCGTCGACCGTGACGAGCACAGCGGGCACTGGCTTCCGGGGCCGGAGCTGTACCTGATGGGGAGCGTCGCGGCATCCCGCTTCGACATCACCGCGACGGCGCGCGACATCGTGCGCTCGCTCGCCGTCCGCACCGAGGAGAGC
Source organism: Microbacterium sp. Leaf179 (assembly GCF_001423785.1). Classification (NCBI taxonomy): domain Bacteria; kingdom Bacillati; phylum Actinomycetota; class Actinomycetes; order Micrococcales; family Microbacteriaceae; genus Microbacterium; species Microbacterium sp. Leaf179. Next base: position 176,046 of record NZ_LMPH01000003.1, on the reverse strand, counting down.
GCGTTCCTCTCGGTGCGTCGCGGGGACGAGACCGTCTGCCTCGTCCGCGAGGACGGCAGCTTCCCCATTCGTTCGTTCGTGCTGTCGGAGGGCGTGCGGTTCCCGCTGGGCGTCGCGTCGGCCGGCCTGGCGATCCTCGCGTTCCTTCCACCCCAGGATGTGGACGCGTATCTCGAGCGGCATCCGGAACTCGTCGAGAAGTGGGGCGCCTCGCACTCGCCCGCGCGGTTGCGCACGCGGATCGGCGATACGAAGGCACGCGGCTACGCGGTGAACCCGGGGCTCATCGTGGAGGGCAGCTGGGGCATCGGCGCGGCCGTGTTCACCCGCGACGGCGACCCGCAGTGGGCGCTGAGCCTCACGGGCGTGGAGTTCCGCTTCGGCGGCGAACGGCTGGCGGAGCTCGGGCGCATCCTGCTCTCGCACGCGCACCAGCTGTCGACGCGCCTCGGCTCGCGTTAGATACCCCCGGTATATACCTGCGGTATGCTTTTTGTATGACCCGCGACGACGACCTGCAGAAACTCCTGCTCGCGGTGCACGCCCTCACGCGCATCGCGGCCATCGACACCCAGAACGACGCCCCCGGCGCGCAGTGGCGCACCTTGACGCTGCTGCGCGACCACGGCCCCCAGCGCCTCGGCGACCTGGCCACCCTCAGCCGGGTGACCCAGCCCGGCATGACCCGCCTCGTCCACCAGATGGACGCCGCGGGGCTCGTGGCCCGACAGGCCGACCCCGCCGACTCGCGGGTCAGCGTGATCGCCGCGACCGACGCCGGGATCGAGGCGCTCACCCGCTGGTTCGAGTCGCTGCGCGCAGCCCTGGCCCCGCACGTGGCGGATCTGACGGATGCCGAATGGGACGCCGTGCGCGTCGCCGCCGGCGCCCTGTCGGCCCGCGTGGGCCTGCAGCCCACCCCCGCGCCCGAGACGATCGGAGCCGGTCGATGAGCGGCACCACTCCCAGCGTCTGGAAGCAGCCCGCACAGGTGTGGGCGGTGGCGTTCGCCTGCGTCGTCGCCTTCATGGGTATCGGCCTGGTCGATCCGATCCTCCCCGCCATCGCCGACGCCCTGCAGGCGAGCCCCGTCGAGACCGAGCTGCTCTTCACGAGCTACCTCGTGGTCACGGGACTCGCGATGCTCGTCACCAGCTGGATCTCGAGCCGCATCGGCGCGAAGGCGACCCTGCTGGTCGGCCTCGGACTCATCGTGGTGTTCTCGCTGCTGTGCGCCCTGAGCGGCAGCGTGGATGCCGTGATCGGCTTCCGCGCCGGCTGGGGCCTCGGCAACGCCCTCTTCATCTCCACGGCGCTGGCCACCATCGTCGGAGCCGCATCCGGCGGCAGCTCGGCGGCCATCATCCTGTACGAGGCGGCACTCGGCCTCGGCATCGCCATCGGGCCGCTGCTCGGCGGCATCCTGGGCGAGGCGAGCTGGCGCGGACCGTTCTTCGGGGTGGTCGTGCTCATGGCGATCGCGTTCGTGGCGGTCACCCTGCTGCTGCGCGGACCGACGCCCGAGCGGCGGCCGATCGCGTTCAGCGCGCCGTTCCGTGCTCTCGGTCGCCCCGCGCTGGCGATCCTCGCGGCGACCGCGCTCTTCTACAACATCGGCTTCTTCACCCTGCTCGCCTTCTCGCCGTTCCCGCTGGGGTTCGGGGCGATGGGGATCGGCCTGACGTTCTTCGGCTGGGGCCTGGGGCTCGCCGTCACGAGCGTGTGGGTCGCCCCGCTGCTGCTTCGGCACCTGCGCCTGACGACGGTGCTGCTGATCGCCCTGCCGCTCTTGGCCGTCGATCTGCTGGTCGCCGCCTTCGTGGTGTCGTCGGCCACGGCACTGGTGGTCTGCATCGTCGTCGGAGGTCTCGTGCTCGGCGTGGTGAACACCGCGCTCACCGAAGCGGTCATGGAGGCCACCGACCTTCCGCGCTCGGTCGCGTCATCGGCCTACTCGGCCGTGCGGTTCCTCGGCGGGGCCGTGGCTCCCCCGCTGGCCGCGCTGCTCTGGCACGCTTACGGCGCCGGAGTGCCGTACGTCATGGCCGCGGTGTCGGTCGTGATCTCGAGCGCGTGCATCCTGTTCGGACGCCGCCTGCTGGCCCACATCGACGGAGCACACGCGGATGCCGCGGACGAGGGCGCTGCGGTGCTGATCGGCGACGCCGCCTGACGGGGCGGGGTGAGGGGCCTCGGTCTGCGGCGTGGGTCGCGGGGCGGGGCCCTTCGTCGGTGTGAGGGGTCTTCGTAACCGGGGCGTTCCAGGGGCGTGATCGGGTGGGGGTGCGGGCCTTCGGCGGTGGACGCGGTTTCGGGTGGTCGCGGTGAGGCGTGAGGTGTACGCCGACGCCCTGAATCGAGCATTCTCCGGCACCGGATCGATCGCGGAGTGTGCCCGTCGACGACCATTCCGCCGATGTCGGAGGTTGCCGATACCGTCTCGGCATGAGCCTCTCCGCCCCCGTGAACGACAGCCGCCGGGCCGTCGAATGGTGGCGCGATGTGCCGCCTCCGAGCGCCCGAGATCTGCAGCTCGAAGCGGACACGCTCTGGGCAAGAGAGCTGGGGCTTCTCGACGGCGATGAGTATGCCGACGAGCGTCCGCTCGGCGAGTTCTCGTGGGCGGAGATCGACAGGTCGACCGCCATCGTCGACTCTGACGACGACCCCGGCGGCGACGACCCGGCGCCCACCGCGCACGACGGCTTAACCAGCGCATCGCAGGACGGCTCGACCCCCACCGTGCACGACGGCTCGACCAGGTCGGCGCACGACGTCTCGACCCCCAGGGCAGACGATGGCGAGGTCGCGAGCCCGCCGCTCGTCGACGGCGACGCCGACGTCGACGATCTGCTCCGCGCGCTCGAGGTCGCAGCGGTGACGCAGCGCCGGGCCACCGCCGAGGGGTACCGACTCATCGCGCTTCTCGTGAGCCGCGCGACCATCGATCCCGAACCCTGGGTCGGCCCCGACCCCACGCTCGACGGCGTGGGGAGCGACCCGCGACGTCGTGGGGCCGCGGCCATCGCGCGCGACCGGCGCGACCTGGCGCAGCGCGCGGCCGTGGCCGAGATCGCCGTGCGCCTGCGCCTCTCCGAACAGACGGTTCGCGTCCGCGGCTCGCAGGCAGAGGGCATGCGGGAACGCTGCCCGCGCACCTGGAACGACTTCGCCGAGGGGCGCACCTCGGAGCGACATGCCGTCGAGACCGCTCGTCTCGCGGACAGCCTGCCCGACAGCCCCGAGACGTGGGCGGCCTTCGACGACGGCGCCTCGGAACGCGCGCGCACCTTGACCCCCGCGAAGTTCGTCGTGGCTGCGCGCGCGCTTCGCGAACGCGTCCACGCCGACTCCCTCGAGCAGCGACACGCACGAGCCGCTCGCGACCGCGGCGTCTGGGTGACGGCAGAACTCGATGGCATGGCGACACTGAGCGCGCTGCTGCCCGCGGATCGTGCCCACGCGGCGATGGCGCGCGTCGACCGGTTCGCCCGACACCTGCGCGCGACCCCCAACGAAGAGCGGACACTGGCGCAGCTGCGCGCCGACACGCTGGCCGACATGCTGGACGGAGCCGACACGGTCGACGGCGCGCGACCAGGCTCGACACCAGCCACCGCGACACCCACAGTGCCGGTCAGCTCCACAACCACCCCGCGGACTCCCGAACAGGCCACGGCGCACCCACGCGTGAAGAACGCGCGCCCCGCCCTCTCGCGCGCCTCGATCGTCGTGACCGTTCCCGCGCTGACGCTCCTCGGCGGCGACGACGGACCGGCGACTCTCGACGGGTACGGTCCGATCGACCTCGACACCGCCCGTCGCCTCGCGGGTGGCGCCACGAGCTGGACCCGTCTGCTCACGCACCCGCTCAGCGGGGCTCCGTTGGCGCTCGATCGCACGTCGTATCGCGTCACGGCCGCGCTGCGCCGGTGGTTGGGCGTCACCTCACCGACGTGCGTGTTCCCCGGCTGTGCGCGGAGCGCACGGGACTGCGACATCGACCACCTCACGGCATGGGCTGAGGGCGGCACGACGGACGCTGACAATCTCGAACCCGAGTGTCGACATCATCACCGACTGCGGCACGAATCGCGCTGGAGTCCCTCCCGCGATCCCGACACCGGCGATGTGCGATGGACCTCCCCGCGCGGCCACGAGGTCGAGACAGACCCGCCGCCGTTCTGACCGAGCGACGCGCGACGGAGTTCTACACCCCCGTCCCCTCGGCGCGGACGTCCCGCGCGGCCACGAGATCGACACAGATCCGCCGCGGTTATGGCCGAGCGAAGCGCGACGAAGCTCTACGCCCCCGTCCCCTCGGCGTGGACGTCCCCGCGCGGCCACGAAGTCGAGACAGACCCGCCGCCATTCTGACCGAGCGAAGCGCGACGGAGCCCTACGCCCCCGCAGCCGCAGCCCCGCCCTCACGCACCCGCTCCCCCAGCACGTCCCAGAGCTGATCGAACCGCATGTTCCACGGCGTGGCGAAGACACCGTCCTTCCACCGCTCGTGCACGACGTCGAGCGTGACCCACTCGGCCTCCAGAACCTCTTCCGGGTCTGGGATCGGAGTGACCTCGCTCGTTACCCGCGCGACCCAGAGGTCGAAGAGCGCGCTCGGTTCCACGACACGCCCCACGAGGACGAGGTCATCCGGGGCCACGGCGATACCGGTCTCCTCCTCGAGTTCGCGGACCGCCCCGCCGCGGCTCGACTCTCCTCGAAGGGCACTGCCCGCGGGGAACTCCCACGCGAGCGGGTAGTCCTTCCCCTCGGCGCGTCGGCTCATCAGCACCCGACCGCTCGGGGCGACGACGCACACCGAGGCCACGATGTGGAACGAGCCCTCCGGCACCGGTCCATCCCCCCGGCGGTGCAGCCCACCCGTCGGAGTGCCCTGCACGTCGGTCACGTCCCACAGTTCGTCGTCGGCCATGGCATCCCCCGTCTGCGCCGCGACGAGCACGCGCGGGCACCTCCATCTTGCCGCGGGACAACCGACAGGCACCCGGAGAATCGCCCCGAAAATGCGAAAATCCCCCCTCGCCCTGGTGAGGCGAGAGGGGAATTTCGGAGGTGGTGCACCCCCTCGGACTCGAACCGAGAACCCATTGATTAAGAGTCAATTGCTCTGCCGATTGAGCTAGAGGTGCGTCTTCACAGTTCGAAATCGGCGTCTCGAACCGAGGGATTACGTTACCAGGCATGACGCGGCGACACCAAATCGTGCCAGGAGCGCCGGTTATCCTGGTGCGGTGTCCTCCACTGCTGCCCCCTCCGCGACCTCGACGGATCTGACCGACGACCTCGCCCTCGCGCTGCGGCTGGCCGACGCCGCCGACGCGGTCGCCATGGAACGCTTCGACGCGGCCGACCTCCGCATCGACACCAAACCCGACCGCACCCACGTCACCGAAGCCGACCTCGCCACCGAGCGCGCGATACGCGCGATCCTCGATGCCGAGCGGCCCGACGACGCCATCCTGGGCGAGGAGTTCGGCACCTCGGGCGACACCGCGCGCCGGTGGGTCATCGACCCGATCGACGGCACCCACAACTACATGCGCGGCATCCCGGTCTGGGCGACGCTGATCGCCCTCACCGTCGACGGCGTACCGCAGATCGGCGTGGTCAGCCAGCCGGCGATCGGTCGACGCTGGTGGGCCGCCACCGGGCAGGGCGCGTGGACGACCACCGCCACCGGCGACGAGCGCCGCATCCATGTCTCGGGCGTCGACCAGGTGTCGGCTGCGAGCATCAGCTTCCAAAGCATCGAGCAGTGGGATGACGTCGATCACCTTCCCGCACTGGAGCGTCTCACGCGAGCGGTGTGGCGTGATCGTGCCTACGGTGACGCATTGCCCTACATGTGGCTCGCCGAGGGTCGGCTGGAACTCGTCGCCGAATTCGGAGTCAAGGAGTACGACATCGCCGCCATCGCCCCCATCGTGCGCGAAGCCGGCGGACGTTTCACGGCCTTCGACGGCTCCGACCGTCTGGACGCCGAGTCGTCGTTCGCGACCAATGGCCTGCTGCACGACGCGTTCTTCGCCCTGCTGCACGAGGACGCCTCGTGAGGCGCCGTCCCCTCGCCCTCGCGCTCTCGACGACGACGCTGACCGCCGTCGCCCTCATGATCCTCGCGGGGTGTTCGGGACCGGCAGCGCCTCAGGAGGCACCGGCGGGAACGGTCACCTCGACGCCGTCGGCCTCCGCAGAGCCCGAGGTCACACCGACCACCGACCCCGTCGCAGAAGACCCGACCTGCCAGAACATCATTCCCCGGGCGACGGCCGACGACTTCGTCAGCCTGGGGTGGAGTGCGCAGTCCGAGCCGTTCCGCATCGGAAGCATCGAGCTCGACGAGGGCATCCAGTGCAAGTGGGGTGATCAGAAGATCACGACCGATCGCGTGCAGATGTTCGGCTGGGCACGCATCGACGACACCGACGCCGCGGCGGCCGAGAAGGAGCTCGTCGCCTCGGGCTGGCGTCGCGAGGTCGGCGACGCGGGCACCTACATCACCGAGGACCCCTCGTGGGCGATCAGCAAGGACGGCGACGGGTACGGCATCACCTACCTGTTCGGTGACGGGTGGGTGAAGCTCGCCGACACCCGGCAGAGCCTCGTGCTCGTCGAGGGTCCGCAGTAACAGCCCCACCGCCTCGGTACACCCGGTCGAGGGCGTCCACTCGGACGGTCACCGGTACGGGTTGACCGCAGCCGCATCGCGCGCGGCCCCGAACCCCTCGTCCCAGGCGTCGCCCCGCGCCTCGACCTCGCGCCACAGCGCGTCCGCCTGCACGACGCGGTGCGCGAACGCGACCCAATCCGCCCACGAGGCGGTGATCCCGGATGCCGGCTCCCCCGGCCGCTGGGTCGCGTGCAGACCCGAACCCCGTTCCCCGTCGTCATCGGCAGCGGTGATCCCGGATGCCGGCGCGCCCCCGCTCTGCCCGGGACCGGTCCCCGTGCCACGGCGCGCGAGGGCGGTCCAGGTTCCGGCGTTCGGGGTGGGAGCGAGGTGGAACGGACCGACGTCGATCCGTGCGGCGCGGGGGTCTGGCATCCCTCGACGCTACGGTCGGGGTGGCACGCGCGGCAACCGTCCCGCAGCCGATCGACCACCGGGGCGGACCGCCCCGCTTCTCGCGAGCCTCTTCCCCACCCCGTCCTGACGTAGGCTCGAGCCTCGTGGCTATCGGCGCGACCATTCACACGTTCACCGTGCAACTGTCCGACGTGGACCGCGGCGTCTACGAGGAGCTGGCCCTGCGCGTCGCGCGGCATCCCTCCGAGACCGCCCCGTACATGCTGACTCGCGTGCTCGCGTACTGCCTCGAGTACGAAGAGGGCATCACGTTCAGCGAGGGCGTCGCCGCCACCGACGAGCCCGCCGTGATGGTGCGCGACCTGACCGGCTCGATCGTCGCCTGGGTCGAGGTAGGTGCCCCGGATGCTGCCCGCCTGCACACCGGCAGCATGAAAGCCGAGCGCACCGTGGTCTACACGCACCGCGACCCCGAGAAGGTCGCCGCCGCGTGGGCGGGCAAGCGCATCCACCGCGCCGAGGACCTGCTTCTGCACAGCTTCGAGCCCGGCTTCGTCGAGCGCGTCTCCGAAGGCATCGAGCGGCGCAACACGGCCACCCTCACCCGCACCGAGGGGCGTGTCTACCTCGAACTCAACGACGTGTCGGGCGAGAGCGACGTGCACACCCGCACGGCCGCCTGAGCGCCCAGACCACGCGCTCGGTTCGATCCCGAAACCAAGAAAGCCCTCGTCCCCGCCGAAACGGGCGGGAACGAGGGCTTTCTCACGTGACAGTGACTCGTGGAGCTGGGGGGAATCGAACCCCCGTCCAACGCTGGGTCTCCGCGTTTTCTCCGGGCGCAGTCTGTGCAGACGTTCTACTCGGCTCCGACCTTTGTCACAGACACCTAAGTCGACAAGCCCAGCCTGGGAAAAGTCCCGTGTGACGTCCAGACGCCATCACACAGCAAGACCCCTAAATGACGCCAGGATCCGTGGCGGGGTCGCACACGGTCTGACGGACTATCGGGCTCGCTTACGCAGCGAGGGCGAAGTCAGTGCGCTTAGCATCGGCACTTATTGTTTTGCAGGGAGCGTTTACGAGATAACCCCACATCCTCGGCCCGCTTTCTCGCGGGTTCGCAGACGCTGTCGAAACCGATCAGCCCCGTGAACTCCGTGTGGAGCGGCCACTGTCACGCTGTTGAATTACCAATCCGGATGCCGAAGCACCGGAGCCTCACAGTCTACAACGCTCCGACACCCGGCGCATTCCGCGTGGCCCGCAGCGGTGGCGAGGTGGTGCCGGGAACTCGACGCGACCCCGCGGCGGTCGGCACGACGCGCGGCCCCGCACCCCGCCCCCTCGATCTCCTCCGCGGAACAGCAATTTCCCTCGCGTATGCTCACCGCATGAGCGAGGTCGTGGTCACCGTCCGAGGAGAGAGCGAAGCACGCGTGCGCGCCGAAGAGGCCGCCGTCCGGGTGACGGTGTCGACCGACGGGCCGTTCCGCGGACCCGTGATCGAGGGCGCCCAGGTACGAGCCTCGTCGGTGCAGGACGGCCTGGTGGCGCACCTGCGCTCCGGCGAGGTGTCGGAATGGTCGAGTGCTCGGGTGTCGGTCTGGTCGGACCGACCGTGGAACAGCGACGGAGCGCAGCTGCCGCTCGTGCACCACGCCAGCGTCGAGCTGTCGGCGACGTTCACCGACGCCGGGGCCCTGTCGTGGTGGCTCGGCGACGTCACCGAGTCCGACGACGTGCAGGTCATCGCCGTGGAATGGCGCCTCTCCCCTGCCACACGCGTGCGCGTCGAGAGCGACGTGGCCGCCGCCGCGGTACACGTCGCCGTCGAGCGCGCGGGCGCGTACGCGGGCGCCCTGGGCTTGGCCTCCGTGTCACCGGTCGAGATCGCCGACGCCGGCCTGCTCGGGGCACGGCCGGAACCGACGGCACACCTGTCGGCGCGCTTCGCCGCGGCCTCGGACTCGAGCGGCCCGTCGTTCAGCCTGCAGCCACCCGAGATCGTCGTGAGGTCGGTCGTCGAGGGGCGCTTCCGCGCGGAGTGACCGCGTCACGCGGCAGCCAGGCGCGCTGAGCGCGCACGAACGCCGCGGCAACGAACGTCACCGCGACGAACCCGACCTCAGTCACCCAGCCGGTTCTTCGTACGCATGGCGCGCTCGGCTTCGCGCTTGTCTTCGCGTTCGCGGATGGTCTGACGCTTCTCGAACTCGCGCTTGCCCTTGGCCACCGCGATCTCGACCTTCGCGCGACCGTCGAGGAAGTACAACCGCAGCGGGACGAGCGTGTACCCGCCGGCCGACACCGCGTGCGAGAGCTTCACGATCTCTTCGCGGTGCAGCAGGAGCTTGCGGGTGCGCTTGGCCGAGTGGTTCGTCCAGTGACCCTGCGAGTACTCGGGAATGTGCACGGCGTCGAGATACGCCTGCCCGCCGTCGATGTAGGCGTACCCGTCGGTGAGGTTCGCGCGACCCTGCCGCAGCGACTTGACCTCGGTTCCGGTCAGCACGAGACCGGCCTCGTAGGTCTTCTCGATGGCGTACTCGTGGCGCGCCTTCTTGTTCGACGCGATCAGTTTTTCACCCTGCTCACGAGGCATGGTGCCACCTCCTCATGATCATGGGCACACAGAGCCCTCCAGCCTACAGGATGCCGGGGTCACCGGCATCCGGGATCCGATGTCGAACGACGCGGGGTTTATGCGCGCAGCCAGCGACGGATCGCGAAGCTCGCGCTGAGCGCCGCGAGGATCACGCCGATCACCACGATCACCGGGATCACGAAGGCGACGTCGGACAGCCCCACCCACGACGTGATGAAGCCGATGCGGTCGCGCAGGTACTGGTTGACCCCGACCCCCACGATCGCCCAGACGGCCACGCTCGCCAGAGCCGACCCGATGAGGGCCGCCAACACGCCCTCGACGATGAACGGCGTCTGGATGAAGCGATTGGAGGCGCCGACCAAGCGCATGATGCCGAGCTCGCGCCGTCGGGCGAACGCCGAGAGGCGAATGGTCGTCGCGATCAGCAGTACCGCGGCGATGAGCATGAGACCGGCGATGCCGACGGCGACGTAGGTCGCGACCGTCAGCGCCTGGAACAGCGGCTCGAGGTACTGCATCTGGTCCTTCACCTCTTCGACGCCGGTCTGGCCGCCGAAGGCTTCCGAGATGACGTCGGCCTGATTCTGGTCGACGAGGTTGATGCTGAAGGTCGCGTTGAACTGGTCGGCCGTCACCACGTCGGCGATGTCGTCGGACAGCAGGCTCTTCGCGTTCTCGAACACCTCGTCGCTCGTCGAGTAGGTGTAGTCGCGGATGAGCGGGGCGAGCGCCTCGCCGTCGAGCGTCGCCTTCACGGCGTCGATCTGCTCCTGCGTCGCGGCTTGCCCCGGGGTGCAGGTGTCGACGTCGGACACCGCCGCGCACATGAACACCGCCACCTGGGCACGATCGGCCCAGTACGACTGCATCTTGCCGATCTGCATCTGCATGAGCATCGCCGCGCCGACGAAGGTCAGCGACACGAAGGTGACCAGGATGACCGAGATCACCATGGACGCGTTGCGACGCAGGCCGGTGAAGGCCTCCGAGAGGATGAGCCCGAACCTCATGACGTGGGTCCCACTTCGTCGTTGCGGTCTTTCTTCTCGCCCAGTCCCAGCCGATCGGCGAGGCCCAGGGCATCGACGTCCGGCGTAGTGACCGGGATGGAGCGCGTGTTCGTGCCCGGTTCGCGCGGGGCGTCGGCGGACGGCGTGGTCACGGCGGGCGTGGCGCCCGGGGCCGCCGCGGGCTCGGCGGACGGGGCCGGAGCCGGCGCGCCCTCGGGGCCGCGCAGGGGCTCGACGGGGCCGGAGATGTGGGTCACTTCGCGCTGCACCTCGAGCACGGCCGTGAGGGCGGCCACCGCGGCCGCACCCTTCTCGACCTCGGGGGCCAGGCGGGGCAGGCTCGACGTGTCGCCGTAGCCGCCGTGGCGCTCGTCGCGCACCATCTCGCCCCCGCTCAGCTCGATCACGCGACGCTGCATCTGGTCGACGAAGCCGGCCTCGTGGGTCGCCATGACGACCGTCGTGCCGCCGGCGTTGATGCGGGCCAGCAGACGCATGATGTCGATCGACGTGCCGGGGTCGAGGTTTCCGGTCGGCTCGTCGGCGAGCAGCACCTGGGGGCGGTTGACCAGCGCGCGGGCGATCGCGACGCGCTGCTGCTCACCGCCCGACAGCTCGTGGGGAAGGCGCTTCTCTTTGCCGTCGAGGCCGACGAGCGCCAGCACCTCGGGCACGGCCTGCTGGATGAACCCGCGCGAAGCGCCCGTGACCTGCAGGGTGAAAGCCACGTTCTGATGCACGGTCTTGTTCGGGAGCAGGCGGAAGTCCTGGAAGACCGAGCCGATGTGGCGACGGAAGTAGGGAACCTTGCGGTTCGACAGCGTGCGCAGGTCGCGACCGAGCACCACGACACGACCGTCGCTGGGGGTCTCGGCGCGCAGGATCAACTGCAGGCACGACGATTTGCCGGAACCCGAGGCACCGACGAGGAAGACGAACTCCCCGCGCTGCACCTCGAAGTCGACGGCGTTCAGGGCGGGCTTCGCGGTGCCGCGATACCGCTTGGTGACGTTCTCGAACCGGATCATGGCTCGATGAGCCTAAGCGGGTGCCCCGACGACCTCGACAGGACGCGCCGTGTCCGCAAACCGAGAGAGTCCTATGGATGCCGGGGTGACGGCATCCACAGGACTCTCGGACCGCGGGGGTCGCGGATCAGTCGTCGTCCTTGCGCTTGCGCCACCGGATGCCGGCGGCGATGAGCCCGTCGAGGTCGCCGTCGAAGACGACCGCGGGGTTGCCGACCTCGTACCCGGTGCGGAGGTCTTTCACGAGCTGCTGGCCGTAGAGGAAGTAGGAGCGCATCTGGTCGCCCCAGCTCGCGGTGATCGTGCCGGCGAGCTCTTTCTTCTTCGCGGCCTCTTCTTCGCGCTTGAGCAGCAGCAGTCGGGTCTGCAGCACGCGCATGGCGGCCGCACGGTTCTGGATCTGCGACTTCTCGTTCTGCATCGACACGACGAGGCCGGTCGGGAGGTGCGTGATGCGCACGGCGGAGTCGGTCGTGTTGACCGACTGTCCGCCGGGGCCCGACGAACGGAAGACGTCGACGCGGATGTCGCCCTCGGGGACCTCGACCTCGACGGCTTCTTCCATCACGGGGATGACCTCGACCGCGGCGAAGCTCGTCTGGCGCTTGTCGGCGCCGCCGAACGGGCTGATGCGCGCCAGGCGATGCGTGCCGGCCTCGACCGACAGGGTGCCGTAGGCGTAGGGGACGTCGACCTCGAAGGTGGCCGACTTGATGCCCGCGCCCTCGGCGAAGGACGTGTCCATGACCTTCACGGGGTACTTGTGACGCTCGCACCAGCGGAGGTACATGCGCAGCAGCATCTCGGCGAAGTCGGTGGCGTCGTCGCCCCCGGCGCCGGAGCGGATCGTGACGACCGCCGAACGCGGGTCGTACTCGCCGTCGAGGAGGGTCTGCACCTCGAGCTGACCGATCACGTCTTTGAGTGAAGCGAGCTCACGCCGCGCCTCGTCGGCGGATTCGTCGTCGTCCATCTCGATCGCGAGACCGACGAGCACCTCGAGGTCGTCGAGGCGCTGCTCGATCTCGGTCACGCGCTTGAGTTCGGACTGGCGGTGGCTGAGACGGCTGGTGATCTTCTGAGCGTTGTCGACGTCGTCCCAGAGGTTGGGCGCGCCGGCCTCTTCGCTGAGGCGAGCGATGTCGGCGGTGAGTGCATCGACGTCGACCACGGCCTGGATATCGGCGAAGGTCGAGCGAAGAGCCTGGATGTCGGCGGTCAGATCGAGTTCGAGCATTTGGATTCAGCCTATCGTGGAGACGGTGACAGCCGACTCTCCCCGGAACGTGCTGGTGCGCTTCGCGCCGATGATCTACGGTCCCACCCTGCTGTTCGCCCTCGGCGAGGGGGCCGTCATCCCCCTCATCCCGGTGATCGCCGACCGCCTGGGGGCCGACGTCGCGGTGGCCGCGCTCGTGGCGGCGGCCCTGGTCGTGGGCCAGCTCTGCGGAAACATCCCCGCCGGATGGGCGGTCGCGCGATTCGGCGAGCGCCTGACGATGGGGGTCGCCGGCATCGTGATCCTGGGCGGTCTGACCGGGGTGGTCTTCGCGAACTCCCTGCTGTTGTTCGCCGCGGCCGTGTTCCTCATCGGATTCTGCGCCGCGGCGTTCGCCCTCGCGCGCCATTCCTTCATGACCACCCGGGTTCCCCTGCACTTCCGCGCTCGTGCGCTGTCGCTGCTGGGCGGGACCTTCCGCCTCGGGATGTTCGTCGGGCCGTTCATCTCGGCGGCGCTGCTGGGGATCTTCGGCGACGAGACGGCATCCATCGTCTTCTTCGCCGTGTGCCAGGTTGCGACGATCCTCCTGGTGTTCTTCGGCCCCGATCCCGAGAAGGCCGTGCCGGTGGGCGCAGGCTCCGTGAGCCGACGCGACGAGGGCGACTCCCGCGAGGCCGACTCCCGCGAGGCCGAAGACACCGGTGAGCCGGTGACCGGAGCGATTCCCGTCGTCGAGCGGGTGGGGGTGTTCCGCACGATGTGGCGCTTCCGCGGTGTGCTCGCTCGCCTGGGTCTCGCGGCGGCCTCGCTGTCTGCCGTCCGCTCGGCGCGTCAGGTGGTGCTGCCGCTCTGGGGTGTGTCGCTGGGATTGGATGCCGGGACCATCGCCGTGGTCGTCGGAGTCTCGGGCGCCATCGATTTCGCGCTGTTCTACGCCAGCGGCCAGGTCATGGACCGCTTCGGGCGCCTGTGGGCGGCGTTGCCCGCGATGGTGCTGATGGGGGCGGGATTCCTCGCGCTCTCGTTCACCCACGATCTGGGCACCGCCGAGATGTGGTTCGCCCTGTTCGCCGCGGTGCTCGGCGTCGGCAACGGGCTGTCGAGCGGCATCCTGCTCACCCTGGGTGCCGACATCGCCCCGCCGACGGAGCCGGCCGCGTTCCTCGGTTCGTGGCGCACGCTCACCGACGCCGGGGGCGCGATCGCCCCCCTGTTGGTGTCGGCTCTGACAGCGCTCGTCTCGCTGTCGGTCGGCGTGGGGGCCATGGGATTCATCGCCCTGCTCGGCGCGATCGGGTTCGTGCGATGGGTGCCGCGGTACGTCCCGCGAAGCCGCCCCTGACGCGCGGGAGCGCGCCGGAACGGCCGCCGCCCGATACCCCGACGACCTCGGGGACGTGTTTCGGGACGGTAAAAAATCCGGCGGACTCTGGCCATCTGATGAATTTCCGATGAGAATCGGTCACGCGATCGCCATTTTCACGGTGACGTGTCATTCCCCCTGGATGAAGCGGGCGATGGTGCCCGCGGAGAGGTTTCCCCATCGTGCCCCGGAACACCCTGCACCCCACTGCCTCACGCGCTCGACGCGCGTCGGCCGTGCTGGCGACGAGCGCTCTCGTCGGCGGCGCCCTGATGATCGCCCCCGCGGCGTTCGCCGCACCCGCCCCCGGCGAGGCCCCCGACGACCTCGGCCTCACCGGCGCCGACGTCATGACCCACCTGACCGAGCTGGCCGACATCACCGAGTCGTTCGCCGATCAGGGCTACCGCACCTGGAACGGTCCGGGCTACGAGGCTGCGGCGCAGTACGCCGAGCAGATCCTCGAGGGCACCGGGGCGTTCACCGTCTCGCGGCAGACCTTCGACGTGCCGTACTCCGAGCTGGGCGAAGCCTCGCTGACCGTCGATGGCACGACCTACACCGGCTCGCACTTCGACAACAGCGAAGGCACCGACGAGCCGTACACCGCGACTCTGGCGCTGCCCCTCGACGCCGAGGGCACGCACATCGGCTGCGCCGCGACCGACTACGCCACCGTCCCCGCCGGCGCCATCGTGCTGGTCCAGCGCGGCGTCTGCACCTTCGAGGAGAAGATCGACTTCGCCTCGGCCGCCGGAGCGGGCAGCGTCTTCGTCTACAACAACGAACGGCCGGCCGAAGAGGGCGTCTCGCCCGACGACCAGCTGACCAACGTCGGCTCGGGTCCCCGCAACGAAGAGGACTCCCCCGCGGCGACCCTTCCCCAGTCCGCCGGCGACACGCTCGCCGCTCTCGTCGAGGCCGCTGCCGCCGACGCGCCCGTCGAGGCCACCGCCGTCATCGAGAAGCAGTTCCTCGTCTCACAGACCTTCAACGTCATCGCCGACAGCATCGCGGGCGACCCCGAGGACACCGTCGTCATCGGCGCGCACCTCGACGGCGTGGCCGAAGGCCCGGGCGTGAACGACAACGCCTCGGGCTCGGCCGCCGTGCTCGCCCTGGCCGAGAAGGTCGCGGCATCCGAGGTTCCCAACGACAAGCGCATCCGTCTGGCGCTCTGGGGCGCCGAGGAGATCGGCCTGCTCGGCTCGACCGCCTACGTGGACGACCTGGTGCAGAACGACCCCGCCGAACTCGCGCGCATCTCGGCCTACCTCAACTACGACATGATCGGCTCCGAGAACTTCACGGTGGGCGTCTACGACGCCGATCGCTCGACGTTCCCCGCCGACGGGGTGACCATCCCCGACGGTTCGGTCGAGATCGAGAAGATCTACACCGACTACTTCGACTCGATCGAACAGCCGTGGATCGACTCCGAGTACTCGGGTCGCTCGGACTACCAGGCGTTCATCGACAACGGCATCCCCTCGGGCGGCCTGTTCTCGGGTGGCGACGACATCAAGACCGACGAGCAGGCCGAGCTCTTCGGCGGCACCCCCGGGGTCTTCATGGACCGCAACTACCACACGGTCGACGACACCCTCGCGAACGTGAACCGCGACTCGATCGACATCTTCACTCCCGCGATCGGGCACGCCGCCTTCGCCCTGGCGTGGGACGCCGCCGTCGATCCGGAGCCCACTCCCGAGCCCACGCCCGGCGAGCCCTCGCCCGACCCCACCACCGAGCCGACGCCCGAGCCCACGGGTGAGCCCACGGGCGAGCCGACGGCCACGCCGAGCCCGGTGCCCACGGCGACGACGGGTCCCGGCGCGAACGGCCCCGGCGGCAACCTGCCGCGCACCGGTTCCGACGTCGCAGGTTCGCCGCTGCCCGCCATCGGCATCGGCATGCTCGCCCTCGGAGTCATCGTGGCCGCCGGCACCGCCGTCGTCCGCCGACGTCCGCAGCAGTGACGAGGACCGGGGCCGCGTGAGACGCGCGGCCCCGGAACGACCGTCCCGCCGGGATCCGCACCGTGAGGTGCGTGATCCCGGCGGGACGTCGTCGTTCGGGGCGGGACGATCCGTCCCGCTGCGCTGCGCGTCGGCCGGGGCTCAGTCCTCGTCGGCCACGCGGATCAGGACCTTGCCGGTGACACCCGACTCGACGGCGTCGTGCGCGGCGGCGGTCTGGTCGAGGGGGAACCCGCTGAGGGGCAGTCCGGCCTCCTCGCCCACCGGCAGCGCTCCGGCCGCCACCGCGGCCGAGACGTCTTCGGCGGCCGCGGCGAGCGCGCGCTCGCCCACCGTGTACAGCAGCAGGCCCTGCCAGCGGACGTTCTTGGCGAAACTCGCGCGCACCGCCGCCGTGAAGGCATCGCCCCCGTTGTCGGCGTAGTACCCGATGGTGCCGTGGTTCGCGATCACCTCGACGTCGAGACCGGCGTTGTCGGCGATGGCGACCTCGACGATGTGCTCGACCCCGTTCGGAGCGAGCTCGCGGATGCCGTCGGCGAGCGCCTCGTTCGGATAGCGCAGAACGTGGTGGGCGCCGGCCGCGCGCGCGAGCGCCTCTTTCGCGTCGCTGCTGACCGTGGCGATGACGGTGGCTCCGGCCCAGACGGCGAGCTGGATGGCGGCGTGTCCGACCGCTCCCGCCCCGCCCTGCACGAGCACGGTGCGCCCGGACAGGGCGCCCGGGGCGAGGCGCGACGGGCCGTCTTCGTGCACGGTGAGGGCGCGATGGGCCGTCATCGCGGGAACGCCGAGGCTCGCGCCGAGCTCGAACGACGCCGCGTCGGCCAGGGGCACGGCGCGCTCGGCGGGGAGCACCGAGTACTCGGCCGCGGTTCCGGTCGGACGCTGGTGCGCGGCGAGGTACACCCACACCCGCTGGCCCACCGAGAGACCCTCGACGCCGTCGCCGACGGCATCCACGATTCCCGCCCCGTCCTGGTTGGGCGTCACTTCGTCGAACGCGAGCGGCCGGTCGGTGCTGGCCCGGGCCTTCCAGTCGGTGGGGTTCACCCCCGACACGACGATGCGCACGCGCACTTCGCCCGCGCCGGGTTCGGGAAGCGGGCGCTCCGCGAGCGAGAGAACGGAGGAGTCACCGGGCTGGGAGTACGTGATCGCCTTCATGCGGAAGACAAGCACGCGGTCGACGCCCGCATTCCCCCGGCGTGTCGCCCCCGCGCACCACCCGCGGGTGAGGTCGCGGCGGTTGGGGGCCGCTTCACACGTAGCGCCGCTCACGCGGACCTAGAATGAACCCATTCGCGGGAGTGGTGGAATCGGTAGACACGCAGGATTTAGGTTCCTGTGCCTTCGGGCGTGGGGGTTCAAGTCCCCCCTTCCGCACGATTCTCGCTGCTCCCCGCACCGATACTCCGACCCGACGGGACCGATGTGATCCACACCACCAGCGCGCTGCTCCCGTGGCTCGACCCCGCGACGATCATCACCAACTCGCAGCCCTGGGCGCTGCTGGTCGTGTGCTTCATCATCTTCGCCGAGACCGGTCTGCTCATCGGCTTCTTGCTGCCCGGCGACACCCTGCTGATCATGGCCGGGCTGCTCTCGCACTCCACCCCGCAGGCACCCAACGGCGTGTTCGGACTGAACGCCTGGTGGGTGGCGCTCGCCATCGGTGTGGCCGCCTTCATCGGCGGTGAGGTCGGGTACTACATCGGGCACAAGGCCGGGCCCTCGATCTTCGAGCGCAAAGAATCCGGCATCTTCAGCAGGAAGAACGTCGAGCGCACGAACGCGTTCTTCGAGCGGTTCGGCGGTCTGACCGTCATCCTCGCCCGCTTCGTGCCCGTCGTGCGCACGTTCGCCCCCATCGCCGCCGGCGTCGGCCACATGCCGTGGCGCAAGTACACGCTGTACAACCTCATCGGCGCCATCATCTGGGGCATCGGCCTCACCATGCTCGGCTACGTCGTGGGATACATCCCGTTCATCCGCGACATCGTGACGGAGTACATCGACGTCATCCTGCTCGCCGCCGTCGCGGGCACGGTCGTGTTCATCGGCATCCACTACTTCCGCGAACGCGCCGCCGCCAAGCGCGACGCCGCCGCGGGCCACGGAGTCGTGACGCACGCCGAGGCCGAGGCCCTCACGCTCGACCCGAAGACGCTCGAAGACGGCGACCAGCCCGCGCGCTGATCAGGACGCCTTCGAGCTCTTCTTCTTCGCCGGCGCCTTCTTGGCCGGCGCGTCGTCGGCCTTCTCGGTGCGGGCTGCGCGGCTGCGCTCGACGCTCGCGCGCAGGGCCTCCATGAGGTCGATGACCTCGCCGCCGTCGTCGTCGCTCTCCTGCTCGCCGAAGGTCGCCGCGGTGTCGATGGCGTCGCCCTGCTCGAGCTTCGCGTCGATGAGGGTGCGCAGCTCGGCCTGGTACTCGTCGGTGAACTCCTCGGGGTCGAAGTCTCTCGAGAAGCTCTCGACCAGAGAGGCCGACATCTCGAGCTCCTTCGCCGAGATGCGCACGCTCTCGTCCAGCGCGGGGAATGCCGCCTCGCGCACCTCGTCGGCCCAGAGCAGCGTCTGCAGCACCAGCACATCGTCGCGCACGCGCAAAGCCGCGAGCCGCGTCTTCTGACGCAGCGAGAAGCGCACGATCGCGGTGCGGTCGGTCTGCTCGAGCGTCTTGCGCAACAGCACGTACGCCTTCGGCGACGAGGAGTCGGGCTCGAGGTAGTACGCCTTGTCGAGGGTCAGCAGATCGACCTGATCGCTGGGGACGAACTCGACCACCTCGATCTCGCGACTGCGTTCGCTCGGCAGCGACGCGAGGTCGTCTTTGGTCAGCACGACCGTCTGCTCGCCATCGTCGTACGCGCGATCGATGTCGGCGTAGGGCACCACCTCGCCGTCGACCTCGCAGATGCGCTGATACCGGATGCGCCCGCCGTCCTTGTTGTGCACCTGGTGCAGAGAGACGTCGTGGTCCTCTGTGGCCGAGTACACCTTCACGGGCACGTTGACCAGGCCGAAGGTCAGGGCGCCCTTCCAGATCGATCGCATGGGAACAGTGAACACCGAAACGACGGTGGATGCCGAGACCTTGCGTCACGAGGGGGCCCCGGTTCGTTCGACGACCGGCGGACCCCGCCCCGGCTCCGTGACGACAAGATGGACACGGTACGCGCGAACGCGTGCCCCGCCCGCAGCGGCACGATCCGGAGAAGAGGAACCCGTGGACGACATCGACGCACTGAAGCGCTGCCTGGAACTGGCGACGGAGGCGGTGAACGCGGGCGACGACGCCTTCGGATCACTGCTCGTCGACGGTGACGGGCACCTACTCCGGGAGGAGAGGAACACCATCGGCGGCGGCGATCCCACCGCGCACCCGGAGATCGCCCTCGTGCGGTGGGCGGTCGCGCGGTACTCGGCGACGGAGCGGGCATCGATGACGGTGTACACCTCGGGCGAGCACTGCGCCATGTGCGCCGCGGCTCATGCATGGGCGGGGCTCGGTCCCATCGTCTTCGCCGGCTCGACCGCGCAGCTGACGACGTGGCGGTCCTCGTGGGGCGCAGCCCCCTCGCCGATCCGGCCCCTCGCCATCTCCGACGTCGCTCCGGGAGTCGTCGCGCGCGGGCCCTTCGACGTGTTCGCCCCGGAGCTCGAGCGACTGCACCTCGAGGCCGAACGACGCCGGTCCGGCGCGACGGGATGACCTCGCCCCCGTATCGACCACCCCGCGCAGCCCGGGCACCGACCGGAGTGCGATCTCGCAAGCCCCTCGGCATCCGGAGCCCTTCCCGCCCTACGCTGGGGCGATGACGGAGCAGACGGTGCGCATCGGCGGACGCCGCCTGCGTCTGTCGAACCTCGACAAGGTGCTGTACCCCGAGACCGGGACCACCAAGGGCGAGGTGATCGACTACTACTCCCGCATCGCCCCTCGACTGCTCTCCCACGTGCGGGATCGTCCCGTCACGCGCAAGCGCTGGCCCGACGGCGTCGGCACCGACGCCGACCCGGGCGAGCCCTTCTTCGCCAAGGCCCTCGAACCCGGAGCGCCGGCCTGGGTGCGGCGCCTGCCGATCGACCACTCCTCGGGCGCCAAGGACTACCCCCTCGTCGACGATCTGCCCACCGTCGTCTACCTGGCGCAGGTCGCGAGCCTCGAGTTGCACGTGCCGCAGTGGCGGTTCTCGCCCGACGGCGAGAAACTCCCCCCCGATCGCCTGGTACTCGACCTCGACCCCGGACCCGGCGTCGGCCTGGCCGAGTGCGCCGAGGTGGCCCGGTGGGCACGCGTCATCCTGCAGGACATCGGTCTCGACCCCCTGCCGGTGACGAGCGGAAGCAAGGGCATCCACCTCTACGCGCACCTCGACGGCCGCCAGTCCAGCGACGCCGCCAGCGCCATCGCGAAAGAACTCGCCCGGGCGATCGAGGCCGACCACCCCGACCTGGTGGTCAGTCAGATGTCGAAGTCCGCGCGCCCCGGCAAGGTCTTCATCGACTGGAGCCAGAACAACGGCTCAAAGACCACGATCGCGCCGTACTCGCTGCGGGGACGATCGCACCCCACCGTCGCCGCCCCGCGCACGTGGGAGGAGCTCGACGACCCGGGCCTGCGTCACCTGCTGTTCACCGAGGTGCTCGATCGCCCCGGCGATCCGCTCGCGCCGGTCGAGCGCGACGCGGGACCCCTTCGTGCGTACATCTCCAAGCGCACCGCGGGCGCGACCCCCGAGCCCATGCCCGGTGCCCCGCACGCCGACGTCGCACCCGACGGTCTCCCCCGCTTCGTCATCCAAGAGCACCACGCCACCCGCCTGCACTGGGACGTGCGACTCGAACACGACGGGGTACTGGTCAGCTGGGCCGTGCCGAAGGGCGTCCCCCCGACGACGGCGAGGAACAGCCTCGCGGTCATGACCGAGGACCACCCGATGCAGTACCTCGACTTCGCCGGCGAGATCCCCCGCGGCGAGTACGGCGCCGGCATCATGACGGTGTGGGACACGGGCACCTACGAGCTCGAGAAATGGCGCGACGACGAAGTCATCGCCACACTCGAGGGCGGGCCCGACGGGCCGCTCGGCCGAGTGCGTCTGGCCCTCATCCGCACGGAGGGCGCGGGCGAGAAGTCGCAGTGGCTGCTGCACCGGATGAAGACGGATGCCGAGGGTCGGCCGCAGAGCGAGGGCGACCCGGTGGTGGCCCTCGATCACGGCCGTGCGGATCGCGCCGCGGTGACGGTGACTGCGACGGAGAGCGACCGGGCGCCGGAGCCCGCGCCCGAGCCGGCGCCCCGTACCTCGACGTCGCCGAGTCCCCCGAGCCCCGCGCAGCTGCGCCCCATGCTGTCCACCGCCGCCACGGCCGGTATCGCCCGAGCCGCCGCCGGCCGCTGGGGCGAGCCGTGGGTCGAGATGAAGTGGGACGGCATCCGGGGAATCGGTCTCTGGGACGGCGAGCGGCTGCGCCTGCGATCGCGCAACGGCAACGACCTCACCGCCGCCTACCCCGAACTCACGACCGTCGACCTCGGACTCGGCCCGAAGCCCGCGGTCGTCGACGGCGAGATCGTCGCGCTCGACGCGCAGGGGCGCCCGAGCTTCCCCCTGCTGCAGAAGCGGATGAACCTGGCGCAGCCCCGCGAGATCGAGCGCGAAGCGCGGCGGACACCGGTGCAGCTGTACCTGTTCGACGTGCTCTCGGTGGGCGAGCGCGACGTCGCCGTCCTGCCGCTGGCCGAGCGGCGCGGCATCCTGGAGGCGCTGGCGCAGGATGCCGGGGACCCCGTCGTCGTGCCGCCCGTGTTCGACGACGTCGACGCCGCCGTGGCCACGAGCGGCCGATTCGGGCTCGAGGGCGTCGTGGTCAAGGACCCCGGTTCGGCCTACCGCCGCGGCGAGCGTTCGGAACAGTGGCTCAAGGTGAAGCACTCTCGCACGCAGGAGGTCGTGATCGGCGGCGTCCGCCCGGGCAAAGGAAACCGTTCGGGCACGATCGGGTCGCTGCTGGTCGGTGTTCCCGGACCCGACGGCCTGCACTACGCCGGCCGCGTCGGCTCGGGTTTCGGCGAGCAGACGTTGGCCAGACTCGGCGAGGTGCTCGGCGCGCTCGGCAGCGACACCGACCCGTTCGTGGGGGTGCCCGCCGCCGACGCCCGCGACGCGCTGTGGGTGCGGCCCGAACTCGTCGCCGAGGTGGAGTTCGCGGAGTTCGCCCCCGGCGGCATCCTGCGCCAGGCACGCTGGCGGGGTCTGCGGCCCGACAAGGATCCGGGCGAGGTGGTGCGGGAGGTCTGAGCACGGGCCGGCTGAGCGCGGAGCCCGGGCGTATGCGCGCCCTCGCCGACCCGGGCCGAGCCCGGCGGGATCCCCGGCTCTACGCGTGCTGTGAGTCGCGCTCGACGTGCCCGGCGGGCTCGAGCTGGAAGGTCGAGTGCTCCACGTCGAAGTGCTCGGCGAGGCAGCCCTGCAGCGTCGCGAGGATCGCGGCGGCGCGACCGTCCGACAGCGCCGCGTCGTCGACGATCACGTGCGCGCTGAACACCGGCGCGCCCCGCGTGAGCTGCCAGACGTGCACGTCGTGCACGTCGACCACGCCGTCGGCCTCGCGCAGGTGCTGCCGGATCTCGGCCACGTGCACGCCGACGGGCGCCGACTCGGTGAGCACGACGACGACCTCGCGCAGAAGACCGATGGCACGCGGCACGATCAGCACCGCGATGAGCAGTGAGGCGATGGCATCCGCCTGCGCGAATCCGGTGGTCACGATCACGATCGCCGCGATGATGACCGCGATCGACCCGACCAGGTCGCCCAGCACCTCGAGATACGCGCCGCGCACGTTAATGCTGCGCTTCTGCGCGCGACCGAGCACCCACATCGACACGGCGTTGGCGATCATGCCGACCGTCGCGACGACGAGCATGAGCCCGCCCTGCACCTCGGCGTCGGCCGGCGCGAGCAGCCGCTGCACGGCCTCGACGCCCACCCAGGCGCACAGCGCGATGAGGATCACGCCGTTCGCGAGCGCGCCGAGCACTTCGGCACGCTGGTATCCGAAGGTGCGGCGGTCATCGGCCGGGCGGGCGGCGATCGCCGTGGCGATCAGCGCCACCACGAGCGCGGCCGCGTCGGTGAACATGTGCGCCGCGTCGGCCAGCAGGGCGAGCGAGCCCGACAGGATCGCCCCCACGATCTGCACGACCATGACCGTCGCGGTCAGGGTGAGAGCGATGGTGAGCAGACGTCTGTTGCCGGCATCGCGGATGCCGCCGGCAGGCGCGTGATCGTGCATGGTTACAGGCTAGGCCGCGCACAGCGGGGGCTGCGTGTCATCGCGGTAGTCGGGAATGAGAACCGGTGTCGGCTCCCCCGCGGCGACCCGACAGGGTTGTCCCGGCCCGACGCGGTCGCCCGACCGCCCTCTCGGTCAGCGCCGACGTGCATTCAGCTGCGCCTGGATCCGCCGATGCGCGTGCAGCGCCGGGTACACGCCGAGGAACACCGCCATCGGAGCCCGGAGTCGCACGTCGCGGATGCCGTGCGCGGCGTACGTGTTCTCGAAACGGTCGATGTAACGCCGGAAGTCCCGAGGGCGGTCGTCGAGGCGCCGCGCGCCGATGCCCGCGACCATCCGCGGGAAGTAGCCGATCCGACGCCCCCCGAGGGCGAGGTGGATGGCGATGTCGAGGTCTTCGTGCATCACATCGGCCTCGTCGTCGCACAGGAACTCCCGCACGTCGTGCCACGCCTCCCGCCGCACGGCCATGTTGCTGCCGAACAGGAACACGAAGTCGCCGGCGAGCTTCACCTGCAGGCGTCGGAAGGCATCGTCGATCTGATGTCCGACCGCACGCAGAGGCAGGTCGTAGTACTCGACGGGTCCCGACGCGGCATCCACGTCGGTCGACGCGAAGATGTGCGAGACCCGGGCCACCCACTCGGGTTTGAGGACGGTGTCGGCGTCGATCCGCGCGAGCACGTCGCCGGTGGCGGCATCCATTCCGAGGTTGCGGGTGGGCACCAGGCCCTGGCGGTCGTCCTGACGCAGCAGACGGATGCCGGCGTCGGGATGCCGAGCCCTCACGCCCTCGACCACCGCGCGCGTGCCGTCGGTCGAGCGGTTGTCGACGACGAGCACCTCGGTGGCGGGGAGCGTCTGGCCCACGATGGCGTTCAGGCACTGCTCGATGACCGCCTCTTCGTTGTAGGCGGGAACGATGATCGACACCGACGGAAGAGGGCTCATCGGTCCGCCTCCACGCTCAGAGGGACTCGAGCAGCGGCGCGAGGGCGACGAAGGCGCGGGACCTGTGCGATGACGCGTTCTTCTCGGCCGCGCTCCACTCGCCGACCGTCCGCTCGGCATCGGCAGGCTGGCCGTCGGGTACGAAGATCGGGTCGTACCCGAACCCACCCGGTCCGGCCGGCTGCATCGCCAGGCGACCCGGCCAGCGTCCCTCGATCGTCTCTTCGGTGCCGTCGGAACGCACCAGCGCGATCACCGACACGAACTGCGCCGTGCGGTGCGGATCGGCGACGTCGGACAACTGGTCGAGCAACAGCTCGAGGTTGGCCGTGGAGTCCTTCTTGTGCCCCGCCCAGTAGGCCGAGAACACCCCCGGCGACCCGCCCAGCACGTCGACGGCGATCCCGGAATCATCGGCCAGCGCGGGCAGCCCCGTGTGGGCCGCGGCCGCGCGGGCCTTGATCAGCGCGTTCGCCGCGAACGTGACGCCGTCCTCGACCGGTTCGGGACCGTCGTAGGCGACGACGTCGAGATCGGGGCGCACCTCGGCGACGATCGCCTGGAACTCCTCGACCTTGTGCGGGTTGTGCGTGGCCAGCACGATGCGCGGCATGGTCAGCCTTCGAGCGTCGCGATCTGGATGCCGCGCAGCTCGGCGCAGCCGTTCACGCCCAGCTCGAGCAGGCGGTCGAGCTCAGCCTTGTCGAACGGAGCTCCCTCGGCGGTGCCCTGCACCTCGACGAACAGACCGCGACCGGTGACGACGACGTTCATGTCGGTCTCGGCGCGCACGTCTTCGACGTAGGCCAGGTCGAGCAGCGGTTCGCCGTCGACGATGCCGACCGATACCGCCGCGACCGAGTCGCGCAGGACCTCGGAGCGCTGCGCGATGAACTTCTTCTCGCGGCCCCAGGCGATGGCATCCGCCAGGGCGACGTACGCGCCCGTGATGGCGGCGGTGCGGGTGCCGCCGTCGGCCTGCAGCACGTCGCAGTCGATGACGATCGTGTTCTCACCCAGAGCCTTGGTGTCGACGACGGCGCGCAGCGCCCGGCCGATCAAACGCGAGATCTCGTGGGTGCGGCCGCCGACCTTGCCCTTGATGCTCTCGCGGTCGTTGCGGCTGTTCGTCGCGCGCGGCAGCATGGCGTACTCGGCCGTGACCCACCCCTTGCCCTTGCCGGTGAGCCAGCGGGGAACGCCGTTGGTGAACGACGCCGTGCACAGCACCTTGGTGCCGCCGAAGGTGACGAGGGCCGAACCCTCGGCGTGTGCCGACCAGCCGCGTTCGATGGTGACGGGGCGGAGCTGATCGGCGGTGCGGCCGTCTTTACGGGTCATGTGTCCTCCTCGGACGAAAGGGATGCCGTGCCTCGGCGCGGCAGGTCGATGGCGCCGGTCTGCACGAGCTGCACCTCGCGCACCTCACGGCCCATGAGGCGGTGCGCCAGGCGCAGGAAGTCGTCGGCCGACGACCCGGTGGCTTCGTAGCGGTGCGTCGGAACGGCATCCGGCCTCGCCAGGAGGTCACGCGAGACGAGTTGGCGATAGACGTCTTTCGCCGTCTCGCTGTCGCTCGACACCAGGCTGACCTCGGGACCCATCACGTAGCTGATGGCGCCCTCGAGGAACGGGTAGTGCGTGCAGCCGAGCACGAGCGTGTCGACCCCGGCGTGCCGCAGCGGCGCGAGGTACTGCTCGGCGGTGGCGAGCACCTCGGGCGAGTCGGTGACGCCGGCCTCGACGAACTCGACGAAACGCGGGCACGCCTCGGCGAACACCGTGAGGTTCTCGTTGACCTCGAGCATGTCCTGGTAGGCCCGCGAGCCGATCGTCCCGGCCGTGCCGATCACGCCGATGCGACCGTTGCGGGTCGTCGACATGGCGGTGCGCACGGCGGGGCCGATCACCTCGACCACGGGCACGTCGTAGCGCTCGCGCGCATCGCGGAGCATCGCCGCCGACGCGGTGTTGCAGGCGATCACGAGCATCTTCACGCCCTGATCGACGAGGGTGTCGAGCACCTCGAGCGCGTACTTGCGCACGTCGGCGATGGGCTTCGGGCCGTAGGGAGAGCGGGCGGTGTCGCCGATGTAGAGGATCGACTCGCGCGGCAGCTGCGCCGACACGGCCCGGGCGACGGTGAGACCGCCGACTCCCGAGTCGAAGATCCCGATCGGCGCGTTGTCCATAGGTGCCCAGCCTACCGGGCAGGGCCGACACGGATCGGTGCGGGGCGCGGGGGCCGCACACCTGCGGTGGGGGCGCGGGGGCGGTGCGGGGCGCGTGCCGAACTCCTGAGGACTTCCGCGCGCCCAAGCCGATCCAGCCCTCAGGGGTGTTCGCGGGCGCAGAACTCAGGAATTCGGCACAGCGCAAGGCCGTACGAATACGCGCACAAACTCCCGAGCTGCCCACGACGCCGGAATAGGCTGGCGCGATGAGCCGCAGCACCGCCCTGCACACCGACCGCTACGAACTGACCATGCTCGACGCGGCCCTCCGCGACGGCACGGCCTCGCGACGCTGCGTGTTCGAGGTGTTCGGGCGCCGACTCTCGGGCGGACGCCGCTTCGGTGTCGTCGCGGGCACCGGCCGGCTGCTCGAGGCGATCCGCGACTTCCGGTTCGGCGACGACGAACTGCGCTACCTGCGGGACGCGAGAGTGGTGGATGCCACCACCCTCGACTTCCTCGCCGATTACCGCTTCACGGGATCGGTGACCGGCTACCGCGAGGGTGAGCTGTACTTCCCCGGCTCCCCCCTGCTGACCGTGGAGGGAACCTTCGCCGAGGCGGTGCTGCTGGAGACGCTCGCGCTCAGCATCCTCAACTACGACTCCGCCGTCGCCACGGCGGCAGCGCGCATGAGCATCGCCGCCGGCGACCGACCGCTCGCCGAGATGGGCTCGCGTCGCGCGAGCGAAGAGGCAGCGGTCGCCGCCGCGCGTGCCGCCTACATCGTCGGCTTCTCGGCCACCAGCAATCTCGAGGCGGGGCGCCGCTGGGGCGTGCCCACGATGGGAACCGCCGCCCACGCGTGGACCCTGCTGCACGACAGCGAAGAAGACGCCTTCCGTTCGCAGATCGACGCGCTCGGCAGCGGGACCACCCTGCTCGTCGACACCTACGACATCGCCGAGGGCGTGAGAACCGCCGTGCGCGTGGCCGGTCCGCAGCTCGGCGGCGTACGCATCGACTCGGGCGACCTGCCGATCGTCGCGGGCGAGGTGCGGGCGCTGCTCGACGAGCTCGGCGCCACGGGCACGCGCATCACCGTCACGAGCGACCTCGACGAGTACGCGCTCGCCGCGCTCGCGGCCTCTCCGGTCGACTCCTACGGCGTCGGCACGTCGGTCGCGACCGGCTCCGGCGTTCCGACCGCGGGTCTGGTGTTCAAGCTCGTCGCGCGCGAATCCGCCGACGGCTCATGGGTGGGTGTCGCGAAGGCGTCGGCGCAGAAGGCCTCGCACGGGGGCCGCAAGGCGGCGTTCCGCACCCTCGATGGGGGGACCTCCACCTCGGAGCTCATCATGGTCAGCGACGGGTTCGAAGAGCTGTCCACCGCCGCCGAGCATCCCGATGCCCGTCCCCTCCAGGCCACGCTCATGGTCGACGGCGAGGCGGATGCCGCGACCCTCGGCCACGAGGGCGTCGAGGCGGCACGCGCGCACCACGCCCGCGTGCGCGAGGAGTTGCCGGTGCGGGCGCTCGCGCTCAGCGGGTCGGAGCCCGCACTGCCGACGGAGTACCGCGAGGCGGGCTGACCGCCGGGCGGTCCGCCCGTACCGGAGTGAACAGGGGATGCCGCGGGGGCGCATCGCGCACGCACGTCGGCGTGCGGTTCGGTCTCCGACCGCGAACGGGTGAGACGCGGGGTGAGCGGAACGCGGAGGCGGCGTTCTCACGCAGACCCCCCGGTTAGCGTGGAGCGTTCTGCGATGCGGCCACCGACGCCGCAGGAGGGGATCCTGATGCCGAACGCTCCTCGATCGACGCGCCGCCAGGTGATCTCCGCGGCCGCGTGGGCGGTTCCCGCGATCGTGTCGGTGACGGTTACCCCCGCCCTGGCGACATCCGGCGGCGGCGTCCCGGTCGCGAAGATCCGCCCGAGCTCCGACTTCGCGGCGCAGGATCTGCACGAGTACGACCCGGCGACGAACACCAACCGGGGACCGATCGCGGTGTACGTCCGCGCGCGGTACGACCAGAACATCGTGTGGTGGCCGCGGCCCGACCCCGCGGTGGCGGTCATTCCGTACACCGTCTCGGTGGACGGGCCCCTCGGGCCGTCATCGATGACGGGGGTGCTCACCATCTCGATCGGCGGGTACGCCCAAGACGTCCGTACCTACCCGCTCGACGGGTTCCACCCGTTGCCCGTGGGGACCTATCGCTTCACGCTGGCGCTGTACGGCTCCGACGGAACCACCTCGGCGACGACGACCGTCGAGGTGGCATGACTCTCACTTGATGAGCGACTCGTAGATCTCTTTGCACTGCGGGCACACGGGGAACTTCTCGGGATCGCGGCCCGGGGTCCACTTCTTGCCGCACAGTGCCCGCACCGGCTTGCCGGTGAGGGCCGACTCGAGGATCTTGTCTTTCTTGACGTAATGCGAGAAACGCTCGTGGTCACCGGGCTCGATGTTCTCTTCGCGGATGAGCTCTTCGAGCTCTCGATCCAGGGTCGCGAGACCCCCGCTGTCAGGACTGTCGAGAGGCGTGCTCATGGTCAGCCAGTGTAGCCGCGGACCGCGCCGAAGGGACGGTGGAGCCCACGTCAGGTCGCTTCGGCGAACTCCATCAGACGGGTTCCGCGGCGCTCGAACAGGGCCGCTCCGATCGCCACACCCGCGACGAGCACGACGAGCCCCGCGCCGACGCCGACCGCCAGCGCGAACATCGCGTCGATGGAGTCGCCCGCCACGGCACGCCAGGTGAGCCAGATCGCGGGGGCCGCGGCCAGCAGGGCTCCCACCATCACGAGGCCCTGCGCCATGACGCCCCCCGAGCCCGACCGCTGAGGCTGCTGGAACGGGCTGTCGCCGGGCCGCGACACCGCGTAGGGCGCCACGACCGACGAGATGCTCGAGAGGCCGAGCCCCGCCAGGAACAGGGCGGCGCACACTCCGACCAGGGCGGGGAAGACTGCCCAGCGACCGTGGGCCACCACCGCGAGGGGAAGAGTGAGCGCGAGGACCGGCAGGCCGATCAGCAGCACCGGAACGAGACGGCCGATGCGATCCGGCGCACCGCGCACGCCCGAGGCGATGTGCATCCACAACGCGGTGGAGTCGTAGGCGAGGTCGTTGTGCGGGAGCCATCCGAAGAACAACGCCATGATCGGCACGGGCAGCAGCACCGCGATCTCGAAGGGCACGCCCGCGACCAGCAGCGGCACGGTCGACACGACGGCGGCGACGGGCACGATGATGACGTTCACGATGTAGCGGCGGTCGCGCAGCCAGTACGACAGGCTGCGGGCGGCGACCGCTCCCCCGGGCGTGCCGGGGAGGATCGCGAACCATCCCATTCCCCCGCGCTCGCGAGCGGCGACGGGACGACGGGTCGTGGTGAGCAGGCGGTCCACCAGGACGAACCAGGCGACGGCCAGCACACCGACCGTGGCGAGGGCGACGATCAGGCTGCCGACGGCGGCCCCCGCCGACGGTGCCAACGCGATCCCCCAGGCGGCGCCGATCGGGGTCCACGCCAGGATCTCGGCTGCCGAGGCGAGCTGAGAGGGAACGGCCCCGCGCCATTCGAGCGAGCCGAGGAACACCCCCACCGGCACGACGACGACGAGCACGGCCACGAGGTACACGCCCATGAGCTCCCGCGATTGCCGCGGGCGCTGCACGAGCGCGCCGAGCGCCATGCTGACGCGGGCGAACAGCACGCAGGTGGCAAGACCGAGCAGGACCGAGGCCACGCTCGCGACCGCCGCGGCCCCGTGGGCGCCCCACGCGACGGCGAGGCTCACCCCGAGCACCAGAACGACGAGAACCGGGACGCTGAGGAACCCGGCGAGCAGGAGTGCGCCGGCGAGCGGCCGCGGCTCCGGCCCGACCACCGCGAATCGTCGGGGGTCGAGCGGGTCGATCGAGGCGGTGACGGGCGGACCGACCGCGAAGCCGAGCGTGACCGCCGACCCCGCGAGCACGGTGACCACGGCGGTGGTCAGCCGATCGGCATCCGCGAGACCCGCGGCACTCACGGCCGCGACCGCCGCTGCAGCGACGAGGAGGACCACACCGATGACGCGCCGGACGACCTCGCGGGGATCGCCCCGCAGGGCGCCCCACATCATCGCCAGTCTCAGGCGGAGAACGTGTGCAACCACTCCAGGCCCTCCACGTCGCCCAGACCACCCGCGAGCTCGAGGAAGCGCTGTTCCAGCGTCGCCTCCCCGCGTACTTCGTCGACAGTGCCCTCGGCGAGCACCTGGCCCGACACGATGACCGCCACGCGCGAGCAGACGCGTTCGACGAGCTCCATGCCGTGGCTGGAGAGGATGACGGTGCCGCCGTGGTCGACGTACGTGCCGAGGATGTCGAGGATGACCGCGCTCGAGACGGGGTCGACGGCCTCGAACGGCTCATCGAGGACGAGCAGGCGGGGCGAGTGGATCATCGCTCCGGCGAGCATGACCTTCTTCGTCATACCTGCCGAGTAGTCCGAGACCGGCCGCGCGAGGGCGTCGACGAGATCGAACGCGCGCGCCAGGTCGGCGATGCGGCTCTCGACCAGGGGCGCGGGAAGACTGCGCAGCGCGCCGTAGTACGACAGCAGCTGCCGGCCCGTGAGCCGGTCGAAGGTGCGCAGACGGTCGGGCAGCACGCCGATGAGCTTCTTCGCCTCGCGTGAGCGGCGGGCGGCGTCGACACCGTTGATCTGCACGGTGCCGCCGTCGGCGCGCAGCAGGCCGGCGATGATCGACAGCGTGGTCGTCTTGCCCGCCCCGTTCGGCCCGACGAGGCCGTAGAACGAACCCGCCGGCACGGTGAGGTCGATCGCGTCGACGGCCCGCAGCTCGCCGAACGTCTTGGTGACGCCGCGCAGCGTGAGCGCCGGGACGGCGTCGGCGGTGTGCTGGTCGGCATCGGCGGTGTTGGCCGGCGCGGAGGCGGAGTGCGGGGTGGTGAGGGGTGCGGGCTCGGGCTCCGGATCGGCTGCCCGCTCGGGCTCGTCGCGCACGGTCTGGGCGTCGTTCTCGGGCGAGGACTCCGTCTCGCCCGCCGACCCGGCCTCGGACGCGAGGGAGGCCTCCCGCGTCGCGTCGGCCTCGGACGCGAGGTCGATCTCGTCTGAAAGGACGACATCGTTCTCGTCAGCGACCCGGACATCGGGAGGCGTCGGATCGGAGAAGGGCTCCGCGGGTTCGGGTTCCGTTGCCTCGAGCTCGGTCGGCGCGGGCTCGGTGGTGGCCTCTTGCTCGGTCGCCTCGGGCTCAGCCGACTCGGACTCCCCCGAGGCGTCGTCGGCCACCGAGGGGGTGAGCGCGTCGGCGGGGCCCGTCTCGCCGTCGGCGAGGGGCGTATCGACCACCACGCCGGGGTGAGCGGCGGCGATCGGCGATGCCTGGTCGGCCGGCGCGTCGATCGCGGTCTCGTCCTCGTCCGTGGCGCTCGCAGCGTCGGCACCAGGGCCGCCGGGAGCGGCCTCGGAGACGACGGGCTCCTCGACGGCGACGTCGGCGGGGGTGGGATCGGCGGGCACAGCATCGGCGGTCGCGGGATCCGCGAGCACAGCGTCAACGGGCACAGCGTCGCCGGGCACAGCGTCCGCAGGCACAGCGTCCTCAAGCACAGCGTCAGCGGACACCTCGTCGACCGACGTCGTGTCGGCTGAGATCGCGTCTGCCGAGGCGCCGGAATCCGTCGTGCGCACCGGGAGCGGAGGACGCGGCGGAATCACGAGGTCGGGTGACGGAGCCACCGCGTCGGGCGTCGTGGCGGCGTCGACGCTCGTCTCGGTCGACGCAGACGCGCGCGGCGTCGTCGGCCTCTTCGCCGCGGGGCGCTTGGCCGCGGGCTTTCTCGCAGCCGTCGTGCGCGGGGTCGATGACGTGGATGCGGACGCTGCGGAGGGACGCGGTGCGGCCGGCTTCTTGGCGGGGGTGCGTGGCGCCGCCCCCGAGGACGCCGCGCGACTGGCGGTCGTGCGGGGAGTTCGCGGCTTCGGCGCGGGCTTCGGCGTGTCGACGGCCTCGGACGGCTCCGCGGACGCGTCGGTCGCGGCATCTGCCGCCTCGACTGTCGCCTTCGGACGAGCGGGAGGACGACGGGGAGCGCGGGGTGCGGTGGTACGCGGAGCGCGTGGGGCGCGCGGTTTCGCGGCCGGCTGCGGAGACTCGGAGGATTCGGCGCTCGCCGCGGCGCCCTCGGTGTCGGACGAGGAACTTTCGGGGGGCTGCGGCAGCGACGCTGTCATCATCCCAAACTAGCAAGCACCTCCGACATCGCCCGACGCCGGGTCGCGGGACGCAACCCCAGGACGGCATCACGAAACCACAACGACCGGCGCGAATAATGCCACCTCACAGGGCCCTTTCGCTAGCATCGATCGAACACGAAGGCGTGACAATCCGGTGAACCGGACATGACGACTCATCCCCCCAGGAGCCAGCCTTGACTGTTCAGATCGTGATCCTCGCCGCGGGCATGGGCTCGCGCCTCGGCCGCAGCCTGCCGAAACCCCTCACCGTGCTCGCCGACGGCCGCAGCATCATGCAGCAGCAGCACGACAACATCCGCGCCGCCTTCGGCCGCACGGCTCGCATCACCAGCGTCGTCGGCTACCGCGCCGAGACCATCGTCGACACGTTCCCGCACGTCGACTACGTCTACAACGACCGATACGACCAGACCAATACCTCGAAGAGCCTCCTGCGCGCGCTGGCCAAGAGCGGCCGAGGCGGAGTGCTGTGGATGAACGGCGACGTGGTCTTCGACCCCCGCGTCCTCGGTCGCGCAGTCGAACTCATCGACGCGGACCGTTCGTTCGTGACCGTCGACACGGCCAATGTCAGCGACGAAGAGGTGAAGTACACGGTGGATGCCGAGGGCTTCATCGCCGAGCTGTCGAAGGTCGTCGTCGGCGGCATCGGCGAAGCCGTGGGCATCAACTACGTCTCGGCGCGCGACAAGAAGGCCCTGCAACGTCAGCTGCAGCGCGTCGACGACCAGGACTACTTCGAACGGGGCATCGAGCTCGCGATCGCCGAGGACGGCATGCGCGTCGAACCGCTCGACATCTCCGATCTCTACGCGGTCGAGGTCGACTTCGCCGAAGACCTCGAGCGGGCGAACCTCTTCGTCTGACCGTCGCGGTCAGTCGTCGGGGTCCTCCGGCGGCACTGCGCGGCGAAGGCCTCACCCGACCGTCATTCGGCAGGGCCCCGAACCTCTCCCCCGCACGCGCCGACACGTCATCGTCAAGTCGCCCTCGCCTCGGCGCGCGACGAGCAAGGATGGTTCCATGTCCGAGAAGGTGCACCGCATCCACTCCCTCCCCGACGACGCGCCCTGGAAGGGCGGGCTCCCCCCGGCAGGGTCGGAGGAACACCCCCGAACCGTCCGCATGCTCGACCGCGTGCTCGCCGTGCAGCGCCCCGCGGTGCTCGCGCATCTCCGCAGCGTCCGGCTGCGGCATCCGGATGCCGCTCCCGACGAGATCCTGCGGATCCTCGAGCGCCGCTACCTCGCCGCCGTCACCACCGGAGGCGCGGCCGTGGGGGCGACCGCGGTGGTCCCCGGTATCGGCACCGGTGTGACCCTCGCGCTGAGCGGGGTCGAGACCGTCGGTTTCCTCGAGGCCACCGCGCTGTACGCGCAGTCGGTCGCCGAGGTGCACGGGCTCGTCGTGCAGGACCCCGATCGAGGTCGGGCGCTGGTTCTCGCGCTACTGCTCGGCAAAGAAGGCGTCGACCTCGTGTCGCAGCTCGCTTCGCAGGCCGCCGGTCGCGGCGGCACCCGCGCGAGCTATTGGGGCGAGATGGTGACCAAGACGCTGCCGCGCGCCGCGGTCGGTCCCCTCGTCGACCGCCTCAAGACGATGTTCGTGCGCCAGTTCGCCACGCGCGGCGGCGCGTCGTGGCTCGGGAAGGCCCTCCCCTTCGGCGTCGGGGCCGTCGTCGGAGGTGCCGGGAACCACCTCCTCGGCCGGCGCGTTCTCGTCAACGCGCGACGGGCCTTCGGGTCTGCCCCGCTCCAGCTCCCCGCCGACCTCGAGCCGAGGCCCGGTGCCGAGACGATGCAACGCGCGACCCTGGGCGGCATCCACCGCGTGGGCGGCGCGATCGCCGGGGCCGTCGGCGGAGCGGGTCGCCGCACCGGCTCCGCGGCCCGCAAGGCCCTGCCTCGCCGCCGCCGCACGGGTGCGGAGGGCGCACGCGATGACGACACGACGGGCGAGACCGCCGGCGACGGCCGCGGCGCGGCATCCTGACCCATCTCACCGACACGGCCTCCGGCGCAAGTCCCGCGCGTCGTTCGCCCCGGCGCGTTAGCCTCGCCGCATGGGCGACCTCCTCGATCTCCTCGCGGTCTGGATGCCGCGTCAGCGCTGGTACGGCACGAAGGGCCGCGATCCGCGGCTGACCATCGTGGCCGACTGGGCACTCGACGCGACCGACACGCGACTGCTTCTCGTGCGCGATGACGCTGCGGCGCCGGCGATCCTCTACCAGGTACCTGTCGTCGTGCGGGCCGAGGGTTCCGTGCTGCCGGGCAGCCTGATCGGCGCGGCCGACGAGGGGCGGGTGTGGGCGGACGCCACCACCGACCCCGCCTTCACCGACCTGCTGTACTCCTGGGTCACTCGCGGCGGAGCAGCGGGAACCCCCGACGACGGCCTCACCGCCTTCGCCCTCGCCTCGCCGGACGGTGAGGCGCCTGCGCCCCGCGCCACCGCCCGCGTGCTGAGCGGCGAACAGTCGAACACCTCGCTCATCTTCCGGCCCGACGATGCCGGCCTTCCCGTGATCTGCAAGCTCTTCCGGCAGGTGCATCCGGGCATCAACCCCGACGTGGAGCTGCAGTCGGCTCTCGCCGCCGCCGGTGCGGCGTTCGTGCCCGCCGCGATCGGTGAGGTGCGCGGATCGTGGGTGACGCCCGAGGGAGTTCCCGTCAGCGGGTCGCTCGCCTTCGCGCAGGAGTTCTTCGACGGCGTCGAGGACGCCTGGCGCGTCGCCCTCGACGCCGCGGCCGCCGACGACGACTTCGCTGCGCGCGCCCACGCGCTCGGCGCGAGCGTCGCCGGCATGCACGTCTCTCTCTCGCGGGCGTTCCCCACGCGCGAGCCCGACGCCGAGGACCGCGCGGCCGTGGTCGGTGCGTGGGAGCGACGTCTGTCGATCGCCCTCGCCGAGGTCCCGGCGCTGGAGCCGTACGCCGACCGCATCCGTGCCGTGTACGCGGCCGCTGCCACCGCCCCCTGGCCTGCGCTGCAGCGCGTGCACGGCGACCTGCACCTCGGGCAGGTGCTCGACACCGCCCGCAACGGCTGGGTGCTGCTGGACTTCGAGGGCGAGCCGCTGCGTCCCATCGCCGAACGCCTGCAGCCCGACGTCGCCGTGCGCGACGTCGCCGGCATGCTGCGCTCGTTCGACTACGTCTCGGGCGCCGTGGCCGACGACGACGGCGCCGCGGTGCGCGCGTGGGTCATCGCCGCCCAGCAGGCGTTCCTCGACGGCTACGCCGAGACCGCCGGCCCCCAGAGCACGGACGACGAGACGCTACGTGCCGCGTTCGAACTCGACAAGGCCGTCTACGAGGCGATCTACGAGACGCGCAACCGCCCCGACTGGGTCGGCATCCCCCTCGCCGCGATCGGTCGGCTCGCTCCGCTGGAGTGACGGCCCGGAGCCTCAGTCCGAGGGCGGGGTGTCGTCGCGCGATTCTTCGCGCGCGTGCCAGGTGTCCCAGCGCGTCATGAGCTCGGCCACCGCGGTCTCGAACCGGACGGTGGCCGATCCCGGCGTGGTGTCGCCGAAGTAGTGCCGCACCCAGTGCGCGAGACGCTCACCCGACGCGGGGTCGTCGAGCACGCGCTCGGCGTGTCCGACGATGTCGCCGGATGCCGCGGCATCCAGCCATTCACACGCCGACAGGTACCCGCCCTCGTCGACGACGGCCGCGGGGTCCACGGGCCGCGTGATGAGCAGGGGCTTGCCCACGGCGAGACGGTCGTAGACCATCGCCGAGATGTCGACCACCGCGAGGTCGGCCGCGGTGAGCTGCCAGCCCATCTCGGCGCCGGTGCCGTGCACGTGGCCCGCGCCGGGGTCGGCGCGGTTCGCGGCCTGAAGTGCCGCCGCGATGCGGGCGTTCGCCGCCCCGTACGCCGGATCGACGATTCCCGACCGCGGGTGCGGGCGGTAGATCACGCGATGACGTCCCGTCGCGAGCAGGGCCGCGACGAGCGACTCCCCGTGGGTGACGACCGAGCCGTACCGCGCCGAGGGCCGGTCGCCCTCCCATGTGGGGGCGTACAGCACCACGGTGCGCTCGTCGGGCGGGAACGGCGGCTCACCACCGTAGTGGTCGGCCTGCGGGCGCCCGATCGAGAACGTGCGGCGGTCGAGGTCGTAGTCCCACAGCTCCCGCGACAGCCGCTCGCGGGCCGCGTCTCCGGCGACGAAGGCGTAGTCGTACGCCGTCACCTGGTTCGTGGTCATGTACATCTTGTCGGACTCGCCGTGGTTGATGAACACATGCCAGCGCCGCCCGTAGCGGAACATCTGGAAGTTGCGGGTGTTCTGGTTGACGTAGAACACCACGCGGATGTCCTGCTCGCTCAGCACCCGCTCGACGTCGGCGATCGTCGGCGCGTACGCGACCGGCAGAGCATCGTCGCGCAGGAGCGCGTCGGCGCCGCGGATCGCCCGGCTGATGACGACGACCGGCCAGCGTTCCGCCAGGTGCTGCAGGGGCGCGTACCACTGCCGCATCTGGTACATGTTCGCGGCGCCGTCGGCGAAGTACACCGCCACGCGGAACCGCCCCTCGGGCAGGGGACCGCGGGCGTCGAGCGCCGTGCGCAGGTCGCGGCGCGCGCGGCGGGTGGCGAGGGCTTTGCGGAGGAGGCCCACAGCGAGCCGGGTGTCGCGGGCGAGGGGCATCGTTCCAGGGTACCGGCCAGCCTCTCGTGACAGGATCGACGGATGCCCCTTTCGACCCCCGGCGAAAGAGACGCGCCCGTTCCCCCCGACGATGCCGGCGTGAGCTTCGTCATGCCCGTGCTCAACGAGCAGCGGTACCTGCGCCGCGCCATCGCCTCCACCCTTGCGCAGGACGTCCCCGGACCCGTCGAGCTGGTCGTGGCCCTCGGACCCTCCACCGACGGGACCGACGCCCTCGCTCGAGAACTGGCGGATGCCGACGACCGCATCGTGCTGATCGAGAACCCCGCCGCCGACATCCCCGTGGGGCTGAACCGGGCCATCCGCGCCAGCCGGTACCCCACCATCGTCCGCGTCGACGCCCACTCCGAACTCGCGCCGGGCTACGCGCGGCGAGCGCTGCGGACCCTCGCGCGGGTGCAGGCCGCGAACGTCGGCGGAGTGATGCGCGCCGACGGGCGCTCCCCCTTCCAGCGCGCCGTCGCCCGGGCCTACAACTCCCGCGTCGGACTGGGCGGGGGTGCGTACCACGGCGGCACCGAGGAGGGCCCCGCCGAGTCGGCGTACCTCGGCGTCATGCGGCGCGCGGTGCTCGACGAGGTCGGATTGTTCGATGAGAGCATCCGCCGCGGCGAGGACTGGGAGCTGAACCTGCGCATCCGGCGCGCCGGGTACCGCGTCTGGTTCGACCCGCGGCTCGAAGCGGTCTACTGGCCACGCGAGAGCTGGACGCGACTCGTGCGCCAGTTCCGCGCCACGGGGGCATGGCGGGGCGAGCTCGTGCGCCGCTACGGGCGCGGCAACTCCCTGCGGTACTTCGCTCCCCCGGCGCTGGTGGGTGCGGCGGCGGTCTCGGCGGTGACGGCCGGGGTGCAGCTCGGCCGCCGTCGGCGGGGGCGCTCCTGGGTGCTGCATCTGCCGGTCGCCGGGTACGCCCTGCTCATCGCCCTCGTCGCTCTCGGTCGGGGCGGCGGCCGCGGGTGGCGCGACAAGGCGTGGACGGCCGCCGTGCTGCCGTCGATGCACGTCTCGTGGGGGCTCGGGTTCGTGTGGGCGCTCGTGCGCGGTGCGCGCGACACCGTCGACACGTCGCGCCTGGACGGCCGGAACACGCCTCTGCCCTAGCCCTGCCCCGTTCGTCGAGGCGTCCGGTCGCTCGCATGAGGCGCGGGCATCAGCGAGGGCATCAGGCGCGGTCGACGAAGCCCTGGTCGAGGATGCGCGCCACGACGCGTTCGGCGGCGCGCCCGTCGTCACGGGCGGTGAACTCGCGCTGCCAGCGCGCGTACCGCTCGGTGAAGACGTCGGGGTCGACCTCGGCCAGGGCTCGCTCCAACTCGTGCTGCGTGCGCACGACGGGCCCGGGGGCGGCGTCGAGAAGGTCGAAGTAGA
Organism: Microbacterium sp. Leaf179; assembly: GCF_001423785.1. Taxonomy (NCBI): domain Bacteria; kingdom Bacillati; phylum Actinomycetota; class Actinomycetes; order Micrococcales; family Microbacteriaceae; genus Microbacterium; species Microbacterium sp. Leaf179. The sequence goes on along the minus strand of NZ_LMPH01000003.1, from coordinate 137,000 downwards.
ACCCGCGCAGCTCGCCCCGGTAGTGCTCGAGGTCGGGCACGAGGAAGTACAGGGGTTTGCCCGTGACGCTGAAGTCGAACATCACCGAGGAGTAGTCGGTGATCAGTGCGTCGGCGACGGCGAGCAGGCGGCTGGTGTCGGGGTACCCGGTGACGTCGATGACCCGCGCCCCGTCGGCGTCTCGGCCCGGCTGCAGAGTGCGCGTGTGGCCGCGCACGAGCACCACGGCGTCGGCGGCGCGGGCGAGGGCCGCCGGGTCGACGAAGTCGACCATGGCCTCGCGGTCGTCGCGCCAGGTGGGGGCGTACAGCAGCACCCGTTCGTCGGGGCCGATGCCGAGGCGTCGGCGCGTGAGAGCGCCGTCGTCGGTGCGCAGGGCGTCGTTGCGCGGGTAGCCCTCGATCCACACCGGTCGGCGCAGGATCGCGTAGGCGCGGGTGAGCACGCGCGCCGCGTACGGGCTCTGCGCGAGCAGCACGTTCCACCGGCGGCTCTCGCGCAGCACCGCGAGCGCACGGCGCGGGTCGAACCCGGGCCGGTGCAGCGCGAGGCGCTTGAGGGGCGTGCCGTGCCAGGTCTGCAGTACGACCTGCCCGCGGCGGCGCACGAACCGGCGCCGCAGCCAGTCGTTGACCACGAGCAGTCGCGACACCCCACGGGCACGCCACCACTCGGGGCTCCCCTCGACGACGGCGACGGCTCCGGCGGGCACGTCGACGGAGTGGTCGACGACGCTCCAGTAACGGGTCACCCCCGGCGCCACGCGGGCGAGCTCGCGGTCGATCGCGAGCGGGTTGCAGCCGGCGGTACGGCCGTAGAAGCTCTCGAAGAACACGGCGTTCTCGAGCGGGTCGCGTTCGCGCGCGTACCGGCGCTCGAGAGCGGCCCGGCCCGCCGGCGTGCGGTCGGCGGGGTCACCGGGAGGGCCGATGGAGACCGTGCCGTCCGACAACGCCGCGCGGAGCCCCGCAAGGGCGACCTCCGGCAGGGTCGTCGCCGGAGGCGCGGCATCCGGAGCCCCGCCCGCGTCGATGCGCACGCGGTACCGGCCCGACGGCAGGGGCAGGGCCGATCCACCCCACCGCGCGGCCCGCAGCGGGATGACCGCGCGCCAGGTGCGCCCCCGTCCGTGCAGGCGCCCGGTCGATCGGGCCCGCGCCCCGACCAGATCGACGGATGCCGGACGGGCACCCGTTCCGCTGAGCTCCAGCGCGGGAGTGCCGTCGTCGTCGAAGAACCGTGCCTCGGTCATCGCGTCGCCTTTCTCGTCGTCCGCCGGCGCGCGCCGCGCAGGATGCCGGTACCGGGTGTCGCGCCGCCGGCATCGAGGCGGTTGCGGATCAGGCGGTGCACGCGCTCGGCATTCCGTCCGTCCCGGTGCGCATGCACGGTGGCGCTGCGGGCGACGGAGGCGGCCAGCGCTTCGGTCGGGTCGTTCACGACGGCCTCGATGGCGGCGACCGCCGCGCTCCACGTGCGGGCGGGAACGTCGCCGGCGACGTCGGCATAGCGCCCGTACAGGCCGCGGCGGGCCGTGTACGCCTCGAGGTCGGGGGCGAAGAAGACCACCGGCAGGGGCACGAGGGCGGCGTCGAACGCGAGCGAGGAGTAATCGGTCACCAGCACGTCGAGACCGGGGAGCAGGGGCGTGACGTCGGCGACGAGGTCGCTGCCGAGCGGACGCACCCGGTCGGTGGGCCAGGGAGGTCGGTACTCCCCCGCGCCGAGGGGATGCGAGCGCACGAGCAGCATGCCGTCGTGGCGGTCGAGCACGGCGCGGATGGCCGCCCACTCGTCGGCCGTGGGAATCGCCGGATCGGGGTCGCCGTCTCGCCAGGTCGGGGCGTAGAGCACGACGGGACGTTCGCCGAGCAGCGTGCCCGTGAGCGTCTGCAGCGCCGCGCGGGCACGGGCACGGCGCTCCGCCGCTTCGCCGGAAGACAGCACGTCGACGCGGGGCTCCCCCGTCACGGGGACCTGGGCGTCGGTCAGCGCGAACGCCGTCTCGAGGCGGCCCCGCACGAGATGCGAGGCGGCCGGCACCACGGCGATGCGACGCGTGGTGCGCCGGTACAGCAGCCGCAGCACCGGACTCAGCACGCTCGGCAGCACGGGAGCGCGCGTGGTCTCGGCCGAGTCGAGGCCGATGCGCTTGAGCGGAATGCCGTGCCAGAGCTGCACGACGAACGCCCCGCCGACGGCGTAGCGCTGCACGTCGCCGAAGCCGTGCGTCACCACGATCACCCGGGCGCGCGCGGTGCGCCACAGGCCGCGTGCCGAGTCGCGCCTGACCCACCGGATGCCGAGATCCCGGGCCGTCCGCGCCTGCCCGTCGTCGGCGACGAGCCACGTCGTCTTCTCACCGTGGTCGGCGGCGACCCGGTGCAGGGCCAGCGCGCCGTCGGCGACGCCGACCGCACTGCCGAAGACCCATTCGTCGCGGGACCGGGGCACGAGCAACGTCAGGAGCCGACCCGCGAGATACAGCGGAAGACGGCGGAGTTTCTGCGCGTTCCCCGCACCGAACGAGAAAGACGCCACCCCGCGAGCTTATCGCGGGGTGGCGTCCGTCACCTGGAGAAGAGGACCCGCGCCGGTCGTCCGGCGGCGGGCGGCGGGTCGGAGACGACCCGATCCGAGGTCAGTTCTGCATCGTGCCGAGGGTGACCTCGACGGTCTTCTCCTGACCGTTGCGGTTGTACGTCACCTCGGCCTGGGCGCCCGCGGCGAGCGCGCGCACCTGGGCGGTGAGGTCGATCGAGTTGGTGACGGGCACGCCGTCGAACGCCGTGATGACGTCGCCCTTCGTGAGGCCCGCGGCCTGGGCCGCACCGCCGCTGGTGGCCTCGGCCACGTACGCGCCGGTCGTGGTCGCTCCCTGGATCGACGCGGCATCCTGGACCGAGGCGCCCAAGAGGCCGTGGGTGGCGGAGCCGTTGTCGATGATCTCCTGCGAGATGCGCTTGGCGATGTCGGAGGGGATCGAGAAGCCGACGCCGATGTTGCCCGACTGCGCACCCGACGACGAGCCGCCCGCGCTGGCGATGGCGACGTTGATGCCGATCAGCTTGCCCTCGTTGTCGACGAGTGCCCCGCCGGAGTTGCCCGGGTTGATGGCGGCGTCGGTCTGGATGACGGCGATCTTGATGGTCTGGGTCGCCTGCTGCGACTGCTGGCCCTGGCCGAAGTCGAAGCGGAACGGGCTCTCGCCTCCGGGCTCGGTGCCCTGGTCCTGCTCGGATCCGTCCTTCGGCGCGGCGGACGACGCGACCTGGATCGACCGGTTCAGCGCGCTGACGATTCCGGTGGTGACCGTGTTGGGCAGGCCCAGCGGGGCGCCGATGGCGGTGGTGGCGTCGCCGACGTTGAGCTTCGACGAGTCGGCCCACTCGATGGGCGTGAGGTTCGTCGCGTTCTCGAGCTTGATGACGGCCAGGTCGTACGTGGGGTCGGTGCCGACCACCGTGGCGGCGTACACGTGACCGTCGGAGGTGGTGACCGAGATCTTGGCGTCGCCGGTGGCCCCGTCGAGGGTGACGACGTGCGTGTTGGTGAGCACGTAGCCGTCGTCGCTCAGGATGACGCCCGAGCCGGTGCCGCCCGACGAGGTGCCGGTGGCGCTGATGGTGACGACGCTGGGGACGACCTTGGATGCCACGGCCGCGGTCTCGTTGACGTCGTCGGTGTCGTTCACGGTCACGGCCGTGGGGCCGGCGACGGTGGAGCTGTCGGATCCGCCCCACATGCTGAGGCCCGCGTAGGTGCCCCCGAGACCGGCGGCGCCGCCGACGAGGGCGGCGGCCACCACGAGGGCGGCGATGCGCGGCACGGAGCTCTTCTTGCGCGGCGTGGCGTGCGCGGCATTCTCGGGCAGCACGAGGGTGGGGTGCGCGCCCGACACGGCGGGGCCGAAGGCCTGACCGGTGGGCGAGGTGGCGCCCGAGGGGGCCGAGGCGTAGCCGTGGGTCGGCTGCGGCGCGGCGCTGCCCGCGACGGGCGGCGGCCAGGCGGCGGCGGCCGCGGCGGGCGAGCGCGTCGGCTTCGGCGGCACGTTCAACGCCTCGGCGCGCGGGGCCTCGGGCTGCGCGGGCGTGGGCGCGGCGGCGTCGCCCGCGGGGGTGGTGCTGTCGTCGTGACCGTCAGGACGGTTGTTCGTGGTGTCGCTCATGGGGTGCTCCTTCTTCCAGGCGCTTCTACGATGACCGCGCATCCTGTGGTCTACCTATGACGCGCGTGAGCCCTCTCTATGGGTGTAACAGCAGTCGCCCGCGGGGCATCCCCCGGTTGCGCACGAGGGCGTGACATGCCGCCCCCTCTCGCACCGCCCGACGTCGGCGGCGCGGATGCCGTGGCTCCCGGCATCCGGGTGTCCTCGGTCGCCGGCCCCGACCGGGGCTCCGCTACGGTGAAAGCCACCCGCCCCGTTCCTTCGGAGAGCCCCACCATGCAGCAGATCCCCGGCGCCTGGCAGCGCACCGCCCGCGGAGCGGGCCTCCTCTCGCCCGACGGCAGCGCCGTTCCCACGATCTTCGCCGAGATGAGCGCGCTCGCCGCCTCCACCGGTGCGCTCAACCTCGGACAGGGCTTCCCCGACGAAGACGGGCCCGAGCCCGTGCTCGAGGCGGCTCGCCGCGCCATCGCCGACGGGGTGAACCAGTACGCCCCCGGGCGGGGGTTCCCCGACCTGCTGGCCGCGATCGCCGAGCACCAGCGGCGCTTCTACGGCATCGAGCTGGATCCGACGCGCGAGGTTCTCGTCACCGTCGGGGCCACCGAGGCGCTCGCCGCCACCCTGCTGGCTCTCGTCGACGGCCCCGACGACGAGGTCGTCGTGTTCGAGCCCTACTACGACTCGTATGCGGCGTGCGTCGCCCTCTCGGGTGCACGCCTCGTGCCGGTGCCGCTGCGCTGGCCCGACTTCCAGCCCGACCTCGCGCAGTTGGCGTCCGCCGTCACCGACCGCACGCGCGTGATCCTCGTCAACGATCCGCACAACCCCACCGGCACGGTCTTCTCGCGCGAGGTGCTCGACGAGATCGTGCGTCTCGCGCACCTGCACGACGCGATCATCGTCACCGACGAGGTGTACGAGCACCTCGTCTTCGGCGCGCCCCATGTGCCACTGTCGACCCTTCCCGGTGCCGCTGAGCGCACGCTGTCGATCTCGTCGGCCGGTAAGACGTTCTCGCTGACGGGGTGGAAGACGGGGTGGGTCACCGGTCCCGCCGCCCTCGTGTCGGCCGTGCTCGCGGTGAAGCAGTTCCTCACCTACGTCGGGGCGTCGCCCTTCCAGCCCGCGATCGCGGTGGGTCTGCGCCTCCCCGACGCGTTCTTCACCTCGGTGGCGGCGGAGATGGCCGCGAAAGCCGCGCTGCTGGGCACGGGCTTACGCGCCGCGGGGTTCGACGTGTCGACGCCGGGGGGTTCGTACTTCACGGTGGTGGATGCCGCCCCGCTCGGCGCCGTCGACGCCGACGCGTTCTGCCGTGAGCTCCCCGCTCGCGCGGGCGTCGTCGGCATCCCCCTCACCGCCTTCGTGTCGCCGCCGCATCGCGGGCAGTACGCCACCCTCGTGCGCTTCGCCGCCTGCAAGCGCGTCGAGGTCCTCACCGACGCGGCCGAGCGGCTCGCGGGGATGTCGCGCGGCTGACCGGTCGGGCGGTCGCCCAAGCACAGCACGCCGGCGACGACCGTCAGCGCGGCGTCACGCGGAATCGTCGCAGCGCGAGGGCCGGATTCACCCGGCGCACCCGGGCGATGGCATCCGGGTCGATGTGCGCGACGGCGACGTCGGTCGCCGTGCCCACCTGCGCGAGAGCGACGCCCTGGGGGTCGACGATCATCGAGTGCCCCACGCCGAGGGGCGGCGGGTGGTCGGCCGCCGCGACGAAGAACGTGTTCTCGATGGCCCGTGCCTGCACGAGGGTGCGCCAGTGGTGCTCCTTGAGCGGCCCCCGCACCCATTCGGCCGGCACCAGTGCGACCTCGACGCCGGCGTCGGCGAGCGTGCGCGCCACCTCGGGGAAGCGCAGGTCGTAGCAGGTCATCAGACCGAATCGCAGGCCGTGCGCCTCGAAGGTCTGCGGCGGCGAGATCTCACCCGGCTCGACCCAGTCCGACTCGCGCTGGCCGAAGGCGTCGTAGAGGTGCAGCTTGCGGTACACCGCGCGGATGCCGTCTCCCCCGACTGCCACGACGGTGTTGCGCACCCGTCGGCCGTCGTCGGCCCGCTCGAGCAGCCCCGCGACGACGATCACGTCGAGCTCGGCGGCCAGGGTGGTCAGCGCCGAGACGAAGGGGCCGTCGAGGTCCTCGGCGTTCTGCGCGAGCGAGTCGTCGAAGGGGTCGACGAAGTAGCTCGAGTACTCGGGGAACACCACCACGCGCGCACCTCGCGACACCGCGGTGCGGGTGGTGGCGTCGATGTCGGCCAGGTTGCCCTCGCGGGAAGCGGCCGGCGCGAACTGCGCGACGGCGACGCCGACGGTGTCGTGGCTCATCGCGGGTTCTCCTCTCGCCGGCACCCGGTGAACGCCGGCGCCACGACCCACAGTACGAGGATCACCAGGGCGTGCACGACCCCGTCTGTGCCGCCGGCAGCACGGTTCACGACGACATCGACCGCAACTACGCCGGTCGACGCCCGTGACACCCGAAATCCCCGAAGATGTCGCTCACCGGGACATTATTTTGCAACACGCCCGGGCCACCCCTGCGGATTTGTGCTCCGGTTCATCTCGGCGTAATGTTTTCTCTTGTGCCGCGGGGTGGAGCAGCTCGGTAGCTCGCTGGGCTCATAACCCAGAGGTCGTAGGTTCAAATCCTGCCCCCGCAACAAGAAGAAGGCCCCGGATCGTCAGATCCGGGGCCTTCTGCCTTTCCCGGCGACGCTTCCCGCCCGCTGCCATTCGCACACCGCGACATCCGCGCGCGCGCCGTCAACCCGGCCCTTCCCTCGCGGCCTCGTTGCTTGACTCGGGGCATGCGCACCACGACCACCACCCCGCTCGACGACGACGGCCGCGATGAGAACAGCCCGCCGGCGCTCCCCTTCGTGCACATGTGGACGGGACTCGACGGCCGGAGCCGCCTCGACGAGTCGACGCTGCGCGGCTTCGGACTGCAGAGCGTCGGGGGCGGCGCCGACCCCCAGTGGATGCGCCCCTTCCCCGGCGAGGTGTCGGCGGTGCTCTTCGCGGCGCTCCCGGTCGGATGGGTCGGTCAGTGGCATCCCTCTCCCCATCCGCAGTGGGTGATCCCGCTCCGCGGTCGGTGGTTCCTCGAGACGCAGGACGGCTCCCGCGTCGAGATGGGACCCGGCGACCTGCACTTCGGGCAGGACACCGAGACCACCGAGGTCGACGGCAGCACCGGACACCTCTCGGGCACGGTCGGCGACGAGCCGTGCCTGCAGGTGCTCATCCAGTTCGCCGCCTCGCCCGGTGCTCCCACGCCGAACCCGTTCGGCTGAGCCGTCAACCCGGCCTCGCGATGCCGGGGCACCAGGTTGACTGGGGGCATGCTCCGCTTCTCCCTCGACGGCCAGGTCCTGCAGAACCCGCGGGAGCCGCAGCCCGTCGACGTCGCTCCCCCGCGCGTGTGGGACGACCGCCTCGCGTCGGTGTTGCCCGCGTCATCGCGCCTGCTCTCGCTCTACGCCGACGCGACGTGGGCCGAGGGCCCGGTGTGGTGGCCCGCCGAGCAGTCGCTCGTCTTCAGCGACGTGATCGGTCGCCGCACGCTCGCGTGGCGCGAAGACGGCGCCATCGTGACCGTGCGTGATCGATCGGAATTCGCCAACGGCAATGCCCTCGACGCCCAGGGGCGCCTCGTACAGGCCGAGCACGGCCGTCGCGCGATCAGCCGCACCGACGCCGAGGGCACGACGGTTCTGACCGACGCGTTCGAGGGCCGGCCGTTGAACAGCCCGAACGATCTCGTCGTGGCCTCCGACGGGGCGATCTGGTTCACCGATCCCACCTACGGCATCTCCGACCCCCGCGAGGGGTACCCCGCGGATCCGGCGATCGACCACCAGAGCGTGTACCGCTGGCGAGAGGGCGAGGCCCTGCAGCGCATGATCGACCTCGACCAGCCCAACGGCCTCGCCTTCAGCCGCGACGAGCGCACCCTTTACGTCGCCGAGTCACGCGCCGACGGTCTGCCCCGCGTCGTCGCATGCAGCTGGGACGGCGAAACGCTCGGCGCCCCGCGCACCTTCGCGACGGTGGATGCCGGCATCCCCGACGGTTTCGTCGTCGACAGCCGAGACTGGCTCTGGATCTCGAGCGAGGCGGGCGTCGTGATCGTCGACGACACCGGTCGGCGCCTCGGCGTCATCCCCACTCCTCACGTGGTGAGCAACTGCACCTTCGACGCCGACGAGAAGCGCCTGTTCATCACGGGCGACAGCGACCTGTGGATGGTGGAGCTCGCGTGAGCGACGTCGAGATGACCCGCATCCCCGCGGGCACCGTTCTGCGGGGCGACCAGCGGGGAGCCGAGCGGCGTGAGATCACCGTCGCGGACTTCGAGATCGGCGTGTACCCGATCACCGAGGAACAGCTCGCCGAGCATCTCGGGGTGTCCGCGCGGCATCCCCGGCGCCCTGCCGTCGAGGTGAGCTGGTTCCGCGCGATCCGCCTCTGCAACGCGCTGAGCGAGTGGGAGGGACTCGACCCGGTCTACTCGTTCGACGGAGAGGTCGTCGACTGGGATGCCGAGGGCGACGGGTTCCGCCTCCCCACCGAAGACGAGTGGGAGTACGCGTGCCGCGCCGGGGCGACCGGATCGACCTACGGCCATATCCGCGAGATCGGATGGACGGCCGCCGATCGCCTGGGCTCCCCCGTCGATGTGGGCCTGCGTCTGCCCAACCTGCACGGCCTGTTCGACACGCTGGGAAACGTGTCGGAGTGGTGTTGGGACCGCTTCGACCCCGAGGGCGCGAGCGAGACACGGACGTTCCGCGGCGGTGGCTGGGCCGACAGCGCCGCACAGGTGCGCGCGGCCACCCGTCGCGCCGGTCGTCCCCGCGACGCCTACGACGACGTCGGCGTGCGCGTGGCGCGCGGCGCCCTCAGCCGTCGGTCGTGATGGCCTCGGTGAGCGAACCCAGGAAGTCGTTGATCGTGGAGAGCTGGGCGTCGTCGTACCGCGCGGCGACCTCTCCCATCGCGCTCAGGTGAGCACCGAAGTGCTGGAAGAACTCCCGCCGCGACTTCTCGGTCAGCACGACCACACGCGCGCGACCGTCGGACGGGTGCGGCCGGCGCTCCAGGTGGCCGGACGCGACGAGGCGGTCGATGAGCTTCGTGGTCGACGCGGTCGAGATGCGCAGGTGCGTCGCGACGTCGTGCGGACTCACGCTCTGCCCCCGGTATTCGCGGATGGTCAGCATGCGCAGCGTCGCGAGATCGCTCGCGTTCATGTCCATGTCGCCCTTCATGCCGCTGTGCATGCGGTCAAGGGCGTCACTGAGGGTCTGAACCGCACGTAATGTGTCGGTCACAGCGGGTCGCGTACCAGACGCCGAAGCGGGTTTCCTCACGGTGGACACCCCCTTTCCGGCTGGGTATAGTCGCTGACATCGCTAGCTAAACTAGCAAACAGGAGGCACGATGAGCGAGACCGAGTATGTCGTCCTTCTCGATGACTTCGGCAACGAAATCGGCACCGCGCCCAAGGCGAGCGTGCACGACACCGATACCGCATTGCACCTGGCCTTCTCGTGCCACGTCGTCAACGCCGCCGGTGAGGTGCTCGTCACCCGCCGGGCTCTGCACAAGAAGACGTGGCCGGGCGTGTGGACGAACTCCTTCTGCGGGCACCCGGGACCGGCCGAGCCCGTGGCGTCGGCGGTGCACCGCCGCGCGCAGTTCGAGGTCGGCCTCCCGCTGCGCGACCTCGAGGTGGCGCTGCCGCTCTTCCGCTACCGCGCCGTCGACGCCAGCGGGATCGTCGAGCACGAGATCTGCCCCGTCTACATCGCGCGCACCGACGCCGAGCCCCAGCCGAACCCCGACGAGGTCGCCGAGTACCGCTGGGTCGACCCCCTCGAGCTCGCCGCGTCGCTCGAGGCGACTCCCTGGGCGTTCAGCCCCTGGCTCGTCCTCCAGGCCCAGCAACTTCACCTCTTCGACTCCTCTCCCGCCGTGCGGCGCGCCTCATGATCGCGCTGTCGACGACTCCCGTCGCCCGTGAGGGCATCGACGCCGCGATCGAAGCGGCACTGGCCCGCCTCGACAGCCGCGTGGCCGATCTCGGAGACGGCGCCCGGGCGCTGGCATCCGCGATCCGTCGCGCCGCCGAGGGCGGAAAACGCTTCCGCCCCCTGCTCGTCGTCGCCGCCTTCGACACGCTCGACGGCCCCGATATCGCGCGCCCCGCCCTGTTCGAGGTCGCCGCGGCCTTCGAGCTGCTGCACACGGCGTTCGTCGTGCACGACGACGTCATCGACCACGACACCGAGCGCCGCGGCGTCCCCAACGTCGGCGGCGAGTTCCGCCAGCGCGGATTGCGTCGGGGCGCAAATGCCGTGGGCGCGGCCCTACTCGGAGACGCCGCCGCGATCCTCGCCGGCGACCTGCTGCTGCACGAGGCCGGACGCCTGGTGGCCCTCGCCGAGATCCCCGCGCCGATCCGCGCCGAGTTGCTGCGCCTGATCGACGACGCCGTGCTCATCTCGGCGGCCGGCGAGCTGTCCGACGTCGAGAACGCCGTGTCGGGCGGTGAGGTCGACGCCGAGTCCATCCTGCGCACCACCCACGACAAGACCGCCGTGTACTCCTTCTCGGCCCCCCTCGAGGCGGGCGCCGTCATGGCGGGCGCCGACGCGCCGCTCCGACACGCGCTGTCGCGCTTCGGTCAGCGTCTGGGCTTGGGCTACCAGCTCGTCGACGACCTCATCGGTGCGTTCGGCACCTCCGCTGACGCGGGCAAGGACGAGGGCGGCGACCTCCGCGAGGCCAAGAAGACCCACCTCATCTCCCTGGCCCGCGAGAGCGAGAACTGGCCCGTCGTCAGCGAGGCCCTGGCGCACGCCCACACCGGCCCGGTGGCGGTGCGCGCCGCGCAGGTGGCGCTGTCGGCATCCGGTGCCCGCGCGCGACTCGAGGATCTCGTGCGCGAGACGCTCGACGAGGCTCGAGGCATCGCCGCCGCCTCCACGCTGCCGCCCGCGTGCCAGTCCATGCTGCTGAACCTCGTCGACGCCGTGCAGGGGCGCATGCCGTGAGCTCCGTCCCCACGGGTCTGGCGCTGTACTCCCAGACCGCCGACGACGCGGCCGCCGCCGTCATCAACCGGTACTCGACGTCGTTCGGCATCGCCGCCCGGCTGCTGGGCGCGCGACCCCGCCCGCACGTGCGCAACATCTACGCCCTGGTGCGCGTCGCCGACGAGATCGTCGATGGTCCCGCTCACGACGCCGGCCTCACGCCCGAGCGGGAGCGCGCCGTTCTCGACGGTCTCGAGACCGAGGTGATGGATGCCATCGCCACCGGCTTCAGCGCCAACCTCGTCGTGCACGCGTTCGCCCGGACCGCACGGGAATGCGGCATCGGAGCCGATCTCATCGCCCCGTTCTTCGCATCCATGCGCACCGACCTCGACACCGCCGCCCACGACGACCTGTCGCACGACGCCTACGTCTACGGCTCCGCCGAGGTCGTCGGACTGATGTGCCTGCAGGTGTTCCTGAACGCCGGCATGTCGGCGCCCGCCCGGCCCGCGCCCGACCTCGTCGACGGCGCGCGACGCCTCGGCGCCGCCTTCCAAGACGTCAACTTCCTGCGCGACCTCGCCGACGACGCCGACCGACTCGGGCGCGACTACCTCGACGGTGCCGCCGACGACGAGCGCCGCGTCGCCGTGCTCGATCGCATCGACGCCGACCTGGCGGCGGCCGCCGCCGTCATCCCCACCCTCCCGCCCGACTGCCGCGCGGCGGTGACCACGGCGCACGACCTGTTCGCCGAGCTGTCGCGTCGACTGCGCGCGTCTCCCGCCGGCGCCCCCCGCGTCCGCGTCCCCGACGGTGTCAAAGCCACCCTCGCCGCCCGCGCCCTCCTCGGGCGTCCCCCGAAAGGTTCACGCTCATGAGCGCCCAGCGCATCGTCGTCGTCGGAGGCGGGATCGCCGGACTCGGCACCGCCGCCCTGTTGGCCGACCGGGGTCACCACGTCCAGCTCTTCGAGGCCCGAGACGCCCTCGGCGGTCGAGCGGGATCGTGGGAGAGCGACGGCTTCCGCTTCGACACGGGCCCCAGCTGGTACCTCATGCCCGAGGTGTTCGACCACTTCTTCCGCCTGCTCGGCACGAGCGCGGCGGAGCAGCTCGATCTCGTGCGTCTCGACCCGGCGTACCGCGTCTACGGCCCTCCCGGGAAGGGCGAGCCCATCGACATCGTCTCGGGACGCGAAGCGGTGCGCGCCCTGTTCGAGGAGCACGAGCCGGGCTCCGGCGACAACATCGACGCCTACCTGGACTCCGCCAAGGACGCCTACGAGCTGTCGACCTCGAAGTTCCTGTACGACCCGTATTCGTCGACGAAGGGCCTGCGCGACCCCGCGCTGGTCAAGCGTCTGCCCACGCTCATCCCGCTGCTCACCCGCACGCTGTGGAAGCGCGTGACGACGGACTTCACGAACACGCGACTGCAGCAGATCCTCGCCTACCCGGCGGTGTTCCTCGGCGGTTCCCCGTTCGAGGTGCCGAGCCTGTACCACCTCATGAGCCACCTCGACCTCGGCGACGGCGTGCTCTACCCCCGGGGCGGCATGACCGAGATCATCACGGCCATCGAGCGGCTCGCGCGTGAGCGCGGCGTGCAGATCGAGACCTCGTCGCCGGTGGATGCCATCATCACCGAGTCGGGTGTCGCGCGCGGCGTGCGTCTGGCCGACGGACGCGTCATCTCGGCGGATGCCGTGGTGTCGGGCGCCGACCTCCACCACACCGAGAACGACCTGCTCGAAGAGAAGGACCGCCAGTACCCCGAGAAGTGGTGGAAGGACAAGGTGCCCAGCCCCGGCGCCCTGCTGCTGCTGCTGGGCGTGAAGGGCGAGCTTCCGCAGCTCACCCACCACACCCTGCTGTTCACCGACGACTGGCACACCAACTTCGACGCGATCTTCGGCGAGAACAAGAAGATCCCCGACCCCGCCTCGATCTACATCTGCCGCCCCAGCGCCTCTGACGACTCCGTGGCACCCGAGGGACACGAGAACCTCTTCGTGCTCGTCCCCGTGCCCGCCGACCCCGTGAGCGGACGCGGAGGCGTCTCGGGAGCCGGCGACGAGCGGATCGAGAAGGCCGCCGACCGTGTCATCGCGCAGATCGCCGAGTGGACCGGCATCCCGGATCTTGCCGAGCGCGTGGTCGTCCGTCGCACGATCGCCCCCGAGGACTTCGCGAGCGACCTGCACGCGTGGCACGGCAACTCGCTCGGACTCGCGCACACGCTGAACCAGAGCGCGATCTTCCGACCGAAGAACCGTTCCCGCAAGGTGCGCAACCTGTACTACGCGGGCACCTCGGTGCTTCCGGGGATCGGCCTGCCGATGTGCCTGATCTCGGCGGAGCTCGTGGTCAAGCGCCTGACGGGCGACACCTCCGCCGGTCCCCTCGCAGAGCCCGTGCACACGGCGGTCTGAGGTGCCGGGGATCTACCTGGGCGCGATCCTCTTCTCTTTTGCCGGCATGATCGCGATCGATCTGAAGTTCGGTCTGGCCCTGCGCGTCGCCCCGGTGCGCACCAGTGCCGCGGTATTGCTGTCGACGGCGTTCTTCCTCGTCTGGGACGTCGTCGGCATCGTCACCGGAGTGTTCGTCAAGGGCGAGAGCCCGCTGTTCATCGGGGTCACGCTCGCCCCTCACCTGCCCCTCGAGGAAGTCTTCTTCCTGCTGTTCCTCAGCTACCTGTCGATCGTGATGTTCGCGGTGTTCGAGCGGCGGGCGGCGCGGCGACGGGGGCTCGGCGTCTCGGCGCGGCACCCCGCGGGGGCGCCCGGGGAGCGGCCGTGACGTACCCGCTGATCGTGTTGCCGTTCGTGATCGTCACGGTCCTCGTGACGCTGGCCACGCTCCGGCGTCCGCGTTTCGCTGAGCGCATGGCCTCGTCGGGGCTCACCGCCCTCGTCCTCGTGGGTCTCACCCTCGTGTTCGACAACCTCATGATCGCCGTCGACCTGTTCTCGTACCCCGAGGAGCACCTGAGCGGGCTGCGTCTCGGCCTCGCCCCGATCGAGGACTTCGCGTACCCGCTGTGCGCCGCGTTCCTCGTGCCGGCGGTGTACACCCTGCTGTCGTCGCGGTCTCCGTCGCCGCAGCCCTCACCCTCGCGTTCGTCGCGGAAGGACCCCGCATGACCACCCCCGCCGCCCTCACCCCCGCACGCGTGCTGCGCGAGCTGTTCGTGTCCTCGCGGCCGGTGAGCTGGATCAACACCGCCTTCCCCTTCGCCGCGGCGTACCTGCTCACGACCCGGCAGATCGACGCCCCGCTCATCGTCGGCGCGATCTTCTTCCTCGTGCCGTACAACCTCGCGATGTACGGGGTGAACGACGTCTTCGACTACGAGTCCGACCTGCGCAACCCGCGCAAGGGCGGCACCCACGGCGCCGTGCTCGACAAGCGCATGCACCGCATCACCCTGTGGGCCTCGGCGCTGTCGTGCGTGCCGTTCGTGGTGTACCTCGTCGCCATCGGATCGCCGCTGTCGTGGGTCGTGCTGGCCATCAGCCTGTTCTTCGTCGTGTTCTACTCCGCCCCTCCCCTGCGGCTGAAGGAGCGCCCGTTCGCCGACTCGATGACGAGCAGCATCCACTTCTTCTCGCCCGCCGTGTACGGCCTCGTGCTCGCCGGGGCGATGTGGACCTGGCAGCTCGTCGCCGTGCTCGTCGCCTTCGCGCTGTGGGGCATCGCGTCGCACGCCTTCGGCGCCGTGCAGGACGTCGAAGCCGACCGCGCCGCCGACATCTCGTCGATCGCCACGGCGCGCGGCGCCCGCTGGACCGTGCGCTTCGCCCTCGTCGCCTACGCCCTGGCCGGAGTCGCCATGCTGCTCACGGCGTGGCCGGGGCCGCTGGCCGCCGTGCTCGTCATCCCGTACCTCGTCGTCTGCTGGCCGTACCGCAACGTCACCGACGCCGAGAGCGACCGCGCCACCGCCGGATGGAACCGCTTCCTCTGGCTCAACCAGATCGCCGGCTTCGGCACGACGATGCTGCTGATCTGGTGGTGGTTCTTGAGCGCCTGACGCGTCGCGGGCGCCGCGCTCGGCCCGCGCGTCCGTCCGCGCGCGCGAACGGGTGCGGGGGTGGCGGCATCCCCACCGTTGAGTGTCCGAGACACGCCGTTGCGGGCCGGGGTGATGCGGCGTGTCGTGGACACTCGGCGGGGTGGGCAGCGCGGGGCGCGCGGCGCGGGGAGCGGTCAGCGTGGCGTCGCGGTCGGCAGCGCGGCTGTCACCGCGCATGAACGGGCCCGGGATGCCGGCACCCCACCGTCGAGTGTCCGAGACACGCCGTTGCGGGCCGGAGTGATGCGGCGTGTCTCGGACACTCGACTGGGTACGCAGCGCGGGGAGCGCGGCGTCGCGGTCGGCAGCGCGACCGTCACCGCGCACGGGCGGGCGCGGGATGCCGGCACCCCACCGTCGAGTGTCCGATACACGCCGTTGTGGGCCGAGGTAACGCGGCGTTTCGTGGACACTCAACAGGGTGGGCGCCGCGGTGAGCGCGGCACGGTGAGCGCGGCGTCGCGGCCGTCACCGCACATGGACGGGCCCGGGATGCCACCACCCCACCGTCGAGTGTCCAAGAAACGCCGTCCCGGGCCGGGGCGACACGGCGTGTCTTGGACACTCAACGGGGATGCGCGGCGGGAACGACGACGCCGGCGCCCCGCGTGAGCGGAGCGCCGGCGTCGGTGAGCGGAATCAGCCCGCGGGGGTGGCCTCGGGGGTCGGGGTCGCCGACGGGTCGAGCGACACCGTGCCGCCCTGGCCTTCGCTCTCGAGGTCGAGCAGGCGCTGGACGGCCGCGGTGAGGCGGGCGTCCTGCGTCGCGAAGGCCGCGAGGTCTCCGCTCGTCAACGCCGACTGACGCGCTTCGAGGGCGCTGCGTGCCTCGGCCAGCGCGGCCGCGTAGTCGCCGGCCGGGACCGTCGGGGTGCCCCCGGTGTTCCCGGTGCCGTCGCCCTGGTCGGTCGGGGTGACCGTTTCGTCGCCGGTGTTGGCTCCGGAGTCACCGCCGAACAGGGTGTCGAGCGCTTCGCTCAGGGTGTTCTCGAACGCGATCTTGTTACCGAACGCCACGAGGACTCGCCGCAGCTGCGGGAGCTTGGTGTCACCCGACGACTGCACGAACACGGGCTGCACGTAGAGCAGACCGCCACCGACCGGGAGGGTCAGCAGGTTGCCGTTGAGCACCTGCGACTGTCCCTGTTTCAGGATGTTGATCTGCGACGACACGTTGGTGTCGGAGTCGAACGTGTTCTGCACCTGTCCGGGTCCGGGCACCGTGGTCGACGAATCGATCACCAGCATGCGCAATCGGCCGTAGTCCTCGCGCTTCGTGCCCTTCTGATCGCCCGCGTTCGAGTCGACGGCGAGGTAGCCCGTCAACACGTTTCGAGCCTGCCCGCCCTGCGAGGCCGGGATGAAGCTCGTGAACATCGAGTACGACGGGTCGTCCTGGCTCGGCATCTTCATCGTCAGGTAGTACGGCGGCTGGAAGGCGGCCGGGTCCTGCGGGTCGTTCGGCGTCGTCCACCGGTTGTCCTGCTGGAAGAAGGAGCGCGCGTCGTCGACGTGGTAGACGCCGAGCATCGAGCGCTGCACCTTCATGAGGTCGGTGGGATACCGCACGTGGCTCATGAGATCGGCGGACATGTCGGTCCACGGCTTGATCGTCGTGGGGTAGATGTTCTGCCACGCCTTGAGCAGCGGGTCCTCGTCGTCCCAGGCGTAGAGGCTCACGGAACCGTCGTAGGCGTCGACCGTGGCCTTCACCGAGTTGCGGATGTAGTTGATGTCATCCAGCGCGTAGGTGGGGGCCGGGTTGTTCGAGTCGGCGATGGCCTGCGACAGCGACACGCCCGACGAGTAGGGGTAGTTCGCGCTCGTGGTGTAGCCGTCGATGACCCACTTGATGCGTCCGTCGACGACCGTGGGGTAAGGGTCGCTGTCGAGGGTCAGGTAGGGCGCGAGCTTCTGCACGCGCTCCTTCGGGTTGCGGTCGTACAGGATCTGCGACTCGGAGTTGACGTAGTCCGAGAACAGGATCTGCTCGGACTGGAACTTCAGCGCGTAGATGAGCCGGTTGAACACGTTGCCGACGCTCGGTCCGCCGTCGCCGGCGAAGGTCGTGCGGGTCTCGCTGCCCCCGTCGGCACCCAGCGGGTAGTCGAGCTCGATCTGCTCACCGCCCTCTTCTCCACCCACGATCGAGTACGCCGGCGACTGCTCGCCGAAGTACACGCGCGGCTCGTACTTGAGGTCGGTGAGGAAACCGGTGCCGGGGATGGCCTGCTCGAGGAAGACCGGGTCGCCGTCGGCGGTGCGCTCGTTGCCCGCCGCCGCCACCATGCCGTAGCCGTGGGTGTAGACGAGGGTCGTGTTCTGCCACGACGCGGCATCGCCCAGCTGACCGATGTTCAGCTCGCGCAGCGACACGACGGTGTCCTGCGTCTGACCGTCGATCGTGTACCGGTCGACGTCGAGCGGGGTGTTGAACTGGTAGTACGCGCGGTACTGCTCGAGCTGACGCACGGTGGGGCCGATGATCGCGGGGTCCATGATGCGCAGCTGCGCGGTGGACTCGGCGTCGTTGCGCAGCTGACCGGCCTGGGCCTGCGTCTCGGCCTGGAAGTCCTCTTTCTCGACACCGTCGATGCCGTACGCGGCCTTCGTCCCGTCGAGGTTGCGTTGGTAGTACTGGCTCTCGAGGGCGAGCTCGTTCGGGCGCACCTGGAAGGTGTTCACCGCCCACGGGATCGCGGCACCGACGACGATCGCCGAGACGACCAGCAGCGCGGTGGCGATGAGCGGGTAGCGCCAGCGGCCGATGAAAGCCGTGACGAAGAACGCCGCCGCGACGATGACCGCCGCGATCGCCAGGATCGTCTGTCCGGGGATGACGGCGTTAGCACCGACGTAGCCCGGTCCGGTGATGCGCTCCGACGGCTCGACGAGCGTGCGGAAGCGGTCGAGCCAGAGGCTCGCACCCTGCAGCAGCAGGTAGACACCGGCGAGGATCGCGAGCTGGATGCGCGCGGCCTTCGAGATGCGCAGTTCGCGCTGACCGACCCGCACCGAGCCGTAGAGGTACGACACCACGGCGGTGAGCAGCAGGCTGACGAGCACGACGGCCGAGGCGAAGCCGAGCGCGGCCGCGTAGAACGGCATCCCGAACAGGTAGAAGCCCGTGTCGAGGCCGAACTGGGGGTCGGTGACCGAGGTGGCGACCCCGTTGAACCACAGCCAGGTGGTCTCCCACTGGGCGGATGCCGCGAACCCGGCGAAGAAGCCGAAGAAGATCGGGATGCCCCACATCGCCAGGCGGCGCAGCGGCTCGACGACCTCCTGGTAGCGGTCGAGCTGCGAGCTCAGACGCGCGTAGACGGGGCGGAGTCGGTAAGCGAGCTGGATGACGCCCCACACCGGCACCGCCATCGCGAGGAAGCCCACGACGAACATCACGGTGCGCGCGATCCACTGGGTGGTCAGCACCTCCGTGAAGCCGAGCTGGGCGAACCACAGCCAATCGGAGTACAGGTTCGCGAAGACGAAGAAGGCGACGAGGAGAGCTGCGATCACCGCCAGGGTGATCGAGATGATCCGTCGTGAGCGGTTCGGGGGCGTGGCCTGGTTCGGCGCTGAGGTCGTGGTCACTCCCCCATCCTAGGCGCGCCCTTCTCGGGGTACGCCGTGAATGCTACGATCCCGAACCACACGTCGGGAGGGCGTCGAGATCGCCTCCGTCGCGGATCGTCTGGAGCACCGTGAGCGACTCCTGGAGCGTCGAGGTGGAGAACACCCGGATGCCGTCGGGCACGTGGCCGACGACCTCGTTGCAGTTCGCCGCGGGTGCGAGGAACCAGGTGGCCCCGGCATCCCGTGCTCCGTAGAGCTTCTGCCGGATGCCGCCGATGGGGCCCACGTTGCCGTCGGCGTCGATCGTGCCGGTGCCGGCGATGTGCTGTCCGCCCGTGAGGTCGCCCGGGGACATCTTGTCGATGATGCCGAGGGCGAACATCATGCCGGCGCTCGGGCCGCCCACGTCGTTCAGCTGGATCTTGACGTCGACGGGGAGGTCGAACGAGAGCATGAGGCCGACGCCCAGCAGGTACTGCTGCTGACCGTTGACGTCGGTCTGGCGCGGGGTGATCTCGACCGTCCCGGCTGCGCCGTCGCGCTCGTAGCCGATCGTCACCGGCGCACCGGCGGCTGCCTGCACCGCCGCGCGCACGGCGTCGACGTTCGGCGCCGTGACGCCGTCGACCGTGGTGAGGACGTCGTTCTGCTGCAGCAGGCCGGCCGCCGCACCCGAGTCATCGACCGTCGCGACGGCGATCTGCTGCGGCACGTCGTAGCCCAGCGCCCGCAGCGCCGCGGCCGAGGACTCGACCTGCGAGTCGGTCATGAGGGCGGCGTTCTCGGTGTTGCGCTGCTCGGTCGTCTGCCCGGCGGGGAAGATGCGGTCGATCGGCACCACGGCGCGCGAGCGGTCGAACCAGGCCAGCGCGAGCTCGATCCACGACGGTGTGCGCTCGCGGTTGCCGCTGACCTGCACGGTGAGCAGGTCGAGCTGACCGGTGGAGGTGTCGTCGTCCTCGTCGGGCACGCTGATCAGCGGCACCTCCTCGCCCTCGGCGTTGGTCGAGGTGCCGAGGGTGTCGAACACGGGGCCGGGCTGCTGGATGACGTACGCCGACGGCAGGAAGGTCATCACGAACAGCAGGATCACGGCGATCGCGAGCGACCACAGGCCCGCGACGGTGCTGCGCCGCCACCGCTGCGGCGATGCGGGCACGACGGAGGCGTTGTCGTCGAACAGGGTCACGGTCTCAATCCTTTGCCGGGTCGTTCGCGCGCGGCGTAAGCGGCGAGGAGCCGTGCCGGGGGAAGCGGGGAAGCGTGCGACTAGCGTAGGTCGTGATCCCGATGACCCGGCTGAAAGGCGGCTGAAGTGGCAGACGACGACCGAGGCGCCGACGACCGGAGCCCCGAAGAAGAGTTCCAGGAACTCATGCGTCGCCTCATGTCGGGCGACACCAGCGGCATCGACCCCGAGCAGTTGTCGCGCCTGTCGGGCATGCAGATCGACCCGGCCATGCTGCAGCAGGTGATGAACCAACTGCAGGGCGCTTTCGCCGGCACGCAGGAGGGCGTCGACTGGAGCCTCGCCGAACGCCAGGCCCTGCACATCGCCAATCAGGACGGCCTCGGCGTGTCGACGGGTCAGCGCACCGACATCGACCAGGCGTTCACGCTCGCCGGTCTCTGGCTCGGCGAAGCGACGACCATCTCGGACCTTCCGCGTCCCCCGCGCGTGGTCACCCGCGGCGCCTGGGTGAGCGCGACCCTGCCCCTCTGGCAGGAGCTCGCCGAACCCGTCGCGACCAGCATCGCCGACGCGTTGACCGAGGCCCTCGGCCAGCAAGCGCCCGACGACATGCAAGAGATGATCGCGGGCGCCGGGCGGCTCATGCGCACGGTCGGCGGTTCGCTCTTCGCCACCCAGCTCGGGCACGTCGTCGGTCGCCTGTCGACCGAGGTCGTCGGCGGCGGCGATGTCGGCATCCCGGTCATGCCCGAGGGCGACGCGGCGATCCTGCCGCAGAACTTCGCGGACTTCGGTCGCGATCTCGAGATCCCCGACGACCAGCTCGCGCTGTACCTCGCCACGCGCGAGCTCGCGCACGCCCGCCTCTTCCGGCACGCCCGGTGGCTGCGGCTGCACGTCATCGCGCAGGTGCGCGACTTCGCCCACGGCATCCGCGTCGACACCGACGCCCTCGAAGACCTCGCCTCGCGCTTCGATCCGTCGCAGCCCGAAGAGCTGCGCGGCGCGCTCGAGAGCGGCGCGCTGCTGCCGGCGCGTTCCGAGGAGCAGACGGCGGCGTTGACGCGTCTCGAGAACCTCCTGGCGACGATCGAGGGCTGGGTCGACGTCGTCACCGAAGACGCCACCTCGCGCCTCCCGTCGGCCGCGCGCATCGCCGAGGCCGTGCGTCGACGCCGTGCCGTGGGCGGGCCCGCCGAGCAGGCGCTCGGTTCGCTCGTCGGCCTCGAGCTGCGTCCGCGTCGCATGCGCGAGGCCGCCGCGATGTGGCGCTCCGTCACCGACGCCGTGGGTGTCGCCGGACGCGACGCACTGTGGGACTACCCCGACCTCATGCCGTCGGCCGACGACATCGACGACCCCGCCGCCCTCATCGCCCGTCTGACCGCCGCATCACGGGGCGAAGCGGCTCCCTCGGATGCCATGGACGACGCCCTCGCCCAGCTCATCGCCGAAGAGACCAGTGGCGACGGTCGCGACGGCGCGCCGGATGCCGATTCCTCGGCGGACGAGGCCCTCCCCGGCGACGTGCTCCCGGGCGACGTGCTCCCCGACGACGCGCGACGCGACGACGACCGGCGCGACGACGACGGCACCCCGGGCGACCAGCGCCCCGTCTGATCGGTCGGCTCGGGTCGGCCGTCGCGCCGACCCGGGCATCGGTTCCCCGTCCCGTCCTCCCCACGCGCAATCCGGCGAGGATGGCTGGGGATAACGGCATCCGGGGTCAACCCCTGCGTCATGCTCGGGCGATGATCAGACTCGACCCCTCCGCTCCCCCGCTCTGGCGCCCCGACGGCAGCGTGCAGTTCGGCGCTCCGGCGATCGCGCGCATCCCCCGCGCCGACGCCTGGGTCGACGCCTGCGTCGCCGCCCTCGAAGAGGGCACGACGGCCCCGGCCCTGCGCGCCCTGACGCGTGTGCACGGCGGAACCGATCGCGATGCCGACGCCCTGCTCGCGCAGGTCTCGCCGGCGTTGCGCCGCGCTGGGCGTCACGCGCCGTTCGTGCTCCAGGCCGGCGACGACCTGTCCGCACGGGCGGTGCAGGCGGTGCTCGCGGCGCTCCCGCCCCGCACGCGCCTGATCGCCTGGGCGGGGCGCGTGACCGAGTCCGTCCCCCGGGGGACGCGGGTCGTCGTGCTCGCGTCGCACCGTGTCGATCCCCGCCGCGCGGCGATGTACGTGCGCGACGACGTCGTGCATCTGCCGCTCGCGCTCGACGGTGCGAGCGCCAC
Organism: Microbacterium sp. Leaf179; assembly: GCF_001423785.1. NCBI lineage: Bacteria > Bacillati > Actinomycetota > Actinomycetes > Micrococcales > Microbacteriaceae > Microbacterium > Microbacterium sp. Leaf179. Next base: position 114,695 of record NZ_LMPH01000003.1, on the reverse strand, counting down.
CGTCGGCCCCGTCGTCTCCCCCGGGCGCACCGCGTGCCTCGCGTGCCTCGACGCGGTGACCCGCCACCACGACGAGCAATGGCCGACGCTCGCCGCGCAGTTGCTCGCGCGGCCCAGACCCGACGTCGACGCGGCGCTGGCTGCCGAGGCCGGACGCGCGGCGCGCTCGCTACTCAGCTCGCCGATCGCCGAGACGACACGGTCGGTGCGGCTGCGCGTCGATTCGTTCCGGCGGGTCTGGCAGCTGCATCGACCGAGTGCAGACTGCCACTGCCGATCTCTCGAAGGAACCTCGACGGCGAGCGTTCCATCCGGCCGCGTCCCCGTGCCCAGCTGACCGAGAGCGTGCGCGCGGCACGGGTGACCCCGACGTAGGCGAGTCGACGTTCTTCGTCGACGGCCTCGAAGGTCTTCGCGTACGAGATCGGCAGCAGGCCCTCGCTCACCCCCACGAGGTAGACGTGATCCCATTCCAGACCCTTGGCCGCGTGCAGCGTCGCCAGCGTCACCGTGCGCGTCGTCGGCTCGTGCTGGTCACGCGCGCGCGCCTGCAGGTCGTCGGTGAACGCACGGAGGTCCATATCGTCCGGGGCCTCTTCGGCCAGGCGCAGCAGCGCCGCCCGTGCCTCCCACGCTTCGCGGAGGGCGCCCCCGGCCTCGGGGGGATCGTCGGTGAGCCCCATGCCGCGCAGAACGTCACGGACCGTGGCGTGGAAGCCCGTCTCCAGCGGCGCCACCGACGCCGCGCGCAGGGCCATGAGCGCCTGCCGCACCTCGGGGAGGTCGAAGAACTTGCGCCCGCCCAGGACGGATGCCGCCACCCCCACCGCCGACAGCGCCGACAGCAGCGCCGCCGACTGCGCGTGCGAGCGGTACAGCACGGCGATGTCGTGCGGATCGACGCCTCGCTTCATCGAATCGGCGATGGATCGGGCCACGGCCGTGGCCTCGGCTTCGTCATCGTCGAACCCGCGGACGGTGGGGACGACCGCCTCGTCGTCGCGGGCGGCGACCAGTTCGAGAGCGCCCGCGCGGCCGCGCATGAGGTCGTTCGCGACGGCCAGCACCGGCGCACTGGAGCGATAGTTGCGTTCCAGGCGCACCACGCGCGCGTCGTCGTGGGTCCGCTCGAAGTCGAGCAGGTAGCGGGCATCGGCCCCGGTGAACGAATACACCGTCTGACTGGCATCGCCGACGACGCACAGGTCGCGGCGGTCGCCCAGCCACAGCTCGAGCAGGCGGTTCTGCAGGGGCGAGACGTCCTGATACTCGTCGACGGTGAAGTGCCGGTACTGCTCGCGGACGGCGGCGGCCACCCGCGGCTCCGCCTCGATCATGCCCGCGCAGGTGAGCAGCACGTCTTCGAAGTCCATCTGACGCCGCTCGTCCTTGAGCTTCTCGTACGCCCGCTGCAACGCGACCACCTGATCGACCCCGAGTCGACCGACCCCGTCGGGGCGCTCCGCGGCGTACTGCTCGACCGAGCGCAAGGTCACTTTGCGCCACTCGATCGAGGCGGCCACATCCCGCAGGGTCGCCGTGTCGGGCGCCAGCCCCACCCCGTCGGCCGCGTGCGCGAGCATGCGCACCTTGTTGTCGATGATCGAGGGTGCCTGGTCGCCCGCGAGGGTGGGCCAGAAGAAGTTCACCTGAGCCAACGCCGCGGCGTGGAACGTCCGCGCCGAGACGCCCGTCACCCCGAGCGCCCGCAGCCGCCCCCGCATCTCGCCCGCCGCCTTCGAGGTGAAGGTGACCGCCATGACCCGCTGAGGCGAGTAGGCGCCCGTGTCGACGCCGTGCGCGATACGCCGGGTGATGACGCGGGTCTTGCCGGTCCCCGCGCCCGCGAGGACGCACACCGGTCCGCGCAGCGCGCGCGCCGCCTCCAGCTGGTGCTCGTCGAGTCCGTCGAGGGGGCCGGTCACGCGTCGCCCCGAACCCAGCCGTCGATCAGACGCCGGGCGATGGAGGCGGGTCCGGGCAGCTGCACCGATCCCTCGCCGCGCAGGGCGGCGGCGATCTCGCCGCGATCGAACCAGCGCACCTCGACGATCTCGTCGCCGTCGGGTCGGGCCTCGTCGACGTCGACGGCCCGGGCCCGGAAGCCCAGCATGAGCGACCGCGGATACGGCCAGGCCTGGGAGCCGCGATACGCGATGTCGCGCAGGCGCACACCCGATTCCTCGGTGACCTCGCGCTCCACCGTCTCTTCGAGCGACTCCCCCGCCTCGCCGAAGCCCGCGAAGCACGAATACCGGTCCCCACCCCAGGCCGCGTTCGCGCCGAGCAGCACGCGGTCGTCGTTCTCGCCGCCGGTGACCAGCACGATCACCGCCGGGTCAGTGCGGGGGAAGTGCTGGCGGCCGCACGAGGGGCAGTGGCGCGACCATCCGGCCTGTCCGAGCAGGGTGCGGGCGCCGCAGGCCGGGCAGAACGGCGCATCGCGCAGCCAGCCGGCCAGAGCCACGGCCGTCGTGAGCACCTCGGCCTCGGCGGCGGGCAGATCGCCTCCCCCGCTGCGCAGCGCCATCCATGCGGCGTCCGGGATGCCGTCGAGCTCGGCGTCGTCGGCGAGCACGGCCAGGAGCACCCCCGCACCGTCGGCCGTCCTGCCCAGGAACGCCCACTCGAGCGCGTCGACGATTTCGGGCACGCTCACCAGTCGCAGGTGAGCGTCGGCGACGGGCGCCGCATCACGTCGGACGGCCAGCACGCGCGTATCGGCCGCCTCACGGAGGGAGTCGAGCAGATCGACGCGATCCCGCTCGATCGCCGATCGGTCGAAGGCCGAGTCGATCGGGTGGTCGTGCGACGTGTGATCGTACGGCGAAGACGCGGGAAGCGGCATCGAACACCTCTCTCAAGGGCGTGGCGCGGGCGGGTGGGCGAGGGCCCGACCTACCCTGGGGGCATGGCACGCTCGCCCCTCATTTTAGCCGCGTCGGCGACGGCGGCACTGCCGCGCACCGCCATCACCCGCGTCAGCATCCTGACCGAGAACGCCGGCGGGAGGTTCGACACCGCCCTGGCGCGTACCGACGACGGACGGGAGCTCGTCGTGCGTATGCCGGCCGGCGACGACGACGGCGCCGACCTCGCCGCCGAGGCGCGCGCGCTTCACGCGCTCACCCCTGGTGTGCGTGCCCTGCTGCCTTTCGCGGTCCCCGAGGTCGCCGGCGAGAGCGGATCCGGCGCCCAGCGCGTGCTCGTGGTCGGGCACATCGACGGCTATCGCATCGACCCCGCGCACCTGCCCAAGGGCCCGGGGTACGCACCGGCGATCGGCGCTGCCCTGGCCGCCGTGCACGCCCTGCCCGTGTCGATCGTGCGCACCGACGGCCTGCCCGTGCGCTCCGCCGATCAGACGCGCGACGACGTCCGGCGCCTCCTCGACCGCGCCGATGCCACCGGCCGGGTCAGCGACGGCCTCATGCTGCGCTGGCGCCGCGCTCTCGAGGTCGACGACCTCTGGCGGTTCGAAGCGGCGGTCGTGCTCGGCGGCGCGACGAGCTCGTCGATCCTGCTCACCGACGACGACGACGGCGTGCCGCATGTCGTCGGCCTGCTGGACTGGGCGGGATTGAGCGTGGGCGACCCCGCGGTCGACCTGCGCTGGCTCGCCTCGGCCCCGCTGGCCACCGATGACGTCTACGCCGGTTACGCCTCCGGTGCGGAGCGCTCCCCCGACCCCCTGCTGCGCGAACGCGCGCGCCTGTACGCCGAACTGGAGTTCGCGCGCTGGCTCGTGCACGGCCACGACGCGGGGGAAGCCGACGTCGTCGCCGACGCCGTCGCCCTTCTCGACGCCCTCGCCGAGGGTGTGCGCGGAGACCACATCGTCCCCGACTCGCGCAGCGACATCGACGACGCCCTCGCCCTGGTCGAGAGCGTGCCCCCCATGTCGGCGCCCGGGTCGGTCGACACCTCGATGCAGACCGACGCCTACGACCCCGAGGCGCTCTCGCTCTACCTCTCGGCCGAACGCGATCGGGCCGCGGCGGCCGAGGCCCTCGCCGACGCACTCGCCGCCGACCAGGATCCGGATGCCGAGACGGGGGCCCTCTCGTTCACCCCGCCCGCCCCGAGCTCGACGGACGAGTTCTCCTCACCCGAGCCCGGCGCGACCGAGCCGATCGATCTCGACGGGTGGACCGGGACGCCCGGCACCGCGCCCGGACAGGCGCACGCGGGAGCCGACGAGCAGGCGAACGTCTCACCCGCCGCCGCACACGGCGACGGCGCGCTCCCCGGCTGGGCTCGGCACGACGAGCCGGCGCTGCGGGGCGGTGGCGTCGACACCGACCATGACGACACCGACCACGATGATGAGGAAGACGCTGCGCGCGCCAGCCGTGCGGCCCTCCGCCGCTGGGGGGTTTCGGGCGACGGGGCGTGACGCGCCCGCGCCCGTTTCGCGCGGCCTCAGCCGTCGCGCCGGCCCGCGCCTGCTCGGTGTAGGCGACCCGCTCGCAAGGCGCTCACCGTGATTGACCGGCCGGAGTCGAGCTCGCTGTGAGCGAGCCGCTCGCGCACTCGACACGTCCGCGCCGTAATCGATGAACGCGACCGGCCCGCGCCGCACTGTACGCGCGCCCCTTCCGCGAGGCCGCCTCAGCCGCGCAGCACCAGCTCGTCGCCGACGTAGAACAGCGCGACGTCGATACGGTCGAGGTCGATCCCGTGCTTGGCGTGATACGCCTCGCGGTAGAGCTCGAGCTGCACCATGCGCGCGGTGCGTTCGGCCTCGGTGCGCGGCGGACGACCGGTCTTCCAGTCGACGATCTCGTAGCGGTCCCCGCGCCGGTAGACGGCGTCGAGTTTGCAGATGACGACGTGTTCGCGGCCGTCGAGCCGCGTCGTGACGAAGTCGATCTCGGTCTCGACCTCGAGCGGCATCAGCGGCGCCCATTCCGACCGCTCGAAACACGCGCGCAGGCGCTCGAGTTCGGCCGCGTCGGCGGCCGATGCGCCCGCCTCGTCGTCATCCCACAGCGCGTCGTCGTCGAGGCCGGTCCCCGCGCCCACCAACCCCGATCGCTGTTCGACCCAGGCGTGGAACAGGGTGCCCAGGCGCGTCTGACGGTAGGGGCGCTCCGGGAGGGGCCGGCGGAGCGCCTCGACCGCCTCGCCGTAGTCGGCGACGAAATCCTTGAATCGAGAAGCGGGGATGCGCGTGGGCGCGGGCGTGTGGGCCGGACGCAACCGGTCGGCACGCTCGGCGAGAAGCAATGCGAGGTCGGGATCGGCATCGACCGGTCCCGACGTACGCGCGGCGTTCACCGCGGCTGCGGCAGCCGAGACGGCCGTGCGACGCGACCCGAGCGGGTCGAGCGGCCAGTGCAGCAGACGGCGCTCCCCGTCATACGGATCGTCGCCCGGATCACCGATCTCGAGGTCGATGCCGAGCGCATCGGTCGCCTCGTCGAGGAACACGCTCGGGCGGCGCGGGCGCTTCGTCCCCGACCAGCTCGATCCCGAGAGCATCAGATGGTCGCGGGCACGGGTGAAGGCCACGTAGGCGAGTCGGCGATCCTCGTCGAGTTGCCGCGCCCGGTTGTCGGCGACGAAGGCGTCGATGGCGGCCTTGAGGTCCTGCTGAGTCTCGGCACCCCGCCACCCGAACACCGGAAGCCAGGCGGAATCACCGCGGAACTCCGCGGGAAGGATGCCGAACCCCAGCCATCCCTTCGTGTCGCGTGCCAGCGAGGGGAGCTCGTCGGTGACCAGGCGCACCACCGAGACGGCATCCCACTCGAGCCCTTTCGAGCCGTGGATCGTGAGCAGTTGCACCACGTCGTCTTCGGGCGGCTCGGTGCGCGGGGCGAACTCGTCGGCCTGCTCGGCGTGATCGAGCCACGCGAGCAGGCTCGACACCGACCCCGACTCGTCGGCGGCGAGGAAACCGCGGATCTCGTCGACGAACGCGCGCAACTGCGCCGAGGCGATGCGGGCGGGGCCGCGCGATTCGTTCGCGGCGAGCTCGATGTCGAGACGCAACTCGACCTCGATCAATCGCAGGAGCTCCGGGATCGGTGCGCCGACGCTGCGCCGGAGCGCCGCGAACACGGCACCGGCGTCGCGCAGCCGCGCGCGCCCCTCGGGGGTGATCTCGGCCAGCCAACCGTGGCCGTCGGTCTGACGCGTGAGGAAGTCGAGCGCGTCGACGAGCGAGGCCCGGTCGGCCCCCGGTGTGGAGCGCAGTCGGTCGAGGACCTCGGGGGCGAGGGGCTGCAGGCCGACGTCATGCGTGGCGAGGCGTCGTGCCAACTGCGCCAGGGCGCGAAGATCGGCCAGGCCCACGGCCCACCGCGGGCCCGACAGCAATCGGATCAGCGCCGATCCGGCCTCGGGGTCGCTGATGACCCGCAGGGCCGAGACGACGTCGACCACCTCGGGGGTGGTGAGGAGCCCCCCGAGACCCAGGATGCGATGAGGGATTCCGCGGCGACCGAGTGCGTCGCCGAAGCGCACCATGTGCTTCTTGCTGCGGAAGAGGATCGCGCCCGTCGTGGGGCGTCCCTCGGCCGCGCGGGCGGCGCGGACTCCGACGAACCACGACGCGACGCGATCGGCTTCGGCGTCGAGGTCGTTCTCGAAGACCACGTCGACGACGCCTGCCGGCGCGCCGGGGCGCGGGGCGAGTTCACCCACCTCTACCGCCGCGCGCGCGGCGAGGGGGGCGAGGACCGCGTTGGCCGCCCGCAGCACCGCCGCGCTGTTGCGCCAACTCGTCAGCAGCGCGAAGTGCCGGCATCCCCCCTCCGGGGCGAAAGCGGCGGGGAATCCGCCGAGGTTGCCCGCGCTGGCGCCCCGCCAGCCGTAGATGGCCTGGTGGGGATCGCCGACGGCCATGACCCCGGTCCCGCCGAACAGCGTCGCGAGCAGGTCGGTCTGCACGACCGAGGTGTCCTGGTACTCGTCGAGGAGCACGACCCGATACCGCGTGCGGAGTTCGGCGACCACCGCCGGGTGCTCCCGGGCGATGCGCAGCGCGCCCGCCACCTGATCGGCGAAATCCATGACCCCGACGCGGGCCTTCTCGCGGTCGTAGTCCGCCGCGAGGGCGGCGAGCAGCGAGAGCGCCGACACTTTCGCCGCGGCGTCGCCCACCTCTTTGTAGACGCTCACGCGGGCCGACGTCGAGGGGCGCTCGACGATGCGCGCGAACTCGTCGGGGAACGCGGCGAGACGCTCGAGGTCGACCAGGTTGTCGACGCCGTCGCGCGCGATGCGCAGCGCGGCGTCGATCAACGTGCGCGGGGATTCCTGTCGCTCCTCGAGTCGCGGGTCGTCGGAGGCGAACACCACGCGCCGCATGAGCAACCAGGCCGCCGACTCCGACAGCACCGCCGCTTCGGCGTCGCGGCCGATGCGCACGCCGTGCTCGCGCACGATCCCGTCGGCGAAGCTGTTGTAGGTCGAGACGGTCGGCCGGTGCAGCAGCTGGTCGCCGTCGTGGGCGTCTGCGGCGTGCGCACCGACCTCGGCGGCCAGCGCGTCGAGCGCCTCGCGACGAGCGGCATCGCCGCGGGCACCGTCGAGAGGGGCCAGGTCGGCGAACACCGAGAGCCGACCGGCCTCGTGCAGGGCGGGGAGGAAGGGCAGGAGTCCGCGCGCCTCGAACTCGGCCAGTCGCTGCAACCGCCGCTGGATGCGCTCGGCGAGCTCACCCGCGGCCTTCCGGGTGAAGGTGAGTCCGAGGACCTCGTCGCGGCGGACGAGGCCGTTCGCGACGAGCCACACCACGCGTCCGGCCATCGTCTCGGTCTTGCCGCTGCCGGCTCCCGCGACCACCAGCGCCGGGGCGAGCGGGGCTTCGATCACCGAGGTCTGTTCCGACGTCGGCGGGAACTGCCCGAGGGCCGCGGCGATGACCGCCGCCGAGACGGTGCCGCTCACGAGGCGCTCACCGCCGACACCGTATGGATGCGGCACAACCCGTACGAGAACTCGTCTCGACAGTGCACCTCGTAGGGCGCGGCGAAGCTCGTGCCCCGCATCACGCCGACGGCGCGCTGCACGCGACTGACGAAGTCGGCGCGCTGAGCGTCGTCGAATGGCTTCTGCAACGGCTCGGCGTACTCTTTCGTCGCCGCCGTCGGGCGCAGCACGAGCAGCTTCGCGCCTCCCGGGGCGAGGCCGGCGACCGGCTCGATGGCACCCGACGAGAACGCCAGCTGGTACGCGGCGAGCTGCGGGTTGTCGGCGACCTTCGCGTCGGTCTGCGGTTCGTTCTTGCCCGTCTTGAGGTCGACGATCACGACCTCGCCGCTCGGCGTCAGCTCGACGCGGTCGATGTCGCCGCTGAGCACGGCGCGGTGCTCCGCGGCGTCGTCGAGGGGGATGGGCACCTCGAAGTGCCGCTCGGCGCCGATCAGCCGCCCACCCGCGTCGTCGAACCGGCGGAGGTAGGTCGCGAGCCGTCGCACCAGTTCCCGGGCGCGCGTGCGTTCCGCCCGCTCACGCCATACGGCGTCGAAGACCAACTCGCCCCAGCGCTCGTCGACCACGGCCCACAGGTCGCTCTCGGAGATGGATGCCGCGGTCTCGAGCGCCGCATGGATGATCGTGCCGATGCCCGCCGTCGTGCCGCCTCGGTCACCGCCCAGATCGGCGATGACCCAGTCGAGCTCGCACTCTTCGAGGGCGTGGAGGCGCGACGGCGAGACCCTCACGTCTTCGCGGGTGAGGTCGCGCAGCGGCGCGGTCGAAGTCGGTGCGGCGACGCCGTACCACTCGTCGGGGGCCGCACCGGCCACCCCCGCTGCCGCGAGGAGGGCGAGCTGGCCGGCGGCGTGCGCGCGATCGGCCGGCGGGACCCGGGGCACGGTGAGCGCACGCCGATGACGGGCGACGAGTCCGCGCAGCGACAGGGGGTGCTCCGGGATCGCCGCGGCGGGCTCGGGAGTGGGGAGCATCTCGAACAGCACGCTCGGACCGGTGTCGTCGTCGTCGACCGCGGTGACCACGAGCCGCGCGTTCGCTCGACTGATCGCGCGCACGAACAGTCGCAGCTCGTCGTGCATCGCGGCGCGGCGGCGGTCGAGCATGCCCGAAACGGGGAGGTCGGGCTGCTGGACCGCGTCGGCGAGACGCCACGTCCCGAGCAGACCGCCGCGCAGCCGGGTGTTGGGCCAGACACCGTCCTGCACGCCGGCCACGATCACGGTGTCGAACGCGGTGCCGGCTGCGGCGGCGGGCGTGAGCACGCGCACCGTCTCGGTCACGGCGGGCTGCTCGATGCGATCTTCGGCGACGTCGCTGTCGAGCACGGAACGCAGGAACACGGCGGCTTCTCCGTCGGGCTCGCGTTCGGTGAACCGCTTGGCCGCCTGGAAGAGGGCGACGATCGCGTCGAGATCGCGATCGGCCTGCTCGGCGAGCGGACCGTGCCCCCGCGAGGCCTCGCGCCACACCCGCGCCAGAGCACTGCGCTCCCACGCGGTCCAGAGCAGTTCGTGCGCCGTGGCCTTCGCCTGCGTCTGCGCCCGCAGGGCCGCCAGTGTCTCGCCCAGTCGAGCCGCACGTCGCCCCTCGCGGGTGTCGACGGTCTCGAGCTCGAGGGGGAAGCGCACGCCCGAGACCAGCAGCTCGCTCGCGGTGCGGGATCCTCCCGCCGACAGCTCGTCGTGGCGGAGCGCGGTGCGAAGGCGCCGGAGTTCGATGGGATCGAGGCCGCCGAAGGTTCCCAGCAGCGCATCGGTCACGGCATCGGCCGCCCACCCGTCGGGGTCACGCATGCCCAGCTCGACGAGCGCGACCAGGTCGCGCACCGGACGCTGCACCCCGAGCGCCAGACCCGGGCCGCTCGAGCGCGCCGGCACCTCGCGCGCCGCGAGCTCGGCCTCGAGCGTGGCCACTTGGCGGGAGTCGTGCGCGATGACCGCGCACTGCGACCAGGGAATCCCGTCGAGCACGTGCCGTTCGCGCAGCAGACGCGCGATCGCATCGGCCTCTTCGGCGGGAGAGCGCAGCAGGTAGGTGCGCACGGCTCCGGTGGGTGCCGCGCCGACGGGGGCGCGGCGGTGCGCCACGACGCCGGCGGCGCCGATGCGTGCCGCCACCTGCCGCACGAGGTCGATGTGTTCGGGGGTGCCGCGGTGCGGCTCCCCCAGCGCGGCCGTCGCGCCCAGCTCGCGCGCGAGCCGAGCGAAGTTCTCGGGCGTGGCGCCGCGGAAGGCGCCCGAGCCCACGTCGGGGTCACCGAAAGCGACGACACCGATGCCGAGGTCGCGGCAGGCGCGCAGCAGGTCGATGCCGCCCGCGGTGAGCTCTTGCGCGTCGTCGACGAGGACGCAGCGCAACGACGAGAACCGCCCGAGCAGATCGCGCTCCCGGCGCGCCTCACCGAGCACGGAAACGGCCTCGCGGGCCAGGTCGGCGGCGTCGCGGTGCGCTCCGCGCATCGACGCGCGCACCGCGCGGTACTCGTCGGCGAACGAGGCGAGCGAGGCCCACACCGGGAGCTCGTGCTCTTCGGCCAGACGCACGAGGGCAGCGGAGTCGAGGCCCAGGTCGGTGCACTCCGCGAGGAACGCGCGCAGATCGCCGCGAAAACCGCGCGTCGCGCGGATGGCGGTGCCGAGCCACTCCGGCCATCGTGAGACGCCCTCGGCTTCGTCGAGCGCATCTCCATCGAGCAGGTCGCGGATGATCTGGTCCTCATCGCCGCCGGTCAGCAGCTGGGGCGGTTCGGCGCCGCGACGCACCTCGGCTCCGCGCACCAGGTGGAACGCGAACGACGCCAGCGACCGCGCCAGCGCGCCCGAGGTCGCCCGTTCCACCGCGAGAGCGAGCGGATCGCGCAGCGCCGTCGCCGCCGGCCGCGTGGGGGTGAGCACGAGCAGATCGTCGGGGTCGACACCGGATGCCACGAGCACGCGCACGCGCGACAGCAGCGTCGACGTCTTGCCCGAGCCCGGGGCACCGACCACCAGACCGCTGGCCTCGGCCGGCCACTGCACGACCGCGCGCTGCGCGTCGTCGAGCCGGTCGAGGGCGATCGCCGTCGGTGATCCACCCGCGAGATCGTCGACGCGGGACACCTCGGGGGCGAGCGCGGCCTCGGCGGAGATCTGCATGGCATCCACGCTAACGGCGACCTCCGACATCAGCGGCCGCGCCAGGTCTGCTGCGAGGCGCCTCGCGGGACGACCCTCCCCGAGCAGCGGTCCGGTGCGCCCCGTCACCGCGGCGCTCGTGCGAGGGGCCGCCCGCTCCAGGACCATCGCGTTCGCCATCCGCGAAGCGGGGGCCCGCGCGGGACGCGGTGTCGGAGGGCTGCCCTAGAGTCGGAAGCACGCGCCGGGCCGACCGCGGCCCGCGGGGAAAGGACGCATCGTGGAGATCCGTATCGGCATCACCAACACCGGCCGCGAGCTGAACTTCGAGACGAACGAGAGCTCGGACGCCGTGAAGTCGGCGGTCGCCGCCGCCCTCGACAACTCCGCCAGCCACGTCACCTTCACCGATGTGAAGGGCAACTCCTACCTGGTTCCGACCGCGAACCTCGCGTTCGTCGAGTTCGGCACCGAAGAGGCCCGCCGCGTCGGTTTCGTCGCCTGAGAGAGCGCCCCGTGCAGATCCTGCTCGGTCTGATCGTGGGGGCCGTCGTGGGCCTCGCCGCCCACGTCGTGCTCCCGCATCGGCAGCTCCGCGGCGCGGCCCTCGCCCCGTTCGCGGGCGCCGCGTCGGCTGCGATCGTCTGGACCGCCCTCACGTGGGCGGGCCTGGGGATCGACTCCCCCGTGCTGTGGCTGGTCGTCGTCCTCGCTCCCGTGGCGACGACGTTCTCCCTGGTGCCGGTGATCTCGCGTGCGCGGCTGAATCGCGACGCGGCGGACCGCGCCGAGCTCGGCATCTGAGGGCGGTACCGCGCTCCTCGCCCACCCCGGTGGCGCGCACCGGCACCGCCGCCCGCCCGTGGCCCGCTTCTTACGCGGCGAGCCCCATGGCATCCATGCGCCTCGCGTGCGCGCCCATCAGACCGCTGAAGACGGGCTCGACCTTGGCCTCTTCGTCGCGATCCAGATGAGCGTTGCGCAGGGCGGCGCGAGCCACCAGCAGCGTGTCGCCCACCAGGCGTCGCCCCCACAGCGCGAGCAGCCAACGCCACTCCTCGTCGCTCTGGATCGTGGCGCCGAGGATCTCGACGATGGCCTGGCGGTCGTCGTCGGCCTGCAGAATGCGGGCGACACGTCGCCCGGTCTCTCCGTAGCTCGACGACAGGGCCAGGTAGAAGTCGTCGAGCATGCCGGCGGTGATGTGCACGGTCAGCATCGTCTCTTGCGGACGCACGCCGTGCGTGTTGCGACGGAAGGCGTCGAGCGACTCGCGGAACGGCAGCATGAGCTGGGTGGGGTCGGCGCCGCGCTCGCGGATGAGTCCCACCAGCTCCTGGTGTTTGATGAGCGCCGCTCCGGCCGCGCGTGAGAGGGACTCTTTCTCGGCGAGCTCGGGCGTCGAGGCGATCAGTTCGCTGAGCGTCTCGAAGAAGCCGAGCTGCAGGTACGCGGCCTGCCCGAGAAAGGTCTCGACCTCGGGCGCCAGCTCGGCGAAGTCGACGCGGAGGGCTTCGCCCAGGTCTCCGCGCGAGCGCAGCTGCAGAGTGCGGCCCACGGGGCGCTGACGACGACGGAACCACGCGAACACGCCTACAGCCTAGGCGTCGGGGGCCGTCGAAACACGCCGGGTAGAGTGGAACAGCCCCGGCGATGGATCGGGGCCCCGCGCCTGCGGACGAGTGAGGGCGTGGATTCGACTCCTCAGGCGGTCTCTCACCGCCGGAACAGGCACGCACATGACCACATTCTCCGATCTCGGTGTCGACCAGGACATCGTCGATGCCCTGGCATCCAAGGGCATCATCGATGCCTTCCCCATCCAGGAGCAGACGATCCCCCTCGGCCTTCCGGGGCAGGACATCATCGGCCAGGCCAAGACCGGTACCGGCAAGACGTTCGGTTTCGGCATCCCCGTCGTCCAGCGACTCGGTCTGAATCCCGAGCCCGGGGTGAAGGCGCTCATCGTCGTGCCCACCCGCGAGCTCGCCGTCCAGGTCTACGAAGACATGGACATGCTCACCAGCAACCGCCCCACCAGCGTCGTCGCGATCTACGGCGGCAAGGCCTACGAGGGCCAGATCGACCAGCTCAAAGCCGGCGCGCAGATCGTCGTCGGCACCCCCGGTCGACTGATCGACCTCGCCAACCAGCGTCTGCTCGACCTGTCGAACGCCACCGAGGTCGTGCTCGACGAGGCCGACAAGATGCTCGACCTCGGCTTCCTCGCCGACATCGAGAAGATCTTCTCGAAGGTCCCGCCCGTGCGGCACACGCAGCTGTTCTCGGCGACCATGCCCGGCCCGATCGTGGCCCTCGCGCGCCGGTTCATGTCGAACCCGATCCACATGCGCGCCAACGACCCCGACGAGGGTCTGACGCAGGCCAACATCAAGCACCTCGTCTACCGCGCGCACTCGCTCGACAAAGACGAGATCATCGCTCGGATCCTGCAGTCGGACGGTCGCGAGAAGGCGGTCATCTTCACGCGCACGAAGCGCGCCGCACAGAAGCTCGTCGACGAGCTCGGCGACCGCGGCTTCAACGCCGCCGCCGTCCACGGCGACATGAGCCAGGAGGCGCGCGAGCGCTCGATGGCCGCGTTCAAGGCCGGTAAGCGCGACGTGCTGATCGCCACCGATGTCGCCGCGCGCGGTATCGACGTCAACGACGTCACGCACGTGATCAACCACACGATCCCCGACGACGAGAAGACCTACCTGCACCGCGCGGGCCGCACCGGCCGCGCGGGCAAGACCGGCATCGCCGTGACGTTCGTCGACTGGGACGACCTGCACAAGTGGGCGCTCATCAACCGCGCGCTCGAGTTCGGCCAGCCCGAGCCGACCGAGACCTACTCGTCGAGCCCGCATCTGTTCACCGACCTCGACATCCCCGTGGGCACGAAGGGGCGTCTCGTGACCGCCCCGAAGGCCGTCGTCCCCAAGGTCGAGAAGAAGACCGAGGGCCAGGATGCCGAGGGCGAGCGCGGTCCGCGCCGTCGCCGTCGCGGTGGCGTATCGGGCGAGTCCACCGGTGAGAGCACCCCGCGCGCCGAGGGCGGTGCCGGCACGCACGACGGCGCCGGCAAGGAGCACCACGACGGCAACGCGGCCCCGCGTCGCCGCCGTCGTCGTCGCGGCAGCGGAAGCTCGGGAACCCCGACGGCCCCCGTCGCCTGACCCGCACGTCGACACGGCGCCGATCCCTCCGGGGGTCGGCGCCGTTCTCGTTTCCGGGCGCACCGGCTGCCGGGAGACGCCCGCATGCGGTGTGCGCGAGCGACGTCGCCGAGCAACGGAACGGCGAGAGCGAGGTGACGAGCGGAGGGGATGCAACGAGCGGAGGACGCTCGTCACCCCTCGCCGTCGCAGGGATGCTCGCCGCGGCCCCGCCGCCGACGACGGTTGCCTACGGGAAGACCGGTGCCGTGCCGTGGCCCAGGGCGAAGATGCGCGCGACCATGTCGTCGGCCGTCGTGTTCTCGCCTGGGACGTTGGGTTTGCCGAGGCCGTGGTAATCGCTCGATCCGGTCACGATGAGATCGTGGCGCGCGGCGAGGTCGGCGAGCAGCGCCGTGGGCTCGGGCAGGTTCTCGCGGTGGCCGAGCTCGAAGCCGGCGAGTCCCGCGTCGAGCATCGCCTGCGTCACCCCGTCGGGCAGCAGCGCGCGTCCCGCCGGGTGCGCGACGATGGGCACGCCGCCGGCACCGACCACCAGCTCCACCGCCGTCACCGGGTCGGGAGCGTAGAGGGCGACGTAGTAGTCGCCCGCGGGATGCAGGATGCCGGCGAACGCCTCGGTGCGATCGGTCACGATCCCCCGTGCGACCAGGGCGTCGGCGATGTGCGGGCGTCCCACGGTCGCCCCGTCGGCGGTCTGGGCGACGATGTCGCCCCAGGCGATGTCGTAGTCGTGGGAGATGCGTTCGGCCATGATCTGCGCGCGATCGAGGCGCGAGGAGCGGATCCGGTCGGTCATGGCGCGCAGCGCGGTGTCGTCGGGGTCGACCAGGTACGCCAGCAGGTGCACGCTGCGCCACCGGTGGCGGGCCGAGAGCTCCATGCCCGGAACGAACGTCATCCCGAGCGACGACGCCGCCTCGGCGGCCTCGGCCCAGCCCGACGTCGTGTCGTGGTCGGTGAGGGCGGCCGTACGCAGGCCGTACCGGTGCGCGGCCGCCATGACCTGGGCGGGCGGTTCGGTGCCGTCGGAGTGCGAGGAGTGCAGGTGCAGATCGCTCGGCCCCTCGAATCGACGATCATGCTGCACCCGTCGAGCGTAGCGCGCGGTCCCAGGCCCAGGGCATGCCCGGTCGGCATCGGTCGATCTCTCAGACGGCTCCCTTAGGGTCGGGTGCGTGCGTCGGCTGTTCGGATTCCTCGTCGCGCTCGTCGTCGCGGCGGGTGCCGCGGTGCTGACGTGGCCGTCGTTCTTCGGCCTGGAGCGCACCTTCCCCCTGGCGCAGATCATTTCGTTCCGCGCCGCGCTGGCCGCCGTTCTGGTGGCCGCGACGCTGCTCATGCTGCTGTTCGCCCTGATCCGTCCGGTGCGGGTGCTCGCTCTCACCTTGGCGCTGGTCCTCGGCCTCGCGGGCGGGATCAATGTCGCCCTGCTCGCGCAGCGCGGCCTCGGCACCGAGGCGCTCCCGGCGAAGACCGACACGAGCCTGCGCATCATGACGTGGAACACCGCGGGCTCGGCCACCTCGGCCGAATCCATCGCCCAGTTCGCCGTCGGCATGCAGGCCGACGTGGTGACCCTGCCCGAGACGACCATCGACACGGGCGCCCGCGTCGCCGAACTCATGCGCGACATGGGTCAGCCCATGTGGGCGCACCACGCCGAGTACGGCGAGTACGGCATCACCGGATGGGATGCCACCTCGACGACCGTGCTGATCAGACCGGAGCTGGGCGACTACTCCGTGATCCAGTCCTCGCTCGACGGTTCCAGCAACACCTCGACGGTACCGAGCGCGGTGGCGATGCCGACCTCGGGCGACGGACCCATCATCGTCGCCGCCCACGCCGTGGCACCGCGCGAGGAGTACATGACCGAGTGGCGCAGCGACCTGCAGTGGCTGGCCGATCAATGCGCGAGCGACAACGTGATCCTCGCCGGCGACTTCAACGCGACGCTCGACCACATGACCGGCATGGGCGTCGACGGCGGAACGCTGGGTCGCTGCCACGACACGGCGTCCGCGAGCGGGAACGGCGGTGTCGGCACGTGGCCGACCGACGCCCCGGCCCTGCTCGGCGCCCCGATCGACCACGTCATGGCGACGCCCGACTGGACCGTGTCGGGCTCGGTCGTCATGCGCACCCTCGACGGGTCGGGCAGCGACCACCGCCCCATCGTCGTCCAGCTCGAGCGCACGGGCGGCTGAGCCGCCCCGCCCGAGCCCGTCGACGGATTCGGCACGCTCCCCGCGCACCCTCGGCCGCCGCGCTCTCGAGCCCGCTTCTCGCCGTGGCCATGCGATCCGGGCCCGGCGGTGCGAGACTGGAACGATGGATGCCCCCTCCACCAGCGACACGACCGCGCAGACCGCCGAACCGCAGACCGTCGAGAACCCGACGCCCGAGCAGACGCCCGCCGCACCGAGCAATCGCAAGGCACCGTTCCCCCGCGGGTTCCTTGACACCATCTCGACGGGCTGGGCCGAGCACCCGGTCGAGCTCCCCGAGGCGCGCGAACAGGCCGCGTGGGCCGCGCGGCGACGCGAGCGCGTGTCGCAAGCGTTCCCGGGCCGCCGCGTGGTGATCCCCGCGGGCGGTCTCAAGCAGCGCAGCAACGACACCGACTATCCGTTCCGCGCGCACTCCGCCTTCGCGCACCTCACCGGGTGGGGCAGCGACGCCGAGCCCGACTCGGTGCTCGTCTTCGAGCCGCGCGACGAGGGCCACGAGGCCGTGCTCTACTTCCGCGAGCGTGCCGACCGCACGACCGCGGAGTTCTACTCCGACGCCACCGTCGGCGAGTTCTGGATCGGCCCGCGCCCCGCACTCGACGGCGTCGCGGCCGACCTCGGCATCGCCACGGCCCACCTGCACGACTTCGCCGTCGGCGACGACGACCGCACGCTCGACGACGACGACGAGGTCACCCGTTTCGTGTCGGAGCTGCGCCTGGTCAAAGACGAGTACGAGCTCGCCCAGCTGGCCCTCGCCGTCGAGGTCACGGGCCGCGGCTTCGACGACATCGTCGCGGAGCTGCCCCGCATCGTCGAGCATCCGCGTGGCGAACGCATCGTCGAGGGCGTGTTCCACCAGCGCGCGCGCTCCGACGGCAACGCGGTCGGGTACGACACGATCGCGGCGTCCGGTCCGCACGCGTGCTACCTGCACTGGACGCGCAACGACGGGGCCGTCAAGCCCGGCGACCTCATCCTCATCGACGCCGGGGCCGAGGTCGACAGCCTCTACACCGCCGACATCACGCGCACGCTTCCCGTCTCGGGCACCTTCACCGACGTGCAGCGCCGCATCTACGAGACCGTGCGCGAAGCGGCCGACGCGTCGTTCGCCGCGGCCGAGGTGGGCGTGCCGTTCCGCCGCCTGCACGAGGCCGCGATGGAGGTCATCGCCGCCCGCGTCGCCGAGTGGGGCCTGCTCCCCGTCACCGCCGACGAGGCGCTGCGGGCCGAGACCGGCGGCCAGCACCGCCGCTACATGGTGCACGGCACGAGCCACCACCTCGGCCTCGACGTGCACGACTGCGCGCAGGCCCGACGCGACATGTACTACGACGGGCTGCTCGAGCCGGGGATGGCGTTCACCATCGAGCCGGGGCTCTACTTCCAGATCGACGATCTGACGGTGCCCCAGGAGTACCGCGGCATCGGTGCGCGCATCGAGGACGACATCGTGATGACCGCCGACGGTCCCGTCAACCTGTCGGCGGACATTCCCCGCACCGCCGACGAAGTCGAGGAGTGGATCGCCCGGTCGTCGCGATGACCTTCACTCCCCCGTCTTCGTTCACCACGCGGCCGACCCTGCGCGGCACGTTCGGCATGTCGGCGTCGACGCACTGGACCGCGACGGCGACCGCTCAGGCCGTGCTCGAGCGCGGCGGCAACGCGTTCGATGCCGCGGTGGCGGCGGCCTTCGTGCTGCACGTCGTCGAACCGCACCTGAACGGCCCCGGCGGCGACCTGGTCGCGCTCGTGCGCCCGGCCGGTGCCGCCGAGCCCCTGGTGCTCATGGGCCAGGGCCCCGCCCCTGCCGCGGCCACCATCGAGTACTTCGAGGGGCGAGGCCTCGACCTCGTGCCCGGCGCCGGTGCGCTGGCCGCGACCGTTCCCGGCGCGGTCGACGCCTGGCTGCTGCTGCTGCGCGATCACGGCACGTGGGAAGCCGCCGACGTCGTCTCCTTCGCCATCGGCTATGCGCGCGAGGGACACCCCCTGGTCGCGGGGGCCGCCGCCACCATCGGCCGCGTCGCCGACCTCTTCCGCGCGCAGTGGCCTTCGTCGGCAGAGCTCTGGATGCCGGACGGCGAGGTGCCGTCCGCCGACACGCTCATGCGCAACCCGGCGTGGGCCGGGGTCCTCGACGAGCTGATCGCCGCCGGCGACACCGCCGCCGACCGCGCGGGGCGTATCGACGCGGCGCGCGAGCACTGGATGACCGCCGTCCTCCCCCGGGCGGCGGAGTTCGTGCGCACCCCGCACCGGCACTCCGACGGCGCCGATCACCCCGGCGTCCTGGACGCCGCCGACCTGGCGTCGTGGCGCGCGGGTTACGAACCCGCGGTGACGGCGCGCTTCCGCGGGTGGGACGTGTACAAAGCCGGCACCTGGTCGCAGGGTCCCGCCCTGCTGCAGGTGCTGCGCATGCTCGAGACCGCCGAGGACTCCCAGCTCGACCCGGCCACCGCCGAGGGAGCGCACCTGCTGCTCGAGACGCAGAAGCTCGCGTACGCCGACCGCGACGCCTGGTTCGGTGACGCGGACGGCGTGGTCGGAGTGTCGGCGCTCCTCGCCGACGACTATCTCGCCCAGCGTCGGGAACTCATCGGCGACCGCGCCTCGACCGAGCTGCGCCCGGGAGCGCCCGAGGGGCACGCCCCGACGCTGCCTCCGTTGCGTGCCGACGTGGTCGCCGCCGCCGGGGCGACCGGCGAACCCACGGTCGACCGCTCGGGTCAGACCCGCGGTGACACCGTGCACATCGACGTGATCGATCGCTGGGGGAACGTCGTCTCGGCCACACCGTCGGGCGGGTGGCTGCAATCGTCGCCGGTCGTCCCCTCGCTCGGTTTCTGCCTGGGCACGCGCCTGCAGATGACGTGGTTGCAGCCCGGGCATCCGGCATCCCTCGTTCCGGGCCGACGCCCGCGCACCACTCTCACTCCCACCCTGCTCAGCCGCGGCGACGAGGTCACGGCGATGGGCTCCCCCGGCGGCGATCAGCAGGACCAGTGGCAGCTGCCGGTGCTGCTGCGCATGCTGGTGGGCGCGTATTCGCCGCAGCAGGCGATCGACGCCCCCACCCTGCACACCACCGCCGTGGCCGATTCGTTCTGGCCCCGCAGCTGGTCGCCCGCGGGCGCGGTCGTCGAGGACCGCCTCGGCGACGAGGTCATCGCCGAGCTCGAACGGCGCGGGCACCGCGTGCGCCGGGCCGGAGACTGGGCGCTCGGGCGCGTCAGCGCCGTCGGGCGGGATGCCGAGGGAATTCTGTGGGCGGCGGCCAACCCCCGCGGAGCGCAGGGCTACGCCGCGGGGCGCTGACAGGGTCCGAGAAGACCGCCTCGCGGATCACCGACTGTCGGACGGACAGACGTCAGAGAGCGCGCGCGAAGGCCGCGACGATCGGAGCGAGTCCCGCGCCGATCTGATCGGCCGGTCGCCGCGCACCCTTCACCTCGAACGAGTGGTTCCCGCCCGCGATCCACTCCACCCGGGCGTCGCGACACGAGGAGACGGCCGCGTCGAACTGCTCGCGCGGCTGGATGAACGGGTCGTTCTCGCCCTCGACGAACAGCTGCGGCACCACGATCGCGGGCAGGTGGTCGACGCGGGGCCTGTCGGGGCGCCCGGGCGGATGCAGGGGGTAGCCGAGGTAGGCGAGCCCGGCGGGGGCGATCACGCCCTCGGCGGTGGCGACGGATGCCATACGCCCGCCGTACGACTTGCCCACCGCCGCGTACGGCCCGGGATGTGCGGCGGCCAACCAGGCCTCGACCCCCGCCCAGGTCGCGACGGCGTGCGGGGCGGGTCCCGGCATCCGTCGTCCGGCCTCGACGTAGGGGAAGACGAAGCGCAGCACACTCACTCCCTCGTCGACCAGCGCGGCGGCGAGACCCTCCAGGAACGGGTGGTCCATGCCGGCGCCGGCGCCGTGGGCAAGCGCAATCGTGGGTCCGGGACGCGGGGCGGGCGACCAGAGACCCGACACCTCGCTCGCGCCCGTCGGCAGCGCGACGGGGAGGCGAACGGCGGTGACGGTCACCGCTCGGTGGGCGCGTCGCCCTCGGGGCGGGTGGACGAGGGTGACTCGGCCGGTGGTGCCGGGTTCTCGCGCGGCGGCACGGGCGTGATGCGTTCACCGTACCGGGGCGGCTCGTCGTCGACGGGGGTCGCACCGGGGACCGGCGGGCGCGGGGGCGCAGCCGGGGCGCCGGCGCCGGGAGCGACGCGTTCGCCGTACTGCGGCGGCGCCGTGGGGGCGGCGTTGGGGCGCGACACCGTCGTGCGGGTGGCGCCGGCGCCGAGCACTCCGCGGGCCTTCTGAATGCTGGTGGCTTCGACGCAGACGTCGTAGTGGTCGGCGGCGACCTGCATGACCGACGCGAAGTCGCGGCGGCGGCGCACGATCGAGTACGTGCCCAGGCTCAGGATCATGCCGAGGGCCATGCCCACCAGCAGCACGCCGACGAAGGCCGAGATCTGCACGGTCGGCATGCCCAGCACGAAGATGAACGCGAACAGCAGGCCCAGCATCAGGCCGTTCAACGCGCCCGAGCGGGCGGCGGTCGCGTACCCCAGCTTGCCGGTGATGCGTTCGATGGAGCGCAGGCCCGAACCGACGATCGCGATCTCGCGCGCCGGAACCTCGCCCGCGATGAGCGATGACACGGCCTTCTGCGCCTGCTCGTACGTCGGGAAGGAGGCGACCTTCTCGCCCACGTCGTCGCGTCCCGCGCCCGGTCTCCCCGCGAACATGCTCATTTCACCATCTTGTCACGCAGTCCTGACCGTCCCACCGGGTTTGCGCAGCGGTGGCGGACTACGCTGGTCCAGTGAGCACGCAAAGGGTTTTCGTCGCCCGCTTGGCGGGCTGCACGGTGTTCGACCCCGCGGGAGACCGTCTGGGGAAGGTGCGCGACGTCGTGGTGATCTACCGCGCCGCCGCCGCTCCGCGCGTCGTGGGCCTGGTCGTCGAGATCCCCGGCCGGCGACATGTGTTCGTGTCCATCGGACGCGTCACCTCGATTCAGGCCGGCCAGGTCATCACGACCGGCCTCATCAACGTGCGGCGATTCCAGCAGCGCGGCGGCGAGGTGCGCGTGATGGTCGAGATGCTGGGCCGACGCGTGAGCCTCGTCGACGGCTCGGGCACCGCGGTGATCGAAGACGTCGCGATCGAGCGCAACCGACTCGGCGAGTGGGACGTGGGCCAGCTCTTCCTCCGCCGTCCCCGCACCAGCGCCTCGCCCTTCGCCAAGGGGGCGACCACGTTCGCGAGCTGGACCGAGGTGCGCGAGAACCAGACCCCCGGCGAGGCCCAGTCCGCCGAGCAGCTGGTGGCGACGTATTCCGAGCTGAAGCCCGCCGACCTGGCGAACACGCTGCTCGACCTGCCCGAAGAGCGCTTGATCGAAGTCGCCGAAGAGCTCAGCGACGACCGCCTCGCCGACGCGCTCGAAGAGATGCCCGAAGACGAGCAGGTGCACATCCTCGAGCAGCTCGGCGACGAGCGCGCCGCCGACATCCTCGACGCCATGGAGCCCGACGACGCGGCCGACCTCCTCGGTCAGCTGCCCGAGACGCGACTCGAACAGCTCCTCGATCTCATGGAGCCCGACGAGGCCGAAGACGTGCGCGCGCTGCTGCAGTACGGCCCCGACACCGCCGGCGGCCTCATGACGCCGGAGCCGATCGTGCTCTCGGCCGACGCCACGGTGGCCGAGGCCCTGGCCCTGATCCGCCGGCACGAACTGCACCCCGCCCTCGCGGCATCCGTTTTCATCACCCTCCCGCCGTACGAGACACCCACGGGTCGGCTGCTGGGAACCGTGCACTTCCAGCGCATGCTGCGGTACCCCCCGCACGAGCGTCTCGGTGCGATCATCGACGACACCCTCGAGCCGGTGCCCTCCGACGCGACGGCCGCCGAGGTCGCCCGCATGCTGGCGAGCTACAACCTCGTCTCGCTCCCCGTCGTCGATCAGGCGCACCGCCTCGTCGGCTGCGTGAGCGTCGACGACGTGCTCGACTACCTGCTGCCCGACGACTGGCGCACCCACGACGGCGATGATCCGCGGCCCAAGGTCACTACGAGACCCACCGCCACCACGAGCATTCCCAAGATCGTCCCGCAGACCCGGAGGAGGCGCTGATGGCACGCAACAACCGCCAGCCCGCACTGGACGCCCCCCGCGGTCGCGTCCGCGTGCTCGCGCCCCGCGCTCCCCAGCCCTCGCGCGACAGGTTCGGCCGCTTCACCGAGTGGGTGGCCCGAGCGATGGGAACCCCCGCGTTCCTGCTGATGCTGAGCCTGTTCTGCGTGGTCTGGATGGCGTGGAACTCGCTCGCCCCCGACGACCTGCGCTTCGACTCGGCCGCGATCGGCTTCACGGCGCTGACGCTCGTGCTGTCGCTGCAGGCCTCGTACGCCGCTCCGCTCATCCTGCTCGCGCAGAACCGTCAAGACGACCGCGACCGCGTGCAGATCGAGCAGGACCGCCAGCGATCCGAGCGCAATCTCGCCGACACCGAGTACCTCGCCCGTGAGATCGTCGCGCTGCGCATGGCGGTGCGTGACCTCACCGACGAGGTGATCACGAAAGACAGCCTGCGCGCCGAGCTGAAGGCCGCGCTCGAACGCCTCGACGATCACGACGAGCCCTCGCGGGCCACGCCGTGACGACAGAGGTCGCCGACCGTGTGCGTGCCGCCGTCGGCGCCGTCACCGACCCCGAGCTGCGCCGTCCGCTCGCGGAGCTCGACATGGTGCGCGGCATCGAGGTGCACGGCGGTGTCGCCGACGTCGGCATCGCGCTGACGATCGTGGGGTGCCCGGCCGCCGATCGCATCGAACGCGAGGTGCGGGATGCCGCGGCCTCGGTCGCCGGCGTCGACGCGGTCGAGGTGCGGGTCGGCGTGATGTCGCCCGACGAGCGTCGCGCGCTCACCGACAAGCTGCGCGGGGGCCGCGCGAAGCGCGAGATGCCTTTCGGCCCCGACTCGCTGACCCGCGTGATCGCGGTCACCAGCGGCAAGGGCGGCGTGGGCAAGTCGACGATCACCGCCAACCTCGCCGTCGCCCTGGCGGCCCGGGGTCTGCGCGTCGGACTCGTCGACGCCGACGTGCACGGTTTCTCGATCCCGGGCCTTCTCGGCCTGGTCGACGCCGACGGGCTGCCGCCCGCGCCCACCCGCCTCGACGATCTGATCCTCCCGCCCGTCGCGTACGGCGTGAAAGTCATCTCGATCGGCATGTTCCTGCGCCGCCCCGGCGAGGAGGCCGCGGGTGCCGTGGCCTGGCGCGGTCCCATGCTGCACCGCACCGTGCAGCAGTTCCTCACCGACGTGTTCTTCGGCGACCTCGACGTGCTGCTGCTCGACATGCCCCCGGGGACCGGCGACGTCGCGATCTCGGTGGGTCAGCTGCTCCCCCACGCCGACGTGCTCGTGGTCACCACCCCCCAGGCGGCCGCGGCCGACGTGGCCGTGCGGTCGGGCCTCGTCGCCCGCCAGACCGGTCAGCGCCCGATCGGCGTCATCGAGAACATGGCCGCCCTGACGCTGCCCGACGGCACGGTGCTCGATCTGTTCGGCTCCGGAGGCGGCGAGGCCGTGGCCCGCGCTCTGTCGAACGAGACCGATGACGTGCCCCTGCTGGCATCCGTTCCCCTCAGCCCGGCTCTGCGGACCGGCGGCGACGAGGGGCGCCCCGTCGTACTCTCGCAGCCCGACGACCCCGCCGCGCGGGCGATCGACGCCGCGGCCGCCGCACTCGCCGTGCGCCCTCGGGGCCTGGCGGGCAAGCCGCTGCGTCTCGGCGTCTGACCCGGCGTCCACCGCTGCGGACACAGGGCATGCCGCCCTGTCGTGCGCTCCGGCGGCACGGCCGCGCGGGAACGCGAAGAGGGGCTCAGGTCGCTTCGTCGTCGAACGGGGGGCGCTCGCCGGCGACGAACGGCGGCACCGTCGTCTTCTCGCGCGCCGCGAGGGCGGCCGCACCGGCCGCACGCATCGTGGCCGTCGGAGTGTCGTCGAGCAGTGCCTCGCGGATGATGCGGCGCGGGTCGTACTGACGCGGATCGAGCTTCTTCCAGTCGACGTCGTCGAACTCGGGGCCCATCTCGTCGCGCATGCGCGAGCGCGCCCCTTGCATCGTCTCTTTGGCGCGCTTGGTGAACTTCGCGAGCGCCTCGGCATAGCGGGGAAGGCGCTCGGGGCCGACGAGGACGGCGGCGATCACGCCGATCAGCATCAGCTTCTCGATCGTGAGCCCGAAGAACATGGGAACAGATTACCGGCCGCGCCTGGGGGTGGAGCGCGCTCGGGCCGTCTAGCCTGATCGAGGAGGTCCACGTGAGCGGTTATCAGGCGAACGAACGGTTCGTACAGGAGTCGACGGTCGAGCCCGAGCACATCGCTCGGGCGCGCGCGCACGCCCTCGAACTGGGAGCGGCGCCCATCAGCCCCGCGGTGGGCGCGCAGTCGGCGGTGCTGTCGGCCGCGTCCCGTGCCCTCAACATCGTCGAGGTGGGCACCGGCGGCGGCGTGTCGGGCCTGTGGCTGCTGCACGGGTCTCCCCGCGCCACGATCACCACGATCGACAGCGAGCCCGAGCACCTCGGTGCCGCTCGAGCCGCGTTCATCGACGCCCGCGTGCCCGCGGCCCGCGCCCGGTTCATCACGGGCCGCGCGTCGGACGTGCTGCCGCGCATGAACGAGGCCTCGTACGACATCGTCTTCATCGACGCCGACCCCGAGGGCGTCATCGAGTACGTCGAGCACGGCCTGCGGCTCGTCCGCGCCGGCGGCACGGTGCTGATTCCGCGGGTTCTGTCGCACGGTGCGGTGGCGGATCCGGTGCGCCGCGACGCCGTCACGACCGCGTACCGCTCGCTCATCCAGGAGGTGCAGTCCTCCCCCGCCGTCATCGGTGCTCTGTCGACCTCGGGAGAGGGCCTTCTGCAGCTGACGACGCGCCTCACCGACGCCTGAGCGTCGCCCGAACGAAGAAGGCCGGTCCCCGCGGGGACCGGCCTTCACTCGTGGAGATGCGTCACGCCGTGACGACACCGCCGAGTACGTCGTGGAGTTCCTTCGCCTCGGCGTCGTTCACCGAGACGACGAGACGCCCGCCGCCCTCGAGCGGCACGCGCACGATGATCAACCGGCCCTCCTTCACGGCCTCCATCGGTCCGTCGCCGGTACGCGGCTTCATGGCTGCCATCGCGGCCCCCTTTTCGTCGTTGGTCTACCTAGGAGTTTACCGGTAAGCCGCGAGTGCCGTCGTCCCGTGCGGCGAAGTACGTCATCCTGCACGGTCACGGAATCTGCCAGAAGGTGTTGGCCAGCCCGTACATGTTGTAGATCCACCACCACTGCCCCAGGAGCGACAGGGCCAGAACGCCGATGCGCCAGGCGCGCGAGGTCGGCACGGCGAACGCCCCCCACAGCGGCGAGACGGGCACGAGCAGACGGAAGATGCTCGACTGGGGGAAGAAGACCAGCAGCAGGTACACGAGGTAGCTCGCCGACCACAGGCGCACCTCGATGCCGAGCCGCTTCACCTGGGGCAGCAGCAGCAACGCGGCCGCGGCGCCGACGATGAGCACGACGAGTACGACGTATCCGACGACGGGCCCGAGCCCCCACTGCGTGAACCAGAATCCCGCCGCCTGCACCCACCCGTCGATCGGGACGAAGTGCCCCCCGCTATCGCCGAGCCAGTTGCGCCGCCACGCGAGCTCGGTGGCGAGGTAGGCGCCCGGATCGCCCGTGACGATCGTCGCGATGCCCTGCCACGCGAACCCGACGAGGGTCGACAGCGCCCCCAGCGCCACGATGTGCACGACGTCGCGTCTCGGCAGCGGCTCCGTGCGGCGACGGAGGAAGCGGTGGATGCCGAGCAGGGCGAGGAACAGCGCGAAGGCGAGGATGCCCGGGCGCGTGAACCCCATCGCCGGGACGAGCAGGTACAGCCAGCCCCATCGTCGGAGCTGCACGCAGCGCAGGGCGAGGAAGAGCAGAAACAGGAACAGCGCCTCGGCGTACCCCACCTGGAACAGCGCGGCCAGCGGGCCGCACGCGAAGAAGACGACCGCCCACATCGCCGCCGAGGCGCCGATGCGCTCCCGCAGCAGCGCGTGCAGCACGACGCACGCGCCGTAGCCCGAAGCGAGCGAGATGGCCACGGCCCCCGCGCCCCACGACCCGAGCAGCGCGCCGAGGCCCGCCGACAGGTAGGCGTACAGCGGCATGAACGCCCACGCGTTCTCGGCGACGTGACCCCCGGCCGCCAGCGGAAGGTCGGCCGGGTACCCCGACACCGCCGCCAGCCAGTACCACTGGGCGTCCCAGCCCAGCGCGAGCTCGCCCAACGAGGGGGCCACGCCGTAGCGCGACGCCGGTCCCGACAGGGCCGCCGTCACCATGAAGAACCCGGTCGTGATCACGCGCGCGATCACGTAGACGAGGGCGATCCGTGCGGCGACGGGTAGCCGCTCCCATCCGCGGACGGACGGGGATGCCGTGACCTCGGCGGTCACGACCCGCTCAACCACGCCCGCAGACCCCGCTCGACCGCGTCGATCTGCCCGAGCGGAACGCGCTCCTCGTCGTGGTGGGCCAAGTGCGGGTCGCCGGGGCCGTAGTTGACGGCGGGGATGCCCAGGGCCGAGAACCGAGCGACGTCGGTCCAGCCGTACTTGGGCTTCGGGGTCGCCCCCACGGCCGTGACGAAGTCCTGCGCGAGGGCCGCGTCGAGCCCGGGTCGGGCGCCCTCCGCCACGTCGACGATCTCGATGTCGAATCCGGTGAACACGTCGCGCACGACGCGCTCGGCGGCCTCGGCATCGCGGCTGGGCGCGAAGCGGTAGTTGACCTCGACCTCACACGCGTCGGGGATGACATTGCCGGCGACGCCGCCCGAGATGCGCACGGCGTTGAGGCCCTCCCGGTAGAGGAGACCCTCGACCTCGATCTCGCGGGCGCGGTACTCGGCCAGGCGGGCGAGGATGGGGGCCGCCTTGTGGATCGCGTTCTCGCCGATCCACGAACGCGCGCTGTGCGCGCGCACGCCATCTGTACGGACGAGCGCGCGGAGCGTGCCGTTGCACCCTCCCTCGACCTCGCCGTTGCTCGGCTCCCCGAGGATGGCGAAGTCCCCGGCGAACAGGTCGGGACGGTTGCGCGAGAGACGGCCGAGACCGTTCAGGGACGAGTCCACCTCTTCGTGGTCGTACCACATCCACGTGATGTCGACGGGGGGTGCGACCAGCTCCGCGGCGAGTTTCAGCTGCACGGCGACGCCGGCCTTCATGTCGACCGTGCCGCGACCCCAGAGGAACGCCTCGCCGTCGATCTCGCGGTCTTCCACCGGCAGGTTGCGGTTGATGGGGACCGTGTCGATGTGCCCCGCGATGACGACGCGTCGGTCGCGCCCCAGCTGGGTGCGGGCCACGACGGTGTCGCCGTCCCGGATGATCTCGAGGTGCCCGTAGGCCGAGACGGCGGCCTCGATGGCATCCGCGAGGGTGGTCTCGTCCCCCGACTCGCTGGCGATGTCGCAGATCGCACGGGTGAGGTCGACGGACGAGGAAGTGAGGTCGAGGGCGGCCATGCCCCGATCCTCCCACAGGCGGCACCCCCGCTAGCCTGGACGTGTGAGCAACGAACGACGCATCAGCGCTGCCGGCCTCTCCACCCGCACCCTCGAGGGGACCGTGCTCGACGCGTGGTTCCCCCGGCCGGTCCTGGGCGTCCCCGAGAGCCTGGATGCCGAGCGGGCCGACCTCGACAAGACGGCCGGGGCCGACGAGCGCCGGGGTGTCGTCGTCGAGGCCGTCGCCCTCACGATCGACGCCGACGCGGCACCGGCGTCGACCGCCGACGCGTACCTGCGTCTGCACGCGCTGTCGCACCTGCTGGTGCGTCCCAACGACATCAACCTCGACGGCATCTTCTCCCACCTGCCGAACGTCGCCTGGACCAGCGCCGGTCCGATGCACCCCGACGACGCGGCGCGGCTCCGTCCCTCGCTCCAGCGTCACGGCATCCAGATCCAGGGGCTCGACAAGTTCCCGCGCCTCACCGACTACGTGCTGCCCGCCGGCGTGCGCATCGCCGACGCCTCGCGGGTGCGGCTGGGTGCCCACCTGTCGCCCGGCACGACCGTGATGCACGAGGGCTTCGTCAACTTCAACGCCGGCACGCTCGGCTCCTCGATGATCGAGGGGCGCGTGTCGCAGGGCGTCGTGATCGGCGACGGCACCGACATCGGCGGCGGCGCCTCGATCATGGGCACGCTCTCGGGAGGGGGGACGCACCGCGTCTCGATCGGCGCGCGCACCCTGCTCGGCGCCAACGCGGGCATCGGCATCTCGCTCGGCGACGACTGCGTCGTCGAGGCCGGACTCTACGTCACCGCCGGCACCAAGGTGCGGGTCGGCGACGAGACGGTCAAGGCCGGCGAGCTGTCGGGCCGTGACGGCATCCTGTTCCGCCGCAACTCCCTCACCGGCGCCGTCGAGGTCTCGGCCCGCGCCGGCGTCGGCGTCACGCTGAACGAGGCCCTGCACGCCTGAGGCTGCACGCGTGGCGCTGCACGCGCGGCGCTGCACGCCCGACGCCGCACCGCACCGCGTGTCGCGTCGCCCGCCACGCGGCATCCGTCCCGCCGCCACGGCCGCGCGGCATCCGTCCGTCCCCCGCGCCCGCGCGGCGTCCGCATCATGCCCATAAACGCTGATCGTGCGCATAAACGCCACGACACCGCGTTTATCCGCACGATCAGCGTTTATGGGCGAGGCGGCGCCGGGGTCTCGCCGCCGCGCCCCGCCGCACTCACCGGTTGCCTCGGCCACACCCGCACCGACGCGCTTCCAGGCCGCCGAGAGCCAGCACCTCCCCGCCGGCAGACGAAACGCCCCGCCCCTCGCGAGAGGGACGGGGCGTTCGAGGGCCGGTGTCAGCCGATGCCGGGGTAGTCGCGCACCGCGGCACCCGTGTACAGCTGCTGCGGGCGGCCGATCTTCGTCTGCGGGTCGCTGATGGCCTCGCGCCACTGGGCGATCCAGCCGGGCAGGCGTCCGATCGCGAAGAGCACGGTGAACATGCGCGTGGGGAAGCCCATCGCCTTGTAGATGACGCCGGTGTAGAAGTCGACGTTGGGGTACAGGCGACGCTCCTTGAAGTAGTCGTCCTCGAGGGCGATCTGCTCGAGCTCCTTCGCGAGGTCGAGCAGGGGGTCGCTCACGCCGAGGGCTTCGAGCACCTCGTCGGCGGCGCCCTTCACCAGCTTGGCGCGCGGGTCGTAGTTCTTGTAGACCCGGTGGCCGAAGCCCATGAGCTTGACGCCCTCTTCTTTGTTCTTCACGCGCTCCACGAAGCGTTCGACGCTCTCGCCCGAGTCGCGGATGCGGCCGAGCATCTGCAGCACGGCCTCGTTGGCGCCGCCGTGCAGCGGGCCCGACAGGGCCTGGATGCCGGCGGACACCGAAGCGAACTGGTTGGCGCCGGTGGAGCCCACCAGGCGCACCGTCGAGGTCGACGCGTTCTGCTCGTGGTCCTCGTGCAGCATCAGCAGCAGGTCGAGGGCCTTCGTCATGACGGGGTTGATCTCGTACGGCTCGCTCATGACGCCGAAGTTCAGCTTGAGGAAGTTGTCGACGAAGCTCATCGAGTTGTCGGGGTACAGGAACGCCTGCCCGATGCTCTTCTTGTGCGCGTAGGCCGCGATCACGGGGAGCTTCGCGAGCATGCGCACGGTGTTGAGTTCGACGTGCTCGGGGTTGTGCGGGTCGGACTCGGCCTCGTAGTAGGTCGAGAGGGCCGCGGTCGCCGCCGACAGCACCGACATGGGGTGCGCGGTCGGCGGAAGCGACGAGAACAGGCTCTTCAGGTCTTCGTGCAGCAACGTGTGACGGCGGATGCGCTCGTCGAACGATGCGAGTTCGGATGCCGAGGGCAGCTCGCCGTAGATGAGCAGCCACGCGACCTCGAGGTAGGTGCTGTTCTGGGCCAGCTGCTCGATCGGGTATCCGCGGTAGCGCAGGATCCCCTGATCACCGTCGATGTAGGTGATGTCCGACTTCGTCGACGCGGTGTTGACGAAGCCGTAGTCGAGCGCCGTGTGCCCGGTCTGCTTGGTCAGCGACGCCATGTCGATGCTCGGGATGCCGTCGGTGCCCCGAAGAACCGCGAACTCGGCGGTGGTGCCCCCTACCGTGAGGGTGGCCTTGTCCTGCTGCGTACCCACGTCGCTCACCGCGCCTCCTTGCGATTTCTGGTCGCCCACTTGTCGACCGCGAGGGCGGGAGGCACCCGCGATCTTCCCGAACCGGGGATGCCGCGGGGCGGCGTCCGGGTCGGCGCACGCCCGGAGGGTTGCCCGAACGCACTGCTTTTACAGCCTAGTAGGCCGGGGCGCCTACAGATGACATCGCCAAAGGATGCCCCCATCGAAGGGAGGGATCCTCCTCATGGGGGCGGTAGATCGTGATCGACGACGTGAGCCGACGCTCCGGAACGGCGCGCCCGGCGATCCCGTGGGGAATCGACCCAGCGGCGAGGTTCGCACCGACTCGGCTACGGAGCCAGCCGCTCCGCCGCCGCGGCGATCCGCTCGTCGGTCGCCGTGAGCGAGAAGCGCACGTGGTTCGGGAAGTGGGTGCCGTAGAAGTGCCCGGGCCCGACCAGGATGCCCAGGTCGGCCAGCCGACCCACGCTCTCCCACGCGTCGCGGCCCTCGGTCGCCCAGAGGTACAGCCCACCTTCGCTGCGGTCGATCGTGAAACCCGCGGCCTCGATCGCGGGCTTGAGGATCGCCCGCCGACCCGCGTACCGCTCGCGCTGCTCGACGACGTGCGCATCGTCGCCCAGGGCGACGGTCATCGCCCGCTGCACGGGGGCCGGAGGAATGAGACCGAGATGCTTGCGACCGGTCAGCAGTCGCTCCACCAGGGCCGCGTCACCGGCGAGGAATGCCGCGCGGTATCCGGCGAGGTTCGACTGCTTGCTCAGCGAGTACACCGACAGCACACCGGTGAGGTCGTCGCCCACGACAGCCGGGTCGAGCACGCTGGGCACCCGCTCGCGGTCCCACGGTGCGTCCCACCCGAGTTCGGCGTAGCACTCGTCGGACGCGAGGACCGCGCCGAGCTCGCGCGCCCGGGTCACGGCATCCGTCAACTCCGCCGCCGACAGCACGCGACCGTCGGGGTTACCCGGCGAGTTGATCCACACCAGACGCGTGTGGGCGGGCCACTCGGAGGGATCATCGGATGCCACGGCCTCGGCGCCCACGAGACGGGCACCCACCTCGTAGGTCGGGTACGCGGCGCGCGGGTGCACGACGGCATCGCCAGGACCGAGGCCCAGCAGCAGCGGCAACAGTGCCACCAGTTCTTTCGACCCGACCGTCGGAAGGACGTTCGCGGCCGTGAGGCCCGGGACTCCGCGGCGACGGGCGTACCACTCGACGATCGCCTCGCGCAGCGCCGGCGTGCCGGCCGTCTGCGGGTAGGCGTGGGCGTCGGTCGCGTCGGCGAGGGCGGTGGCGATGACGTGGGGCGTCGGGTCGACGGGCGAACCGATCGACAGGTCGACGATGCCGGCGGGGTGCCGCCGTGCGCGCTCCGCGTACGGGGCGACGGCGTCCCAGGGGTAGTCGGCGAGGTCGGCGACGCCCACGGCTCAGTGAGCCTGCGGGGGAAGCGCGGTGATGACGGGGTGGTCCTTGGCGATCACGCCGACCTTCGCCGCTCCACCGGGCGAGCCGATGTCGTCGAAGAACTCGACGTTGGCCTTGTAGTAATCGGACCACTCTTCGGGCAGGTCGTCTTCGTAGTAGATCGCCTCGACGGGGCAGACCGGCTCGCACGCACCGCAGTCGACGCATTCGTCGGGGTGGATGTACAGCGATCGTTCGCCCTCGTAGATGCAGTCGACGGGGCATTCGTCGATGCAGGCACGGTCCTTCACATCGACGCACGGGAGGGCGATCACGTAAGTCACGACCCCAGTCTAATCGCGCAGAAGCGACCGGCCTCGCCGCGCGGCCGCCGATGACCCCTGAGGCGTCACCGCGCGGTCGTGGCCGGGGTCGCGTTCGCGCCCGTGCCGACCGCGGGCTGCTGCTTCAGGTGCGAGAAGTCGGGCCAGAAGGCCACGAAGACCATCAGCGCCGGGCCCACGATCGTCCATACCACGGGGATCCATTCGGTGCCCGGGGTGGGGGCTGAGACGATGGCCGACCCGCCGGGACCCACCTGCGAGAACAGATACGTCGCCGCTGAGATGCCGAACCCGCCGGCCAGCGCGTTGATCCGGTCCCCCGTCAGCACGCGCAACGCGATCAACAGCGCCGCGCTGCCGATCGTGGCCAGGATCAGTCCCAGCGGCACGGGCCCGAGGCGGTACGCCTGCGCGACCGTGCCGGCCGCCCCGTAGAAGGCGCCGACCAGCAGCGCCACGACCCAACCGACGATGCGCAGGATGCCAGAGTTCATCGCGTCAGTTTAGGCGCGGCGCCTTTGCGCCGAGAGAACCCCCGGTCACGCCGCCCACCCCCACAGGCGCAGCAGCGCCGCGGTGACCGCGGCCGCCACGACCACGATGAGGAACGGGGCGCGCGCCCACAGCAGCAGCGCCGCGACCGCGACGGCCGGCAGTCGCGCGTCGAGGACGATCTCCGAGCCCACAGCCATCGTCTGCACGATCACCAGCGCCGACAGCAGTGCCACGGTCAGCAGATCGGCGATGCGCGCCGGGCGGGGTCCCTCGAGCCAGTGCGCGGGAGTGAGGTAGCCGACGCCCTTCAGGGCGACGCAGATCACCGAGGCCAGGAGCACCGCGGTCCACAGGGTCATGGCATCCCCTTCTCTTCGGCGACGACTCCGGGAGCGGACGTGGGGCGGCGCGGATCGAACAGCCCCACCGCGACCGCGACGCCCGCGGCGGCGATGACGGGGATGCCCGGCATGAGCACGGGGGTGAGGGCGGCGGCGACGACCGCCGCACCCGCGGCCACCGCGAGCGGCTCGCGCCCCCGCAGCCGGGGCCACAGCAGCGCGAGGAACGCCGCCGCCGCGGCCGCATCGAGGCCGTATGTGCGCGGGTCGCCCAGCACGTCGCCGAGCAGTGCTCCCAGGAGGGTCGAGATGTTCCAGCCGATCCAGATCGCGACGCCGGTGACCCAGAACCCCCACTGGCGTGCGCGCGGCATGGACTGCGCAAGGCCCACGGCCACCGATTCGTCGATCGTGAACTGCGTCGCGCCGGCCTTGCGCCAGAATCCGCCCGCCACGACGGGAGCCATCCGCATCGCGTACGCGGCGTTGCGCACGCCCAGCAGCACCGACGACGCGATCGCGGCGGGAGCGGCGGCCGCGCCGCCGGCGGCGATGACACCGACGAACGCGAACTGCGATCCGCCCGTGAACATCAGCAGGCTCAGCACGCACGTCTGCCAGACGTCGAGTCCGGAGGCCACCGACAGGGCGCCGAACGACACGCCGTAGGCGCTCGTCGCCAGCGCGACGGCGAGCCCCTGGCGAGCGGCGACACCCTCGGGTGTTCGGTAGAACGAACGCATGGTCAACATCGTGAACGCTCGAGCGGCGTTCGTCAAGTCGAACGATCGTTGAGCATAATGAACGCATGACCGATCTGAGTGACCGCATCGCCGCGACCCTGCGTCGCGAGCGCGAACGACGCGATCTGAGCGTGTCGGAGCTCGCCCGCCGCGCAGGCGTCGCGAAAGCGACGGTCTCGCAGCTCGAGAACGGTGGAGGCAATCCCAGCGTCGAGACGCTCTGGGCGCTGGCCACGGCCCTCGAGGTGCCCTTCGCGGTGCTCGTCGACGAGGGTGTGCGCTCCCCCACGCTCATCCGCGCCGGTGAGGCCACCGCGGCCGTGTCGTCCTCGGCATCCGACTATCTCGCCGTGCTCCTGTCGGCGAGCCCGCCGCACGCCCGGCGCGACATCTACCTGCTCAGCGCCGAGCCCGGCACGCCGCGTCTGTCGGAGCCCCACCCCCGCGGCACGGTCGAGCACGTCGTGCTCGTGACCGGTCGCGGCCTCATCGGCCCGGCCGACGCCCCCTACGAGCTGTCCCCCGGCGACTACCTCTCGTACCCCGGCGACGCTCCGCACGTGTTCGAGGCGCTGGAGCCGGGCATGAGCGTCGTCTGCGTCGTCGAGTCGCGCTGAGCCCACCGCTCGCGCTGCAGCACCCGTCGAGCCCCCAGCGCCGCGCCCACGCCGAGCCGCCAACGCCACAACCCCGTTGAGTGTCCACGACACGCCGCCCCCGCACCGGCACACACGGCGCGTCTTGGACACCCAACGGGGAATCGACGCCGCGGAAACGCGAACGGGCCCGCCCCGGCGCTCAGGCCGCATCCGCGCCCAGCCCAGCCGAGCCCGGCCCAGCCGAGCCCTGCCCGACCCCGCCCCAGCGCCACAACCCGTCGAGTGTCCAGAACACGCCGCCACTGCCCGAGGCACAACGGCGTGTCCTGGACACTCAACGGGGGACGAACGCCGCAGAAACGCGAAACGGCCCCGCCCAGCCGGAGCTGGTGCGGGGCCGTTTCAGGAGCAGACACTTACGCGTTGGCATCCTGACGCTTCAAGCGCGAGGCGGAGCGTCCGCGCTCGGTCGCGTCGAGCACGACCTTGCGGATGCGGACGGCCTCGGGGGTGACCTCGACGCATTCGTCGTCGCGAGCGAACTCGAGGCTCTCCTCGAGCGTCAGCAGGCGCGGGGGCGTCATCGACTCGAACGAGTCGGAGCTGGCCGCACGCATGTTGGTCAGCTTCTTCTCTTTGGTGATGTTGACGTCCATGTCGTCGGCGCGCGAGTTCTCGCCGATGACCATGCCCTCGTAGACCTCCTGCGTCGGCTGCACGAAGAACGACATGCGCTCCTGCAGACCGATCATCGCGAAGGGGGTGACGACGCCCATGCGGTCGGCGACGATCGAGCCGTTCTGACGGGTCGAGATGTGACCGGCCCAGGGCTCGTAGCCGTGCGAGATCGCGTTGGCGATACCGGTGCCGCGCGTGGTGGTGAGGAACTCGGTGCGGAAGCCGATCAGGCCGCGCGAGGGGACGACGAACTCCATGCGCACCCAGCCGGTGCCGTGGTTCGTCATGTTGTCCATGCGACCCTTGCGGCCGGCGAGCAGCTGCGTGATCGCACCGAGGTACTCCTCGGGCGAGTCGATGGTGAGGTGCTCGAACGGCTCGTAGGTCGTGCCGTCGATCTTCTTGGTGACCACCTGCGGCTTGCCGACGGTGAGCTCGAAGCCCTCGCGGCGCATGTTCTCGACGAGGATCGCGAGGGCGAGCTCTCCGCGGCCCTGCACCTCCCACGCGTCGGGGCGTCCGATGTCGACGACCTTCAGCGAGACGTTACCGATCAGCTCGCGGTCGAGGCGGTCCTTGACCATGCGGGCGGTGAGCTTGTGGCCCTTGACCTTCCCCATGAGGGGCGAGGTGTTCGTGCCGATGGTCATCGAGATGGCCGGGTCGTCGACCGTGATGGCCTTGAGGGGCCGCACGTCTTCGGGGTCGGCGATGGTCTCGCCGATGGTGATGTCGGGGAAACCGGCGATGGCGACGATGTCGCCGGGGCCGGCGTCGTCGGCCGGGTAGCGCTCCAGCGCGCGGGTCTTCAGCAGCTCGGTGATGCGGGCGTTGCTGGTGGTGCCGTCGGCACGGACCCACGCGACCGTCTGACCCTTCTTCAGGGTGCCGTTGAACACGCGCAGCAGCGCGAGGCGGCCGAGGAAGGGGCTCGAGTCGAGGTTGGTGACCCACGCCTGCAGCGGTGCCTCATCGTCGTACGACGGGGCCGGAACGTGCTCGAGGATCGCGCCGAAGAGCGGCTCGAGGTCGTCGTTGTCGGGCAGCGAGCCGTCGGCGGGACGGTTCAGCGACGCGGCTCCCGCACGACCCGAGGCGTACACGACGGGGACGTCGAGCAGGGCGTCGACGTCGAGGTCGGGAACGTCGTCGACCAGGTCGGACGCGAGACCCAGCAGCAGGTCGTGCGCTTCTTCTTCGACCTCGCCGATGCGCGCGTCGGGTCGGTCGGTCTTGTTCACCAGCAGGATGACGGGGAGCTTGGCCTCGAGGGCCTTGCGCAGCACGAAGCGGGTCTGGGGCAGCGGGCCCTCGGACGCGTCGACGAGCAGCACGACACCGTCGACCATCGACAGGCCGCGCTCGACCTCGCCACCGAAGTCGGCGTGGCCCGGGGTGTCGATCACGTTGATCGTGACCGGCACGTCGCTGTGGACGCCGTTGTAGGTGATCGCCGTGTTCTTGGCGAGGATCGTGATGCCCTTTTCGCGCTCGAGGTCGTTCGAGTCCATCGCGCGTTCTTCGATGTGCGCGTGGTCGCCGAACGAGCCGGTCTGGCGGAGCATGGCGTCGACGAGAGTCGTCTTGCCGTGGTCGACGTGCGCGACGATCGCGACGTTGCGGAGGTCAGGACGAAGGGCGTGCGCCATGGAGGGTCTCCAGGAAAATTCGGGGTGGCGCCCGGAATCGGGCTCCCTTAGTCTACCGGGCGCCCGCCGCGCAGCCTGGCAGACAGCAGAAAGGGGCGGGATTCCTCGGAATCCCGCCCCTTTCCGGCACCTCAGGAGGCGGGGTTGTCCTTCAGCAGCTCGTGGCGAAGCTCGCGGCGCGCGGCCTGGACCTCGACATCGGGCACCGGGATCGCGGCGATGAGTCGCTGCGTGTACTGCTGCCTCGGTGCGCGCAGGATCTGATCGCGGGTGCCCTGCTCGGCGATCTTGCCGCGGTTGAGCACCACGATGCGATCGGCCATGGCATCCACGACGGCGAGGTCGTGGCTGATGAACAGGCACGCGAAACGGTGCTCCTTCTGCAGCTCGCTGAGAAGTTCGAGCACGCGGGCCTGCACGGAGACGTCGAGCGCGCTCGTGGGCTCGTCGGCGACCAGCAGACGCGGCTGCAGCGAGAGGGCGCGCGCGATGCCCACGCGCTGCTTCTGCCCGCCCGACAGCTCGTGCGGGTAGCGGTTGCGGTAGCTGCGCGGAAGACGCACCTCGTCGAGCAGCTTCTCGATGCGCGCGTCGAGCTCCGCGCCCTTGGCCTCGCCGGCGAGGAACAGCGGCTCGCCGATGGACTCGCCGATCGGCAGGCGCGGGTTCAGCGACGACGACGGGTCCTGGAACACGATGCCCACGCGGCGGCGCAGCGACTTGATGAGCTTGCGCGAACCGCTCGAGATGTCGACGCCGTCGACCACCAGACGACCGTCGGCGATGGGCTGCAGACCGATGGCGGCGCGACCGATCGTCGACTTGCCCGATCCCGACTCTCCGACCAGACCGACGATCTCGCCCTCGGCGATGCCCAGCGTGACGTCGTCGACGGCGCGGAAAGCGGCGACGCGTCCCTTCTTGCCGTACTCGATCGAGACGTTTTCGAGCTGCAGCACCGGGTGGGCGATCTCGGGGGCGGCGACGGCGAGGGCGATCGTCTCGGTGCGGGCGGGACCACTGGCCACCGCGGTGGCCAATGCCTCGACGACGTCGACCGTGGCTTCGCCCTCGAGGGTCTCGCCCAGGCGCGGGACCGAGGCCAGCAGTTCCTTCGTGTAGGCGTCCTGCGGGTCGCCCAGCACCTTCGCGGCCGGCCCCTGCTCGACGATGTCGCCGGACTTCATCACGACGATCCAGTCCGCGAGGTCGGCCACGACGCCCATGTCGTGCGTGATGAGCAGCACCGCGGAGTCGAGGCGGTCGCGCAGATCGCGGATGAGATCGAGGATCTCGGCCTGCACGGTCACGTCGAGCGCGGTCGTGGGCTCGTCGGCGATGAGCAGCGCCGGCTCCAGGCTGATCGACTGCGCGATCATGGCGCGCTGGCGCTGGCCGCCCGACAGCTGGTGCGGGTACGAGGCGAAGGCTTTGGCCGGGTCGGGGAGCCCGACCATCTCGAGCAGCTCCATCGCGCGGGCCTTGGCCTGCGTGGGAGCGATCGGGGTGTGCGCGCGCAGCGCCTCGATGATCTGCGACCCCACCGTCAGAACGGGGTTCAGGGCCGTCATCGGCTCCTGGAAGATCGCGGCGACCTCGGGACCGCGCAGCTGCCGCATCTGCGACGCCGACAGGCCGGTGACCTCGCGGCCGTTGACCTTGATGCTGCCCGTGACGCGGCTGTTGCGCGGCAGCAGGTCGAGCACGGCCATCGAGCTGACGCTCTTGCCCGAGCCCGACTCGCCGACCACCGCGACGACCTGGCCGCGCGCGATCGAGTAGGTGAGGTGCTTCGCGGCGGGAACCCACACGTCGTCGACCGCGAAGTCGACGCTGACGTCGGTCATCTCGAGGGCGGGGATGGCCGCCTTCTCGGTCGTGCTCATGAGAATGTCCTCTCGGTCCCGCCGAGCGGGAGTGAGTGATCGGGGAATGAAAGAATCGGAGGATGCCACGCCAGACGTTCCGTTCGACGTTCACCCGAGTCCTGTGCGGCATCGTCTGGGCGATCATCGCCGTCGTGGCGATCGGTCTGCTCGTCACGCCCGGGGCGAGCGAGGCGCCCGCCATCGTGATCGTGGGCGCGCTGGGAGCGGCCGCCCTGGTCACCGGCATCCTGTGGTCGCCCTCGGTGACCGTCGACGACGACGGCGTGCAGGTCGACAACATCGCCCTGCGCTACCTCGTGCCGTGGGCGGCGCTCATCCACGTCGACACGCGGTACTCGCTGCAGCTGCACACGCCCGGTCGTCGCATCGGCGTCACCGCCGCACCGGCGCCCGGCGCGACCGGATCGCTCCGCGCCGCTCGTGCCCACCGCCGCAGCGACAGCCCGTCGACGCCGCAGACGCGCCCCGGCGAGCTGCCGAACACCGACTCCGGACGCGCCGCCGAGATGGTGCGCACCCGCTGGCACGCCCTGCGCGAGGCCGGACGCATCGAGGCGGGTGTCGCCGAGAACGTCCGCGTGCACGTGGGCGTCCGCACGGGCAACCTCGTGCTGCTCGTGGCCGGCGCGGCCGGTCTCGTCGCGGCGGTCGCCCTGGGCTGACACCCGCGCGAAGGCGAGCGTCATGACGACGGGGTCTCCGGGTGCACCCGCGCCTGCGTGCTCGCGGGAGCGGCGGTCGACGACGCCGAGGTCTCTTTCGTGCGACGCAGCGAGAAGCGCTTCTGACGCGGGTCGAACGCGTCGCGGAGGCCGTCGCCGACGAAGTTGACCAGCACCGCCAGCAGCACGATGAACACCGCGGGCCACCAGAACAGCCAGGGGCGGGTCGAGAACGCGGACTGGTTGTCGGAGATGATCAGACCCAGCGACACGTCGGGCGGGCGCACGCCGAGCTGCAGATAGCTCAACGCGGTCTCGAGCAGGATCGCCGAGGCGGCGAGGAGCGTCGCCGCCACGATGACCACGCCGATGGCGTTGGGCAGGATGTGCTTGAAGATGATGCGCGCGTCGCTGGCACCCGCCACGCGGGCGGCCTCGACGAACTCGCGCTCGCGCAGCGACAGGAACTCGGCGCGCACCAGGCGGGCGATCGTCGTCCACGACACCATCGCGAGGAAGAACGCCAGCGGGATCACACCGAGGCCGCCCGTCGCGCGACCGACGACGGCGCCGATCACGATGATCGGGATGACGATGAACACGTCGGTGATGCGCATGAGGACGGCATCCACCCAGCCGCGGTAGTACCCGGCGAGGGCGCCGATGACGGTGCCGACCGTGGTGCCCACGAAGCTGATGATGATCATCACGAGGATCGAGTTCTGGATGCCGCGCATGGTCATCGCGAAGTAGTCGATGCCGATGCGGTCCTGACCGAACGGGTGCTCGCCCAGCGAGAAGGGGAAGACCGACAGCGTCGGCGCCCCGCCGTCGTTCTGCGGGTTCAGCGACGTGTAGTCGTATTTCCACCAGCCGGGGATGGGCCCCAGGCCGATCGCCGAGATCGAGAAGATCGCCAGCAGCACGAACAGGATGCCGGAGACGACGGAGATCTTGTTCGACAGGAAGCGACGCAGGACGAGCCGTCCCTGGCTCACCCCGACGGTGTCGCGCTCATCGGCCGGGACCGGCGCATCGACGTTCGCGGGTTCGGGAAGCATCTGAGTCATCGGGAGACCTCCGGGAATCGGACGGCGGCGATCATGCGACCACTCGCACTCGGGGGTCGAGCGCCGCGTAGGCGAGATCGGCCAGGAAGTTGAAGACGATGGCGGTGATCGCGATGACGATGAAGTAGCCCATCACCGGGTTCACGTCCACACGCTGGATGGAGGTCACGAACAGCTGGCCCATGCCCGAGATCGCGAAGACCTTCTCGGTGAT
Organism: Microbacterium sp. Leaf179; assembly: GCF_001423785.1. Classification (NCBI taxonomy): domain Bacteria; kingdom Bacillati; phylum Actinomycetota; class Actinomycetes; order Micrococcales; family Microbacteriaceae; genus Microbacterium; species Microbacterium sp. Leaf179. The sequence goes on along the minus strand of NZ_LMPH01000003.1, from coordinate 73,865 downwards.
GACCGCGCCACCCAGAAGGGCTCCGACGTCGGTCGCGACGAGCGTCACGATCGGGATGAGCATGTTGCGCAGGCCGTGGCGCAGGATGACCGTCCGCTCCGGCAGACCCTTGGCGCGGGCCGTGCGGATGAAGTCCTGGTTCATCACCTCGAGCATGCCCGCGCGGGCGTAGCGCGTGTATCCCGCGAACGAGATCAGCAGCAGCGAGATCGTCGGGAGCAGCAGGTGCGTGAAGCTGTCGATGCCCGTGATCCACATGTCGCCGTTGAACCCGGGGGTGACGGCACCGACCGTCGCGATGGGGCGCCCGTTGATGCGCGGGTTGTTGACGTATGCCGGCCACGACTGCATGTAGCGGTCGAGGATCACGAGCGCGAACGACAGGAACGCCACGAGGCCGCCGATGCGCGCGGTCATGCCGCGGTCGGGGGCGCCGAGCAGGTAGCCCGTGGCGAGGCCGACGACCACGGCGACCAGGCCGATGATGATGATCGTCGCGGGCGTGGAGATGTCGAACAGTCCCTGCAGCAGGAAGAAGCAGAGGTACGAGATCGCGCCGTTGAGCGCCGCGACGATGAGGGCGCGACGGTTGGTGAGCCCGGCGATCAGGGCCGTGACGATGACGACCACACCGGCGATGATCAGCAGCAGGCCCACGGGACCGAACCCGGGGTTGCGGAACCAGTCGGTGACGTTGAAGTACACCAGCAGCGCCACGGTCGCCGCGGCGGCGGTGGCGCCGACGATCAGGCGGCGACGCGCCTCGCCGCCGATCATGGCCTGCCAGACGACGGCGGACACGACCGCCAGGAGGACGATCACCCAGATCGGGATCGAAGTGGCCGACTCGAGGAAACTGTTGAAGCCGAGGGCCAGGAACTCCTTCAGCAGCACCGCCACGAGGAACGACGGCAGCGAGAAGAGGAAGAAGCTCAGCAGCGTGATGCCGAAGTCGAAGCCGCTGTACTGGCGCAGAGCCGAGACGACACCGACCACGATGCCCAGCACGATCGCCAGCACGAACGACGCCGTCACGAGCTGGAGGGTGGAGCCGACCGCGGTGGGCAGGATGTCGAGGACGGGGGCATTGCTGATCGTCAGACCCAGGTTGCAGGTTCCGGCGAAGGGGATGAGGCAGCCGGCGGCGCCGCCCAGCCAGAGGAAGTAACGCAGCGGCGCGGGCACGTTCAGGTCGAGCGCGGCGACGCGGGCGGCGATCAGCTGGTCGCGGTTGGCGGCGGTGCTGTCGCGGAGGTCCTGGAGGGGGTCGCCGGCGTTGGCGGCGAGCACGTACATGATGAACGATGCTGCAAGCAGAACCAGGATCGAGACGGCGATGCGCCTGAGAATGAATCCGACCATCGCGGGAGGTCTTCTTTCGATCGGGTGACGGACGCGGAGACGGCGCCCTGGAAAGGATAGTCGCGGGCGCGACGCACAGAGCGCGCCGCGCGCAGACGAAGTGAGGCGCCGGAGCCGAGCGACTCCGGCGCCTCACGAGGGATCAACGGGTCATCAACCCGCGAGCGTCCACTCCTGTGCGTTCCAGACGATGCCGGTCTGGCCGCCGAAGTAGTCGACGCCCGTCACGGAACCGTTGTCAGCGAACAGACCGGGCGACTGGAACAGCGGCAGACCGTAGAAGTCCTTCGCCGTGGCCGTGTCGATCTGCACCTTGAGGTCGGCCAGCTTGGTCGTGTCGACCGTGACCTGGGTCTCGTCGACGAGGGTGTCGACGGCCGAGTTGCTGTAGTTGTTGTAGTTACCGCCGCCGCCGCTCTTGAAGATCTGCGGGAGCGCGGCGTTACCGGCACCGGGCGAGACCCAACCGAAGATCGACGCGTCGTAGCTGCCGCTGCCGAGGAGCTTGCTCCAGTCGGGCGAACCGGCGTCCTCGATCACGAAGCCGGCCTGCTGCGCCGACTGCTGGATGGCGCGGAAGCTGTCGACACGGTTCGGGTTGTTGGTGTTGTAGAGGATGCGAACGGTCGGGGTGGCACCGTTGAGCAGCGCCTTGGCGCCCTCGATGTCGGGCTCGGTGAACGCGTCGTATCCGCTCGAGGAGACGGCGGTGGTGTACTGGTCACCGTCGGTCGGCAGGAAGATCTGCGAGTTGAGCACCTCGGCGTCGGGGTTGACCGGCTTGATGATCGAGTCGAGGATCTGCTGGCGCGGGATCGTCTTGAGGAAGGCCTCACGGACGTTGGCGTCGGCGAAGACACCGCCGAAGGTCAGGTCGACGTGGTCGTACGCGAGCTGGCTGCCCGAGTGGACCGTGGCGTTCGCGTTCTCGAGCGCGGTCAGCGTGTCGGCGGAGGCCTGCGGCTGGATGGCCTGGACCTCACCGTTCTGGAGCGCCGTGACCTGAGCGTTCGAGTCGCCGATGAAGCGGATGATCAGCTGGTCGTACGCGGGCGACATCTCGCCCTTGTAGTTGGGGTTCTTGCCCAGCGTGATGCTCTGCTCGGGCGTGAAGTCGGTCACGATGAACGGACCGCTCGCGACGAGCAGGCTCTGGTCGGTCGGCATGGCGGTGACGTCGTAGCCGGTGTTCCAGAAGTCGGCCGCGGCCTTGAGCGTCGCGTTGGGGGCGACGGGTGCGTCGGGGTTGCCCTCGGGCAGCGACTTGAGCAGGTCGACGAACTCGGACTCCGACACGCCCGCCTTCTCGGCCAGCACGTGGGCCGGCTTGCCGATCGGGTTGACGAGCTCGTAGTCCACGAAGGGCTTCGAGTACACGAGCGTCATCGACATGTTGTCGTCGCTGATCGTGGGGAACGCGGTGGTGTCGAGACCCGCGGTGCTGCCGGCGAGGCTGAAGTACTGCGTGCCGCCGTTGGTGACCTCGCTGGTGGCGGGGTCGAGCTTGGCGTCGTCGAAGTAGCCCGAGTTGATGGCCCAGTTGACGAGCATGTCATCGGCGTTGATGGGCTCGCCATCCGACCAGGTGAGACCCTCGTTGATCGTGTACTTGACCGTGAGGGGGTCCTCGGAGACCGTCTCGTACGTACCGAAGTCGGTGTTGTCGAGGACCGAGAAGTCCTTGTCGAGGCGCTGGAAGCCACCGAGGCCCAGGCCGCCGCTGACACCGGTCAGGTAACCGACCATGCCGTTGGTGTCGAGGTTGGCCTCGGGGGTGTCGCCGTTGAACGAGGTGAACGCGTTCGTCGTGGCGATGGTGACGGTGCCGCCGGTGGACGACGCACCGCCCTCGGGGGTGGCGGTGGTGGTGCAACCGGCAAGGGCCAGAGCCGCGACCGCGACTCCTGCTCCCGCCGTAAGGGCGCGCATGCGCCGAGTCTTTTCAGACACTTTGCCTCCAGTGCAGAGTGGACGGGCACCCCCGACACGCGAGTGGCAGGGGGAAGCCGTGGATACCGAAACGATAGATAAAGGCTTCCGGATGGTCAAAACTCCTGGGCAATTCGTTACAGACCTTTAACTTGAGCGCGGTTGCGTAGAGCATTCTGACAACCCCGTTCTGCGTCACCCTCGGACGCAGCCGATCATCCCCCACCGATGCTCCTGCGCGCACCCATCGCTCATTGCCCGCCGGTGTTAGATACACGGTGTGACCCGGCATCCGTTCTCCGACCCGCCCTCCCTCGGCGGGGGCGACGCGACGTATCGACGACGACGACTGATCTGGGAGATCGCCCTCGTCCTGCTCGTCACCGTGGGCCAGTCCGCGATCTACTCGGTGGTGTCGTTCGTGCGCACCGTGACCCGGGCGCCCATCTCGCAGCAGCAGACGCAGTTGAATCCGTCGCGCAGCGCCGAACCATTCTGGGACGCCGTCTACCAGTTCCTGGACATCGCGTTCTCGCTGGCTCTGGTCGCGCTCGTGGTCTTCCTCTTGTGGGAGCCGGCGAACAATGCGCTGCACCGGATCGGCCTGGATTTCCGGCGGTTCGGCAGCGACATTCTGCGCGGGGTGCTTCTGCTCTTACTGATCGGCGTTCCGGGGATCGGCGTGTACGCGATCGGACGCGCGCTCGGCCAGAGCATCGCCGTCGTTCCGGCCCCCCTGGACTCGTCGTGGTGGGTCATCGCCCTGCTGGTGCTCGCGGCCCTTCGGGCGGGGCTCACCGAAGAGGTGATCTTCCTCGGGTACCTCTTCGATCGCCTGCGCCGCCTCGGCTGGTCGTGGACGGGGATCATCGTGTCGACGGCGTTGCTGCGCGGCAGCTATCACCTCTACCAGGGGTGGCCCTCGGCGCTGGGCAACGTCGTCATGGGACTCGTGTTCGGTTGGTGCTACAAGCGCTGGGGCCGCGTCATGCCGCTCGTCGTGGCGCACACGATCATCGACATCGTCGCCTTCGTGGGGTACCCGCTGGCAGCGGCGTGGTGGCCCGCGATCTTCGCCCCGCCGACCCCCGCGGTCACGCCCACACCGTCGCCGACCGTCACCCCGTGACGCCCCGCGGGCGGCACGAATCGCGCTGAATCGGCGGTCGAGCCGCCACGGCGGACCTCGCGATCAGGGCTGCGGCGGCGTCCAGGTCCAGAATGCGGGCGGCAGGCCGTTCGGTTGCGACGTGTAGGCCACTCCCCCGACGCCGGCGGCGGTCACGACCGCGCCCGTGCGCTCGAGCAGGGGCACCCCGGCGTACGCGGTGAACAGCGACTGATCGATCTTCTTCGCCGCGGCGAGCACGTCGACCGGGTCGGTGTCGTTCGTGAGTCCGGCGAACAGGCGCGCGGTGTCGGGCCCGTCGACCCCCTCGGCGATCCGATCGCGGGCCGAGCGGTACAGGCTCTCGTCCTCTCCGACCCAGGCGAGGGTGGCATCCGGGGTCTCGGTCTCGGTCGCGACGCGCACGGCGATGCCCGCGGTCGCCCCCATCGTCACCATGCGCGCGAAGACCTGCGCCGAGATCTCGTCGGTGGCGTCGTACCCCACCCGCAGCACCGCGGCGCGGTCGTCGAGCGCCTCGCGCGCACCGTCGACGTCGCTCCCCGTGCCCGGCGCACCGTTGCCCGAGGTGAGGTCGCGATAGAGCTGACCGGCCGCGGGCGACGACAGGAACGACTGCAGCGGCTGCGCGTCGGGCCGCACGGTGCCCAGCGCGTCCTTCACGATCACCGAGCGGTCGAGCGAACGCGAGGTGGCCTCTCGCAGGGCGGGGGCGGTGCCGTTGGCGAACCGCAGCTGCAGGGTCTCGGTGGTGGGCCCGGTGACCACCTGCAGACCGGCGTCGGTGAGCGTCTTCAGCTCGTCCTCGTCGAGGTCGCCGATGTTCGCCACGTCGACCATTCCCGCCTCGATCGCCGAGAGCTGCGCCGCACGATCCGCGAAGAAGCGCACCGTGAGCCCCTCGAGGCCGGGGAAGTGCGCGCCCTGATAGCTGTCGCGCCGGGCCAGGGTGAGGGTGTCGGTCGTGGCCGAAGCGACGGTCCAGGGGCCAGCGGCCACGATGGATGCCGGATCGGGGGCCGTTCCGGCGGGCACGTCGAAGCCCGTGTTCCAGGCCTGCGCGGCGGCCGCCAGCACGGGGTTGGGGGCGACCGGCGCCGTCGGGTCGCCCTCGGGGACCGTGAGAATGGCGGTGAGCAGGTCTTTCACACTGACCCCGGCGCGCTGCGCGACGACGTGCACCGGCCGATCGAGCAGCCACTGGCGGTTCCAGTCGGCGAATGGCTCGTCGTAGGTCAGGGTCAGGGTGTCGGCGGCGCGGTCGATGCTCGGGCGCGCCGTGCGCGCGTTGGGGTCGGCGGGGGCTGCGGTGTCGAAGTACCGCGTGCCCGAGACGATCTGCCCGGTGGCGTCGTACGTGGCGTCGTCGAAGAAGTGCGACGACACCGCCCAGCCGAATAGCAGGTCGTCGAGGGTGACGGGCGTGCCGTCCGACCATGTGCGGTCGGTGAACAGCTCGTAGCTGACCTTCAGGGGGTCGCCCTCGACGCGGGTGATGCGTCCGAGGCCGTCGTTCGGAACGACCTGCAGGTCGCCGTCGAGCGAACCGAGTTGCTCGTCGAGCAGCTCGGACACCGCACGGTTGGCCGCCGTGTCGCCGGTGCGACTCTCGGCGTTGAAGCTCGTGAGGCTGCCGACCACGCCGACCGTGAGGCTGGTGCGTGCCTCCGGCTCGGGCGCGGGAGCCGCGTCGGGCGCGGCGCACCCGGCGAGCACGATGGCGCAGGCGGCGAGCAGGGCGATCGACCGCCCCCGTCCGCGTCGTCGTCGAGTCGGTCGTGAGTGGTCAGTCAGCCCGTGGTGCACACCCGAACTGTACTAAACGCCTCCTGTGCGAACCCCCCGTCCGGGCCGTGGGCGAACGATCCGGCGGCGATCCCGGAACCCGGCCGGGATCGCCGCCGCACTCACGCGGCGCTCAGGCGAACGCCTCCGGCGGAGGGCACGAGCACACGAGGTTGCGGTCGCCGTACGCCTGGTCGATGCGGCGTACCGGGGGCCAGTACTTGCCGCGGATCAGAGAACGCACGGGGTACACCGCGGTCTCGCGCGAATACGCGTGCTCCCACTCGCCCACGACCACCGTCTCGGCGGTGTGCGGCGCGTTCACGAGCGGGTTGTCGTCGGCGGGCCACTCCCCCGCGGCGACGGCGTCGGCCTCGTGCTTGATCGCGATCATGGCATCCACGAACCGGTCGAGCTCAGCGAGGTCTTCACTCTCGGTCGGTTCCACCATGAGGGTGCCGGCGACCGGGAACGACATCGTCGGGGCGTGGAAGCCGTAGTCGATCAGACGCTTGGCCACGTCGTCGACGGTGACCCCGGTCTGCTCCTTGAGGGGACGCAGGTCGAGGATGCACTCGTGCGCGACCAGACCGCCCTCGCCCGCGTACAGCACCGGGTAGTGCTCGCGCAGGCGCACGGCGATGTAGTTGGCCGACAGCACGGCCGCGGCCGTGGCCTGTCGAAGCCCCTCGGCCCCCATCATGCGCACGTAGGCCCACGAGATGGGCAGGATCCCCGCCGACCCGTGCGGCGCGGCCGACACCGGTCCCCCGTCGAACACGCCGCCGGCGTGGTCGGCGCGCTGCGAGAACGGATGCGAGGGCAGGAACGGCGCGAGGTGCGCCTTCGCGGCGACCGGGCCGACGCCCGGGCCCCCACCGCCGTGCGGGATCGCGAACGTCTTGTGGAGGTTGAGGTGCGACACGTCGCCGCCCAGGTCGCCGAAGCGGGCGAAGCCGAGCAGCGCGTTGAGGTTCGCCCCGTCGACGTACACCTGTCCACCGGCGTCGTGCACGGCCTGGGTGATCTCGAGCACGTCGTGCTCGTACACGCCGTGGGTCGAGGGGTACGTGATCATCAGCGCCGAGAGGGACTCGGCGTGCTGGACGATCTTGGCCCGCAGATCGTCGAGGTCGACGTTCCCCGCCTCGTCGCAGGCGACGACGACGACCTTCATGCCCGCCAGGATCGCCGAGGCCGCGTTCGTGCCGTGCGCCGACGAGGGGATGAGGCACACCGTGCGCTCGGTGTCGCCGTTCGCGAGGTGGTAGCCGCGGATGGCGAGGAGTCCCGCGAGCTCGCCCTGCGAGCCGGCGTTCGGCTGCAGCGAGACGGCGTCGTAGCCGGTGACCTCGGCGAGCCAGCGCTCGAGCTGCTCGATCATCTCGAGGTAGCCGTGCACGTCGGCCTCGGGGGCGAACGGGTGCACCCGTGAGAACTCCGGCCACGACACCGCGGCCATCTCGGTCGCCGCGTTGAGCTTCATCGTGCACGACCCCAGCGGGATCATGCCGCGATCGAGCGCGTAGTCGCGATCGGCGAGGCTCTTGAGGTACCGCATCATGGCCGTCTCGCTGCGGTGCGTGTGGAAGACGGGGTGCGTGAGGTACTCGTCGTCGCGGTGCAGCGCCTCGTCCACGCCGCGGAGGGCGACGCCCTCGGGCAGGTCGTCGCTGGCGAGGCCGAACGCGTCGAGGACGGCCGCGAGGTCGGCATCCGTCGTCGTCTCGTCCACCGAGACCCCCACGGTCGCATCGTCGACCCACAGCAGCTGATAGCCGCGCTCGCGCGCCCGGTCGACCACGTCTTGCGCGCGCCCCGGAACGTGTACGCGCACGGTGTCGAAGAACGCGTCGCTCGCCAGCGTCAGGTCGTACGAACGCAGGGCGGATGCCAGCATGTCGGCCTTCCGCGCGACGCGCGTCGCGATCCCCCGCAGCCCCTGCGGGCCGTGGTACACCGCGTACATCGCCGCCATCACGGCCAGCAGCACCTGGGCGGTGCAGATGTTCGAGGTCGCCTTCTCGCGACGGATGTGCTGTTCGCGCGTCTGCAGCGACAGGCGGTACGCGGGGGCTCCCACGGCATCCTGCGACACGCCCACGAGGCGGCCGGGGAGCTGGCGTTCGAGGCCCGCGCGCACGGCCATGTAGCCCGCGTGCGGTCCCCCGAAGCCGAGCGGAACGCCGAAGCGCTGGGTCGTCCCGACGGCGACGTCGGCGCCGAGGGCGCCGGGCGAGCGCAGCAGGGTCAGGGCGAGCAGGTCGGCGGCGGCCACGACCAGGCCCCCGGCGGCGTGCACCGTCTCGGCGACGGCTGAGAAGTCCCACACGCGCCCCGTGGCGCCGGGGTACTGCACGAACGCGCCGAACGCCTCGGGCAGCTCCCCCGCGAACGAGGTCTCCTCGATGCGGATGCCGACGGCCGCGGCGCGGTGGTGCAGCAGCGCCTTGGTCTGCGGCAGGGCATCGACGTCGACGAGGAAGACGTCGGTCTTCGCCTTCGACGCCCGGCGCGCGACGAGCATGCCCTCGACGACCGCGGTCGACTCGTCGAGCATCGAGGCGTTCGCCGTGGCGAGACCCGTCAAGTCGGTCACCATCGTCTGGAAGTTGATGAGCGCTTCGAGCCGACCCTGCGAGATCTCGGGCTGGTAGGGCGTGTACGCGGTGTACCACGAGGGGTTCTCGAGCACGTTGCGGGCGATCACCGAGGGGGTGAAGGTGTCGTAGTACCCCAGCCCGATCAGCGGTCGCGCCGAGCGGTTCGCGGAGGCGAGCTCGCGCAGCTCCGCGAGTGCCTCGGCCTCGGTGGCCGCGGTCGGGATCGAGCTGGTCGCACGCTGGCGCACGTGGATGGATGCCGGGACGGCGGTCTCGACGAGCGCCTCGACGCTGTCGTACCCGACGACCTCGAGCATGCGGGCTTGCGCTGCGGCATCGATGCCGATGTGGCGATCGACGAAGACGGCGGGCGCGGCGGTATCGGTCCGCGCGGGAAGGAGGGTGCTCATGCGGTGAGTTCCTCGTACGCGGCGCGGTCGAGCAGGCCCTCGGGCAGATCGCCCTCGACGCGGATCTTGATGAGCCACCCGCCGGCGAACGGCTCGGCGTTGACGAGCGAGGGGTCGTCGACGACCGCGTCGTTCACCTCGACGACGGTGCCGGTGAGAGGGGCGTAGAGCTCGCCGACCGACTTGGTCGACTCGATCTCGCCGCAGACGTCGCCCGCGGCGACCGCGGAGTCGGCGCCGGGCAGCTCGACGAAGACGACGTCGCCGAGCTTGTCGGCGGCGAAGTCGGTGATGCCGACGGTCGCGATGTCCCCCTCGAGGGAGATCCACTCGTGCTCGGACGTGTAGCTGAGGGCGGTGAGGTCGGTCATGCGTTTCTCCGATAGAAGGGAAGGGCGGTGACGATGGCGGGGATGCGGGTTCCGCGCACGTCGATGGTCAGTTCGGTTCCGGGCTCGCTCGCCGACGGCGCGACGAAAGCCATGGCCACGGGGTGGCCGAGGGTGGGGCTGAGGGCACCGCTGGTGATCTCGCCGACGGTGTCGTCGCCGCGGAGCACGGAGTAACCGGCGCGGCCCGCGCGACGGCCCTCCGACACGAGCCCGACGAGCACGGGGGCGTCGGCGGGGCTCGACGCCACGCCGTCCTTGCCGATGAAGGCCGCCTTGTCGACGGCGACGACGCGGCCGAGGCCGGCCTGCGCGGGAACGATGTCGCGCGAGAGCTCGTGGCCGTACAGCGGCATCCCCGCCTCGAGGCGCAGCGTGTCGCGCGCGGCGAGGCCGCAGGGGACGAGTCCGCGATCGGCGCCCGCGGCGAGCGCGGCGTCCCACATGGCGCCGGCCTGGGCGGTGGGGATGAGCAGCTCGTAGCCGTCCTCGCCGGTGTACCCGGTGCGGGCCACGAACAGCGAGGCGCCCTGGAAGGTGCCGTCGGTCCAGGCGTAGTAGCCCAACTCGTCCAGGGCGGTGCCGGTGATCTCGACCCCCGGGGTGGAGCTCAGGATGCCGAGGGCCTCGGGGCCCTGGAGGGCGATGAGCGCGAGCTGATCGGTGACGTCTTCGACCCGCGGGATCGCCCCACCGGACGTCACGGCGTAATCGGTGCCCTCGAGGGGGCCGTCGAGGAACGCCTGCGCCGACGACCACGTGGCACGGGCACCGTCGAACGCCGCGGCCACGGCATCCCGGTTCCCGGCGTTCGCGATCACCAGGAAGTAGTCCTCACCGGTGCGGTAGACGATGACGTCATCCACGATTCCGCCGTCGTCGGCCAGAACGAGGGAGTACTTGGCCTTGCCGATGCGCATCGTGGAGATGCGGCCGGCGAGCACGAAGTCGAGGAAGTCCGCGGCGCGGCCGCCCTGCACCCAGAACTCGGCCATGTGCGAGATGTCGAACAGGCCCGCGGCCGTGCGCACCGCGTGATGCTCGGCGAGGTCGGAGGTGTAGCGCACGGGCATGTTCCAGCCGCCGAAGTCGGTGAACGAGGCGCCGAGGGCCTCGTGCCGATCGTGCAGCGGCGACGAGCGTGGAGGTGCGGGGGTGTCGGTCATGAGTTCTGCCGTTCGCGATGACGGACAGACGCCGGTCGGCGCCTGGAGAACTCCCCCTCTGTCATGGGCCTGAGAGTTTCGCCACGGCATCCGTTCGACGAACAGGATGGCGGGCTTTCACCGTCGGCGGATCCGGCGCGGTGCACCCGGATCACTTTCCAGAGTGGCCCGATCGACGCGGTACGCGTACCTGAGAGATTGGCGGGGAGGCTTGCTCCTTCGGTGCCCGGCTGCATTCGCCGGAGCTCTCCCGCATCGATCATGGGGCCGGTGTGGACTTGTGGGGTCAGCCTAGCGGAGGCCCGCGGCGCTCTGTCCAGCCCCGCGGTGAACGACGCCGGATGCCGCGGCGTCGATCGCCCACGTCGCGCTCACCGTCGCGGCCTCCGGACTCCCCTCACCCGGTGTAGAGGGGCGTGGTGCTGGTGCGCCAGACGTCGAGGTCGTCGCTGACCCTCCAGGCGACGGTGAGGGGCTGGACGTCGGCCGAGGGAGCGACGGTGTCGAGGGCGATCTCCCATCGGCGCTGCGACTCGGAGGCCGCGGCGGAGGCGGTGACCTCCGTCGTTCCGATGTAGGCGACGAGCTCATCCGGATCACCGACGAGGCTGGCACCGTCCTCGGCGCCGTCTCCCCGATCCGAGAAGACGATCGCGGCGGGTGCCGTGGGGTCCACGGCCGTCACGTCGCGGATGTCTTCGGGCCCGGAGGCGGGATTCACCCACTCGTACGGGCTCTGTCCGGTGAGGGGAACACCGGCATCGTCGATGCGGGGGCCTGCCGGGGTGTCCCGCACGATCCACGCATCGGCGTGGCGGTCGGCGACGGCGGTGACGAGGACCGCATCGTCGACCGGCCCCGGCCCCGCGGTGATCACGCCGTCCGTTCCGAGATATCCGGTGGCGTCGTCGACGCGGACGAACCCGCCGACGGCCGTGTCGGCGAACCGTTCGGCAGGCCCCGCGATCGACTGAGCGCCCTCGGACAGCAGCGTGTAGGCGTCGGCGAAACGCTCCTGCTGGAACGCCGTCAGATAGTCCTCGACGAGGCTCACGGCCTCCGATTCGCTCACCCCGTCGGCGGAAGGCGAAGCCGGGGCCGAAGACGTCATGGTCGTGCCGCTCGGCGATACGGGCGGGGTCGAGGCGGAGGGTTCGGAGCTGCTCTGTCCGACGCAGCCCGCGAGAAGCAGGACGGCCGTCGAGGCGGCGAGGGCGGTGGACACCGTGCGAAGCGTTGTCTTCTGGCTCATCCCCCCACGGTAGGAAACGGCGACGGCCGCCGGCTGCCCGGTTGCCCGCGGGCATCGGATGTGGAAGGGTCCGCCCCCGGCGCGGGGCCGTCGCCCCGGCGCCCCGTTCAGCGGCGCGTGCAGCTTCCCGAGGCGACGGGCGCCGACAGGGCGTCCATCTGCGCCACCACGGGGAGCAGCTCGGCGGGGGTCATCGCGTAGCCGACGTTGTCGTCGGTGTCGCTGCGGGCGAAGACGATGCCCGCGATCTCACCCGTCGTCGTCAGCAGGGGTCCCCCCGAGTTCCCCGGCCGAACCACCGCGGCCAGCGCGTAGATGTCGCGCGGCACCGAGGAGGTGTCGTAGATGTCGGGAACGGGCACGGTGCCCGACGACAGCACCTGGGCGCTGCCCGAGGTGAACGGTCCCCCGCCCGGGTAACCCTGCACCACAGCCGAAGCCCCCACCTCGAGGGTCGGGGAGATCGGCAGGGGCGCGGCGTCGAGACCGTCGACCGAGACCACGGCGATGTCGTCGGTCGGGTCGAAGTAGACCACCCGCCCCTCGCGCGCCGGACGGCCGGGCAGCTCGACGAGGGGCGTGTCGACGCCGGCGACGACGTGCGCGTTGGTGACGATGCGGTCGGCCGCCACGACGAAGCCGGAGCCGCTCGAGGTGATGCCGCAGGCGTAGGCGGTGCCCGAGATCCGCGCGACCGACTGCGCGGCCTGCGTCAGCGCGGGGTCGTCGAGGGCGATCGCCGGGGCGCTCGGCACGGGCCCGATCTGGATGAGCTCGCCGAGGCGGGGAATCCCCTCGGCGAAGACCGTTCCGCGCAACTCGGCGAGCGCGCCGCGCACGGGGGCGGGGGTGAGGTCGTCGATCGTGCGGATGACCGCCGACGAGCCCAGCGCCGCCGACACGACGGGAACCCCGACCGGCGTGAGCGATCCGGCGACGAACGACACGGCGAGCGCGGCCGCGGCGACGTTGACGACCCCGCCGAGCAGACGCTCGGGGACGCGGAGCTTGATGCGGTCGGCGCCCCGACGGAAGAAGCCGCCCAGGGCGCTGCCGAGACCCGAGCCGATGAGCAGCAGCAGGATGCCGGCGCCGATCATCGCGGGGCCCCGCCAGGCCGGCTCGGTGATCCACTGGCCGACGAACGGCGTCACCCAGTACGCGGCGACGGCGCCGACCGCGAGGCCCGCGAAGAAGCCGATCGTGGCGAGGAAACCTCGCGAGAGGCCCGTGATGAGCGCGATCGCCAGCAGGGCGATCAGAACGATGTCGATGATCGGCATCCGACCTCCCCAATCCGACTCTCACGCTAAGCCGCGCGTCTGAGAGAACCCTTTCGACGCGGCCGGGGCGGGCGGGCGCGGTTCCGGGGCGAAGAGCCCCGCGCCCGCTCCTCCATCCCGCGGTCGCCGCGGTTCGGCCCACACGGCCGTGACCCGCCGCCCCGTCACCGCGGACGGCGGTCACCGATTCGCCCTTCGGGTCGGGATGACACTAAGATCGATCCCGGAGATATGGTCACCATGACACGAACCCCTGAGCCCGAGTCCCGCGACGCCGACGTGCGCGTCGCGGTGTCGACCGTGATCTTCAGCGTGCGCCGCGGCGCCGACGACGAACCCGTCCTGTCGCTCCCCCTGGTGCGCCGCACCCGCGACCCCTTCGACGGCCGGTGGGCCCTGCCGGGCGGCTGGCTCGACGCGACCGAAGAGCTCGACACGGCGGCATCCCGGACCCTCGCCGAGACCACCGGGCTGACCCCCAGCTACCTGGAGCAGCTGTACGCGTTCGGCGCCGTCGACCGCTCCCCCACCCGCGTGGTGTCGATCGTGTACTGGGCGCTGCTGCGCTCCGACGAGGTCGACGCGCAGGTCGCCGCCCACGCCCGCCAGGGCGACGCCCCCGAGAACGTCGAGTGGTTCGACGCGACCGCCCTGCCCGCTCTCGCCTTCGACCACGACCACATCGTCGAGTACACGCTGTGGCGCCTGCGCAACAAGGTCGGCTACAGCCGCATCGCGCACGGGCTGCTCCCCGACGAGTTCACGCTCGCCGACCTCCGCGAGGTCAACGAGACCATCCTCGGCAAACGCCTCGACCCGGCGAATTTCCGCCGCCAGGTCGACACGTCCGACACCCTCATTCCCACCGAGCGCTTCCGCACCGGAAGCCACCGCCCCGCCCGCCTGTACCGCTACAACCGCGACGTGGAGCTGGCCGACCGCGGCCCCCTCCCGTCCCGTCACTGATCGGAACGCCCATGTCCGCCACGCCCCTCACCCTGCACCCGCGTCCCGCGATCGACCCGAGCGTCGACCACGCGATCCAGGCCATCGTCTCCGGCGCCTCCATCGACGCCACCTGCACCACCGACCTCGCGGTCGGCCCCTGGGACTTCGACACCCGCCCGGGCTACGGTCCGGGCTCGTCGATGGGAGACGTCATCCCCACCGGCGCTCCCCGCCAGGGCGAACTGCCGCAGGCGTACCGCGACGCCTCCGACCACGAGCTCGACGCCCGCATCCGCGCGGCGAAAGCGACGCTCGGCGACCGGGTCGTCGTGCTCGGGCACTTCTACCAGCGCGAAGAGGTCGTGCGCCACGCCGACTACGTGGGCGACTCGTTCCAGCTGGCGAATGCCGCGAAGGACCGACCCGAGGCCGAGGCCATCGTGTTCTGCGGCGTGCACTTCATGGCCGAGACCGCCGACCTGCTCTCGCGACCCGAGCAGGCCGTGATCCTGCCGAACCTGGCCGCCGGGTGCTCCATGGCCGACATGGCCGACATCGACCAGGTCGAGGAGTGCTGGGAGCAGCTCGCCGACGTGCTGGGCGATCTCGACACCCCGGATGCCGAGGGGCTGGTGCCGGTGATCCCGGTGACGTACATGAACTCCAGCGCCGCCATCAAGGGCTTCGTCGGGCGCCACGGCGGCATCGTCTGCACCTCCTCCAACGCCCGGACGGTGCTGGAGTGGGCGTTCGCGCGCGGGCGCCGCGTGCTGTTCTTCCCCGACCAGCACCTGGGCCGCAACACCGCCAAGGCCATGGGGGTGCCGCTCGAGCAGATGCCGATGTGGAACCCCCGCAAGCCCCTCGGCGGGTCGTCGGACGCGCAGATCGTCGACAGCCGCGTCATCCTGTGGCACGGCTTCTGCTCGGTGCACCGACGCTTCACCGTCGAGCAGATCGAGCGCGCCCGCGTGGAGCACCCCGGAGTGCGCGTGATCGTGCACCCCGAGTGCCCGATGGACGTCGTCGACGCGGCCGACGAGGCGGGGTCGACCGACCTCATCCGCAAGGCCATCGCCGCGGCCACAGAACCCACCACCTTCGCGATCGGCACCGAGATCAACCTCGTGCAGCGCCTGGCCGCGCAGTATCCGCAGCACGAGATCTTCTGCCTCGACCCCGTCGTCTGCCCCTGCTCGACGATGTACCGCATCCACCCCGGCTACCTCGCGTGGGTGCTCGAGTCGCTCGTCGCGGGCGAGGTCGTCAACCGCATCACCGTGCCGACCGAGGTCGCGGCCCCGGCCACCGTCGCCCTCGAGCGCATGCTCGCGGCCAAGCCCAGCGGCGCCGTGAAATGACCACGGTCGTCGTCGTCGGCAGCGGCATCGCCGGCCTGACGGCAGCGCTCCACGCGGCCGAGAACGGATGCGCGGTGACCGTCGTGACGAAGGGCGCGGTGGCCGACACCAACACGCGCTGGGCCCAGGGCGGCATCGCCGCGGTGACCTCTCCCCTCGATGACGTCGCCTCGCACGCGGCCGACACGCTCACCGCCGGCGTGGGGATGAACGATCCTTCCGCGGTCGACGTGCTGGTGGGTGAGGGGCCGACGCGCATCGTCGAGCTCGTCGCGCGCGGTGTCGCGTTCGACCGGGGCATCGACGGCGACTTCGCCCGCGGTCTCGAGGCCGCCCATGCCCGTCCCCGCGTGCTGCACGCCGGCGGCGACGCCACGGGAGCCGCGATCCAGGCGGCGCTCGGGGCCGCCGTGCGCACGGCGGGCGTCGTGGTGCGCGAGCACGCGCTGCTGCGCGACCTGATCCTCGACGACGGTCGCGTCACGGGCGTGGAGCTCGCCGACGGCGAGCGCCTCACCGCCGACGCGGTGATCCTCGCGACCGGCGGCGCGGGCCAGCTCTACGCCCACACGACCAACCCCCTCGGCGCGACCGGTGACGGCATCGCCGCCGCCATCCGGGCCGGCGCCGCCGTCGCCGACCTCGAGTTCGTGCAGTTCCACCCCACCGCGCTCGCGGTGGGCGCGCCGTTCCTCGTCTCCGAGGCCGTGCGCGGCGAGGGGGCCGTGCTCGTCGACGAGGCGGGTCGGCGCTTCGCTTTCGACGCGCACCCCGACGGCGAGCTCGCTCCGCGCGACGTCGTCGCCCGCGCGAACGCCCGGGCCATGGCCGCGCAGGACGGCCGACCCGTGCGGCTGGATGCCACCGCCCTCGGCGCCGCGCGTCTCGCCGAGCGCTTCCCCACGATCGACGCCGCCGTGCGCGAACGCGGGCTCGACTGGGCGCGCGACCCGATCGCCGTGACCCCCGCAGCGCACTACCTGATGGGCGGCGTGGTGACCGACCTCGACGGACGCAGCAGCGTGCCGGGTCTGTACGCGGTGGGCGAGACGGCGCGCACCGGAGTGCACGGCGCGAACCGCCTGGCATCCAACTCCCTGCTCGAGGGGGCCGTGTTCGGCGCCCGCGCCGGAGACGCGGTCGCGCGCGACGAGGCGTGGCCCGAGGCCGCCCCCGCGCTGCCGCTGCAGACGTCCGCCCCCACCGAGGCCCCGCCGTTCTCACGTGAAGCCCTGCAGAAGCTCCTGTGGGCCGAGGCCGGACTCGTGCGCGACGGCGCCGGCCTCGCGCGCGCCGCCGGCGTGCTCGCCGCGTGGAGCGCCGAGACCGCAGCCCGGTCGATCGAGGACGCCAACCTGCTGCTGGTGGCCACGCACGTCGTCGCTGCCGCCCGTGCCCGATCGGGCTCGATCGGAGCGCACTTCCGCTCCGACGCTCCGGATGCCGGGACCCCGGCCGCCGCAACACAGGGCACAGTGGCACAGGGCACAGTGACACCGGGCACGGTGACACCGGGCGCCCGCACGCGGGATGCCTCACCGCCGCGACCCGACGTCTCGCCCACCGCCCCGGCATCCCGTCCCCAGGAGGTCTCCGCATGCTGACCCGCACCGCCATCGACCGCGTCGTCTCGGCCGCGCTCGACGAAGACGCCCCGTGGGGCGACCTCACCAGCGAAACGCTGATCCCCGAGCACGCCACCGCGCGGGCCGAGCTGGTCGCCCGGGTGCCCGGCGTCTTCAGCGGCGGTGCGGTGTTCACAGCCGCGTTCACGCTGACCGACCCCTCGGTCATCGTCGAGATGCGCGTGGCCGACGGCGCCGCCTTCGTGCCCGGCGACACGCTCGCCGTCGTCACGGGCCCCGCGCGGGCGGTGCTGACGGCCGAGCGGATCGGCCTCAACTTCGTGCAGCGCATGGCGGGCATCGCCACCCTCACCCGTCGCTACGTCGACGAGGTCGCGCACACCGGCGCGCGCATCGTGGACACCCGCAAGACCACCCCGGGCCTGCGCGCCGTCGAGCGCCAGGCCGTGCGCGACGGCGGAGGCCACAACCACCGTTTCTCGCTGTCCGACGCGGTGATGGCGAAAGACAACCACCTCGCCGTGCTCACCGCCGGCGGGATGTCGGTGACGCAGGCCCTCGAGAGCGCGATCGCGCGACTCCCCCACACGACCCACGTCGAGGTCGAGGTCGACCGCCTCGACCAGATCGACGCCGTGCTCGCCGCCGGGATCGGCACGATCATGCTCGACAACTTCTCGCTCGACGACCTCCGCGTCGGCGTCGCCCGGATCGCCGGAGCCGCCCAGGTCGAGGCGTCGGGAGGGGTGAGCCTCGACACCGTGCGGGCCATCGCCGAGACCGGCGTCGACGTCATCTCGGTCGGCGCCCTCACCCACTCCGCGCCCTCGCTCGACCTCGGGCTGGACATCCGCATCGAGACGGCGTGACCCTCTACCTCGACAACGCCGCCACCACCCCCGTGCGCCCCGAGGTGCTCGAGGCCATGGCGCCCTACCTCACGCGGTTCTTCGGCAACCCGTCGAGCCATCACGAGATCGGCGAGGCCGCGGCATCCGCCCTCGACGACGCCCGCTCGCGGGTCGCCCGGGTGCTCGGCCTGCGCGCCGGAGACGTGATGTTCACCTCGGGAGGCACCGAGTCCAACAACGCGGCCCTCAAGGGTCTCGTGCTGGGCTCGGGGCGCCGGCACCTCGTCACCACCGCGATCGAACACGAGTCGGTGCTCGCCTCGGCCGACTACCTCGCCCGTTTCCACGGCACCGAGGTCGCCTACGCCCCCGTCGATGCCGCCGGCACGCTGACCCCCGACGCCCTCGCCGATGTGCTGCGCGACGAGACCGCGCTGGTCAGCGTGGGCTACGCGAACAACGAGGTGGGCACGATCCAGGATGCCGCCGCCCTCGCCGCCGTCGCCCACGCCCGGGGGGTCCCCCTGCACCTCGACGCCGTCCAGGCCGCCGGGTGGCTGCCGCTGGCGGGGCTCGGGGCCGATGCGATCACCGTCGCCGGGCACAAGATCGGCGCGCCGAAGGGCACCGGGATCCTCGCCGTGCGCGGCCGGCTCCCTTTCGAGCCGCTCCTGCACGGCGGCGGTCAGGAGCGCGGTCGCCGCTCCGGCACTCCCGACGTCGCGGGGGCCGTCGCGATCGCCACCGCCGTGACCCTGGCCGAGGACGAGCGCGAAGCCGAGGCGCGGCGCGTCTCGGCGCTCCGCGACGCCTTCGTCGCCCGTGTGCTCGCGCTCGTCCCGGGCGCGCGCCTCACCGGCCACCCCGAGCGACGCCTGCCCGGCACCGCCAGCTTCGTGTTCCCCGGCACGAACGGTGAGACGGTGCTGCTCGAGCTCGAACGGCGCGGGGTCGTGTCGTCGAGCGGATCGGCGTGCGCCGCCGGAAGCGACGAGGCGTCGCACGTGCTGCTCGCGCTCGGCATCGCGCACGACGAGGCCCGCACCGCCGTGCGCTTCACCCTGCCGCGGGGGCTCACCGGATCTCTCGACCCCGTAGCGAATGCCGTCGTCGCCGCGGTCGCCGCCGTAGGATCACGCGGGTGAGTTCCACCGCCGTCACCGTCATCATCCCCGGCTTCGACGTGGCGGACTTCGCCGAGGAGGCGCTCGACTCCGTCCGCGGCCAGACGCATTCGAACTGGACCGCCGTCCTCGTCGACGACGCCTCCACCGACGACACGACCCGCATCTTCGCCGACGCCGCGGCCGCCGACGCCCGCTTCCGCGTCGTGCGCCACGAGGAGCAGCGCGGCCTCGGCGCCGCCCGCAACACCGGCCTCGCCGAGGTCGACACCCCCTACACGGCCTTCCTCGACGCAGACGACCGCTATCGCCCCGACGCCCTGGCACGCCTCGCCGACACCCTCGACCGCACCGGCAGCGACTTCGTCGTGGGCGCGTACGTACGCCTGCGCCCGGATGCCGGCGGGCCCGGCTACACGGCCGGCGACGTGCAGCCGTGGGTCGCCGCCGCCACCGACCCGGCGCGGCAGCGCACCACGCTGACGGAGCACCCGGCGGCATCCGGGAACATCGTCGCGTGGTCGAAGCTGAGCCGCACCGCCTTCTGGCGCGCGCACGACCTGCGCTTCCCCGAGGGCCGCTACTACGAAGACCAGGTGCTCGCGCAGCGCATGTACACGCTCGCGTCGGCGTTCGACGTGGTGCCCGACGTCGTCATCGACTGGCGGGAACGCCGCGATGGCGGATCGATCACTCAACGCCTGGCCGAGGTCGGCGTGCTGCGCGACTACCTCGACGCCCTGGGCGAGGGCATCGCGCTGCTGCGCGCCGCCGGCGCCGACGCGGCCGTTCGCGAGCGCGGAGCGCTCATCCGCACGCTCGATCTTCCGCCCCTGTTGCGGATCGCCGAGGCGCACCCCGACCCGGCGTACCGCATCGCGCTCGAGGCGTTCCTCGAGACGCTGCCGGCCTGAGGGCGGCCGCCGGGCGACTCCGCCCGTCGAGCCGTCGGGCGTCACTTCACTCATCGCTGCGGCCGATCCCGACCCGCGACGACGGTCGTTCACTCCGGCGGTTCATCCGCCCGGCGGGAGGGCAGTGCCGCGCGGGCGAGGCCCGCCGCGTCGAGCTGCTCGTCCGCGAGGACGAACGAGGCGGCGAGCTGCTCGGCAGCGAGGCTGGAGTACAGCCCGCCCGCGGCGAGCAGTTCGGAGTGGGTACCCGACTCCACGATGCGACCCGCGTCGACGACGTGGATCCGATCGGCGCTGATGACCGTCGACAGGCGGTGCGCGATCGACAGCGTCGTGCGCCCGTGCGACGCGGTCTCGAGGGCCTCTTGAACGATGCGCTCCGACACGGTGTCGAGAGCACTCGTCGCCTCGTCGAGCAGCAGCACGGGAGGGTCTTTGAGCAGCACGCGCGCGATCGCGATGCGCTGCTTCTCTCCGCCCGAGAGGCGGTATCCGCGCTCGCCGACGACGGTGTCGTATCCGGCTTCGAAGCCCGCGATGACGTGATGGATGTTCGCGGCGCGGCAGGCGGCTTCGATCTCGTCGTCGGAGGCCTCGGGGCGGGCGTAGCGCAGGTTCTCGCGCACCGTCGCGTGGAACAGGTACGTCTCTTGCGACACGATGCCGATCTCGTCGACGATCGAGGCCCGATCGAGGTCGCGCACGTCGGCTCCCGAGAACAGCACCGCCCCGCCCGACGCTTCGTACATGCGCGGCGTCAGGTACAGGATCGTCGTCTTGCCCGCACCCGAGGGCCCCACGAACGCCACGTGCTGCCCGGGTTCGACGGTGAACGAGACCCCGTCGAGCGTGGGCCGCGCGTTCGCGGGTGCGTCGGGGTAGCGGAACTCCACGTCGCGGAACTCGACCCGCCCGACCGGACCGGGTGCGGCCGAGACCGGCAGGGCGTCGGGAACGTCGACGATGGCCGGCCGCAGGTCGAGGTACTCGAAGATGCGGGCGAACAGCGCCGACGAGGTCTGCACGTCGAGCGCCACGCGCATGAGCCCCATCAGCGGCATGAGCAGCCGCGCCTGCACGGTCGTGAAGGCCACGATGGTGCCGGCGGTGATGGCACCCGCGCCACCGGCGATGAGATACCCCGCGACGAGGTAGATCACGGCGGGGACGCTCGACATGATGACCTGGACCACCGCGAAGAAGCCCTGGCCGCTCATCGCGCGCCGCACCTGCAGGTGCACCTGGTTGTCGTTCTCGGCGTCGAAGCGCGCCGACTCGGTGCGCTGGCGGTTGAACGACTTCGACAGCAGGATGCCGGACACGCTCAACGTCTCTTGAGTGATCGCCGAGAGCTCCGACAGGGACTCCTGCGTCTCGCCCGCGATGCGCGCGCGCACCTGCCCCACCCGGCGCTGCACGAAGATGAGGAACGGCATGAGGGCGACGGCGATGAGGGTCAGCCGCCAATCGATGAGGATCATCGCCACGAGAGAGGCGATCACCGTCACCGCGTTGCCGAGGATGCTGGTGACCGTGTTGGTCAGCACGCCCGACACGCCGCCGACGTCGTTCTGCAGACGCGACTGGATGACGCCCGTCTTCGTGCGGGTGAAGAACCCGAGCTCCATCGACTGCAGGTGATCGAACAGGCGCGTGCGCAGATCGCCCGTCACGCGGTTGCCCACGGTCGCCGTGAGCCACGTCTGCCCCACGTTCAGGCCCGCCGACACCAGGAACAGCACCATCATGATGCTGACCAGCACGGCGAGCAGCTGCAGATCGGGGCGCGACCCGTCGATCGGGAAGAGCGCGTCGTCGAAGATGCGCTGCACCAGCAGCGGCGGAATGACCGCGATCGCGGCCCCCACCACCACGAGCACCGCCGTCATGACGATGCGACCGCGATAGGGCCGGAACAGGTCGACGACCCGTCGTCCGAGGTTCGCGACGCGCGGTGCCTGGGAGTTGCGTCGGCGCTGTTCGGCGGCGTCCACGCCGCGGAACATGCTTCCGCCTACTCCACCCGGGGTCATGCGGGCCAGCCTACGTCCGACCGCCGACACCGGCTCCCGCCCGGGCACCGCGGAGGGCGGCCGCGAGACCCCGACCCGCGCTTCCCCGACATCGTCCCGGCGAATTTCTCTCGACGTCGGAATATCCCGCCGGCCGCCGCCGTTCGGTGTGA
The DNA here is from genome assembly GCF_001423785.1 of Microbacterium sp. Leaf179. Lineage (NCBI taxonomy): Bacteria > Bacillati > Actinomycetota > Actinomycetes > Micrococcales > Microbacteriaceae > Microbacterium > Microbacterium sp. Leaf179. The sequence goes on along the minus strand of NZ_LMPH01000003.1, from coordinate 51,588 downwards.
GGCACGTCGCCTCTCCGGCGCCACGAAGCCCCCCGCACGAAAAGGACCTCGTCATGGCTGCCACCGGCACCCCCGTCGCTTCCCCGCCCGCCACCGCCTCGGGCGTGACCACCGAGCAGAGCCGCGTCATCTGGCTGCTGCTCACCGCCGCGTTCGTCGCGATCCTCAACGAGACGACGATGAACGTCGCGATCCCGTTCCTCATCCGCGACCTGGGCATCACGGCCGTCGCCGCGCAGTGGCTGACCACCGCGTTCATGCTGACGATGGCCGTCGTCATCCCGATCACGGGCTTCCTGCTGCAGCGCTTCACCACGCGTCAGGTCTTCATCGCGGCGATGTCGCTGTTCTCGACCGGCACGCTCGTGGCCTTCCTCGCCCCCGGGTTCGAGGTTCTCGTCGTCGCCCGCGTCATCCAGGCCTCGGGGACCGCCATCATGATGCCGTTGCTGATGACGACGATCATGACGATCGTGCCGCCGCAGCAGCGCGGTCGCATGATGGGGCGCGTCAGCATCGTCATGGCGCTCGCCCCCGCGATCGGCCCGACCATGTCGGGGCTCGTGCTGCAGTCGCTCGGGTGGCACTGGATCTTCGGCATCGTGCTGCCCATCGCCCTGGTCGCCCTCTTCGTGGGCGCCCGCTGGATCCACAACCTCGGCGAGACCCGCAACGCCCCCATCGACATCCCGTCGGTGGTCCTCTCGGCGCTCGGTTTCGGCGGCCTCGTGTTCGGCCTCAGCCAGATCGGCGGCGGCCACGGTTCCGACCCGGATGCCGCGTCGACCTCGCTCGTGACCCTCGTCGCCTCGCTCGCGGTGGGTGTGATCGGACTGGGCCTCTTCGTCTGGCGTCAGACACGGCTCCAGCGCAGCGACAGCGCCCTGCTCGACCTGCGCGTGTTCCGCTCCCGCAACTTCACCCTCTCGGTGGCGCAGCTCGGCGTGATGTCGATGGCGTTCTTCGGCGCGATCACCCTGCTGCCCCTGTACCTGCAGACGGTGCTCGAGAAGACCCCCCTCGAGACGGGCTTGGCCGTGCTGCCCGGCTCGCTTGCGATGGGCCTCGCGGGTCCCGTGATCGGACGCATCTACGACCGCTTCGGCACCCAGGTGCTGCTCGTGCCGGGCGCCGTGATCACGAGCGGCTCGCTGTGGTTCTACACCACCGTCGGCACCGACACCCCGTTCGCCCTGCTCATCGCGGTGCAGACCGTCATGATGATCGGTCTCGCGCTTTCGTTCACGCCGCTGTTCACGGCATCCCTCGGTTCGCTCGAACCCCGGTTCTACTCGTACGGCTCCGCCGTCGTGGGGACCGTGCAGCAGGTCGCCGGCGCCGCCGGTATCGCTCTCCTGGTCACGCTGATGTCGTCGGTCTCGGCCGCGGCGGGCGGGGGCCTCGAGGCCGGAGCTGCGGGAACGCGGGCCGCGTTCCTCGTTGCCGCGATCATCTCGGTGCCCCTGATCGTGGGAGCGTTCCTCATTCGCAAGCCCGCCGATCAGCCCGAGGGCGCGGCGCCGATCGCGCACTGAGGGGCGCGACGCCGATCGCGGACGGCGGTGATGACGCGCGGCGAGGCGCAACGACGGCAGCGCCGGGACGCACGTCCCGGGGCGTAGGTCAGATCACGGTGCGCCGGACGACATGACCACGACGGGCCGGGCGCGCCGGGGGTGCAGGCTCAGAGCGAGCAGGAACCGCCGCCGCAGCACTGCGACGCCGCAGGGCGAGAGACGTCCTTCTCTTCGACGGGAGCGTTCAGAAGCGTGATCAGCGGCTTCGATGCAGAAGTCGTCTCAGACGTGGTGTCAGCGGACATGCGCTCCATGCTACGCCCGCGCAGGACTCGGCGGGCCGCCGACGCAACCGGGCGATCGACGCACGTCACCGCTAACGCCGGGGCGCGGCATCCGCAACCCCCGCCCCCGTCCGCGCGGCGGTTTCTAGCGTGGAAGGCGTTCCTAATCGAGAAAGAGAGAGTCGCACCATGACCGATCTCACCGGCAAGCGCATCGCCTTCCTGCTCACCGACGGATTCGAAGACAGCGAGCTTACGAGCCCGTGGGAGGCCGTCACCTCCGCGGGCGCCGAAGCCGTGCTCGTCTCGCCCGCCGACGGCAGCATCACCGGCGAGAAGGGGCACCAGCAGCCCGTCGACCTCGCCGTGGGCTCGGCCTCGGCCGCAGACTTCGATGCCCTCGTGCTTCCCGGCGGCGTGCAGAACGCCGACGACATCCGCATCGTCCAGGATGCCGTGTCCTTCACGCGCGATTTCTTCGACCAGCACAAGCCGGTCGCCGTCATCTGCCACGGGGGTTGGATCCTCACCGAGGCCGACGTGCTGAAGGGCCGCACCCTCACCAGCTACCCGACCTTGAAGACCGACCTGCGAAACGCCGGAGCCACATGGGTCGACGAGGAAGTGCACGTCGACCAGGGGCTCGTCTCGAGCCGCAACCCCGACGACCTGCCCGCGTTCAATGCGAAGCTCGTCGAAGAGGTCGCCGAGGGGAAGCACTCCGGCCAGACGGCCTGAGCGTCTTCGTCGGCAACGGCCCCGGGGCTTCGGCTCGGGGCCGTCGTCGTTTCGGCCGAGCGGGCGTTGGCGGGGCGATGGTCCGACTGGTTTCCCACGGACACTCCTCGGTCCCGCGACCACCCGACGCGACCCCCGCACGAGGCGAGCGGCCGATCAGCCCGGCAGCACCTGGCACGGCGGGCAGTACTGCCCGCCGCCCTTCGTCCCGGGAATGTCCTCGATCACACCGCCGCAGTCGGGGCAGGGCTCGCCCGTGCGCCCGTGCACCGCCATGGCCGCCACCTTGGCGGCCTTCTGCTGGGCGATGGGGACGCCCCGCCGCGCCAGCACGGCGGCGGTCAGCGTGTCGTGCAGCGCCGCGTGAAACCGCGAGACGTCGTCGCTCGAGAGGCTCGACGCGTGCGCGACGGGCGACAGCCGGGCGGCGAAGAGGATCTCGTCGGAGTACGCGTTGCCGATGCCGGCGAGCGACTCCTGCTCCTGCAGCAGCGCTTTGAGCTGTTTGCGCCGTCCGCCGAGAGCGTGCGCCAGCGCCTCGCGTGAGAACGCGGGGTCGATGGCATCGGGTCCGAGCTTCGCGACCGACGGAACCTCGTTCGCCGCATCGACGACATGCAACTGCACCGAAAGCCAGTCCCCCGCGTCGGTGATCCCCAGGATGCCGTCGTCGAGCACGAGGCGCGCGATCACCGCCGCCGGTGCGACGGCATCCACCGAACCGGAGCCGGGCTCGGCGTCGGACTCCGCGCCCGCGTCCGTCCACGTCGCCCACCCGGCCCGACCGAAGCCCACGCCGAGGTGCACGCCGTCGAAGTCGAGGTCGAGGTGCTTGCCGTGCCGGGTCACCCCGGTCACGGTGCGCCCCACGAGCTCGTCGAGCGGCCGCGGCCGTGTCTTGAGCGCACGCCCCTCGACGAGCTCGACGTCGCGCACCACGTGCCCGCCGAGGCGCTCACGCAGGAACAGCGTGAGCGCCTCGACTTCGGGGGCTTCGGGCATGGAAAGACCCCGCGCTCAGGCCCCGGGCTCGGGGGCCGTGGGCGTCGTCGCCGGGGCGGGAGCAGCGGCAGCGGTGGTCGGGTGCTGCGCGTTCGCGAACGCGTCGGCCAGCGCACGGCCCTGGATGATCTGCGTCAGGTCGATGCCGGTCGCCGCGCGCACGGCCTCGAACGACGAGCGCAGGCCCGTCGCCGATTCCGCAGCGAGGTGTCCGCTGGCACCCTCTCCGCCGAGCACCGTGATGGAGCCGACGCGATCGAACCCCTTCGCGAACTCGGTCATCATCGGCACGAGCGCCTCGAGGGCACGCTGCGCCAGCAGAGCCTCCTGGTTGTGCGCCAGGGCCTCGGCCTCGGCGCGGATCGCCTCGGCGCGGGCCTCACCGGCCAGGCGCACCGACTGCGCGTCGGCCTCGGCGCGCACGCGCACGGCCGCGGCCTCTTGCTCGGCGATCTGCGCGCGAGCCTGCGCGGCCTTGATCTGCGCGTACGAGTCGGCGTCGGCGTTCTTCTGACGCTGGTACAGGTCGGCGTCGGCGACGCGGTTGACCTCGGACTCCAGGCGCGCCTCGGTGTTCTGCGCCTCCTGCTCGAGCACGGCCTGGCGGCGTTCGGCGCGCGCGAGGGCCTCGGCCTGCTCGGCCTCGGCGTTGGCACGGCCGACCTCGGCCTTGGCCGCGGCACTGTTCTTGTCGAGCGCGGTCTGCTCGATCAGGTTGGCCTCGTCGGTGGCGATCTGGCGCGCGCGGATCTCGCGCACGGCGTTGATGCGGGCGACCTCGGCCTCTCGCTTGACGCGCTCGACCTCGGTGGCACCGAGCGCCGAGATGTAGCCGTTCAGGTCGGTGATGCCCTGGATCTGGAACGAGTCGAGGATGAGCCCCTGCGACGAGAGGTCCTGCTTGATGCCTTCGGCGATCTGGTCCGACAGTCGCTGGCGGTCCCGCATGAGCTCTTCGACGGTCAGGGTCGCGACCACTCCGCGCAGCGCACCCTCGAGCTGCTCGGTGGTGAACTGCTCGATCGCCTTGTCCTGCGAGGCGAAGCGCTCGGCCGCACGACGCACGGATTCGGGGTCGGAGCCGATCTTCACCAGCGCGACACCGCTGACGTTCACGGTGACGCCCGTCGAGGACTGCGCCGTGGGCTCCATCTTGATCTGGCGGGCACGGAGCGAGATCATCTCGCCGCGCTGGGTGAGCGGGTTGACGATCGCGCCACCGCCGGTGATGACGGTGATCCGCGACGAGTTGCCGTCAGAGCTCTTCTGGCGCTTACCGACGATGACCAGGGCTTCGTCGGCCTTGGCGACGCGGTACCAGCCGCGGATGATGAGCGAGAGGACCAGGAGGACGACGACCGCCACCACCACGACGATGGCGACGATGACTCCGACGGCTCCCAATGCGGCGAGTTCCATGCTTCTCCTTCGACAGGCGCCGAAAGACCGACGCGGGGGAATTGTCTCCAACCTATCCGGGGGGCCGCAGGCGGTGTCCACCCCTTCTGCGCACGAATCCCGTCGCCGGCCGGGTGGGGAGGAGCGTACCGTTGAGGGTGAGGCGGCCCGAACCGCCGAAAGAAGGGTCCCCCATGAAGATCGTTTCGTCGCAGGACTGGCGGGATGCCATCCGCTTCGACGCCCCTGTCCTCGTCGCCGACGTCGTCCCCGGCGACGCCACCCGCTGCGTCGCCTGTGGAACCGACGGCCGCCTGTACGAGCGCACCGAGCTGTGGGCCGTCAAGCACCGCCACCCCAAGCACCACGACGGATTCGTCCGCTTCTACTGCGAGGAGCACACGCCGGCCGCTGCTCCCCCGCCCCCGGCGCCCGTCGAGCTGAAGCGCACCCGCGCGGCCGCTCCTCGTGCCGAACGCCGCACGCCCAGCTCCAAGCCCACGCCGATCACCGACCGGCCCGTGCGCACGATGTGCCCCGACTGCTTCGTCGAGGTGTCCGTCGGCGGCGACTGCGGAATGTGCGGAGCCCAGGTCGTCTGACGCTCGCAGAAAACGAACCGCCCCGCCGCTTCCGCGACGGGGCGGTCGTGCGTCAGAGCGCCGAGATCGTCCAGCTCGCCTCGTGCGACGCTCCCGGGGCGAGGGCGACCACCCCGGTGTCGAAGTCGTAGGCGTCGTCGTTGAACGCGTCGGGCGCGCAGGTCATGGGCTCCACTGCGAGTCCCGCGCGGTGCCCGGGCGTTCCGGGGCCGGCAGGCAGGTCGGCGGTGTGGATCTGCACCCAGGCGCACGCGGCGTCCCAGCTCATGGCCACTCCCGTGCCCGACGGATCGGTGAGGGTCACCGTCGCCCGTGAACCGGCATCACGCACCAGGTCGGTGTACGCGTGGTCGATCTCGACCGCGCCGAGCACGCGGGGCACGCGGAAGTCGAAGCGCTCGGCATCGACGGCGACGGATGCCAGCGCCACGGGTGCGAGTCGGTCCGGCGTCACCTCGAGCACGGTGTCGGCCGGCAGTCCCAGGGTCCAGGCGTCCAGCGGCGCGGAGCCGGCGACGAGGTAGGGGTGGGGACCGGTCCCCCACGGCGCCGGGGTGTCGGCGAGGTTCGTGGCGCGCACGGTCTGGGTCAGGCCGTCGGCGCCGAGGCGGTAGGTGGTCGAGACGACGAGCCACCACGGGTACCCGGCCTGCGCCGGCACGGCCGCCGTCAGCGTGACGGCGTCGGCGGTGGCATCCGAGACGTTCCAGCTGACCCACGACAACAGGCCGTGCAGGGCGTGACCGCGATCGGGTTCGGTGAGGGCGAGCTGGTGCTCGGCTCCTCCGAAGCGATGAATTCCGTCGACGATCCGGTTCGGCCACGGGGCGAGGGTCGTCCCGCGGTAGGCGGGGCGCAACTCGTCGGCGTCGAACGGCACGACGAGATCGCGCCCCTCGTGGGTCAGGGAGCGCAGCGAGGCGCCGACACTGGCGATCGCGGCCTCGTAGCCGTGGGCGCGCAGGACGACGGGGGTGCCCGAGACGACGGTGGGGGTCTCGGTGGGAGCGGCATCGGTCATCCCGTCATTATCCCGGCCCGCCGCGTCGACTCCCGCACCGCGGAACGACGAATGCCCCGATCCGCGCGGGACCGGGGCATTCGGGGAGGGCGACTTACTTGAAGGCGTCCTTGACGTTTTCGCCGGCCTTCTTGACGTTGGCCTTGCTCTGATCGGCCTGGCCCTCGGCTTCGAGGCGCTCGTTGTCGGTCGCCTTACCGAAAGCTTCCTTGGCCTTGCCGGTGATGTCCTCTGCGGCGTTCTTGATCTTGTCGTCGAGTCCCATGTCGGCTCCTCCCATTAGGTATGCGGGTAATTCCCGTTGCCATCACGGTAGATGGCCGTCCTTTTGGGCTCGGGGGGGCTTGAAATTCGTCGCGACCTGAGCAAGCCGACCGGGATAGGTTCGAAGCGTGCGCCCTGACCCTCGCCTCATCCCGTCGATCCAGGTTGCGCCGTGAGCGCGTCGTCCGGCCCGGGAACGCTCGACGACCTCGTCGACCTTCTCGACGAGTCGCCCGGCGCGCAGCGCGGGAGTGGACGAGCCGGTCGGATCGCCCTGGTCACCTTCCTCGTCGTGGTTCTGATGGTGCTCGCCGGCGGCGGCGGATACGTGTGGTGGGCGTCCTCCGCCGCCCTCCCCGCACCGACCGTCACCTCGGAGGCATCCGCCGTCGCGCCCGGCGCGCCCGCGACGATCGCCCTTCCCGCCGAGGGGGCCATGCTCGTGAGCGTGGCGGGCGGAGAGGACTACCTCGGGCCCGATGCCGCCGGCGCCTTCGCCTCGTCGGGCGGCAACGATCCGCGGCCCCTCGCGAGCGTCACGAAGCTCATCACGGCGATGGTCGTGCTCGATGCGCACCCGCTCGACGGGCCGAACGACCCCGGACCGACCATCTCGTTCACCGAGGCCGACACCGATCTCTACGACCAGTTCTACCTGCAGGGCGTCACGATCGCCCGCATGCCCGATGGCACGTCGATGTCGCAGCGCGACGCGATGGCGACGATGCTGCTGCCGTCCGCGAGCAACTACGCCGTCGCCCTGGCCCGCTGGGGCTTCGGCTCGGAGGGCGCTTTCGTGCAGGCGGCCCGGTCGTGGCTGAGCGCGAAAGGGCTGAACGACACCCGGATCGTGGATGCCACGGGCGTCGACGAACGCAACAGCAGCACGCCCGGTGACCTCGTCGCCCTGGGCCGCCTCGCCGCCGCCGATCCGGTGATCGCGACCCTCACCGCCACCCGCTCGATCAGCGTCGTCGGTCCGGGAACGGTCACGAACACCAACGACCTGCTCGGAACGCTCGGCGTCAACGGGCTGAAGACCGGCAACCTCGGCGACGGCCTGTTCAACCTGCTGTTCACGTCGACCCTCGACGTGGGCGTCAGTGGACCGTTGAAGATCACGGGAGTGCGCATGGGCGGGGCCACGCACGACAGCACCGACGCCGACGTGCGCGCGCTGCTGCAGAGCATCGAAGACGGGTTCCACGATGTCTCCGTCGGCCGGTTGGGCGATGAGGTCGGCACGATCACCACGCCGTGGGGGTCCACGGCCACCATCGTGCTCGCGAAGAACGCCGCATTGCGCACCTGGTCGGACACCCCCGTCGCCGCCTCGCTCGTCACCGTCGCTCCGCGCAGCTACGCCGACGGCGAGGTCGTCGGCACCGTCACCTGGACCGCCGGCCCGAACACGGCGAGCGCTGACGTGAAGATCTCCGGCACCATCGAGGAGCCCACGCTCTGGTGGCGGCTGACCCACCCGGGCGACCTGGGCTGAGGGGCCGGGGCTTCCGGCATCCGGGGTCCGCGGCCGCGGTCGTCCCCGTCTGAGGTCGCGCCCCGAGGGAGTCGAGTCCGGCTGCTCTTGGTGTGACCGCGGTGTCGAGGGTGGGGGCCCCGACGAACCCCGAGCACAGGGCGGCGCGTGTCTAGGCAGTATGCGGCCCTCTGAGCGCGTCCTCGATGACACGGGCATCGACATCGAGGGAGTCGGCCGCGATCGAACGGCGACGTCGTTTGCCTCCGTCGTGAAGGGTGAACTCGACGCGCGCCTTCTGTAGACCGGACGCACGGAACACCTCGACGCTCGTCCCCTCTCGCGGCCACTCCTCCGCACGAAGGCGAGGCGCCAGCGCCGACGGCCGCTCGATGGCCGGAAACAACACGGAGGTGGGGGTGATCGTGACGGCGACCTCGGGCAGGCGCGGACGCCGCCGCAGCTGCCGTGCTCCCAGCACGATCAGCACGAGGGGAACGACGAGGAGCGCACCCACGACGAGGAAGAAGGAGACGTCGACGCCGGCACGCGCCGCGGCGATGAACGGCACCAGCACCAGTACTCCGAGCAACGTCCCGAGGATCAGCATCAGGGTGCCCTGCGTGCGCACGAGCTTGCGGAGGGTCTGCTCGACGGCCGTTCTGTCGGCCTCGTCGTACCGCACGACCACGGTCGCGTCGGAGGTCATCGATCCTCCTCAGCGGATGCGTCGCTCCCACCGTCTGAGTCGTGCACGTAGGTCCAGCCGTTGAGCTCCTCCTCGCGAATGGAGTCCGCCGCGAGGGTCGCCCGACGCATGACATCGGCGGCGTCGGACGCCGCCTGCTCCTCCGACACGGGTGCCGCTTGTAGCCGCGCCCTGTCCACAGCGTCGTCGAGTGCCCGGCGTTGCTGCTCATCGAGCGCCGGCGGCTCCGCGAGAACCTGCATCTGAGACCCGAAAGCCTCGCGCCACTGCGGGTCCGCCAGCAAGGTACGCAGCGGTCGCTTTCCGCTCGCGACGAGGCGCAAGCGGCTGGCGTAAGCCTCGTCGTCCGTCGTGGCGGCGAGTTCCAAGAGCCTCGTCTTCAGGTTCAGGGCGAAGTCGTCACCCGTGGTGCGCAACAGCGCAGCGGACACGTCGGGTCGGTCCATGTCAGGCCTCCGGGATCGAAACGAACTCGATGGTGGTGGTTGCGGAGCCTATGACCGCTCCGGCCGCGATGGCCGTCGACGTCGCGGTCATCATCACGCCCCAGGCCGAAGAGAACGCCTGCACCGCAGCGATGACCGCTGTGACGATGGCGGCGGGCGCCATTCCCCCGAGGGTGAAGAGCGCGGCGACCGCCTCAGCGACCGAAGACACTCCCATCGCCGCGGCGATGATCGCATCGACGAGCGCGTCGAGCGCCGAGAGCATGGCCTGACATGCCCCGTAGGCGGCCCACGCGGCGTTGGTGTACTTCGTCTCGAGGTCGCTGTACACATCGGGCTGGGCCGCGAACGCAGCGACGAGCTCGGCGAAGTACTCGCCCGCCTGGTCCGCACCTTCCCCGCTCGTCCAGGAGGCGAAAACCCCCACGGCGAGGTTGTGAACAGTCCCGGCGAGTTCGTCGAAGAAATCCCCTACGTGACCGAAGGCGCTGCCCGCGAGTGCAACCTTGTCCCAATCACCGCTGAGCTTCTGCGCGAGGAACTCGAAGACATCCTGGCCGCCAGTCCATCCCGGCTGAACCAGCTGAATAGCGCCATTGATGAGCTTACGAGTCAAGAAGGACAGCGAAAGATAGTCGGGCCAGGTGAGGATGCCCCACACGACCTGAAATGCCGGGTCGGCCAAGGACGATTCGGGTGCCACGAGAGCGCCGACGGGAGAGTCGAACGCGAGGGTCTGACGAGCCGTGTCCGCGTCGATCGGCGTCGTCACCGCCGTCGGGTCGAGGTCTCCGAACAGATCGCGGACAGTGACCTGAGCGTCGTACTCGTTCTCGTCGAAGCGCTGAGCGACGTCGTTCAACGCGCCCTGAGTGGCGGCCATCAGCGATTTCGAGCGCAGCAGCCCCGACTCGACACTCGCGGCGAATGAGCTGTGCTCGGCGAGGAGCCAGTTCATCAATTCGCCGGCCACCCACGACTGCGACTTGTCGATATGGGAGTCGAAGTACTCCAGCGCGCGATTGACGTCGGACGCGAGCTCTCCAGACGCCTCGGCGCCCCCTCGAACGACAGACGTGTCGACCTCGATGGTCATGTGTCCCCCCCTGGGTCGTCGACAGCCTACACAGACGGGTCCACGCGACCCGTGCGACGGTCACAGCAGCTTCGCCGACCATCACGAAAACGACGGCGCACGCTCCATACGCGGCCCACATCCACGCTGACAGCGAGCAGATCACGGCTCCTGCAGAATCGCGTCCGTCGGCCGCTACGCGGCACGTCCGGTTCGGTATTGCGGGAGTTGTGCACCACCCCGACGCGAGGCCACGCTCGGGGTCTCCTCAGTTGTTGAAGCGGAACTCCACCACGTCGCCGTCCTGCATCACATAATCCTTGCCCTCGAGGCGGGCCTTGCCCTTCGCGCGGGCCTCGGCGACCGAGCCGAGCTCGACGAGGTCGGCGAACGAGATGACCTCGGCCTTGATGAAGCCCTTCTCGAAGTCGGTGTGGATGACACCCGCCGCCTGCGGCGCCTTCGCGCCCTGCGGGATCGTCCAGGCACGGGCCTCTTTCGGACCCGCGGTGAGGTAGGTCTGCAGGCCGAGGGTGTCGAAGCCGATACGCGCGAGCTGGTCGAGACCCGACTCGTCCTGACCGGTCGAGGCCAGCAGCTCCGCGGCATCCTCGGGGTCGAGGTCGATCAGCTCGGACTCGATCTTGGCGTCGAGGAACACGGCCTTCGCCGGGGCGACCAGGGCGGCCAGCTCGTCCTTGCGCGCCGGGTCGGTGAGCACGGCCTCGTCGACGTTGAAGACGAAGATGAAGGGCTTTGCCGTCAGCAGCCCCAGTTCGCGGATGGGGCTGAGGTCGATCTTGGATGCCGAGAGCAGCACCCCGCGCTGGAGTGCGTCTTCGGCCGCCTTGGCCGCGTCGAGCACCGAGGGGTCGAGCTTCTTGCCCTTGACCTCTTTCTCGTAGCGCGTGATGGCCTTCTCGAGGGTCTGGAGGTCGGCGAGCGCGAGCTCGGCGTTGATGGTCTCCATGTCACCGGCGGGGTTCACCTCACCGTCGACGTGGACCACGTCGTCGTCGGCGAATCCGCGGACGACCTGGGCGATGGCATCCGCTTCCCGGATGTTCGCGAGGAACTGGTTGCCGAGCCCCTCGCCCTCGCTCGCGCCGCGCACGATGCCGGCGATGTCGACGAACGACACCGCGGCGGGCACGAGGCGCTCGCTGCCGAAGACGTCGGCGAGCTGCTGCAGTCGCACATCGGGAAGGTTGACGACCCCGACGTTGGGCTCGATGGTCGCGAACGGGTAATTCGCGGCGAGCACCGAGTTCTTGGTCAGAGCGTTGAAGAGGGTCGACTTTCCGACGTTGGGAAGGCCGACGATTCCGATGGTAAGAGCCACGGGAGTCCAGATTACCCGGCTGCGACGGATCGCACGGCCCCGCACTGTGCCACGCGGGCGCGCGCTGCCCGTCTCAAGGCCGTCTCCTCACGACCGGCGCCTGCGCCGTGCACGAGCGATCAGGGCCGCCGCGCGCGGAACGCGTGGGTGACGTACGGCAGCGCGACTGCGCCGCCGGCGGCGAGTTCGGGAACGGATGCCACCACCTCGTCGACCGCGGCGTCGATACGCGCGCGCTTCTCGGGGTCGGCGGTGATGATGTCGCTGCGCGAGAGAACGAGGTCGCGCAGCTGCGGAAGGGTGATCGTGCGCTCCCAGCGCCACTCGTGGTGCTCGAGCTCGCCGAACGGCGCGGCCACCCGGGGTCCGGTCGTCGCGAGCAGGACCTCGGCATTCGACCCCCCCATGGCGGAGGTCAACCGACGCACCCAGTCGACGCTCTCGTCGCGGATGTTCCAGACGAGGCCCAGCACTCCCCCGCGGCGCAGCACGCGGCCGATCTCGCGAGACCCTTCTTCGGGGTCGACCCAGTGCCAGGCCTGCCCCATGACCACGGCGTCGAGGGCCCCGTCGGGAAGAGGCAGGGCCTCGGCCGTCCCGGCGAACGTGGGCACCCCGCCGACGTTGTGCCGCAGGGTCGCGAGCATGTCCGCATCCGGATCGACCGCCACCACGTCGGCACCGTGCTCCACGATCGTCCGGGTGAGCTTGCCCGTTCCGGCGCCCACGTCGGCGACGCGCAGCGCACGACCCGGTTCGCGCGCGGGCTCGAGCATCCACGCCACGGCGTCGGACGGGTACTCGGGACGCCCGGATTCGTAGGCGGAGGCCGCCTGTCCGAACGACGTCGACTTCTCGCGATCGGTCATGCCCCGACCCTACGCCGACCCTCCGACACCACCGTGGGCGTCGTTGCGGCGTCGGTCCCGGCGACACGCGGGGTTCCCGGCGCGCCTCCCGCCGTCGAGGTCGACCCGCGGTGAAGGTGGTCCCGTGGCTTTGGATTTCACCGCGATCGACTTCGAGACGGCGAACTCCAGCGGCGCCTCCGCGTGCGCCGTGGGGCTCGCCCGGGTGCGCAACGGACGGGTCGTCGCGACCGCGGCGTGGCTGATCAAGCCCCCGAGCGGACACGACCACTTCGCGCCGATCAACGTGGGCATCCACGGCATCCAGGCCGCCGACGTCGCACACGCCGCCGACTGGAGCAGCCAGCTCGCCCGCCTCACCGCCTTCGCCGGGGCCGACGTGCTCGTGGCCCACAACGCCGGGTTCGACATGTCGGTGCTGCGCCGTGCCTGCGCCGCCACCGGCGACGAGTGCCCGCCGTACCGCTACTTGTGCAGCGTGCAGATGTCGCGCAAGACCTACACGCTCGACTCGTACCGTCTTCCGCTGGTGGCCGCCGAGGCGGGCTGCTCGCCGTTCGCGCACCACGATGCCCTGGCCGACGCGGTCGCGTGCGCCGAGATCACGATCGACTGCGCCCGCCGCGCGGGGGCCGACGATGTGCAGGCCCTGGCCTCGCACCTGGGCGTGCGCATCTCGCGCATCCCCGTCGAGTCCGCCGAACGCGCCGTCGCCTGACCTCCCGGCCCGTCTCTCGGGCGATGTCGGAGGTCTGGTGCATGCTGACCCCATGGATGCCATCACCCTCGTTCTCGTGATCCTCGCGCTCGCCCTCGGCGTAGCCGGCGGGTGGGTCGTCGCCTCGGCGCGCGCGGCGGCTCGGGGTGCGGTCGAGCGGCAGGCGCTCGGCGCCCGCGTGGCGGCGGCCGAGACCGCCCGCTCCGGTCTGCAGGCGCAGCTCGATCACCAGGTCGCGTTGTACCGCGAGCTCGTCGGTCAGTCCCGCTCCGACCAGGCGGCGCGCGAAGAGCGGGAGCGGCGCGAGCAGACGGTGCTGCGGGCACTCGATCCGGTGCGCGAGACCCTCGACGCGATGCAGCGCAAGGTCGACGGCCTCGAGCGCGACCGCGTCGAGCAGTACTCCGCGCTCGGTGAGCAGCTGAGGCTCTCGCGCGAGGCCGACGAAGCCCTGCGCGCGACCACCGAATCCCTGGCCTCGGCGATGCGCTCGGGAACGACCCGAGGGGTGTGGGGCGAGACCCAGCTGCGGCGCGTGGTCGAGGCCGCGGGCCTCACGCGGTACGTCGACTTCGATCTGCAGGCGGCGGTGTCCAGCGACGCCGGCGCCGGTCGCCCCGATATGGTGGTGCGCCTCCCCGGGGGAAAGGCGCTGGCCGTCGACGCCAAGGTCCCCCTCGAGGCGTACCTGCAGGCCAGCGCCATCGCGGTCACCGCCCAGGGCGACGAGGGCGCGCGCCGGGCGAGCCTGCTGTCGCGCCATGCCAAGGCGGTGCGGGCGCACGTCGACGCGCTCGCGAAGAAGACCTACTGGGCAGGTCTCGCCTCGAGCCCCGAGTTCGTCATCTGCTTCCTCCCGAGCGAATCGCTGCTCGCCTCGGCCCTCGACGAAGACCCGGCCCTGCTCGACTATGCGTTCACCCGGCGCGTGGCGCTCGCGTCTCCCGTCAACCTGTGGGCGGTGCTCAAGACCGTCGCGTTCACGTGGACGCAGCAAGACGTCTCCGACGAGGCGCGCACCCTCTTCACACTCGGCACCGAGCTGTACGAGCGAGTCGGCGTTCTGGCCGGGCACGCCAACGACCTTCGTCGAGCGATCGAGAAGACCGTCGACAGTTACAACAGGTTCGCGGGCTCGCTCGAGTCACGCGTCCTGGTGACGGCCCGCAAGTTCCCGGGTATCGACGAGACCAAGCTCGACGCCGTCGCCGCACCCGCCGCGCTCGACGCGACCCCGCGTCGGTGGACGGCGCCCGAGATGATCGAGCTCGACGACATCACGACGACCGACGGCGCGGCCGATCCGCACGAAGCGGAGTCCCTCGGGTCACCGAACGGCATCGTGGTTTCGGCCGATCTGGGGGGCGTGCGCGAACGCGCCGGATTGTCCGAGGATCGTCACGACTGAGACCCGCCGGGCCTCGAGCTCAGGAGCCGCCCGGAACCCAGCTGAGCAGGCTGATCACCGCAGCCGAGACGCCCACGAAGGCACCGACCATCCACCAGGCGCTGATCTCGTGCCCCTCGTCGCGGCGAACGCGAAGCAGGACATCGGGGCGACGTGCGGGGTCCACCGCGCTGGCCACCACCGCGTGCGCACCTGTCTGAGGTGCGGTCGAATTCGTCGGAGCTGCTGCCATGGACGATCCCCCTTCGGGTCTCGGAAGTCACAGCGTCGCCGTTGACACTGCTGACGATTCTGCCAGACAGCCCCTCCGACACCGGTCACGCTTGCGTCACGACACGCCCGGCTGTAGGTGCGCATCCGCTGAGCGCGGCGTGCCGGGGCGGCCTGCACGGCCCGTCGGGGTGAGACTGCACGCCCCGAAGCCGCGGCTCCTCCCCTAAGGGGTCAGAGCCACTTCGACGTGAGGTGCTCCGACGTGATGCGACGCAGAGTCCCCGAGGCGCCGCGCAGCACGACACTCTCGGTGTACAGGAAGTCTCCTTCGCGGCGAACGCCCGCGACGAGCTGACCATCGGTCACGCCGGTGGCGACGAAGATCGTGTTCTTGCCCTTCACCAGACCATCGGCCTCGTAGACCTCGCCGTCGACCTGCAGTCCGGCGTCGCGGCCCTTCTGCTTCTCGTCGTCGTTGCCCGGGGTCAGAACGCCCTGGATGTGACCGCCGAGCGCCTTGATCGCGCACGCCGTCACGATGCCCTCGGGGCTGCCGCCGATGCCGACGCACATGTCGGTGCGGGCGTTGTGGCGGGCCGCGTTGATGCCTCCGGCGACGTCGCCGTCGCTCATCAGGCGGGTACCGGCTCCGGCTTCGCGGATGTCGGCGATGAGCTTCTCGTGGCGCGGACGGTTCAGCACCGACACGACGATCTCGTCGACGGGCTTGCCGAGCGCCTTGGCCAGCAGACGGATGTTCTCGCCGATCGGCAGGCGGATATCGACGACACCGACGCCCGCGGGACCGGTGACGAGCTTGTCCATGTAGAACACGGTCGAGGCGTCGAGCATCGTGCCGTGATCCGAGACCGCGATGACCGACAGGGCGTTCTGGCGGCCGGCGGCGGTCAGCGAGGTGCCGTCGATCGGGTCCACGGCCACGTCGCAGCGGGGGCCGCGGCCGCTGCCGACGCGCTCCCCGTTGTAGAGCATGGGGGCGTTGTCCTTCTCGCCCTCGCCGATGACGATCGTGCCGTCGAAGTCGACGGTGCTGAAGAAGGCGCGCATCGCGTCGACCGCGGCGCCGTCGGCGGCCTCTTTGTCGCCGCGACCGATGAAGGGAACGGCGCGGATGGATGCCGCTTCCGTCGCCCTCACCAACTCGAGAGCCAGGTTTCGGTCGGGATGCAACGGGCTCATGTCGGCAGTCAGGCTCACCATGTGGCCACTGTATCCACCGGGAGCGCGACAATCCCGGGATTTGACCGACGCCAAGGCGAAGGAATCGCTCTTCTTAACGAATGGGCAGAAGTGCACCGTTCCTACCGAGGTCGCACCGTCACGATCCGGCGCCTTCGCTAGGCTGACGGTGTCCCGACAACACCAAGGAGCACCTCCATGCCCGTCGCTTCCCCTGAGCAGTACGCCGACATGCTCGACCGCGCCAAGGCCGGCAGCTTCGCGTACCCCGCGATCAACGTCTCGAGCTCGCAGACCATCAACTCGGTGCTCCAGGGCCTGACCGAGGCCGGCTCCGACGGCATCATCCAGGTCACCACCGGTGGTGCCGACTACTTCGCCGGTCACACGGTCAAGGCCCGCGCCACCGGCGCCCTCGCCTTCGCCCGCTACGTCACCGAGGTGGCGAAGAACTACCCCATCACGGTGGCCCTGCACACCGACCACTGCCCGAAGGACGCCCTTCCCGGCTTCGTCCTGCCGCTGCTCGAAGCCTCCGAAGAAGAGGTCAAGGCCGGTCGCAACCCCATCTTCCAGTCGCACATGTGGGACGGCTCGGCCGTTCCCCTCGATGAGAACATCGACATTGCGGCCGAGCTCCTCCCCCGCATGAAGGCCATCAACGCCATCCTCGAGATCGAGGTCGGCGTCGTCGGCGGCGAAGAAGACGGCGTGCAGCACGAGGGCTCGAACGACGCGCTCTACACCACCGTGGCCGACGTCACGAAGGCCGTCGAGCGTCTCGGCCTCGGCGAGAACGGCCGGTACATCTCGGCCCTCACCTTCGGCAACGTGCACGGCGTGTACAAGCCCGGTGGCGTCAAGCTCCGTCCCGAGCTGCTCGGCGAGATCCAGGAGGGCATCGCCGCCAAGTTCGGCACCGGCCCCAAGCCCCTCGACCTCGTCTTCCACGGCGGCAGCGGCTCGACCGATGAAGAGATCGCCCTCGCGGTGGCCAACGGCGTCGTGAAGATGAACATCGACACCGACACCCAGTACGCCTTCACGCGCTCGATCGCGGGCTACATGTTCTCGAACTACGAGGGCGTGCTCAAGCTCGACGGCGAGGTCGGAAACAAGAAGCAGTACGACCCCCGCGCCTGGGGCAAGGTCGCCGAGTCGGCCATGGCCGTCCGCGTGGTCGAGGCCACGAAGCAGCTCGGCTCGTACGGCCAGTCGAAGAGCTGACCCACCCGCACCACCGCGAACGCCCCGGCCTCGGCCGGGGCGTTCGTCGTTTCCGGATGCCACGGCCCGAACCTGGGCCGCAACGTGCGCCCGCCGTGCACGACGGCAGCTCAGCCCGGCGACATGCTGATCTCACGCCGCCGCGAACGGCGTGTCATCGAACCGCCCCGCCGTTCTGCGCGCACCCCGCCTCAGGTGACCGGATGCCAAGACCCCGCGTCTCAGCCCCGGTACACCTCGAGCACCGTCGGCGCGCCCTCGGGCGACGACACGATCTCGATCGCATCGCCCGCCCGCACCTCCCCCGCGCGTCGCACCCGCAGGTACGCGCCGAGGCGCCCCTCGTCGGAGAACCGCTTCACCCATCCGCGCGCCGCGGCGCCTCCGACCCAGCGCGCGAACGTCGCGCAGGGGGTGCGGGGCATCGTCACCTCGACCTCGACGGTGTCGCCGATGCGCCACACCTCACCGATGCGGGCGCCGTTGACGTCGAGACCGTCGACGCGCAGGTTCTCGCCGAACCAGCCGGCGGGCAGCTCACGGTCGAGTTGCCCCTCCCAGAACTCGGCGTCGTCCTGCGCGTAGGCGTACACCGCCTTGTCGGGGCCGCCGTGGTGCTTGCGGCTCGCCTGCACGTCGGCGCGGACGCCGAGCTTGCCGACGCGCACCGCCCCGTCGAGCGGGCGCTTGTCGATCGCGGTGACGCCGATCGACCCGGCATCCGGGTGCAGGCGGTGACCGGCGCAGACGGCGACGAGACGGGGCATGCGACGATGCTACGGCCGTCCCGATCGCCGCGCCGACCCGCCGAGGTGGCGCCGCGCGTCAGGGCGTCGCGAAGTCGCGCCGCATGATCACGCGGTCGCCCTCGACGGTGCGGATCTCGACCGAGCCGATGCTCGAGGCCGCTAGATCGGTACCCGCGCTCAACTCGGTCGTCGCCCCGGGGCCGGCCCGCCAGGTCGACAGCACGCTCGTCGCACCTGTCTCATCGGTGATCGCGAGCGCGTAGGGCCAGCCACCCGGAGGCGCGTCGAGGACCTGCCCGGTGTACTCGCACACCAGGTCGATGCGGGTGCCCCACGGCACCGACGTGAGCTTGACCGAGGCTTCGATGGGCGCCCCCGCGACGTCGTCGAGGGCGTAGACCGCGCCCGACGATGAGCTGACGGCGTTCGTCACCGCGATTCCCGCCGGCACGGCGACCGCGATGAGGGCGATCGACGCCGCGAGCGTCCAGGCCGTGGCCCGCCGCGCGCGTCGACGCCGCGCCGCCTCGACCACCCGGCCCCGCAGCGACGGGTCCGGCGCCGCGATCGGCACCGGTCCTGTCGTCGCACCGACCGCGCGGGCGCGATCGGCGGACACGCGTGAGAGCAGTCCGGCGGTGGGCGCGAGGTCGGCGACTGCGGCACGGCACTCGGCGCAATCGGACAGGTGCGCTTCGAACTCGGCGCGGTCGTGAGCGTTCAACGCCCCGAGCACGTAGGCGCCGTCCCACATCGACAGACGTTCATGATCGACGCTCATCGGGTCACCCCTCTTTCCTGCAGCGCGAGCCTCAGCGCTCGCACTGCGTAATGCAGTCGCGATTTCACCGTTCCGGCCGGGATGCCGAGTTCTTCGGCGGCCTGCGCGACGCTGCGGCCCCCGTAATAGGCGCTCACGATGACCGCACGGTGGTCGGGGGTGAGGGTGGCGAGCGCCTCCTCGACGAGGAGCGCATCGAACATGGCATCCGTGTCGTCGTCGCGCACCGTCTCGGGCAGTTCGTCGACCGGCAGCTCGTGCCGTCGCCGCGCGCTGCGCGCTTCGTCGATCACGATGTTGCGCGCCACGGTGTACATCCACGAACGAAGGCTCGCGGGCTCGTCGTTCATCACGCGCGGCGTCCGCCACGCGCGCAGCAGCGTCTCTTGCACAACGTCGTCCGCGCCGGCGTGATCGCCGGTGAGGCTGACCACGTACCGCCACACGGGCACGGCGTGGGCGTCGTACAACGCCGTCAGCTGCGCGTGTTCATCTCGCACCACGCCGGTCCCCTCTCTTCGTTCACGGGGAACACGGGATACCGGGCCCGACGGTTCAGTTCGGGACGCTGCCGATGATCGCCGTCATGAACTGCTGGTCACCGACCAGGGCCAGCGTCACGCAGAGACCGGCCAGCAGCGCCGTCACGACGAAGCCCGCGAGCGGGATCCAGAACGCGACGCGCCCGCGACGCAGGCGACGCCAGGTGAGCACCGCGGTGAGCAACCAGCCGATGCCGTAGACGAAGGCGGCCGCCGCACCCCAGAGGTACCCGGCCGACAGGTTGGTGTAGCTCGCGTCGACCCCGAGGATCTTGGCGGCGGTCTCGGCGTACGTGGGGAAATCGAGCAGCTGCACGATCGTCGACACCGTCGATACCAGTCCGTACGCGAGCAGACCGCCCGTGAGGATGCGGTCCCAGAGCGGGCCGCGCAGGCCCACGCGCCCGGCGCCGGCCGGCGGGGTCGCCTTCTCGGCCACCGGCGCGACGGGCTCGGGCTGCGGTGCGACCCCGGCCTCGAGCGCCTCGGTCACCTCGGGACGCTGGATGCGCGCGCGCTGTTCCTCCGGCGTCGCGTACTCGCCGTACTGCGGGCGGGGGCGCGCGTCGACGTCGCTCGCGCGCGCGTCATCGCCCGGGGCGGTCGACCGTTCTGCCCCGTCGCTCACGCGCTGCTCCGGCCGCCGAGCGCGCGGCTGTCGCGCTTGCCGCTGGCATCCTGTCGCAGTTCCTTGGGGAGCGAGAAGATCAAGTCCTCCTCGGCGGTGCGCACCTCTTCGACATCGCGGTAGCCGGCGCGGGCGAGCTCTTCGAGCACCTCGCTCACCAGCACCTCGGGCACCGAAGCGCCGCTGGTGACGCCGACGGTCTCGACACCGTCGAGCCACTCCTGCTTCACCTCGTCGATGTAGTCGACGCGATAGGCGGCCTTGGCGCCGTACTCGAGGGCGACCTCGACCAGACGCACGCTGTTCGAGGAGTTGGCCGATCCCACGACGATGACCAGGTCGGCGCCGACGGCGACCTTCTTGATCGCGACCTGACGGTTCTGGGTGGCGTAGCAGATGTCGTCCGAGGGCGGGTCCTGCAGCTGCGGGAAGCGCTCGCGCAGGCGCCGCACGGTCTCCATCGTCTCGTCGACCGACAGCGTGGTCTGCGAGAGCCAGACGACCTTCGACGGGTCGCGCACCTCGATGGCATCGGCGTGCTCGGGAGAGTTGACCACCGTCACGTGCTCGGGGGCCTCGCCCGCGGTACCCTCGACCTCTTCGTGGCCTTCGTGGCCGATCAGCAGGATCTCGAAGTCGTCGCGCGCGAAGCGCACGGCCTCGCGGTGCACCTTGGTCACGAGGGGGCAGGTCGCATCGATCGCCTGCAGACCCCGATCGGATGCCGCCGACACCACGGCGGGCGACACCCCGTGCGCGCTGAAGACGACGTGCGATCCCGGGGGAACCTCGTCGACCTCTTCGACGAAGATCGCCCCCTTCTTCTCGAGCTCGGTGACCACGTGGATGTTGTGCACGATCTGCTTGCGCACGTACACGGGCGCGCCGTAGCGCTCCAGGGCCTTCTCGACGGCGATGACCGCGCGGTCGACGCCCGCGCAATAACCGCGCGGCGCCGCCAGCAGCACCTTCTTCTTTCCCTGTACGGGGATATCCTGGAGCCGCCCGCGTCGACCCGGGATACGGGGAACGGGCAGTTGGACGACAGGTGTGCTCACCCCTCGATTCTATCGGGGCGCCCCTGGATGCCGGCCGAACCGGCCACCTCGACCCTTCCGGAGACCATGACCTCGTTCCAGCCCGAGACCATCGCGGGGCAGGCACCGCCCGCCGACTCCGTGCACCCCCGCGAGTCGAGCACCGATGCGCCCACCTCGGTGTCGCGGCTGAACGACACCATCCGCGGCTTCATCGAACGATGGGGTTCGGTCTGGGTCGAGGGCGAGATCACCTCGTTCAACCGGCGCGGCGGCAACGTGTTCGGCCGTCTGAAGGACCTCGGCACCGAATCGACCGTGGCGTTCCGCATCTGGTCGAGCACGCTCAATCGCCTCCCCCCAGACCTCAAGGTGGGCGACCGCGTCGTCGCGTGCGTGAAGGCCGACTACTTCCCCCGCACGGGCGACTTCTCGTTCGCCGTGTCGGCGATGCGGCACGTGGGGCTCGGCGAACAGCTCGAGCGCCTCGAGCGCCTGCGCGTGCAGTTGCGGTCCGAGGGTCTGTTCGACCCGGTGCGCAAGAAGAAGCTCCCCTTCCTCCCCCACTGCATCGGGCTCATCACGGGTGAGAACTCGGATGCCGAGAAAGACGTGCACCGCAACGCCGAGCTGCGCTGGCCCCGAGTGAACTTCCGGACGAAATACGCCGCCGTGCAGGGCGAGCGCTGCGTGCCCGAGACGCTCGCCGCGCTGAAGGCGCTCGACGCCGACCCCGAGGTCGACGTCATCGTCATCGCCCGCGGCGGGGGCGATCCGCAGACGCTGCTGGGCTTCAGCGACGAACGACTCGTGCGGGCCGTGGCCTCGGCATCCACCCCGATCGTCAGCGCCATCGGGCACGAGAACGACCGCCCCCTGCTCGACGACGTCGCCGATGTGCGCGCATCGACCCCCACCGACGCCGCCAAGCGCGTCGTGCCCGACGTGGCCGAGCAGCGGGCGATCGTGGCGCAGCTGCGAGCCCGGCTCACCGGCCGACTGACCCAGCGCGTGCTGCACGACATCGCGCAGCTCGAGCAGATCCGCTCGCGCCCGGCGCTGCGCACTCCGCACTCCATGCTCACCTCCCGTGCGCAGGAGCTGTGGATGCTGTCGAATCGGGGCCGCGACATCGTCGACCGTCGGCTCGAGAGCGAACGTCGCCGCACGCGCGAGCTCAGCGCGGGCCTGCGCGCGCTCTCTCCGCTCGCCACCCTCGCCCGCGGATACGCGATCGTGCAGAGCGACAGCGGCTCCGTCGTACGCGACGCCCGCGACGCCCCCGCCGGCGGCGCCCTGAAGATCACCGTCGAACAGGGCACGCTCGCCGCGCGCTCCGAGGGCGCCCTGCCCGACGACCGACCGCTCGATGCCGAGGCACCGGGCGACGGCGCGACCGCGCGTCCCGCCTAGAATGGATGCCATGACCGCGACGACCCCGGGCTCCGCCTCCGACGTCGCCACCCTCTCGTTCGAGCAGGCCCGCGACGAACTCGTGCGCGTGGTCGCCGAGCTCGAGCAGGGTGCCCCCACGCTCGAGGAGTCGCTGGCGCTCTGGGAACGCGGCGAGAAGCTCTACGCGCGCTGCGAAGAATGGCTCCTGGGCGCGAAGCGCCGGCTCGATGCCGCTCGCGGTGACGCAGGGGACGACTGATGGCCCGCGTCGTCGCCCATCTCGGCCGCCCCGAGACCCCGCAGGAGGCGGCCGACCGCAAGGCCGAGTCGTCGCGCCGGTATCGCTCCAGCAAGACCTTCCGCAACCTCATCGCCGCGCTGCTCGTGACCGTGGCCGTGGTGCTCGTCGTCGTGGCCGCCGTGCCGCGTGGCGAACCCGCACCCCGTCCCGAGCCCGACGTGGTCGCCCTCGCGGCTGATCTCGAAAGCGATCGCGGGCGTCCGGTGCTCACCCCCTCGCTCGGCGAGGGGTGGCGCGTCAACCAGGCCACCATCGAGGGCAGCGGCGGCACGCAGGCGTGGACGATGGTCTACGTGCGCTCCGGTGAGTCCGGCTTCCTCCGGATCGCGCAGGGCTTCGACGCCGACGAGGCCTGGGCCGGACAGCTGCTCGACGGAACCCGGGCCACCGACACCACGACGATCGACGGCATCGAGTGGAACGTCTACCGCCCGGCGAACCCCGCGGGCACCGGCAACATCGACTACGCGCTGGCCACCGCCGCCGGCCCCGACTACGTGCTCGTGTACGGCGACGCCGCCCCCGAGACCGCGGCCCTGGCGGCCGCCTCCGTGACATCCCAGATCGAGCAGTTGAGAGAGGTCCCGTGAGCGAGCGCATGACCCCCCACCAGGTGTGGGAGCAGATGGTCGAGGGAAACCGTCGTTTCATCTCCGGCGCACCCGCCCACCCCCGGCAAGACGTCGAGCGTCGCGCCGAACTGGCCTCCGCGCAGCACCCTTCGGCGGCACTGTTCGGCTGCTCCGACTCGCGCCTCGCGGCCGAGATCATCTTCGACGAGGGCCTCGGCGACCTGTTCGTCGTGCGCAACGCCGGCCAGGTCATCTCCGACTCCGTGATCGGCAGCCTCGAATACGCCGTGGGCGTGCTCGAGGTCCCCCTCATCGTGGTCCTCGCCCACGACGCGTGCGGCGCCGTCGGTGCGGCCATCGAGAGCACCGGGGTCGATGCGCCCACCCTGCCCGCGTACATCTGGCGCCAGATCGCCCCGATCGTCCCCGCGGTGCGCCGCGTCCAGCGCGCCGGCGCCGTCGAGGGCCGCGTCCCCGACGCCGTCGATCCCGAGCTGGTCGGCCGCGAACACCTGCGCTACACCGTGGGCGAGCTGCTGCGGGCGTCCGAGCTGATCAGCGAAGCCGTCGCCGAGGGCCGCTGCGCCGTGGTGGGCGCGAACTACCGACTCGACGAAGGGGAAGCCTTCCCCGTCGTCATCGTGGGCGACATCGACGACTCGCGCGTCGAAGCGCCCGCGTGATGAGCCCCAACTGAAGCAGAACGACCGACCTGGAGGAACGACGACGTGACCGACATCGAGTACCGCATCGAACACGACACCATGGGTGAAGTGCGCGTGCCGAAGGACGCCCTGTACGCCGCGCAGACGCAGCGCGCCGTCGAGAACTTCCCCATCTCGGGCTCGGGCCTCGAGTCGACGCAGATCGCGGCCCTCGCCCGCATCAAGAAAGCCGCCGCCCTGGCGAACAAAGAGCTGGGCACGCTGGATGCCGGTATCGCCGACGCCATCGCGCAGGCCGCCGACGAGGTCGTCACCGGTCAGCACGACGCGCACTTCCCCGTCGACACGTACCAGACCGGCAGCGGCACCTCGTCGAACATGAACATGAACGAGGTGCTCGCGACGCTCGCGACCCGCATCCTCGGCTCGACCGTGCACCCCAACGACCACGTCAATGCGTCGCAGTCGTCGAACGACGTCTTCCCGACCTCGGTGCACATCGCCGTCACCCAGGCGCTCATCACCGACCTCATCCCCGCCCTCGACCACCTCTCGGTGGCGCTCGAGGCCAAGGCCGACGCGTGGAAGGGCATCGTGAAGTCGGGGCGCACCCACCTCATGGATGCCACCCCCGTCACCCTCGGTCAGGAGTTCGGCGGCTACGCCCGCCAGATGCGCCTGGGCATCGAGCGCGTGCAGGCCGTACTCCCCCGCGTCGGCGAGGTCCCGCTCGGCGGCACCGCCGTCGGCACCGGCATCAACACCCCGCTCGGCTTCCCGCAGAAGGTCATCGAGCTGCTCGCGGCCGAGACCGAGCTGCCCATCACCGAGGCGAAGGATCACTTCGAGGCCCAGGCCAACCGCGACGGTCTCGTCGAGGCATCCGGGGCCCTCCGCACGATCGCCGTGTCGCTGACGAAGATCAACAACGACATCCGCTGGATGGGATCGGGGCCGAACACCGGCCTCGGCGAGCTGCACATCCCCGACCTGCAGCCCGGATCGTCGATCATGCCCGGCAAGGTCAACCCGGTCGTCCCCGAGGCCACCCTCATGGTGTGCGCCCGCGTCATCGGCAACGACGCCACGGTCGCCTGGGCCGGTGCGTCGGGCTCGTTCGAGCTCAATGTCGCCATCCCCGTCATGGGCACGGCGCTGCTGGAGTCGATCCGCCTGCTCGCCAACGCCATGCGGGTGCTCGCCGACAAGACGATCGACGGCCTCGAGGCCAACGTCGCTCGCGCCGAGGCGTTCGCCGGCATGTCCCCCTCGATCGTCACCCCGCTGAACAAGGTCATCGGCTACGAGGCCGCCGCCAAGATCGCGAAGCACTCGGTCGCCAAGGGCATCACCGTGCGCGAGGCCGTCATCGATCTCGGCTACGTCGAGCGCGGCGAGATCACCGAAGGGGTGCTCGACGCCAAGCTCGACCTGCTGTCGATGACGCACCCGGGCTGAGCCGCACGACGACGACGCCGAGGCGCGCCATAATCGGAGGATGAGCCCCACGACGAGACCGATCTCGACGCGGGTGCGAATCCTCGGCGCGATCCTCGGCGTCGTCCTGCTCGGCATGATGATCGCCGGCGGCATCACTTTCGCCGCTCAGCGCGAGCGTGTGCTGGCGAACGCGCAGAAGCAGCTCGACGGTTTCGCCTCGTCGGTGGCGTCGAGCTCCGACGACCCGGTCGACCTGGTCGCGGGAACGATCCCCGGCCGCACCGACGGCACGCTCGCGCTCGACGGCGACCAGGTGCTCGCCGCGACCCCCTCGCCCCCCGGTCTGGCCATCGCCGACGATCCGGTGCTCCTGGCCTCGCTGACCGCCCGTCTCGCCGACCAGCAGCTGAGCGGGCGGGCCGACAGTTCCCACGGTCCCGTGCTGTACGTCGCCGTCGCGGATCGCGGAGCGACCGCCGTGCAGGTCATCTCGATCGACCAGCGCATGGAGCTGGTGGCGCTGTCGACGACCACCTACGCCCTCTCGGCGGTGGGAGTCCTGCTGCTCGTGGGAGTCGCGGGGTGGTTCGTGACGGGCCGCCTCTTCTCGCCCCTCAAGCGCCTCCGCGACACCACCGACGCCATCACGATCGACGACCTCGGCACGCGGTTGCGCGCACACGGGTACGACGAGATCTCCGACCTCACGACGTCGGTGAACGGCATGCTCGACCGCCTCGCGATGTCGGTCGACGCGCAGCGACACCTGCTCGACGACGTGCGGCACGAGCTGAAGACGCCCATCACCATCGTCCGCGGACACCTCGAGATGATGGACCCGTCCGATCCTCAGGACGCCTCCGACACCCGTGATCTCGGGATCGCCGAACTCGACCGCCTGGCGCGCCTGGTCGACGACATCGACGCCCTGGCCGATGCCGAGACGGCCACCCTCTCGGCATCCCTCATCGACGTCGGGGGTCTCACCGACCGGGTGGCCGAACTCGTCGGGGCCATTCCCCATCACACCTGGAGCATCGAGGCACGGGCATCGGGCCGTGTCCACGGTGATGCCGACCGTCTCGTGCAGGCGTGGTTGCAGCTGGCCGACAACGCGGCGAAATACACCCCCGCCGGCTCCGCCATCGAGATCGGCAGCAGCGCCAACGACACGACGGCGCGGCTGTGGGTGCGCGATCACGGGCCGGGCATTCCGCCCGCCGCCCGTCACCGCGTCTTCCGCCGCTTCGATCGGATCTCCCCCGGGCGCGGGATCGAGGGCTCTGGTCTCGGCCTCGCCATCGTCGACGCCATCGTGCGCGCACACGACGGACACTGCTCGGTGGGCGACACCCCGGGCGGCGGCGCCACGATGACCCTCCACCTCCCCCTCGTGCGCGGACGCTCCGCCGCCGAGCTCCCCACCCCGGTTCGCGCCGGAGACGTGGTCCTGCAGAGAGAGGCAACCGGATGACGCGCATCCTCATCGCCGAGGACGAAGAACGCATCTCGGCTTTCGTGGCCAAGGGCCTCGAGTCGGCGGGGTATCAGACGGTCACCGTCGGCGACGGCGCAGAAGCGCTCGACACGGCGCTGTCCGGTGAGGTCGACCTGGTGCTCCTCGACGTCGGCCTTCCCTCGCTCGACGGCTTCGAGGTGCTCCGCAGCCTGAGGGGGCAGGGTTCGTCGGTGCCCATCATCATGCTGACGGCTCGTACCGGCACGCGCGACACCGTCGAGGGCCTCGACGCCGGGGCCAACGACTACGTCGCGAAGCCGTTCAAGTTCGACGAGCTGCTCGCGCGCATCCGGTCGCGCCTGCGCGAACCCGTCCCGACGGGCACGATGACCGTGGCCCACGGCGACGTGACGCTCGACGTGCTCGCCCGCCGCGCGACCGTCGGCAGCCGCGCGATCGATCTCAGCGCCCGCGAGTTCGCCCTCGCCGAGGAGCTCATGCGCCACGCGGGCCAGGTGCTCAGCCGCGAGCAGTTGCTAAGCCGGGTGTGGAACATGGACTTCGATCCCGCGTCGAACGTCGTCGACGTGTACGTGCGCTACCTGCGCGCCAAGCTCGGCGCCGCGCACATCGTCACGGTCCGAGGCGCGGGGTACCGCTGGGAGTGACGCGCACGGGGCGAGGTGCGGTGCCATCGCCCCGGGGCCGGCCGAGCACGGCGGCGACCGTGCGCGGAAACTCGAAACCCCCGGTGGTGTACCGGGGGTTTCGAGGAGATCACGTTCACTACCGGCCGACGTACCCGAACGACGGCGGCAGGGGTGGAACGGATCTCGGGTTTCCTCAGGGGGAACCGCCGAGGCGGTGACGAGGTTTCCCTCGCCTATGTGTCCAGCCTGAAGGGTCAAAGTGAGAGCGCGGGGAGGTGGACATGAGAAAGCTCTCATGTGGACCCGCGAGCACGAGAAGAGGGTCGGGACACCGTGGCATCCCGACCCCTCCTCGACCGCGGATCAGGACAGTTCGCCGGCCTCCAGCAGCTCGGTGACCAGGGCGGCGATGGCGGAGCGCTCCGAACGGGTGAGCGTGACGTGGCCGAAGAGCGCGTGCCCCTTGAGCGTCTCGATGACCGAGGCGACCCCGTCGTGCCGGCCCACTCGCAGGTTGTCGCGCTGCCCCACATCGTGGGTGAGCACCACCCGGGAGTTCTGGCCGATGCGGCTCAGCACCGTCAGCAGCACGTTGCGTTCGAGCGACTGGGCTTCGTCGACGATGACGAAAGCGTCGTGCAGCGACCGACCGCGGATGTGCGTGAGCGGCAGCACCTCGAGCATGCCCCGCGCCAGCACCTCCTCCAGCACGTTGCCCGAGACGACCGAACCCAGGGTGTCGAAGACCGCCTGACCCCAGGGGCCCATCTTCTCGGCCTGGTCGCCGGGTAGGTAGCCGAGCTCCTGACCACCCACGGCGAACAGCGGCCGGAACACGATGATCTTCTTCTGCTGCTGACGCTCCAGCACGGCCTCCAGCGCCGCGCACAGGGCCAGCGCCGACTTTCCGGTACCGGCACGTCCGCCGAGCGACACGATGCCGACCTCGGGGTCGAGCAGCAGGTCGAGCGCGATGCGCTGCTCGGCCGAGCGACCGTGCAGCCCGAAGGCGTCGCGGTCGCCGCGCACGAGCCGGAACTCGCCGTTCCCGGTCACGCGCCCGAGGGCCGATCCCCGCTCGGAGTGGATGATGAGACCGGTGTTGACCGGCAGCCCCACCACCGACTCGCTGACGGCGACCTCGCTCTCGTACAGGTCGGTCATCTCGTCGCCCGACACGTCGAGCGAGGTGATGCCCGTCCACCCCGAGTCCATCGCCTGCTCGGCGAGGTACTCCTCGGTGTTCAGGCCCAGCGATGCCGCCTTCACGCGCATCGGCAGGTCCTTCGACACGACGGTCACCTCGGCGCCGTCCTGGGCGATGTTCATCGCCACGGCGAGGATGCGACTGTCGTTGCCGCCCATCCGCATGCCCGAGGGCAGCACCTGGGGGTCGGTGTTGTTCAGCTCGACACGCAGGGTGCCGTCGGTGCCCACGGGGACGGGGAAATCGAGGCGGCCGTGCTCGACGCGCAGTTCGTCGAGGTGGCGGAGGGCCTGGCGGGCGAAGTAGCCGATCTCGGGGTCGTGACGTTTGCCCTCGAGTTCGGTGATCACCACGACGGGGATCACCACCGAGTGCTCCGCGAAGCGGAAGAAGGCCCGCGGGTCGCTGAGAAGAACGGAGGTATCCAGGACATACGTGCGCAGGGCCTGGTCGGATCCGGTTTCGGATCCGGTGTTCTCGACGACGCGACGCTGGTCGTATGGTGCTCGTGCAGTCACAACCCACTCCCGACCCGGGTGAATCACCCGGTTGCCTCGAGTCGACCTGTGGGTCACGAGTCGCGATCCGAAGGTCGACTCGACCGGGCTCCGTGCCCGATGTGATCACCGTACGTCTCCGCGACACCGACGCGGGTCGTTAACACGCCACGAATGTGACGACTTCGTGAACAGCACGTTTTGGCGCCCGGCGGCGTGGAGATCACTCGCCTCGGAGGTCGCCCCTCGGCGCCCGAGCGGGTCGTCCTGCTACTGCCCGTAGCGTCGGTCGCGCGCCGAGAAGTCGCGGATGGCCCGCAAGAAGTCGACCTCGCGCAGATCCGGCCCCAGCGCCTCGACGAAGTAGAACTCGGAGTGCGCCGACTGCCACAGCAGGAAGTCGCTCAGCCGCTGCTCCCCCGACGTGCGGATGACGAGGTCGGGATCGGCCTGACCGCCCGTGTACAGGTGCTCGCCGATCTGCTCGGGGGTGAGGCTCGCGGCCAGCTCCTCCATCGAGCCGCCCGAGGCGTCGTGCTTGCTGATGATGGAGCGCACGGCATCCACGATCTCGCTGCGCCCGCCGTACCCGACCGCGAGGTTCACGTGCAGACCCTCGTGACCGCGCGTGCGCTCGGTGGCCTCGTGCAGCACCTCGGCGAGCTCGGGCGGGAGCCCTTCGGCGCGACCGACGTGCTTGACGCGCCAATCGGGCTCGTGCGACAGCTCGCCGGCGAGCTGGGCGATGATCTCGAGCAGGTCCTGCAGCTCTTTGCTGTCGCGCTTGACGAGGTTGTCGTTGGACAGCAGGTAGAGCGACACCACTTCGATGCCGAGGTCGTCGCACCACCGCAGGAACTCGTGCATCTTCGCGGCACCCGCGCGATGCCCGTGAGCGGCGCTGTCGTACCCGAGCTGACGTGCCCAACGGCGGTTGCCGTCGATCATCATGGCGACGTGGTGCGGCACGGTGGCCGGCATGCGGCGACGCAGGCGCGAGATGTACAGACGGTAGAGGGGGCCTCGCCCCTCGTTCCTCCACACGCGCGCCACCTTCCTACGCTACCGCGTCCCGGCCCGTTCACCGTGAACGTTCAGGTGCCCCTCGCTGGGGAAAGGGTGAGCCCAGCCCCCATGTACGCACCCTGGCATGGGGGCGGACGTAGGGTCGAAGACGTGACGCGCACGACCCCCTCAGACGGACCCGACATGCCCCAGCTCCCCCTCCTCGACGCCGGGGCGGTCGGCGCGCAGGCCGAGGTCAAACCCACTTGGCGCGGCTGGATCCACGCCGGAACGTTCCCCGTCGCGATCGTCGCGGGCATCGTTCTGATCGGTGTGGCCCAGGGAACCCCGGGCAAGTGGGCCGCGGCCGTGTTCACGGCCACCTCGATGCTGCTGTTCGGCAACTCCGCCCTGTACCACCGCTTCCACTGGAAGCCCAAGACGCTCGCGGTGCTCAAGCGCATCGACCACGCGAACATCCTGCTGCTCATCGCGGGCACGTACACGCCCCTGGCGGTCCTGGCCCTGCCGACGCCCAAGACGGTGCTGCTGCTCTCGATCGTCTGGGGCGGTGCGATCCTCGGCATCCTGTTCCGCGTGTTCTGGATCAACGCCCCGCGCTGGCTCTACGTCGCGCTCTACCTCGCCCTCGGGTGGGCGGCGGTGATGTACCTCGGCGACCTGCTCGCGGCGAACGTCGCGATGATGGTGCTGGTCGTGGTCGGCGGACTGCTCTACACCGGCGGCGCCGTGATCTACGCGATCAAGAAGCCCAATCCGTGGCCCGGGCACTTCGGGTTCCACGAGATCTTCCACGTGTGCACCGTGCTGGCGTTCCTCTGCCACTGGACGGCGTGCCTGCTGATCGCCCTCGCCCCGGCGTACCACGGCGGATGACCCCGGATGCCGGGACCTCCGGCAGGAGTCAGACGCGCGGGGCGGTGGGGTCGGTGTCGTCGGCCGACGCCTCGCGTGCCCGCGCTTCTTCGGCGTCGAGCTCCGCGTTGACCTCTTCGCGGTACCGGCCGCGGCGGATGCGACGCAGCATGTCCCAGACGAGCAGGAACACGGCGACGCCGATGAACGCGATGGCGGCGAAGCCGAGCGGACCCGGCGTGACGATCGCGGGGTCGGGAGTGACGGCCGGGGTGGGCGTTGTCGCGAGAGCGACGAGCACGGGGAGCATGGAGTCCTTCGGTCCGGGCGGAAGCGCGTAGCCTGGATGTCCAGCCTAAAGCCCGGAGAGACCATGACGACGCAGGCCCAACTCGACGACCGCTACGGACGCACGCGTTCGCCGCGGCGGCGCATCGTGGGGTGGTCGATCGTGGCCGTGCTCGCCCTCGGCGCGATCGGGTACCTCGGCTGGACGACGGTGGCCGGCAGCCTCGGTTCGGTCACCGCGACCGACACCGGGTTCACGGTCGAGAACGAGCGCTCGGTCTCGACGACGTTCCAGATCACCGCCCCGGTTGGCGAGCCCGTCGCCTGCGCTCTCGAGGCGCGCGACGAGGAGCACGGGACGGTGGGATGGCGGGTCGTGCAGTACCCGGCATCCGAGGAGCATTCCCGCGCGTTCACCGAGCAGATCCCGACGCTCGCGCTGGCGACGACAGGTTTTGTCAACGCCTGCTGGGTGCCGTAAACTCGCGGGATCACGACGCGCCCCGGCTCGATGCCGGGGCGTTCGACATATCCCCCGCCGACGGCTCCCGAACCCGCGCCGTCTGCGTTTCGACGAAGGAGTAACCGTGCCCAACGACGCTCAGGTGACGTTCCTCACGCAAGACGCCTACGACCGCCTGCACAACGAGCTCGAGCGCCTCTCGACCACGGGCCGTGAAGAGATCGCCAAGCGTATCGAGTCGGCGCGCGAAGAGGGCGACCTCAAAGAGAACGGCGGCTACCACGCCGCGAAAGACGAGCAGGGCAAGCAAGAGGCGCGCATCCGCACCCTCCAGCAGCTGCTCAAGGACGCCAAGGTCGGCGAGGCTCCCGAAAGCCACGGCGTCGTCGAGTCGGGCACCGTCGTGACCGCCATCGTCGCCGGCGGCGAAGAGGTCTTCCTCCTCGGCAACCGCGAGATCGCCGTCGACTCCGAGCTCGACGTCTACAGCGAGGCCTCGCCGCTGGGCGCGGCGATCCTGGGCCTCAAAGAGGGCGACAAGGGTTCGTACACCGCGCCGAACGGCAAAGAGATCAAGGTCGAGATCGTCAAGGTCGAGACCTACTCGGGCCAGTAAGCCCCACCGTCCGCGAGCCGCTCTCCCCTTCGGGGTGGGCGGCTCGCGGCGTTCGCGGCACGGGTGGTGCGCTCAGCGCCTCAGTTGGGAACGACCGTGGCCACGAACCCGGCGTCTTCCAGCGTGCGGATGACGAGGGCCCGGTGCTCTTCGCCGCGGGTCTCGACGCTCAGTTGCAGCACGACCTCGCTGATCTGCATGCCCTGACCGTGACGCGTGTGAAGCACCTCGATGACATTGGCGCCCGCCTGGGCGAGGAGTTCCGAGACGCGGGCGAGCTGGCCCGGACGGTCGGGAAGCGGAATGCGCAGCGACATGTAGCGACCGGATGCCGCGAGGCCGTGCGCCACGACGCGCTGCAGCAGCAGCGGGTCGATGTTGCCACCCGACAGGATCGCCACCGTGGGGCCGGTCGCCGTGACCTTTCCGGCCAGGATGGCGGCGACACCGACGGCACCCGCGGGCTCCACGACCTGCTTGGCACGCTCGAGCAGCACGAGCAGGGCGCGGGCCATGTCGTCTTCGGTGACCGTGACGACCTCGTCGACGAACTGTCGGACGAGCTCGAACGGGAGATCGCCGGGCCGCGCCACGGCGATGCCGTCGGCGATGGTCGGCGTGGTCTCGATCTGCATCGGGTACCCGGCGGCCAACGACGACGGGTACGCCGCGGAGTTCTCGGCCTGTACGCCGATGACGCGCACGGTGCGCCCCTCGGCGGCAGCGCGCGTCTTCACCGCCGTGGCGACTCCCGCGGCGAATCCCCCGCCGCCGATGCCGACGATCACCGTCTCGAGGTCGGGCATGTCTTCGACCAGCTCGAGCCCGAGCGTTCCCTGGCCCACGACGATGTCGCGGTGGTCGAACGGGTGGATCAGCACCGCGCCGGTGCGCTCGGCGAACTCGGCGGCCAGACGCAGCGGGGTCTCGACGGTGGCGCCCTCGAGGATGACCTCGGCGCCGTACCCGCGCGTGGCCAGCAACTTCGGCAGCGGCACACCCAGCGGCATGAAGATCGTCGCCGCGATGCCGAGCTGCTGCGCGGCGAGGGCGACGCCCTGCGCGTGGTTCCCGGCGGAGGCGGCGACCACGCCCCGGGCACGCTCCTCGGCGGTCAGGCGCGAGAGACGGTATGTCGCGCCGCGGATCTTGAACGAGCCGGTGCGCTGAAGGTTCTCGAGCTTGAGGTTGACCGGCACGCCGAGCAGTTCGGTGAGGTGCAGCGATTCGTCGAGGGGCGTCCGCGTGATGATGCCGCGCAGGGCCTGCGCGGCATCTTCGAACTCGGCCAGGGTGGGAGTGTCGTTCATGTCTTCCTTCCGCGCTCGCGCGGGACGGTCTGCCAGATGAGATCTCGGGATACCAGGGCCTCGCCGTCGTGCTGCCACGCCTTCGAGCTGAGGTACACGGCGACGACGTTGACGAAAGCGGCGAGGGGCACGGCGAACAGCGCGCCGGCGATCCCGCCGATCATGGCGCCCCCGGCGACGACCAGAACGACGGCGAGCGGATGCACCTTGACGGCCGAGCCCATGAGGATCGGCTGAAGGATGTGGCTCTCGACCTGCTGGACGCCCAGCACCACGATCAGCATGAACAGCGCGATGAGCGGTCCGTTGTAGACCAGCGCGATGAACACCGCGAGAGCGCCGGTGGCGACGGCTCCCACGAACGGGATGAACGCGCCGAGGAACACCAGCACGCCGATCGGGATCGACAGCGGAACGCCGAGCAGGAAGGCACCGAGGCCGATGCCGACCGCGTCGATGGTGGCGACGAGCAACTGCGTGCGGGCGTAGCTCTTCACCGTTCGCCAGCCGGCCCGACCGGCGCCGTCGACCGCGGGGCGGGCGACGCGCGGGAAGAGCCGCGTGGTCCAGCGCCAGATTCCGCCGCCGTCGGCGAGCAGGCACAGGAGGATGAAGAAGGTGAGCAGCAGCCCGGTGCCCACGTGCCCGAGCGTCGTTCCGATGGCGAGGGCCCCGGTCCACAGCACCTCGGCCTGCTGCTGCAGGAACGTGCCCGCGCGGTTCAGGCCGTCGTCGATCTGCTGCGCACTGAGGTGCAGCGGGCCATCGATGAGGTACTGCCGGAACTGACCGACCGCGGCGACCGTGCGCTCGCGTACCGACCCGGACTCTCGGGCGATCTGCCAGACCGCGAGCCAGACCAGGCCCGAGATGATCGCGATGGTGGTGAGCACCGTGACGACGATGGCGAGCCACTTGGGCCACCGGTGTCGGAGCAGGAACGAGAAGCCGGGCCACACCAGCGCGGTGACGAGGATCGCCACCAGCAGCGGGATGACGAGCAGCTTCAACTGGATGACGATGAAGATGACGACACCGAGGGCCGCGGCGATGATCAGCAGCCGCCACGCGTAGGCCGTGGCCTGGCGCAACGCCGGCGGAACCGGGGGCTGCAGATCGCTCGAGACGGTGCGCCGCTTCAGGGCGTCGAGGAAGGATCCGCGGGGTTCGGGATCGGTTCCGGTCATTCCGTCAGCCTACCGCCGCTCTCCCCGGCGATCGCTGCGATGTCGGCGGTGGTGGATACGGTGAGGAGCATGACCACGACGCTTCGTCGCGCCGACGCGCGCCGTATCGCCCTTGCCGCGCAGGGCTTCGCCCGCGCCCGTCCCGAGATGGTGGGCACGCGCCAGATCACCGGGGCGCTGCATCGCATGCGCATCCTTCAGATCGACTCGGTCAACGTCTTCGCGCGCTCCCACTACATGCCGCTGTTCGCCCGCCTCGGCGCCTACGACACCGGGCTGCTCGACAAGCTCGCGTTCTCGCGGCGGCCGACCTGGGTCGAGTCGTGGGCGCACGTGGCGTCGCTCGTCTCGGTCGACGATTGGCCGCTGCTGCAGTTCCGCCGCGACGCGATGCGCGCCAAGTACGGCGACGACGAGTGGGCGCGGGCGAACCGGCCCCTGCTCGACTGGCTGCGCGACGAGCTGGCCGCGCGCGGTCCGCTCCGACCGGCCGACATCGACCATGACGCCCGAAGCGGCTCGCGGGGGTCGTGGTGGGGCTGGGACGACGTGAAGAACGGGCTGGAGCGACTGTGGCTGAGCGGTGACGTCGCCATCGCCGGACGCCGGGGGTTCGAGAGACGCTACGGGCTGGCATCCGATGTGCTGCCGGCCGCGGCGCTCGAGACGTCGGTCCCCCGCGCCGCGGCCATCGCCGAGCTCGTGCGCCGCGCCGCCGTCGCGTACGGCGTCGCCACCGCGGCCGACCTGGCCGATTACTGGCGCATCCGCGACCGCCCCGCGGTCCTCGCCGCGATCCGCGATCTGGTCGACACCGGCGAGCTGCTTCCCGTCGAGGTCGAGGGCTGGCGCGTGGCGGGTCGCCCCGCGAAAGCCTGGCTGCATCGCGACGCCGCCCGCCCCCGCAAGCTCGACGTCGCGGCCATCCTCACCCCGTTCGACCCGATGGTGTGGTTCCGCGACCGTGCCGAGCGGCTCTTCGACTTCGACTACCGGATCGAGATCTACACGCCCGCGCTGCAACGGCGGTTCGGCTACTACTCGCTGCCGGTCGTGGTGGGCGACGACGTGGTGGGCCGCCTCGACCTGAAAGCCGACCGCGCGAACAGCACCCTCCGCGTGCAGTCGGCGTGGTGGGAGCGGGGGGCGCCGCCCGATGCCGCCGACCGCGTCGCCGAAGAGCTGCGAACCGCGGCGCGGTGGCAGGGCCTGGAGCGCGTGACGGTCTCGCGCTGGGGCGACGCGGTGGACGCCATCGCCGGGGCGTTGCGTGCGGAGCGGCACGACCACCCCGACGACCGCGCCAACGAGAACGCGCCCCCTCCGGTGAGAGGGGGCGCGTGACGTCAGAACTGCACGCGTGGGGGTTCCGCGATCGCCGCGCCATCGACGACCTCGAAGAACTCGCGCTCGCGGAAGCCGAGCTGGCGCGCGAAGAGGTTGTTGGGGAAGACCTTGATCTTCGTGTTGAGCTCCCGCACGCCACCGTTGTAGAACCGGCGCGACGCCTGGATCTTGTCTTCGGTGTCGACGATCGAATGCTGCAGCTGCAGGAAGTTCTGGCTCGCCTGGAGCTGCGGGTACGCCTCGGCAACGGCGAACAACGACTTGAGCGCCTGCTGCATGTGTCCCTCGGCGACACCGGCCTCGGCCGGGCTCTGGGCCGACAGCGTCTCGGCACGGGCACGGGTGACGTTCTCGAACACGGCCTTCTCGTGGGCCGCGTAGCCCTTCACCGTCTCGATGAGGTTGGGGAGCAGGTCGGCACGACGCTTGAGCTGGACGGTGATGTCACTCCACGCCTCGTCGACACGCACGTTCAACGCGACCAGGGCGTTGTAGGTGGCCCACAGATAGATCCCGGCGATCGCCAGAATGCCGACGATCACGATGACCGGTACAAGCCACTCCCACATAAGTCCCCACCCTCAGTTCGCGAGATTGCCCTTCAGTGTAACTGCGGGGCGCCGGCCGGAACGGGTGGGTGGCGGGGACTCCCAGAGAACGTGCATAGTACGCGGAGCGTCCGTGGAGCGCGAGGATACGGCGTACCCCCGGTGGGACTCGAACCCACACTGAAGCGATTTTAAGTCGCCTGCCTCTGCCATTGGGCTACGGGGGCCCGACCTCCACCGTATCGCTCGACGGTGCGGCATCCGGGGCCGTGTACGACGAGACCCCCGCACCCGGCGGGGTACGAGGGTCTCGATCAGCGGAAGGTCACTTCGCCGCGACGGGCTCGGCCTTCTTCTCGGCCGGGGCTGCCGGCGCCGGAGCGTCGGCCGCGGGGGCCGCCGGACGCGGGCGCGCGGCGAACTCCTCGAACGCGGCGCGGGGCTGCTGGACGGCCTCGAGGTTGACGACCTCGCGACCGTGCAGGAAGTTCTGCACCCAGTCGCCGACGACGCGGAACTTGCGCTCCCACGTCGGCATGGCCAGACCGTGGTAACCGCGGTGGGCGAACCAGGCGATCAGGCCGGTCAGCGCGATGTTGCCCGACTGGAATGCGCCGTTGTAGAGCCCCAGGCCGGCGACGGCGCCGAGGTTCTTGTGGTTGTACTCCTTGGGCTCCTCGCCGCGCAGCACCGCGACGAGGTTCTTCGCCATGAGCTTGCCCTGGCGCACCGCGTGCTGGGCGTTGGGAACGCAGAAGCCGCCCACGCCGCCACCCGACAGGTCGGGAACGGCCGACACGTCGCCGGCGGCCCAGGCACCCTGGACGATCTCTTCTTCGGTGCCGACGCGCAGGTCGGGGCGCGTGCGGATGCGACCACGCTCTTCGACGGGCAGGTCGCTGCCGCGGACGACCGTGGGGTTGGCCATGACACCCGCGGTCCAGATGATGAGGTCGGTCGGCAGGTTCTCGCCGGTCGACAGCTCGATGACGCCGTCGACGGCGCCCTTGACCTGCGTGTCGAGGTGCACGAAGGCACCCTTCTTCGCGAGGTCGGCGAGCACCCACTCGCTCGTCTTCTGCGACACCTCGGGCATGATGCGGCCCATGGCCTCGATGAGGTGGAAGTGCGTGTCCTCGAACGCGAGCGTGGGGTACTGCTTGAGCAGCGACGACGCGTAGGCGCGGAGCTCCGCGAAGACCTCGATGCCGGCGAAGCCACCACCGACGACGACGACGGTCAGCAGGCGGTCCCGCTCGGGACCGGCGGGCAGCACCGATGCCTTGTCGAAGTTCGACGTGAGGCGGTCGCGGATGGCCACGGCCTCTTCGATGGTCTTGAGCCCGATGGCGTTGTCGGCGATGCCCGGGATCGGGAACGTGCGCGACACGGCGCCGGCGGTCACGACGATGTGGTCGTAGCTCTGCTCGAACGTCTCGTCACCGGCGATCGGAGTGATCGTCGCCGACTTGGTGGCGTGCGAGATCCCGGTGATCTTGCCCGCGATGACGGTGGTGCGCTTGAGGTGGCGGCGCAGGCTCACCACGACGTGGCGCGGCTCGATCTCGCCGGCGGCGACCTCGGGGAGGAACGGCTGGTACGTCATGTACGGCAGCGGGTCGACGAGCGTGACTTCGGCCTCGTTACGGCCGAGGAGCTTCTCGAGCTTCCACGCGGTGTAGAAACCTGCGTAGCCCCCACCGACGATGAGGATTCTGGGCACGGTAGTGGTCACGATGTGAGGGACTCCTCGTTTGTGGTGCGGCTCGGCTCGCGGGAGATGCGCGCCTGTCTTATTCGCCGGGCAGCAGCAGTGACACCGAGCGCAATCATTATAGCGGCCAGTGTGCCCGCGCCGAGCGGCAGCGATCCGTACAGAACGCTATCGCGCGACGGCAGCAGAGGCGAACCCGCCTCGGGCGCCGATGTCACCGGCGGCAGCGGTGGGATCTCGACCGCCGTGGCGGTCGGGGTCGGCGCGGGTTCCGCGTCGGCCCGACGGTAGAGCCGGATCCACTCCGACAGGCTCCCGAGCGGGTTCTCCGAGACGGTGTCGACCCGCGCCGAGATGGCTGCCGCCGCGTTGACGAGTCCGTAACCGTAGAGCTTGTCGGGCACGGTCGTGGCGCCGGCGGCGGGCTTCGCGGTGCTGATCAGACGGTTGAGGACGTTATCGGCATCCAGGTCGGGGTGGGCCGCGCGAACGAGGGCGGCGATGCCGGCGACGATGGGAGCGGCCCCGCTCGTGCCGTTCCATTGCACGAGCGTGCCGTCGGCCGACACCCCGCGCAGGCGCTCACTCGGCGCCGACAGCCCGATCGTGATGCCCTGCGTCGACGCGCTGCTGCTCGCGGTGCCGTTCGGGTCGACGCCGCCCACGGCGAGGACGCCCGGGATCGTGGCGGGCGCCCCGACGCGGTCGGTACCACTCCCCCGGTTGCCCGCGGCGACGACCACCACGACGTCGTTGTCGAAGGCGTACTCGAACGCGTCGTCCCAGCTGCGGTCCCAGTCGAGGGTGTTGGTGGTCAGCGACAGGTTGATGACGGTCGCACCGTTGTCGACCGCCCACCTCATCGCCTCGGCGATCTGCTCGGTGAACGGCTTGGTCGTCGAGGC
Organism: Microbacterium sp. Leaf179; assembly: GCF_001423785.1. Lineage (NCBI taxonomy): Bacteria > Bacillati > Actinomycetota > Actinomycetes > Micrococcales > Microbacteriaceae > Microbacterium > Microbacterium sp. Leaf179. The sequence continues at coordinate 11,896 of NZ_LMPH01000003.1, read as the reverse complement.
GCCGAACCCGACCGAGATCGACAGCAGCTCCGCTTCGGGTGCCACCCCGATCATGCCGCGGCCGTTACCGGTCCCCCGCGAAGCCGCGAGCGAGGCGACCCAGCTGCCGTGGTTGGCGTCGACGGCGCCGACCGGGGTGCGCCCGTCCGACGAACCGACACCCGATACGTCGGTGCCCCCCGCGATCGCGCCGTTGAACTCGACGGGGCCGCGCCCGATCCCGGTGTCGATGATCGCGATCTTCTGTCCGGCGCCGCGCGTGGTGTTCCACGCCTCGCGCACGCCGTACTGGTCGAGCCAGTACTCCGACGCGCGGACGGAGTCGGTGGGGTCCTCGGGCACCGGCGGGGCCGGTGTCGCGTTCGCGGGGGCCGAGGGAGGCGTGCCGGTCAGCACGGGCGGAGCGGTCGCCGCGCCGGTCAGCACCATCGCGACGACGATGGATGCCACCCCCGCGACGACGCGTTTCATCCGCCGGTCCCGGGGCTCTCGCACTCGCAGCGCTCGGGCGAGAAGGTGCCGCGCTCAAGTGCACGATCGCCGATGGGGTTCACACCCGGCCCGGCGGCCAGGGAGTGACCGGCGAGGGCGTGCAGACACTTCACCCGGGTGGGCATGCCGCCCGCCGAGATCCCCGCGATCTCCTCGGGCTCGCCGTACGCCGCGCGATCGCGCAGGTAGGCCTCGTGCGCGGCGAGGTACGCGCCGCGCAGGTCTTCGTCTGCGGCGAGCTCGTCGGTGAACTCCACCATGACGTGACCGGCCTCGAGCGCCGACATCGCCGCCGTGGCCGCGGGGTGCGTGAGGTAGTAGAACGTCGGAAACGGGCTGCCGTCGTCGAGTCTGGGCGACGTGGCCACGACGGTCGGGTTGCCGCAGATGCACCGCGCGGCGATGCCGATGACCCCGCGGGGCACGCGACCCAGCTGCGCCTGCAGCACGGCGAGGTCGGCGTCGGACGCGGGGGGAAGGTGCGTGGTAGTCATCGCTCCCAGGGTACCGGTCCGGTCTCGGCGTTCCGCGAGATCGGCGTCGGCGGCCGGAGTCCGAGCGCGACGGGAGCCCCGCGGGTCGCGCGACGGGAGCGCCCGTCGCTGTCGCCGCTCACGGGGCGGGCGTCGCCTCGGGTGCGGGGGTGGGGTCGGGCACGCCGATCTCGACCGTGGTCGGCACGGCCACCTGCGCGGCACCCGAGTCGGCGACCGAGCGCACGAGCTGCGCCATCCAGTCGGTGCGGGTCTGACCCACGTCCTCGCTGACGTCCTGCTGCTCTTGGGGGGTGGCCGAGACGGGCAGGTCGTTGTCGATGAGGTACACGACCTCGCCGGGGAACGTGTAGTACAACCGCTCGCGTGCCTGAGTGGTGATGTAGGCGGGGTCGGACCAGCGCTCTCGCTGCGACTCCAGTTCGGCGACGTCGTCGCGGCTGACGGCGACCGCGTTCTCCAGCGCCTGGATCTGCTGACGCTGATCCATGTAGGTGCCCACGGTCGGCACGAGCACGAAGGTGCCGAGCACGACGAGCCCCAGCATGATGACGACGAAGCCCGACACGCGCACCTTGCCGAGCCACTCGCGCACGTCGACGCGCCGCGGGGTCGACGGCGTCGAGCGGGACGCACGGGGTGACGGGGCGGCCTTCGCCGACTTCTTCGTGCCGGTCTTCTTCGCGGGCGTGGCACCGGATGCCACGGGCCGGCGGGGAGGCAATGTCGGTCGGTCCACGGCATCCCCTCTCGTTCTCGCCCGCGCGGTCACGGGCGACGGGCGGAGCCGAGTCTACGTCGCCGACCTGCGGGGCCCCGGGGACGCGCCGAGCCCCCGGCGCGTGCACGGAAACGCGAAAGGAGAGGAAGCCGTAGGGCTCCCTCTCCTTTCGTCGGACGATCAGCCCTTGAAGCGGGGGAACGCCGAGCGGCCCGCGAACACCGCGGCGTCGCCGAGGTCTTCTTCGATGCGGAGCAGCTGGTTGTACTTCGCGACGCGCTCGCTGCGCGCCGGGGCACCGGTCTTGATCTGGCCGGCGTTCACGGCGACGGCGAGGTCGGCGATCGTGGTGTCCTCGGTCTCACCCGAGCGGTGCGACAGCATCGAGGTGTAGCCCGAACGGGTGGCCAGGTTGATGGCATCCAGCGTCTCGCTCAGCGTGCCGATCTGGTTGACCTTCACGAGCAGCGAGTTGGCGATGCCGAGGTCGATGCCCTTCTGCAGACGCTGGGGGTTGGTGACGAACAGGTCGTCGCCGACGAGCTGCACCTTCGAGCCGATGGCGTCGGTGAGCTTCTTCCAGCCGTCCCAGTCGTCTTCGGCGAGCGCGTCTTCGATCGTGACGATCGGGAAGTTCGCGACGAGGTCGGCGAAGTAGTCGACGAGCGTGTCGACGCTCCACTCCTTGCCCTCGACGGTGTAGACGCCGTCCTTGAAGAACTCGGTGGCGGCGACGTCGAGGCCGACGGCGATGTCCTGACCGGGGGTGAAGCCGGCCTTCTCGATCGCGCGGATGAGGAAGTCGAGGCCCTCGCGGTTGCTGGGCAGGTCGGGGGCGAAGCCGCCCTCGTCGCCGAGACCGGTGTTGTAACCCGCGGACTTCAGCTCGCCCTTGAGGACGTGGTAGACCTCGGTGCCCCAGCGGAGCGATTCGCGGTAGGTCTCGGCGCCGATGGGCGCGAGGAAGAACTCCTGGAAGTCGATGCCGTTGTCGGCGTGCTCGCCACCGTTGATGACGTTGAACAGCGGAACGGGCAGCAGGTGCGCGTTGGGGCCGCCGAGGTAGCGGAACAGGGGCAGGTCGGCGCTGTCGGCGGCGGCCTTGGCGACGGCGAGCGAGACGCCCAGGATGGCGTTGGCGCCGGTGCGCGACTTGTTCTCGGTACCGTCGGTCTCGATGAGGATCTCGTCGATGATGCGCTGCTCGCTGGCTTCGACGCCCTCGATGGCGGGGCCCAGCTCGTCGACGACAGCGGCGACGGCCTTGAGCACGCCCTTGCCGCTGTAGCGGCTCTTGTCGCCGTCACGCAGCTCGTAGGCCTCGAAGGCGCCGGTGGATGCGCCGGAGGGAACAGCCGCGCGCTGAACGATGCCGTCGTCGAGGAGCACCTCCACCTCGACGGTCGGGTTTCCGCGCGAATCCAGAATCTCGCGCGCGTTGACAGCCTCGATAAGTGCCACGAAGGACTCCTCGTTGGTTCTTGAGTGAAAGAGGGCGGAGCGTCATCGGTCCGTGGTCGAGTCTAGTGACCGCCCCCGACGCTCGTGGGCCAGAGCGTCATTCCGCGTCGGACTCCGCTTCGCCACGCCCGCGGCCGCCTGCGTCAAGACCCGGCGCCGACCTCCCCGGCATCCACGACGATCGCGAGGGCCACACCGTCCCACCCCTTGCGGTCGAGGGTCTGCAGGGCGGTGGCGTCGAAGCGGGGGTCGCTTCCGAGCATCAGGATGCCGCGGCGCGCGCCCTGCACCTTCGAGTCGGTGGTGTCGGCATCGGCGACGTCTCCCCCGCGCACGACGTTGTCGAGCACGACGACCGTGCCCGGACGCCCGAGCCGTGCGGCCCAGTCGAGGTACAGCGTGTTGGATTCCTTGTCGGCGTCGATGAAGACGAGGTCGAAAGCCTCCTCGCCCTCGAGGGTGGGGAGCACGTCGGCTCCCCGCCCGACGCGCACGTCGACACGGTCGGCCACGCCGGCGCGCCGCAGGTTGGCCCGCGCGACATCGGCGTTGGCCGATTCGGCCTCGATCGACACGACCCGGCCTCCCTCGCCGACGGCGCGGGCGAACCAGATCGTCGAGTATCCGCCGAGGGTGCCGATCTCGAGCACGCGGCGAGCGCCGGCGATACGCGTGAGCAGGTGCAGGAACTTGGCGTTGACGGGGGCGACCTCGATCGAGGGGAGGCCCGCCGCGTGCTGCGCCGAGAGCGCGGCATCCAGGATCGGGTCGAAGCCGACGAGCGTGCGGGTCAGGAAGGCGTCGACGTCGTCGTGGGTGGGCACGGTCCCAGCCTGGCGGGGCGGCGGTCGTGGGTCAACGCGCGTCAGCGTTCGCCGCGCAGGTGCGCGCGGGTCATCTCGTCGTACTCCTCGTCGGAGAGCTCGTCGAAGCCCTGGGCCTCGACGCGGTCGGTGCGCATCCAGCGGACGAGCAGGATGACGAGGATCGGCACGTCGGCGAACTCGGCGATGAACCAGATCATGTCGCCGGCGAGATGCTGATCGTGCAGCGTCGACGGCCACCACGACATCGTCTGCACGGCATCCGGGATCAGGTCGACGACCGAGTCGTTGAGGCGCAGCAGCAGCCCGGGGACGGAGTCGATCAGCAGCTCGACGAAAGCCAGCAGGAACTCGATCGCGATGAAGGTGCCCGTGTGCACGGCCCCCAACGCCATCATCGGCAGCACCATCGCGAGCCCGACGAGCGGCACGACCACCCCCAGCGACGCCTCGACGACGGGGTTCACACGCAGGATGCCGGCGAGCGGGGTCAAGAAGAGGCAGGACACCGCGGCGATGACGACGGTGGCCACCATCGCGTTGCCGAAGATCCGCGTGACGCGGGAGGCGAGGACGCGCTCGATCACGGCGCCCGCTCCCAGTCGGGCGGCCAGGTCGAGCGGGCGTCCGGCGGCGATCCCGGCCGGGACGGCGAAGATCAGCAGCGCGATGCGGGTCGAGAACGCCCAGCGGAGCTCGGCCGAGAAGACCGCGAGGAATCCGAGCTCGATCGCGGCGTACGGCAGGAGCCCGAGTGCGAAGAACCCGATCGTCCGGCGCAGGGGCCACTTCTCGCCTCGACGACGCAGACGCGCGACACCGACGAGGTAGGCCGCGGATGCCACGAACAGCACGCCGAGCGTGAGGGGGTCGGCGCGCCAGGTGGTCAGGAGGATGTGCAGAGGAGGCGTGGGGGAACGGTACGACCGTGAGCTATGGGTTGGCCGGGACGTCGGCGGAAGGCCGCGGCGACACCGAGGGCGACGGCTCCGCGTCGCCCCGGAGGGCGCCCAGCACCGCCGGCAGCAGGGCCTCGGCCGTGCGCCGGTAACCCAGGGCGCTGGGGTGGAAGCGGTCGATGCTGAACATCTCGTCGGGGCGTTCGGCGAAGACCGGTCCCACCGCCCGGGCCAGGCCCACCACTCGCGCGCCGGCACGCTCGGCGGCGCGGGCCTGCGCCGCCGCCAGCTGGCGCGAGGAGCGCGACGCGAGGGTGCGCAGCGGCTGCGGCACCGCGCGCAGCGTGCCGAGGTCGGGGCAGGTTCCCACGACCACGGCCGTCCCCCGGGCCGTCAAGGCGCCGACGGCCTGCTCGAGCTGCGCCGCGGCGCGCACGGGGGGAACGCGGTGCGTGACGTCGTTGCCGCCCACCACGACGACGGCGACGTCGGCGCGGTAGTCGGGCGGAAGGGCGGCGATCTGCGCCGCGAGAGCCGAGGTCTCCGATCCTACGACCGCGGCGGTGCGCAGGCGCACGGGTCGCGCGGCTGCGCGGGCGATGCCCTTGGCGAGCCGAGCCCCCAGGGTGTCGCGTCGGTGTCCGGCGCCCAGACCCGCGGCGATCGAGTCCCCCAGCACCAGCAGCTCGACCGGTCGACCGTCGTGCTTCTTCCGGCGCCAGACGCGGTCGGCATCCAGAGCCTGTTCCCCGAGCGGCTTGCCGATGCGGCGCCGCGCGATCGCCGCCTGACGCGAGATGAGGGTACGCAGGGCCACCGCCGTGGCCCCCAGCACCGCGACCGACGACGCGGCGGCGAGGGTCACCGGCCGTCGAACGGGCCGTCGAACCCTCGCGCGACGCATGTCCCGATCACACCTCGCCGACGTGAACACCGGGTGACCGAGGCGTGGCCGCCGGGCGACGCGGCGACTCTCAGCCGAGCGGCTTGATCTCGAGCGACGCGCCCGTCGTTCCGGCATTCACCGTCGCGAACGACGTGTAGCCGTCGGCGCTCGCCCGTTCGAGGAGGGCCTTGAGGTTCTTCGTGCGCTGCTCCAGGCGCACGCGTGCGCCATCGGCCACGAGCTCCGCCTTCACCCGCAGCAGGTCCTCGAGTGCGACGTCGCGATCGTGCACGAGCACCACGGCTCGCTCGCCCGTGTCCACGGCGTCCTGCAGCAGCTCGACGATGCGCTCGAAACCGATCGAGAACCCCACGGCCGGAACGTCCTGACCGAGGAAACGCCCGATCATGCCGTCGTAACGACCGCCCCCGCCCAGCGAGTAGTCGACGCTCGGGTGGGCCAGCTCGAAGATCGTGCCGGTGTAGTACCCCATGCCTCGAACGAGGAACGGGTCGAAGACCAGCGGCGCGTCGGCGCCGCGCGCGGCGGCCACCGTCTCGCCGAGGGCTACGAGGTGCGCGATGACCTCGTCGGGGATGCCGTCGGGCAGAGCCGCGCGGATGCCGGCGTCGTCGAAGCGCGCGTCGTCGGGGCGAGGACGTTCGAGATAGGCCGCGACGGCGTCGGCGGCCTCGGGCGTCGCTCCGCGGTCGCGTAGCTCGGCGACGACACCCGAGGCACCGATCTTGTCGAGCTTGTCGATCGTGATCAGGACCCCGGGCCGCTCGTCGGGGGCGAAGCCGAACACGTCGAGCATCGCGTCGAGGACGCGACGGTCGTTGACGCGGATCGTTCCGCCCTCGAGCCCCAGCGCGTCGAGCACGTCGAGGCTCGCCGTCATCAGCTCGGCCTCGGCGCGGGCCGACGCGTCGCCGATGATGTCGATGTCGCACTGCAGGAACTGGCGGTACCGGCCCTTCTGGGGGCGCTCCGCCCGCCAGACCGGCGCCATCTGGATCGCGCGGAACACCGTCGGCAGCTGGGCACGGTTCGTGGCGTAGAACCGGGCGAGCGGAACGGTGAGGTCGTAACGCAGGCCGAGGTCGGCGAGAGCGGCCGGGTCGTCGGCGGCGGCGCGGATGCCCTCGGCATCCATTCCCCGCTTCAGGATGCTGAACGACAGCTTCTCGTTGTCGCCGCCGATCCCGGCGTGCAGCCGCGAGTACTCCTCCATCACGGGCGTCTCGATCTCGTCGAAGCCGTGGGCGCGGTAGCGCTCGCGGATGACGGCGAGCACGCGCTCGCGACGGGCCTTGTCAGCGGGGAGGAAGTCGCGCATGCCGCGCGGCGGGTTCACGGATGCCACGCGTCCATTGTCTCAGCCCCCGCCGGTGCGCTCGCGCCGTCGCCGTCGAGAGCACACGCCAACGCCGAGAACACCCGCGACGACGTGTGCCCTCGGCCACGACGTGTGCGCTCGTGACGCCGGGGCGGGGGTCAGGGGGCGCCCGGCGCGGCCTCGGCCGCCGTGACGTCGGCGCGCAGGGAGCGGAGTCGCTCGCGCAGGGCGCGCTCGGCGTCCCAGCCCCGGTCGCGCCCCTGCTGCACCAGCGCCAGCAGCGCGTCGCCCAGCTCCGCCTCGGTCGCGGGATCGGCGAGCCGGTGCGTCGGCGCGTGCACGCCCACCTGCGCGGCCTTGCCGACCAGCTTCTGCGCGAGCGCGAGCGCGGGCATGTGGTCGCTGACCCCGTCGAGGACACTCGTGCGCTCGCTCTTCTCGGCCGCCTTCGCCGCGTTCCAGTGCACGAGCACTTCCTCGGGAGTGGATGCCACGGCCCCGGCGAAGACGTGCGGATGCCGGCGCACCATCTTCTCGGTGAGTCCGCGAGCGACGTCGTCGATGTCGAAGGGGTCGACGGGGTCGCCCGACGCGATCTCGGCGTGGAACAGCACCTGCCACAGCAGATCGCCGAGTTCCTCGCGCAGGTCGGCGCGAGTGCCCGACTCGACGGCGTCGATCACCTCGGCGCTCTCTTCGACGAGGTAGGGCACGAGGGCCGCGTGGTCGATCGTCTTCGTCCACGCGCAGCGTTCGCGCACGGCCCGCATGGTCTCGGCCGCTTCTCGCAGGGCATCGTCGCTCACGGCGTCTCCTCTCGCAGCGCCGACGGCGCCGGTGCCCCGAGTATCCCCCGCGCGGCCGCGACCCGTGCGGTGGACCGGCCGCGGGCGATCGTTCTGGAAACACCGCCCGAACCGACTCCGGACGATTGCGACCACAAACCCCCTTCGACGCCGATGTGTGCGGTGCGAGGCTGTTTCGCCCGGAGGATGTCCGGCTTTGGGCCACGCGGACTGCACGGCCACGGCTTCTCCCCATGCCCGTGCGCCGTCGCACGCCGTCCCGGCGTCATTCACACGTCACCGGACGCCGATAATCTGGGGCTGTGCGTGAACTGACCCCGACCGAGGCCATCGACCTCGTGGGCCGCTTCGAAGCCGGCCAAGAGCTCCCCGAACAGATGCGCGCCGACGTGCGACTGCTCGGCTCGCTGCTCGGCCGCGTCCTTCAGGAGAGCGGCTCCCCCGGCCTGTACGACGATGTCGAGCGGCTGCGCTCGGCGACGATCCAGGCCTACACCGACGAGACGCCCGAAGCGTTCGAGCGGGCCGCGGCCATCGCCGACGGCTTCTCGATCGCGCGGGCCGACGAGGTGGCCCGTGCCTTCACGGCCTACTTCCACCTCGTCAACCTCGTCGAGGAGCATCAGCGCGTGCGCGTGCTGCGCGAGCGAGGCGACAACCCGTCGCGCTCCGGCACGCCCGACACGATCGCGACGGCATACGAGCGGCTGTCGAACGAGGTGGGCGAAGAGACCGCGCTCGCGCGCCTCCAAGCGCTGCGCTTCCACCCGGTCTTCACGGCTCACCCCACCGAAGCCCGCCGCCGCGCGATCTCCACGAGCATCCGTCGCCTGTCGGAGCTGCTCGCCGAGCACGACGCCGCCTCCGACGGTGGCACCGAGAGCCGTCGAACCGAGCGCCGCATGCTCGAAGAGATCGACACGCTGTGGCGCACCGCCCCCCTCCGCCGCGAGAAGCCGTCGCCCGTCGACGAGGTGCGCTCGGTCATGTCGGTGTTCGACGAGACGCTCTACACCGCCGTGCCGCGCGTGTACCGCCGCATCGACGACATCCTGCAGGGCGAGCACGCCGGTTCCCGAGCCCCGATCGTGAAGCCGTTCGTGCGCGTCGGCTCGTGGGTCGGCGGCGACCGCGACGGAAACCCCTTCGTCACGGCATCCGTCACCCGCAAGGCCGCAGCGATCGCGAGCGAGCATGTGCTGCTGGGCCTCGAACGCACCACGCAGCGCGTGGGTCGCGGACTGACCCTCGATGCCGAGTCCACGCCGCCGAGCGATGCCCTCGTCACCCTGTGGCACCGTCTGCGCGCCGCCGACGAAGACGCCGCGGCCGAGATCGCCGAGCGCTCCCCCGACGAACCCCACCGCCGCATCATGCTGTTGCTGGCACGCAAGATCGCCGCGACCCGGTCCCGCAACGCCGACCTCGCCTACCGCGACCCCGAGCACCTTCTCGCCGATCTGCGGACGGTGCAGGATTCACTCGTCGCCGCCGGAGCGGCACGTCAGGCCTACGGTGCCCTGCAGCGCCTGGTGTGGCAGGTCGAGACCTACGGCTTCCACCTCACCGAGCTCGAGGTGCGGCAGCACTCGGCCGTGCACCGGAAGGTGCTCGAGGACCTCCGCGCGGGCGGTGCCCGTAGCGAGCAGACCGACGAGGTGCTCGAGGTCTTCCGTTCCATCGCCTACGTGCAGGAGCGCTTCGGGCCCCGCGCCGCCGGTCGGTACATCGTGTCGTTCACGCAGTCGGCCGAAGACCTCGCCAACGTGCACGAACTGGCCGCGTTCGCGATGGGCCCGGGTGAAAACGTGCCCGTCCTCGACGTCATCCCACTCTTCGAGACGTTCGCCGACCTGCAGGCCGCCCCCGGCATCCTCGCCGAGATCGTGTCGCATCCGTCGTTCGTGACTCGACTGGAGGCCACGGGTCGACGACTCGAGGTCATGCTGGGTTACTCCGACTCCTCCAAAGACGTCGGACCGGTCGCGGCGAACCTCGCGCTGTACGAGGCCCAGGCGAAGATCTCGACGTGGGCCGAGACCGAGGGCATCGAGCTGACGCTCTTCCACGGTCGCGGTGGTGCGCTCGGACGAGGCGGCGGACCCGCCAACTCCGCGATCCTCGCGCAGCCCCCGCACTCCGTCGACGGCCGGTTCAAGCTCACCGAGCAGGGCGAGGTCATCTTCGCCCGCTACGGCGATGCCGACATCGCCATGCGCCACATCGATCAGGTCGCGGCGGCCGTGCTCACGGCATCCTCCCCCTCGATCGAGCGCCGCAACCGTGGGGCCGCTGAGGCGTTCGCCGATGTCGCGAGCACGATGGACGTCGCCTCGCGGGAGCGTTTCTTCGCCCTCGTGAAGGCTCCCGGCTTCGCACCGTGGTTCGCCACGGTCACGCCGATGGAAGAGCTCGGTCACCTGGCATTGGGCTCTCGCCCCGCGCGACGCGGCCTCTCGGTCGAGTCGCTCGAAGACCTCCGAGCCATTCCCTGGGTGTTCTCGTGGACGCAGGCGCGCATCAACCTCGCCGGCTGGTTCGGCCTGGGCACGGCGCTCGACGCCGTCGGCGATGAGCCGCGCCTGCGCGACGCGTACGAGCAGTGGCCGCTGTTCCGCACCATGATCGACAACGTCGCGATGAGCCTCGCGAAGGCCGACGAGCGCATCGCCCGCCGCTACCTGGCACTCGGCGACCGTGACGACCTCGCGGGGCTCGTGATGGACGAGATGCTGCTCACCCGGTCGTGGGTCGAGCGCATCACCGGCGGCGATCTGCTGGGCAACAAGCCCGTGCTGCAGCGCGCGGTCAAGATGCGCAGCCCTTACGTCGACGCGCTCTCGCTGCTGCAGTTGCGGGCGCTCCGCGCCCTGCGCGACGCGGCGAACACCTCCGAGACACCGGATGCCGAACAGCAGCGCCTGCTGCTGCTCTCGGTGAGCGGTGTGGCCGCGGGACTCCAGAACACCGGGTGATCGACCCCTCGTCACCGCGATGCGCCGGCTCCCTTTCGAGGGGGTCGGCGCTTCGCACGTCACGACGAGTTGTCGTCCCTGCCGCTCACCGGCCATCCCTCGCGCAGACCAACCGCGCGCGGTGGCCTCAGTCGACGGCTCGATCGGACGCGTGTCGCGACAGGCTGCGACCGTACCGCTCGGTCAGTTGCACCATCAGATCCGGCGTCTCACGATCGAGCCCGAAGACGTAGCCGGGGAAGTCGAGTTCCTTCTGCGCCGCCCAGATCTCGTCGTGCCGATCCGGCGAGAGCAGACGGAGCGGGTCGCCCACCGCGACCCACCCGATCGGAACCACCGTCTCGGGCGGCAACACGGTGCGCAGGTGCACGACGGCGTTGATCCGCACTTCGCTGCGGTCACCGATCTCGGCCCCGTTGAAGATCCGTGTGCCGGTGGCCAGGAACACCTCGTCGCCGATATCGGCTCCGGCGACGCTCGCCATCGGACCCACCAGGGTGTGCGCGCCGATGTGCACGGGGTGCGTGGCGCTCGCGCGGATGAGGGCGTTCTCCATCACGATCGTGTTCTCGCCCAGCACGATGCGGCTCCCCTCGGACGTGAGGACGGCACCATGCAGCACCTGGCATCCCGCGCCGATCACGACGTCACCGCTGATGACCGCTGTCGAAGCGACCACGGCGTCGGGGTGGATACGCGGCTCCGCGCCCAGGTGAGAGAAACGCATGGGTCGATCCTTCCAGTCGGTGCCGTCAGCGTAGCCCCGGCCCGACGCCGCGTCAGCCTCATCGACCCCGCGCGGCGAACAGCCAGGAGAGGGACGGCGCCTCTCGGCAAACCGTCGCGACCGTCGTCGGGGTACGACGAAGCGCCGGGTGGCGTCCCCCACAACAGGGAACGCCACCCGGCGCTGACCACGAACACGAAATGTGCCCGTAAATGCGGAATGGCCACCCAACATTGGGTGGCCATTCCGACTAAAAGAAGTCCGGCGGTGTC